>JAOHEK010000022.1:0-22500 GCA_028097405.1 Paracoccaceae bacterium | reverse complement strand
ATTTGGATTGCATAGTAGCTTAATGATCAAGCTACTGAAAACAATCCCGATTTTGTGTGTGTTGTCGACACCCGTATCCGCTGGCGAATTCGTCTTTGGACTAGGTGTTAGCGACATTCTTGATGATGGCAGCGCTGAATCGGCGACTGTTATTGTTGAATACCATGCTGCCCCGTTTTACGAACGGGGCAACCTTGATCTGAACTTTGGCATAGCCGGTCAGATCGACGATGATAGCGACATCTTTTTGGGTGCCGGTATCGCCGTGGTATATGATCTGTCGAAAGGCCTGTTCCTTGAGGGCAGCCTGATGCCTGGCTACTATGATCCAGGCAGTGACGGAACAGAATTGGGTGGCAATTTTCAGTTTCGGACGGTCGTCGGCATTGGGTATAGACTCAGTGAAGACACTGCCATTTCGCTTGCGGTAGACCACAAGTCGAATGCAAGTATCGAGGATACAAATCCTGGTAACGAAACAATCATGATCCGCTATCGCAAGCGGTTCTAATCCAAATTAGTCTCCAGTCGAGTGACGGCGTACCTTTTGTATAATGGGTCATCGACTTGGTCTTACTAGCAAGCTTAAGCCGTTAGGTGTAGGCGCAGCGAAAGCGAGTCTTAATAGGGCGAATGAGTTA
This sequence comes from Paracoccaceae bacterium, assembly GCA_028097405.1. GTDB lineage: Bacteria > Pseudomonadota > Alphaproteobacteria > Rhodobacterales > Rhodobacteraceae > CALKXV01. The sequence continues at coordinate 21,859 of JAOHEK010000022.1, read as the reverse complement.
GTAGGATCAGACCCGAAACCGAGTGATCTAGGCATGACCAGGTTGAAGGTAAGGTAACACTTACTGGAGGACCGAACCCACACCTGTTGAAAAAGGTCGGGATGAGTTGTGCCTAGGGGTGAAAGGCCAATCAAACTCGGAGATAGCTGGTTCTCCGCGAAATCTATTTAGGTAGAGCGTCATCCGAATACCCTCGGGGGTAGAGCACTGGATGGGTAATGGGGCCCTATAGGCTTACTGATCCTAACCAAACTCCGAATACCGAGGAGTACTAGATGGCAGACACACGGCGGGTGCTAACGTCCGTCGTGGAAAGGGAAACAACCCTGACCTACAGCTAAGGCCCCTAATTCATGGCTAAGTGGGAAAGCAGGTGGGACGACCAAAACAACCAGGAGGTTGGCTTAGAAGCAGCCATCCTTTAAAGATAGCGTAACAGCTCACTGGTCTAATTAAGTTGTCCTGCGGCGAAGATGTAACGGGGCTCAAGCCATGAGCCGAAGCTTAGGATGTACGATTTATCGTACGTGGTAGCGGAGCGTAGTGTGACATAATCTCATTCCTCTTTTGTAGGTTCGCCTACACTGGAGGTGCGAGGTTTTCTGTGAAGCTGGGGCGAAAGCCATCCGGTGGAGAGATCACTAGTGAGAATGATGACATGAGTAGCGACAAACAGAGTGAGAGACTCTGTCGCCGAAAGACCAAGGGTTCCTGCTTAAAGCTAATCTGAGCAGGGTAAGCCGACCCCTAAGGCGAGGCCGAAAGGCGTAGTCGATGGGAACCAGGTTAATATTCCTGGGCCAGGAGGATGTGACGGATCGAGACTGTAGTTCACCCTTATTGGATTGGGTGGGCTGCTAATCGGTTCCTGGAAATAGCCCTCCATTGGATCGTACCCTAAACCGACACAGGTGGTCAGGTAGAGAATACCAAGGCGCTTGAGAGAACGATGTTGAAGGAACTCGGCAAAATACCTCCGTAAGTTCGCGAGAAGGAGGCCCAGTTTCTACGCAAGTATTGACTGGGGGCACAAACCAGGGGGTGGCGACTGTTTACTAAAAACACAGGGCTCTGCGAAGTCGCAAGACGACGTATAGGGTCTGACGCCTGCCCGGTGCCTGAAGGTTAAAAGGAGGAGTGCAAGCTCCGAATTGAAGCCCAGGTAAACGGCGGCCGTAACTATAACGGTCCTAAGGTAGCGAAATTCCTTGTCGGGTAAGTTCCGACCTGCACGAATGGCGTAACGACTTCCCCGCTGTCTCCAACATCGACTCAGCGAAATTGAATTGCCTGTCAAGATGCAGGCTTCCCGCGGTTAGACGGAAAGACCCCGTGCACCTTTACTACAGCTTCACATTGGCATTAGGCCGAGCATGTGCAGGATAGGTGGTGGACTTTGAAGCCGAAACGCTAGTTTCGGTGGAGTCACCCTTGAGATACCACCCCTGCTCTGCTTGATGTCTAACCGCGGTCCCTTATCGGGATCCGGGACCCTGTGTGGCGGGTAGTTTGACTGGGGCGGTCGCCTCCCAAAGAGTAACGGAGGCGCGCGAAGGTTGGCTCAGATCGGTCGGACATCGATCGTTGAGTGCAATGGCAGAAGCCAGCCTGACTGCGAGACTGACAAGTCGAGCAGAGTCGAAAGACGGCCATAGTGATCCGGTGGTCCCGAGTGGAAGGGCCATCGCTCAACGGATAAAAGGTACGCCGGGGATAACAGGCTGATGGTGCCCAAGAGTCCATATCGACGGCACCGTTTGGCACCTCGATGTCGGCTCATCTCATCCTGGGGCTGGAGCAGGTCCCAAGGGTACGGCTGTTCGCCGTTTAAAGAGGTACGTGAGCTGGGTTTAGAACGTCGTGAGACAGTTCGGTCCCTATCTGCCGTGGGTGTAGGATACTTGAGAGGAGTTGCCCCTAGTACGAGAGGACCGGGGTGAACGATCCACTGGTGGACCAGTTGTTATGCCAATAGCAGTGCTGGGTAGCTATGATCGGAAAGGATAACCGCTGAAAGCATCTAAGCGGGAAGCCCCCCTCAAAACAAGGTATCCCTGAGGACCGTGCGAGACCAGCACGTCGATAGGCCGGAGATGTAAGCGCTGCAAAGCGTTCAGTTGACCGGTACTAATTGTCCGATAGGCTTGATTTGATCCAGAAGTAGACTGGCTCAATCAAAAGCATACACAAACATACTTTACGCGACTTGGAATTCTGAAAGTTCTTTCGGTTTGGTGGTCATAGCGCAAGCAAAACACCCGATCCCATCCCGAACTCGGCAGTTAAGTGCTGTTGCGCCGATGGTACTGCGTCTTAAGGCGTGGGAGAGTAGGTCACCGCCAAACCTAGAGAGCTTTCAGAGTGTATCTCTATAACGATGTATTAAAAAAACGCCGCTCCTTTTGGGGCGGCGTTTTTGTTTGTGCAGTACCTTCAAAGTTTGCGCTGCGATCCTTTGACTAGATGCGTGACTATCGTGTTGAATGCTTGGCTAAGGTGGCCCCGTCATTTCGAAGTGGCCAGTTTGGGGCTTGGGAATTATACAGGGTCAGTTCACCAAATCAGCCTCAGTGAGATATTCTGCTATTCCTTCGACGTTCATATCACGCCAGCCATCATCTTGAATCCAATCAGAATATTCGGCTGTCGTCACCTCGGCCTTCAAGGCGTTGACCGACTTTCCGCCCTTCAACAAAGTCTGGCTCGTGACAAATTTCAGAAATTGGCAATGCATCTGACAGATGTGCCGAACCATCAACAGACGGTGTGTCACATGTTTGTGTCGCCTGTTTGATCGTCAGCGGTGCCAGAATGTGAAAAGGCGTTCGAATAAAATTGGACCCAAGGGTGTTCTCTTTGCAGGACGCCGAATGTTGCGCGAAACTTTGGAGGAGGAATCGATGCGTAATGTAATGAAAGCGATCGTGGTTTTGGCTGGTTTCGGGTTGGTAAGCGCTGCCGTTGCGGATGGTCACACGACATCTTGGACGTTGGACGGCGAAAATTCGAAGATCGCTTTTGGCTCGATCAAGAGGGATACCGTAGGCGAAGTTCATACGTTCGATGGTCTGTCAGGTTCGGTCTTGGACGATGGAACGGTGAATGTTCAGATTGATCTTACGACGGTCGAAACTCTGATCGACATTCGTAACGAACGGATGAAGGAATACGTATTCAACGGAATGAAGACGGCCTCGTTGGATGCTAAGATCGATATGTCCGAAATCGCAGGTCTATCTGTCGGCGATACTGCATTGGTCTATGCCGAAGGTGTCTTGTCACTTGTCGGAACAGAGATCGAGCTTGAAACTGAGATGTTCGTCGCGCGTTTGTCCAAGACAAGGGTTTTGGTCACGACCAACGATATGGTCATGTTGTCGACTGCGGATGCGGGGCTAACAACAGGCATCGACAAGTTGATGGAATTGGCGGATTTGCCGGGCATCACACGTGTATCCCCGGTGACGTTTCGCTTTATCTTTACTGCGGATGAACAAAAAGCAGATGCAGCTTCGACGGCCCCTGCGTCTTATGTTCAAGTGGCGGCTGTTAGCGGAGATCCGACGGCAGGCATGACGGTGTTTCGCAAATGCCGAGCCTGTCATTCACTTGAAGAAGGTAAAAACGGAGCTGGACCCAGTCTGCACGGCATTTTCGGTGCGACGGCTGGACAGGTGGAAGGATTCAAATACTCGGACGCGATGACGACAAGTGGGATCATCTGGGATACAGAAACAACGGCGGCTTTTGTGACCAAACCCAAAGAGTATCTGCCGGGCACGAAAATGGCGTTCGCAGGCATCAGGAAGGACGAAGACATTGCCAATCTGATCGCCTACCTCACGGAAGAAACCGCGAACTAGGTTAGACTACGGCAATTGATCCTTGTTCAGGTCTTCGAAGAAAGTGCTTGAAAATGCCCCTTAAGTTCATCGCTTTGGCGAACACCTTCAAGCACGCTCTCGACCTGTCCATCTGCATTCATCAGAACCAACGTGACATGTGAAAGTCCCAGTGCATTCGCGAACGCAGCGCCGTCATCGGTACGCGTACTGGCGACAAGATAGAGCAGATCCTCGTCGTCGATCTCTTTTAAGGCCTTGCGCGCCTGTCGTTGTAACTCGGTGCATAGGGCGCATTGCGGGTCGTGAATTTGCACAATCGCGGGCTTGCCTTGACCAACCCGGCTTAGGTCCTGTTCTGCCGCTACGGCCTGTACGCCCGACACGGCCCACCACCCAACTCCGCCCACAGCAACCGTTCCGATCAAGCCATTGCGTGCCAGACGCATGACGTCACGGCGTGTTGGTTCAACCGCTACTGCACCAGCGGCCACTTTCTTGCGGGGGTGGCGTTTTTTCTTTTTGCTCATCAAGAACTCTCCTTGGTCCCAACAGTATGGCTCTCTTCGCGATTTTTCGACCTGTCTTCAGCATTCGAATGTCACGACTACGTTACCGTTGGTTTGTGTCTCGTCCGGCACCTTTCGTCCAAAACTCGGCCATTAGTCCCAGTCGGAATGGTAAGCTGTCTTTACGCTCGGCCAATTGTCGGATCGTCATGCGCCGCCGCCGGATCACAGCCCGTGCCATGCGATAATCCAGCCGCCGCTTCCATGCGACCCAAGACGCGGGCAGCACCTTGACCGCGGCCTTACCCAACCAATTCAATTGTAGGAACGCGATGGTCTTAAACGTCATTTTCTGGACAGTGACCCAGATTGATTTCCAAAGTGCCGTTGAAACCGCGGCGATCCAAAGCGGCAGCTTGACGGAAAACAGGATAAGCCAAAGACCAAGCGATGTGACCGACACCGCGACCGTCGCGCACAGAATGATCAGTGCGGCCACGACTTTCTCGACCGGATGCAAGTCGCGATACCAATGCAACAATCCCATGTACTGCCGCCGGACCAATTGACGATACCGACCCAGATACGCCGCAAAGCGTCTAAGCAACGCCTTGCCCAGCAGCAATGGCAGCAAGGTCGTCATAATCCATTTCTTCATCAGTTCGATCTTGAAGAATGCCGAGGCCTGCGCCTTGATCCACGTCAAGACGGCGGGCAATTTAATTAACGTCAATTTCTTCACAATTAACTTGGATTGCGCTAATATTAGACCAAGCGCGAATAGAACGTCTTCGCCAAAGGCAAGCGTGGCCGCCACCGAGGCGGTGATAGCAAGAAATAACAAGGCAAAAGCGCGGGCGAACATGATTTGACCCTAGAGTATTTCATAACAAACCCGAATTGGTTTTCGACTAAGCCCATCGAGCGTGGTTCAGATTTAGCACCCGCACATATTCCCGTTGTTTTTGTCGAGAGCCCCTTGCGCTTACCCAGCACCTAAAGTACCCAGTGCTTCTCTTGGCGCGGGGTGGAGCAGCCCGGTAGCTCGTCAGGCTCATAACCTGAAGGTCGTAGGTTCAAATCCTACCCCCGCAACCAACTGAGATCAGAGGCGTCCCTAGGGGCGCTTTTGTTGTTTCAGAACCTTTCAATGTTCGTTCTCTACACGTCGGTTTCAGCGGTGCATCGCTCATTAGGGGTCGATTTTGGCTAGTTAAAAGTTTGCGTCATGTGCCCGCCGCGGTTCGGACACACTTTCAACAGGTTTGCCCAATTTTTAAGGACACCTTGACGAGAGGATCACTGCCATGAACCTACTACTTACTTTCTTCGGCCTATTTGGTGCAACCTTTGCTATAAGCGGCGGTAGCGACGACGGCGCTTCGACCGATTCCGAACTCGACACCTCGGAAGCCAGCCGCGCGGTTGTTGGCACGACCGACCACGACCACGACATGTCAACCCACGACATAACCGACGACGGTTCCAACTCACCTGAAAACTACATCGACATCACTGCGTTTGGCGAACACCACACGAGCAGTTCGCACACTTATGAGAGCTCCTTACAGGGCGGCAGAACTGCGATCACAACAGAGGCGCAAGTCGCCTACAACGGGCTTCGTGACTTCTTAGGACTTGAACCGGTCGAGCTAGAGACTGTTGGCCAATGGGCCTTTGACAATGATTTAACGAACAACGACATGCCATACGGACAGGATTTGCAGGCTGTTGGGCTTTTTTATTCAATGCAAGGGGCGAAGGTCGCTTGGATTGACGAAGACGCGTTCGATCCGCAAATCCTTGCGGACATTCAGCGGACAGCACGTCTTGGCGAAACTGATGAAGTGATGGATATGGTCGAAGCCTTTGGTCACGATGGCTTTGCGACATTCCTTGAGACTGAAGGATTGGTCGAGACGTTTATTAACACCCTGAAAATGGAACCCCACTACGGCGGAACATTGCATGGGCGGGCGTTCGGTGATCTTGAATTCGTTCCTGAGCCAAATGGGGTGTATGGCACACCTGCAGCGAGTGATTTGAATCACCTAACAGTGCTAAGCCACGACCAAACCCGTCCCTATATGAACGACACCTTCGACTGGCCCCAATGGCCCGCGCTAGATGCATCAGACGCGGACGTCATCAACTATTTCCAAAGCATGGCGGTTCTAGGAGACCCAAAAGGGGAAGGGCTTACGCCCGAACACCTGGAAGCTGGTTCTAACGCGATGTCAGCCGGCGAAAGCCTGATGGCACATTTGGCGACACACAGCGTTTTGGAAGACATGCAGCCAATGGCCGTTGAGATGGAAGACACATTCGTGGCGTTGTGATTTCGTACCTAACGGTGCCGATCATCATTCTCGATTTCAACAAATGGCAGAGGGGGTGAAAAGAACGCCAGTTTGCCTGCGTCGTTTGTCATGTCTCGGTTGATCTGTGAGGGAGCAAATCGGCCGATGCCCAAGATTGTCACATTGCCCGCATTGTCATACGGTTTAGGGGCCGCAGAAACTGGATAGCCAGATACTGTCGCCCGACCGGTCCAAACAGAAAGACGGACATGACAACAACGGCCCCTGTCGTACCAACAGAAGCCTACATCGGCCTTCTTGGACGAACGATTGACATCCATTGGAACTACCACGCACTTTTGATGTTCTTCGTTTGGATCGTCCTTGTGCCTCTTTGCGTGACGATCATGCGCTATCACAAGCCGCCGCCCTCTGAGAAAGGACTGCAAAGAGACGTTAGTCTGTGGCATCGCGAATGGTGGTTTTTCAGCGTACACAAGTATGGCTTGTTCTTAGCGATGTTTCTCGCGGTTGGCGGGGCAGGTTTGGCCCTGATTGTCAGCGGCGGTTTCACTGGTTCAGTCCATGCGTATTTCGGCGTTCTCACAATTTTGATGGGGATTGGTCAGATTATTTCGTCGCAAATGCGAGGCACGCGTGGTGGAAAATTCCGTGAAGGTGCGGACCCCAATGATCCGAAGACTTGGGAAGGCGATCAATACAACCACACACTCAAACGCCGAATGTTCGAAGCCTACCACAAAACCGGCGGTTACTTTACGATGTTCTTCGCCCTTGGAGCTGTGGGATCGGGCCTTATGCTCTTTCATATGCCAATTCTGACCGGACTGCTTTTCGTGCTGCTTTTGATCGGGTTTGCGGCTTGGGTTACCTATGAATTCAAGGGCCGTCGTTACGACGGGTATCGCGTGGCTCATGGTTATGGGCTTGAACATCCGCATAACAAGGACCGTGAATTTCTATAGAGGCGGCTAAGTTGTGAGAGCAGACACTTGTGGCTTTGGCAGGTGTTTTGCCTAACCGTTCTCGTTGAGTGTCCGCTTATAGCAAAGCGGCACGCCGCCGGGCAAGCGTCGACAGGTTGGCACTCTGATGGCTCCGGCAACCGTCCCGATCACACCAACCAAGGCCTGCGATGATCAGACGGGGGCTGTCAAAGGCAAGACCCTCACCAGATACGAAGAGTTTGTAGATTTGCGTGCCATCCACAAGGGGGACCATAGCAATTGTACCGATACTGGAAAGGTTTCTGCCAACAGGACTTCAGGACGCGGTTTGGCGTGTCACCTGTACTGGTTCCGAAAGTGTCCGTTTCAGCCAGCAAGTGACTGATCCAAATGGAGCGGGCGAAGAGATTCGAACTCTCGACCCTAACCTTGGCAAGGTTATGCTCTACCCCTGAGCTACGCCCGCGTCCTTTTGGGTGAGGGCGTGGTAGAAGCTTGGGGCGGTCTCTGCAAGCAAAAAATGCGGCTTACTGGAGCCATTCTTCCGGAGCGGGGCTTTCTGACAGGATCGAAGCGATTTCGCCGGCCTGTGCAGGTAATACCGTGTGCAGCATCAAACGGGTTGCGAAGTTGCCATAGATGCGCCCGTCGTCGCCCACGAAAGACCAATCGACGATCTGGCTGCGGTTAAAACTGACGAGTTCGGCTGCGCCATTGCCTGCAGTTTCGCCATCTGGCACACCTAGATAACCGCCATTTTCAGCAATAAACGGTGTGATCCAAACCAAAATCTGGCGTCCGTCGGGGGCAGGTAGGGCCACGCGAACCGCAGCATTCATTCGGGCAAGACCATCGTCTACGAGTACGGCTTGAAAGAACCGATCAAGGTGGACCCTTGCAGCGGCTTGAGTGGCGGTGAACTGGAGTGTTGATGGTTGATCAGGTTCGGGAAAGCTGTTTGTGCGGGCGGCTGCGATGCTGTTGGCGGAAACCGCGCTGATCGCCAGCAACGCCCATGCGAAACGGCGGCCGCGTTGGCGCCAGGAAAGGGGAGTGGTCTTTTTCATCGAGGACGAAAATCGTATGGAATTACGGCACTTTGGCTTCGGGAATGAGGCATTCCTGCGAATTAGGTCCGGAGCGTAACTAAAGAGTTAAGTTCAGGGCGCGAACACCTCGGTAAATGAAGCGATCGGCGATTTTGGGCGCTGTTTGTTGGCGCCAAGTCTTAATGGCATGAAACCTGATAAAACGTACGGTTTTGGTGTTTCGGTATCGCGTCGGTATCACGTCGGTATTGCGTAGGTGCGAGGTCTGTATTTGAGCGGCCCAGCCGATCGCGCGGTAGGTGGTGTTAAGGTTGGTGAAGAAATTGTGAATACCAGCTTCACTCGCTTCGCACGATCCCACTGTATGCACCGCGCAGTTTTAGCGTCACGGTTACATCGGCGTCGTCGCGATTACGCCAGAACCAGCCGTGATCCCCAGCAAAGGGCGTTTCAAAGCTGCCCATCCCAGATGTTTGACCTCGGCCCTTTTCATAGCTTACCCCATCGTCGCCTGAATGAGCGTGAAGATCGAAGTTGATGCGTCCGCCGCGAGCGGCCCATGCATAGGTCAGGGTTGCGCCCTTACCCATTGTCGCCTTGATCTCGGTGGACTGCCCGGGTGCTAGGGTGAAGGTGATCTCGTCTTGCCAAGCGTCTTGTGCGTGGGCGGTCGAGACGAACAGGCCGAAGATGTCTTGCATCAGCGATGAGGCATCATCATTGCCGTGGAGCAGTTCGTCTGCGGCGGCCTCAGCGGCAAGCTGCTGTTTGATCTCGCCCATCTCGGTAAGGCCAAGTGCACTGCCCACGCCGGTTGGGTCGGTGCCATGCTCGGCTGGCAAGTAGATCATGACGCCGACGGCCACAGCCCCGATACCAGCGATGATCGTTGATCGGCGCAGTTGAGCGGGTGTGGGTAGGTCTTCGAGATTGGGCTTTGGGGCGTTGTGCATTGTTCTGTCCAATTCTTACGTACTGGCGATGTAGCCTGCGATTTGCTGGTAAGTTAGCACGACGCCAAGCAAGACCATGATGACATTTGCGACAGTCGCCTGACGCATGAAGTTCGGGCTTCGCCGCCAGTATCCCATCACGATCAAGATCACGAACAGGGCCAAAAGTTGCCCCACCTCAACGCCGACATTGAAGGCAAGAAGGTTGGCCAAAAGCCCGTCTTCGGCGATCTGATATTCAAGGATTTTGGACGCTAAACCTGTGCCGTGGAACAGACCAAAGATCAGCGTTGCGGCTTTGGTATTGGGTTGGACCCCGAACCACTTCTGATAAGCCCCTAGATTGTCGAGCGCCTTGTAGACGACCGACAAGCCGATGATCGCGTCGATGATGTAAGCGTTGACACCCCAGCCGAACCAGACGCCCAAAAGCATGGTGACCGAGTGACCGATGGCAAAAAGGCTGACGTAAATCGCTACGTCTTTCATGTGATAGAGGAAAAACACGACGCCAAGCAGGAACAGGATGTGGTCGTAGCCCGTCATCATGTGCTTTGCGCCCAGATAAATGAACGGGGCGATATGCACGCCGAAAATCTCTTGGATATAGCCTGCATCGCCGGGGGTCACGTCATGGGCATAGGCCGACGTAGCACATGTGCAAAGCATCAGAATAGCGGTGGTAAAACGGGTCATAAGCTGGCGCATACCATTGCTTGTAGGCAACTTGAACGCCAACAAGAGTTGCGCCGCGCGGAGGTTTTCTTACTCCAACTCGACCAGTAAGTCCTTGGCGTCGATCTGAGCGCCAGCTGTCACGTGGACCGCTTTGATGACGGCGTCCCGGTCGGCGTGGATACCGGTTTCCATCTTCATGGCTTCGATGGTCAGCAACAGGTCGCCCTTTTTGACCTTGGCCCCATCTTTTGCGGCGATGGTGGCGACGACGCCGGGCATTGGAGCTCCGACGTGGTCGTCATTTGTCGGGTCGGCCTTGGCGCGAGCTGTGGCGACATTGCTGACCGAGCGATCTGCGATGCGAACCTGACGGGGCTGGCCGTTCAGCTCAAAAAAGACTTTGGCTTCGCCCTGTTCATTGGTTTCCGCGATGGCTTGCAGGCGGATTTCCAGCGTCACGCCGGGATCAATTTCGACCGAGATTTCCTGACCGGGTTTCATGCCGTAGAAGTAGATGTTTGTCGGCAAAGTGCGCACTGGGCCGTAGGTGTCGTGGCGCGTTGTGTAGTCTGAAAAGACCTTGGGATACATCAGGTAGCCCGCCAAGTCTTCGTCGTTAAATTCTAGGTCGAACTTGGCGTTCAGCTCGGCGCGGGTTTTGTCCAGATCGACGGGTTTCAGATCGGCGCCGGGGCGCTTGGTGAAGGGCTTGTCGCCTTTCAGAACGATCTTTTGGATGTCTTTGGGCCAGCCGCCGTGGGGTTGGCCGATTTCGCCACGCATCATGCCGACGACGCTTTCGGGGAAAGCGACATCGCGTTCGGGATCAAGCACTTCTTCGGTGGTCAGGCCTTGGCTAACCATCATAAGAGCCATGTCGCCGACGACTTTGGATGTTGGCGTTACCTTGATGATATCGCCGAACATCTGGTTCACATCCGCATAGGTTTGCGCAACCTCGTGCCAGCGTTCTTCCAAGCCCAGCGAACGGGCTTGCGCTTTCAGGTTGGTGAACTGACCGCCGGGCATTTCGTGCAAGTACACCTCGGAGGCGGGGGCTTGCAGGCCGGTTTCAAAGGCGGCGTAGTGGTGGCGGACGGCTTCCCAGTAGTTGGAAATCTCGCGGATGGCCGAGATATCTAAGCCGGTGTCGCGTTCCTGACGTTTCAGGGCTTCGACGACGGTGCCCAAGGTGGCTTGGCTGGTGTTGCCCGAGAAAGCATCCATGGCGCAGTCTACGGCGTCCACACCGGCTTCGGCTGCGGCAAGGATCGACGCACAGGCGATGCCGGCGGTGTCGTGGGTGTGGAAGTGGACGGGCAGGCCGGTCTCTTCTTTTAGGGCCTTCACCAACACTTGCGCAGCGGCGGGTTTCACAAGGCCGGCCATGTCTTTCAAGCCAAGGATGTGAGTGCCTGCTTTTTGCAGGTCTTTCGCCATATCGACGTAGTACTTGATGTTGTACTTGGCGCGATCAGGGTCGTTGATGTCGCCGGTGTAACAGATTGACGCTTCAAGAATTTTGTCGGTTTCCAGCACAGCGTCCATGGCGACGCGCATGTTCTCGGTCCAGTTCAAGGGATCGAAGACGCGGAACAGGTCCATGCCATTGGCAGCGGCGCGTTGGATGAAGAATTCGACGACGTTATCGGGATAGTTGGTATAGCCAACACCGTTCGAGCCGCGGACCAGCATTTGAGTGAGCAGGTTCGGCATGGCGGCGCGCAGGTCGCGCAGACGTTGCCATGGGCATTCCTGCAAGAAGCGGTAAGCGACGTCGAAGGTGGCTCCGCCCCAGCATTCCATCGAGAACATTTCGGGCAGGTTGGCGGCATAGGCGGGTGCGACGTTGATCATGTCGATTGAGCGCATACGGGTGGCCAGCAGCGATTGTGGCCCGTCGCGCATCGTGGTGTCGGTGATTAGCACGCGGTCTTGCTTCAGCATCCAGTCCGCGACGGCTTTCGGGCCTTTTTCGTCCAGTAGAGCCTTAGGGCCTGTGGCCGGGGTTTGAACCCGCAGCTCCGGCGGGACAGGGGCGTGCAAATTTGGCAGCGGCAGCGGACGGCCCTTGGTTTCGGGGTGTCCGTTGACCGAGACGTCGGCAAGGTAAGTTAGAAGACGGGTGGCCCGGTCGCGGTTGACCTTGAACTCGAACAATTCGGGCGTCTCGTCGATGAACTTGGTGTGGTATTCGTAAGACAAGAAGGTTGGGTGCTTTAGCAGGTTTCCCACGAAGGCGATGTTGGTCGACACGCCGCGAATACGGAATTCACGCAAGGCGCGGTCCATACGGGCAATCGCCGCTTCGGGCGTTGGGGCCCATGCCGTGACCTTTTCCAACAGGCTGTCGTAATAGCGCGTGATGACGGCACCCGAATAGGCGGTGCCACCGTCCAGGCGGATGCCCATGCCGGTTGCGCCGCGGTAAGCTGTGATGCGGCCGTAGTCAGGGATAAAGTTGTTGGCCGGGTCTTCTGTTGTGATCCGGCACTGGATCGCGTGGCCGTTTAGCACAACATCGTATTGCGAGGCTTTGCCAGTTGCCTCCATCAGGGATTTACCTTCGGCGATTAGAATTTGCGCCTGAACGATGTCGATGCCGGTGACTTCTTCGGTCACGGTATGTTCGACCTGAACGCGGGGGTTCACTTCGATGAAGTAGAATTCGCCGCTGTCCATATCCATCAGAAATTCGATGGTGCCCGCGCATTCGTAACCAACCTCTTCGGCGATTTTCTTACCCAAATTCGCGATTTTCTCGCGTTGGGCTTCCGAAAGATAGGGGGCAGGTGCGCGTTCAACGACCTTTTGATTGCGGCGCTGGACCGAGCAATCGCGTTCCCAAAGGTGATAGATGTTACCTTGCGAGTCCCCAAGGATCTGCACTTCCACGTGGCGGGCACGCAGGATCATCTTTTCTAGATAGCCTTCGCCGTTGCCAAAGGCGGCTTCGGCTTCGCGGCGGCCTTCCAGCACTTTTTCTTCCAGCTCGTCTTCGTTTGCGATGGGCCGCATGCCGCGACCGCCGCCTCCCCAGCTTGCTTTTAGCATCAAGGGATAGCCAACCTCGCCCGCTTGTTTGCGGACTTTGTTCATGTCGTCGCCCAGAACCTCGGTGGCCGGGATGACGGGAACGCCTGCTTTGATCGCGACTTGCCGCGCGCTGGCCTTGTCGCCCAAGGCGCGCATGGTTTCGGCTTTGGGGCCGATAAAGGTGATGTTGTTCTTGACGCAGGCTTCGACCAGATCGGGGTTTTCCGACAAAAGACCATAGCCCGGGTGGATAGCGTCGGCACCGGCCTGCACAGCGATGCGTATGATTTCGTCGATTGAAAGATAGGCTTCAACGGGTCCTAAGCCTTTGCCGATCAGATAGGCTTCGTCGGCCTTGAACCGGTGGAGGCTGAGTTTGTCTTCGTCCGCGTAAACCGCGACCGTTCGCTTGCCCAACTCGTTGGCCGCGCGCATGACGCGGATGGCGATTTCGCCACGGTTGGCTATCAAGATTTTTTTGAACTCGGCCATGGTGCTACCCTCTTTTCGCAGTTGCAGCATGTGTTAGCGGTCACGGTGCCGTTGAGCAATGCGATTCCGCTGAAAAGCGGGAACTTGGGTGGAATTCGCCAGTGAGCTTTGCCTATATTTTAGGCAGCTTTTCCGACTTGGATGCACGGTTTGCCAGCATCCGGATCATATTGGCGTCGTCTTTTCTGACGGGCTCGATATAAGCTTCGTCCTCAGCAAAATCGGGCAGCTTGCTGTTTTTGCGGCGCAGGGCCTCGTCGGCTAATCGCAGCCGTTGGGTAATTTTGTCTGACATGTCGCGCCTCGCTTTTGCAAGGCCGAGCATCGTGGCTAAGTTTGACGGTTTTAAGGCGTGGTTTCGTCGATCAAACGGCTTGAGAGACCGTCTAATGACCTAGCCCCCATTTGGCCCATGTTCGACACCATGTCGTCGCGAAGCATCTTGATCAGATGAGGGGGGCCTTTCTCGGCCAATGCGCCCACGGCATAGTGGAAAGCGCGGCCCAACATTACGAAATCAGCGCCAAGTGCGAGGGCGCGCAAGATGTCGAGGCCGCCAGTGACGCCGCTGTCGAAGACCAAGGGCGTATCTGGGACGGCGGCGCGGATGGCGGGCAGGCAGGAAATCGACGCCGGCCCACCATCGAACTGGCGGCCCGAGTGGTTCGATACCCAAATCGCATCGACGCCGATGTCGACAAGGCGTTTGGCGTCCGGCGCTTGTTGCACACCTTTGACCAGCATGGGGCCATCCCAAAGCGCACGGATGTCTTCAATGTCGGTCCAGCCCGGTTGGCCTCGGATAATGTGGCCTGCATGGGCCAAGGAATGGAATTCATTCGGGTTTCCGGCGGCAGCCTTCGCGGCGTATTCTTCGCAAAGCTTCAGGCTGGGGATGCCTTCTTGCAAGGTGCCCATCGTCCAAGCCGGATGCAGCAACATCGACCACAGCATGGCGAGGTTTATTTTAGGCGGTATCGTCAGGTTGGCGCGGCGCTGACGCTCGCGGCTTGACTCAAAAGGTGTGTCGACCGTGACGATCAAGGTATGAAAACCTGCCGCCTTGGCTCGGTCCAGCATGTCGGCGCGATACTCGGGATTGCTGGGCATATACATCTGAAACCAGCCTTGGTCGCCGATGGTCGGAGCCAAGGTTTCAGGTACTACAGTCGCCACGGTGGACATGCAGTAGGGAATGCCAGCTTCGGCGCAAGCCGCCGACAGGATCTTTTCAGCCCGAGGCCACATGATCCCCGACATGCCCACGGGCGCGCAGCCAAACGGTACGGGGTAATCCCGACCAAGAAAGCTGGTCGTCGTGTCGCAGTCGAACCTGCCTTCAAGGATCGACGGCCAGAACTGTACGTCTTGCAGACGCGCACGGTTGCGCACCGATTGGTCTTCTTTGCCGGTCGAACTATCGAGGTATTCGAACACGAAGTGCGGCACCCTGCGGCGGGCGCGTTCGCGGAGGTCGGAAACGGCGGGGAATTGCGTGTCTAGGTCCATGAGTTAAAGGATTAAGCCTGATGCCGGGGGGGTGCAAGCAGAGGCATTTTAGGCGCTGGAACAGACCGCGAACATGCTCTTTATCTTATGGGTGATGCTTGTTAGGTTGTTGCCATGACCAGCGCCTTTGAAGACGATGACTTTCCCGATCGCGTGCCCTTGTCTCAGCAGGCAGTGGCGGCGCGCGGCATGCCGTATATGGATGGCTTGAACCCCGCGCAACGCGACGCGGTCGAAGCATTGGAGGGCCCTGTGTTGATGCTGGCGGGGGCTGGCACGGGTAAAACCAAAGCGCTGACAACACGGATCGCGCATTTGCTGAACACCGGCACCGCGCGCCCGAACGAGATTTTAGCGGTGACCTTTACCAACAAAGCCGCCCGCGAGATGAAAAATCGTGTGGTGCAGCTGTTGGGTCAGGCCGTGGAAGGCATGCCTTGGCTGGGAACGTTTCACTCGGTTTGTGTGAAGCTCTTGCGTCGTCACGCGGAACTGGTTGGGCTGAAGACGAATTTCACCATTTTGGATACCGACGATCAGGTCCGGCTTTTGAAGCAATTGATTGTGGCAGAAGGCATCGACGAAAAACGCTGGCCCGCGCGTCAACTGGCGCATTTGATCGACGGTTGGAAGAACCGCGCATGGACACCGGATAGAGTGCCTGTGGCCGAAGCTTCGGCGTTTAATGATCGGGGTGTAGAGCTTTATGCGGCCTATCAGGCGCGATTGAAGACGCTGAACGCGACGGATTTTGGGGACTTGTTGCTGCATGTGGTGACGATTTTCCAAAACCACGATGACGTGTTGGCGCAATATCAGCGGTGGTTCCGGTATATCTTGGTAGACGAGTATCAGGATACCAATGTGGCTCAGTATTTGTGGCTGCGGTTGCTGGCAAAAAGGCACCAGAACATCTGTTGTGTGGGTGATGATGACCAGTCGATCTATGGCTGGCGCGGCGCCGAGGTGGGCAATATCCTGCGGTTTGAACAGGATTTTCCGGGCGCCAAGGTGGTGCGGCTTGAGCAAAACTACCGCTCGACCCCGCATATTCTGGCGGCCGCTTCGGGTGTGATCGCAGCCAACAAGGGGCGATTGGGCAAAGAGCTGTTTACCGAAGCGCCCGACGGCGAAAAGGTACGTTTGATCGGCCATTGGGATGGCGACGAAGAAGCGCGCTGGATCGGCGAGGAAATCGAGGCAATGCAGAGGGGAACGCGCGGAATGCGTGCGTTCCGTCTGACCGAAATCGCAATCCTTGTGCGCGCCTCGCATCAGATGCGGGCCTTCGAGGACAGGTTTCTGACGATTGGTTTGCCTTACCGGGTGATCGGCGGGCCCCGGTTCTATGAGCGGCGCGAAATCCGCGATGCGATGGCCTATTTCAGGCTTGCGGTGTCGCAGGAACACGATCTGGCCTTTGAGCGGATTGTGAACACGCCCAAACGTGGGCTGGGCGATAAGGCGCAGCAAAAGATCCAGATGGCGGCACGCTCGAACGGAGTGTCTTTGGTCGAAGGCGCGCGGGCTTTGCTGGCCGAAAAAGGGTTGGGCGGGAAGGGCGCTGTTGAGTTGCAGCGTCTAGTTGACGGAATTGATCGTTGGGCCAAATTGATGCGTGCAGGCGGCAATCACCTAGAGTTGGCGGAACAAATTCTCGACGAATCCGGCTACACCGAGATGTGGCAAAACGACAAAACACCAGAAGCTCCGGGGCGGTTAGAGAACCTGAAAGAACTGGTTAAGGCGCTGGAAAACTTTGAGAATATTCAAGGGTTTCTAGAGCATGTGTCGCTGATCATGGACAATGAAACGGACGAAAACGAAGACAAAGTTTCGATCATGACATTGCATGGTGCCAAAGGGTTGGAATTTCCGGGGGTCTTTCTGCCGGGCTGGGAAGACGGCTTGTTCCCCTCGCAGCGGTCGATGGATGAAAGCGGGTTGAAGGGATTGGAAGAAGAACGGCGCTTGGCCTATGTTGGGCTGACGCGCGCCGAAGAAATCGCAGTGGTCAGTTTTGCGGGAAATCGTCTGGTCTTTGGTCAGTGGCAATCGTCCTTGCCGTCGCGGTTCATCGACGAAATCCCGCCCGAAACAGTCGAAGTTCTCACAGCGCCGGGGCTTTACGGCGGTGGGCAGGAGGCTCCGCAGTCTGACTTGGGCGAACGGGTGCGACAGGCCGATGTGTACAACTCGCCGGGTTGGAAACGACTACAGGCGCGTTCGGATCAGCGCGGATTGAGCCAGCCACGCGAAGCCAAGAACGTGGTGATTGACCTGAATGCTGTGTCCAGCTTCACCGAAGGCGAACGGGTGTTTCACCAGAAATTCGGCTACGGGGTCGTGACCGGC
Source organism: Paracoccaceae bacterium (assembly GCA_028097405.1). GTDB lineage: Bacteria > Pseudomonadota > Alphaproteobacteria > Rhodobacterales > Rhodobacteraceae > CALKXV01. Next base: position 4,168 of record JAOHEK010000022.1, on the reverse strand, counting down.
ATCGAAGGCGACAAGCTGGACATTTCATTCGACAAAGCAGGCACCAAGAAAGTGGTCGCCAAATTTATCACCGGCGCGCAAGCCGCGGGCGATGTGCCGTTTTGATCGCAAGGAGCGCGCCAAGCGCGCGCGATATGCTTCGTCGGCGGTCTTCGACCTTCTCCTTGGAAATGGGGCTCTGCCCCCGGCATCTTCGATGCCTCCCCCGAAGTACAAAGACAGAAGAAGGATCAACCCGCGCTTCTTCTGTCTGTATACTTTGGGGTGAATTCGCGTGAGCGAAAAGGGGCAAAGCCCCTATTTCATTCAGCCCAATTGCCGTTTTGGAAGACGGGGACCGTTTCACGTGATTGGGTGACGCCGTTAATCTGTGTGTCACGGCCTCCGATCATCCAATCCACATGGATCAAGCTGGCATTGCCACCCCTCGCTGCAATGTCGGTGTCACTGGCGGTTGCCGTGTTGGACAGGCAGTCCTTGTAGCATTGCCCCAATGCAATGTGGCAGGCCGCATTTTCATCGAACAACGTATTATAAAAGAGGATGCCGCTTTCTGAGATCGGAGAGGCATAGGGCACCAAAGCCACTTCACCGATCCGGCGTGCACCGTCATCCGTTTCAAGCAGTTTCAAAAACACGTCTTCGCCGCGCGTCGCCGTGGCTTGGGTGATCACGCCGTCTTCGAACAAGACCTCGATGCCTTCGATCAGGCTGCCTTGATGGGCCAAGGGTTTTGTGGCGCGCACACGGCCCGAAACGCGGTCTTTGTGCGGAGTTGTAAAAACTTCTTCGGTTGGGATGTTGGGATTGCACGTCACGCCGTTTTTTGCGGTGCTGGCCCCGCCCATCCAGAGGTGGCCATCAGCAAGGCCCACGATTAGGTCGGTGCCGTCGCTGGTAAATTGAAGCGCTGCAAAGTTTTGCCCGTTCAACCAGTCACGGCGTGTGGCTAAGTTTGCGTTGTGATCGGCCCAGGCATTTGTGGGATCGTCCAAATCGACGCGGGAGGCTGCAAAAATCGCTTTTGCCAGTGCCAATTGTGCGGCGTCGCCATCGAGATCAGGAAAGACCAGTTTTGACCATGCGCGTCCCGGGTAGGCTGCTATTGACCAGTTGATTTCGAACCCTGAGATCTTTTCCAGCGCGGGTTTATAAGCCGCCGCGTTGGCTTTTGCTGCGCGGCCGACGCTTTCGGGGTTTTCATTTGCCAAGGCCATTGGGTTATCGGCCGCGATATGAAGGCGCGCGGCATTCGCAGCATAAGCTTCTGCCATCCCATTATAGAGCCAGCCCGGCGCGCGATCGAAGCTGGTATCTAACCCATGTTCATAGCGGGCGCGGGTGATCTCTTCGTCGCTGAGGATGGGCGTTACAAGTCCGGCCCCTTTGCGGTAAGCCGCAGCGGTCACAAGGCGCACCAGTGGCAAGGCTTCCGCCGAGGCTGTGATGATCAGGTCTTGGCCGGGAGCGAGGTTTAGGCCGGTCGACACGATTGTCTCGGCTTGTTTTTTCAGAAGGCCAATATCGAAGGGCAGGGAATGGGACATGAGAGGGCTACCTTTGTGGTTTGCTCTATTATAACGCTGCACCGTTTGAACAAAAACCACGAGCGGTGTCATGTGGACATAAAAAAACGCGCCCGGTCAGGCGCGTTCTTTCGATTGTTCTGTATATCGCGTTTAAGCGGCGCGCTTTGCGTCTTCCGCAGCAGCGGCTTCGGCCGCATGGCGGCGTTCGCTTTCTTCGCGCGACAAGGCCACGGATGTCCGAACACCCTTGCCGACAAATTCCATCAGGCCTTTGACCACACGCTCGTTCGGGTCGATGCCTGCACAGCTTAGAACTTCGCGGCCATCGCGCGAACGTGCCCAACGGGCAATCTGTTCGGGACCGTTGCCATATTTTTTGTCGTCGGCGATAGCGTCATCCAAGGCCGCTAGCACAACAGCAGCAAAAAGCTTGCGTGCGCGATTACCTTGCTCGTGATTGAAAGCAGTGCCGTCCACAAAATCAGCCATTCTTCGTCCTTTTTTGTTCTTACCGCGTTCTATTGGCGTGTTGACCCTTATTAGGGGTTTTCAGGCACTTTAGGCTTTCTTTTTTGGAATGGCTGCTATGCGTTTTTTGCATACCTATGGCATTCCATCCCCAGATGCCTCCCGTCTTGTCGGGGCGGCTTCAGTGAAATATAGGGAGTTTAACCACTGAATCAACAAAAACATCGGTTTACGCGAATGGCAAAGATCAACGGTAACGAAATTCGACCCGGATATGTGCTGGAACACAACGGTGGGCTATGGGCCGCTGTGAAGGTGGACCATGTGAAGCCTGGTAAGGGCGGGGCCTTTGCACAGGTCGAAATGAAAAACCTTCGCAACGGCTCGAAACTGAACGAGCGATTCCGGTCAGCAGACAAGGTTGAACGCGCGCGCCTTGAGCAAAAAGACCAACAATTTCTGTATGAAAGCGACGGAATGCTGGTGTTCATGGATAGCGAGACGTTCGAACAGATCGAGCTACCTGCCGACATTCTGGGCGAGCGTCGTCCCTTCCTTCAGGACGGAATGACCATCAAGATTGAATACTTTGAAAGCGAAGCGCTCAGTGCTGCACTGCCGCAGAAAGTAACCTGTGTGATCACTGAAACCGAGCCGGTGGTCAAAGGGCAAACCGCCGCAAACAGCTTTAAGCCTGCGGTGTTGGACAATGGCGTTCGCGTCATGATTCCCCCGTTCGTTGGCGAAGGTGAAGCAATCATCGTCAGTACAGAAACGATGGAATATACCGAGCGCGCCTGACCCCGCGCGGGATATTGGGCCAAAAAACACAATAAACACCGTGCCATTTGGGGGTTATCCCTGTACGTGCACGGTATAATAACCTGAGCAGGAAACAGGCAATCATGGAACGTGCGTGGGCCGCCGTCTTTGGCGATGGTTTGTCGTCTGAAAAAACTAAGGAACAGTTTTCTCCGACGCGGATCAGAATTGAACTTTTAGCAGGCTTGACGGTTGCGCTGGCTTTGGTGCCCGAAGCGGTCGCCTTTGCTTTTGTGGCAGGTGTGCATCCGCTGGTGGGGCTTTATGCTGCGTTTATCGTCGGGCTGATCACGGCTGTGATTGGTGGCAGACCGGGTATGATTTCGGGCGCGACCGGCGCTTTGGCTGTTGTCATGGTCGCTTTGGTCGCGGATCACGGTGTGGAATATCTGTTTGCGACAGTGGTCTTAATGGGGATCATTCAGATCGCGGCGGGGGTCTTTCGGTTCGGCAAGTTCATTCGTTTGGTCCCCCATCCGGTGATGCTGGGTTTTGTGAATGGCTTGGCAATCGTGATTTTCTTGGCTCAACTTGGACAATTCAAGGTGCCCGGTACTGCCGAAGCGTCGGGCCACGGGGTTTCTGGCGGCGAATGGCTGGCACCCGGGCCGATGGCCTTAATGTTGGCCCTTGTCGGTTTGACCATGGCCATCATTTGGGTTGTCTCGCGGAACACTAAGGCGATTCCCGCGCCCTTGGCGGGCATCGGGATCGTTGCGGCCATCGTGATCATCTTCGGGCTTGATGTGCCACGTGTCGGTGATCTGGCGTCGATCGCAGGCGGTTTTCCCAGTTTACACGTTCCCATGGTACCGCTGACTTGGGAAACCTTCGAAATCATCCTGCCCTATTCCTTGATTCTGGCCGCGATTGGCCTGATCGAAAGTCTGCTGACCCTGAACCTTGTCGGTGACATGACCGGAAAGCGCGGCGGCGCCAGTCAGGAATGCGTGGCCCAAGGCATCGCCAACACGGTCACCGGATTTTTCGGCGGCATGGGCGGCTGTGCCATGATTGGTCAGTCCATGATCAACGTGAAGTCGGGCGGACGTACCCGCATGGCCGGCATCGCTGCGGCCTTGTTCCTGTTGTTGTTTATCGTGGCGGCCAGCCCTGTGATCGAGCTGATCCCATTGGCGGCCTTAGTCGGTGTGATGTTCATGGTCGTGATCGGGACATTCGCGTGGAACTCTCTGATGATCCTGCGGAAAGTGCCGATCTCGGACTCGTTTGTTATTCTGTTGGTGACAGCCGTGACCGTTGCATACGATCTGGCGACAGCGGTTTTCGTCGGCGTGATCGTCTCGGCGCTGACCTATGCTTGGAGCAACGCCACACGCATTCACGCC
>JAOHEK010000021.1 GCA_028097405.1 Paracoccaceae bacterium | reverse complement strand
CTGCTATCGAAAGATGCATAGATTTCATGGCTATGCCCACGAGCCTGCACGGTCATGCCCGTCGACAAGTGGATCACTGTTTCGCAGATAAATTCGTTACCACTTTTCGAAAAGACGATATTTGCGTCCGTCGGTCGCCCTGCAAATTTCTCAACCACCTCGTTCACATTAGTTTTGACATGGGTTTGAAGGGATTCGCCGATGTCGATGTGTTTTCCGGTGATCTGATACTGCATAGGCATCTCCTGTATTGTGCAGTCCATCCCCTGTCTCAGAGGCAGACGTTAAGAATGTTCTAAGTTGTGTGAAGTGAGAGAGGGCTTGGGTAAAACAGCCCCGATACAGTCTTGGAATGTAAAGCGTTTGTGCGATCCATTGCCCTTATTTGGCGATAATTTGGGCCGTCATGTCAACTGCACATCGACGTTACGACATACGAAACCCTTGACCAAGATAGACGCTGCGCACTTTTTCATCGCGCACAACTTCTTCCGCTGTCCCGCTCATCAGGACACCACCGTCGTGCAAAATATAGGCGCGATCCACGATTTCCAAAGTTTCGCGAACGTTGTGATCCGTGATCAGAACGCCGATTCCCCGGTCTTTCAGATCGATCACAAGATCGCGGATATCGCCAACAGCGATCGGATCCACGCCAGGAAACGGCTCGTCCAACAGAAGATACTTGGGATTCGCAGCCAAAGAACGCGCGATTTCGCAGCGACGACGCTCGCCGCCCGACAACGCCACGGACGGTGTGCGGCGCAGATGCGATATCGAGAAATCGTTCAGCAATTCTTCCAGCCGCTCACGGCGCTTTGTTCTGTCTTTTTCAACAATCTCTAGGATTGCAAGGATATTGTCTTCAACATTCAAACCCTGAAAGATCGAACGTTCCTGCGGCAGATACCCGATTCCAAGCTGGGCGCGGCGATACATCGGGTAAGATGTCACGTCCCGACCATCAAGCAAAACCTGCCCGCCATCCGCCATAACCAGACCCGCAATCGAGTAGAAACAGGTGGTTTTGCCCGATCCGTTCGGTCCCAAAAGCGCAACAACTTCACCGCGCGCCAACTCAAGGCTGACATCCCGGATAACTGGGCGTTTGCGGTAAGATTTCCGAATATTTCGAACCGATAGGCCTTGGTGGGTTTCCGAAGCTACAGAAAGCGTTGACATCAGTTACCACCCCCTGTGTTGAACACCGTTCGAACCCGACCTTCCATTGTTCCGGAACCGGTCTGCAAATCAACAGTCAACGTGTCGCCAGAAATAGCGTTCGGGCCTTGGGTCAACAAAACGTCGCCAGTCAGACGAACAGTTCCGTTTTCAACAGAATATATCGCCTCATTAGCTTCAACAGCATCGGTCGCGGTCACAAATGTCACTCCACCGGAAGCAATAAGTCGCGAAATACCGGATGGAGCCCCATCGGACTGTCCATATTCAATCCTGACGGCTCCGGCAGACATCCGAACCTCACCCTGCACCACCAACACGTTGCCGTTGAAGACTGCATTGCCATCTTGCTGATTGACCGACAGGGCATCGGACGTCACCTCGACAGCTTGTGATTTGTCAAAATCCTGCATGCCCAATGCAATCGACGCACTTTGCGCAAAGGCAATACTAGCCGTCACTAAAATGACGGCAGTTAAGATGAAACGGGTGATCACAGAATACATTCGGTTTAGCCCTCAGGGGTTGTATATCAGCCGAACGCCACTTTTGAAAACAAGAAGATAGCTGTCGTCGATTTTTGAGCGTGTTAGCTCCATTTCGCCAGCCGTAATCTCGCCACCAGGCCCGGTCGCATGAATCTCAGTATCTGTAGTGACCCGCGCTTCTTCAAGCGAGGTCAGGATGCGTTCGGTCGTGATCACATAGCCGGTTGAGCTTTCCAACCGCGCACCGCCCTGCAACGTGGCTTCTTTGGTTGTGGAATTCAGAAATCCGATGTCACTTCGAATGTCGATATGTCCCCCACCGGGCAGATCCAGCACCGCAACCAACTGTTCGGCATTCATCTGAGCAGGATCTTCGCTGGGACGAATGACATCCGCAGTCAGCGCAATCGCAACACCGTTCCCTGTGACACCGCCAAACTTGGGTTTACTGATGCCCTGTTGCGTCAAAATCCGTTCGACATCAACGTCGGCAAAGGGAATAGCCGCTTCAGGATCCAGCGTTTCTGCAACGAAAAACAGTGTTGATAGGATCGCCAGAGCCGCCAAAGGCAACGATACCTTCAGCCACAAGACAATACGTGAATACCCGTCAGTCACCGCCATGACATGTATATAGCCGCAATTATCCCAATGTTCTAATGAGCAAAGATGTCGATCTCGGGCCAGCCAGCAAGATCCAGCCGTGCCCGCGCTGGAAGAAAGTCGAAAGCAGCGGTGGCAAGATCACTGCGACCTTCGCGTACCAAGCGTTTATCCAGCTTTTCTTTCAGCTGGTGCAGATACAAAACATCCGACGCGGCGTAAGCCAATTGTGCTTCGGTTAGCGTTTCCGCTCCCCAATCACTCATCTGCTGCAGCTTAGAAATATCGATGCCCAGCAGTTCATCCAACAGGTTCTTAAGGCCATGGCGATCCGTATACGTCCGCACCATTTTTGACGCGATCTTGGTGCAATAGACCGGGGCTGTCAGCGCACCAAACGCGTTAAACATCGCCGCGATATCGAACCTGCCAAAGTGAAACAGCTTCAACACATCTGGATTAGTCAAAAGCCGCTCCAAGTTAGGGGCAGATGTTTGCCCCTTTTCAATCTGGACCAAATGCGCGTCCCCATCGCCCGATGACACCTGCACCAGACACAAACGATCCCGGTGTGGGTTCAGGCCCATCGTCTCGCAATCAATGGCGACCGAAGATCCTAGGTCCAACCCGTCGGGCAGATCACGTTGATAAAGATGGTTGGCCATGGTGCCTCCTGATCCAGACTCTTGGCTTGATGCACCTCTAAGCGGCGCGCATCAAGACTGGAGTGGTTAAGATTGGCAGAACCATGGTGCCTTGACGACACTGTCAGCCAAAGGGATGCTTTGGCATGGAAAACGCACAAAGTGTCGCTGCCCGGATCGCTGAGACCATTCGCAAACTGCCACAGAGCAAACGACAGCTTATCGCCATGGCAGGCCCGCCTGCCGCTGGAAAGTCGACGATTTCGAAAGCCCTTGTTGCCGAACTAGGCGATTCAGCCGCGCTTGTGCCATTGGACGGGTTCCATTTCTCGAACGACATTCTGGATGCGCGCGACCTGCGTGCCAGAAAAGGTGCGCCGGAAAGCTTCGATCTGGCCGGGTTTAGCGCTTTGTTGGAACGTCTTCGGACTGAGGCTGAAGTTGCAGTGCCCACCTTCAACCGCGCGCTTGACGTCTCGATCGGGTCCAGCGTGCTGGTTAAGAAACACCATAATCTGATCATCGTTGAGGGGAATTACCTGCTTTTAGACGAACCCGGATGGCGTGATCTAAAAACACAATGGGATCTGTCGGTGGCGCTGAACGTACCGGAAGAGGTTTTAGAGCAACGGCTTATCCAGCGCTGGCTGGACCATGGGCTAAGCGCCAAAGATGCCCGCACCCGCGCCATGTCAAACGACATCCCCAACGCCCGGCGTGTGGCTCGAAATCAAACGGCCGCTGACCTGCGCATCTGACGTCAAAGCCCCGTTAAGGGCACTTTCAAAACCGGATTTCCTTCTTCGTCGCGCGGCACTTCACCTGCGCGCATGTTCACTTGCAGGGACGGCAGGATCAACTTGGGCATGGCCAGTGTCGCATCCCTTTCGGTTCGCATCTTGATGAATTCCTCGCGACTGATCCCATCACCCAAGTGTATGTTATGCACCCGTTCGTCACCAACTGTCGTTTCCCACTGAATATCGCGCCCATTCGGCCCATAGTCGTGGCACATGAAAAGCCGCATCTGATCGGGAAGTGACAGAACTTGCATGATAGAATCGTAAAGCTCGCCTGCATCTCCACCGGGAAAATCAGCCCGCGCCGATCCACCATCCGGCATGAAAAGCGTGTCCCCAACAAAGGCGGCATCGCCAATCACATGGGTCATGCAGGCAGGTGTATGACCCGGGGTATCGACAGCTACCGCGTCTAGGCCACCGATTGCGTAAACATCGCCGTTCTCGAAAAGTTTGTCGAACTGGCTGCCATCGCGCTGAAACTCGGTCCCTTCGTTGAAAATCTTCCCGAAGGTGTCTTGGATCACCATGATTTTGGCACCGATTCCCACCTTGCCACCAAGCTTTTCCTGAATGTAAGGCGCGGCGCTTAGGTGATCGGCATGAACATGGGTCTCGATGATCCAATCCAAGCTCAGGCCCCGATCACGAACGTCCGCAATCAAAGCATCCGCATGATCATAGGTGATCCGCCCTGCCGCATAGTCGATATCCATAACGCTATCGATGATCGCGCAGTGATCACTGTCAGGGTCTTTGACGACATAGCTGATGGTGTTCGAGACCGGATCAAAGTGGCCTGTCACTTCGGCGTGGACGTCCATATTTGTAGGTATCATGGCGCTTCCGATCACTATGCTGTGGTCGCCGCCCGTGATTGGCGACGCAAGAACTTGGCTGTCAGGATACCTGCAAGTAGCGCCGCGATAAACACAAAGACTTCTGGTCGACCTGTACCCAACGCCGGAATCGCGCCACCCGGACAAAAACCAGCGATTCCCCAGCCAACACCAAAGACCGCAGATCCGGCAACCAAAGGCATGTCGATGTCGCTCCGCGTCGGCAGATGAAACACGCTATCAAGTTTAGGTGCCGGGCGTTTCAAGACGAACCGATACCCCAAAGCCGTGATCCCAAGCGCGCCACCCATGACAAAAGCAAGGCTTGGATCCCATGTTCCGGCAATGTCAAAGAAGTTGATGACCTTAGCAGGGTTCGCCATGCCCGAGATCATGATGCCCACACCAAAAATCAAACCGATCGCATAACAGAGAAGTAATCTAAGCATTGCTCACACTCCTACCAAATGGCGCACGACGTAAACGGTCGCGAAACAAGCCAACATGAAAATCACCGTGGCAGCGATAGATCGCACGGACATCCGCGCCATTCCGCAAACCCCATGCCCCGAGGTGCAGCCACCGCCGAATGTCACGCCAATGCCCACCAAAAACCCACCGACGACTAACATCGGTAGGGTGACCGGGACGGTCACATCAGGCACAGACCCGGTCAGCAGCATCACAACAAGCGGGCCAGACGCCATGCCCGCGATCATCGCAGCGCGCCACGACCAATCACTCATGCTGGACGGGGTCAAAAAGCCCGCAAGAATGCCCGTTGCTCCCATAATTCGACCCAAAAGAGCCATGGACAAAATAGCGGCGGTCCCGATCAACAGGCCGCCACCAAACGACAGATAAGGTGTGAATGTAGTTTCCATGACACATTCATAACTACCTATGTGTAGCCATTCAATACCACATCACCAGAAAGCAATGGACTATCGCGAAAAGGCGCGAGACGTTGGGCAAAACCCGGCAAAAGCGGAACCCAATATGACGTACCTTACTGACCACCTTCAAACCGAACTTGAAGGCTTGAAAACCACAGGCCTTTACAAGACAGAACGCGTGATCACCAGCAAACAGGCCGGAACGATTGCCTTGTCGACGGGGCAAGATGTGATCAACCTTTGCGCCAACAATTACCTTGGGCTTTCGGACAACGCCGAACTGATCGCCGCTGGGCAGGACACGCTTAAGCGCTTTGGCTATGGCATGTCGTCGGTGCGCTTCATCTGTGGTACACAAAGCGTACACAAAGACCTTGAAGCACGGTTGTCCGCCTTCCTTGGGTTCGAAGATACCATCCTCTATTCCAGCTGTTTTGACGCCAATACCGGGCTGTTTGAAACCATCCTTGGCCCGGAAGATGCGATCATATCCGACGCGCTTAACCACGCCTCAATTATCGACGGCGTGCGGCTGTGTAAGGCGCAACGCTATCGGTATGCCAATTCCGACATGGCCGAGCTTGAGACCCATCTGAAAGCCGCACAAGACGCCCGCTTTCGCCTGATCGCAACAGATGGCGTGTTTTCGATGGATGGCTACATCGCGAAACTCGGACAGATCTGTGATTTGGCTGAAAAGTACAACGCGATGGTCATGGTCGATGATAGCCATGCTGTGGGATTTGTTGGCGCCACAGGTCGGGGCAGCATTGAACACTGCAACGTCATGGGCCGCGTCGACATTGTCACTGGCACGCTTGGCAAAGCCTTAGGGGGTGCCTCAGGCGGCTACACCTGCGGAAAGCGCGAAGTGATTGACTGGCTGCGCCAACGCTCGCGGCCCTATCTTTTCTCGAACACCCTGGCCCCGGTTATTGCCGCAACCTCGATCAAGGTATTGGACATGATCGACGCCTCAACCGAACGCCGGAACCGCCTGATGGATAACGCAAGCCACTTCCGCGCCCGTATGTCCGCCGCTGGCTTCGATCTGCTACCCGGCGAACATCCCATCATCCCGGTGATGCTGCGCGATCCAAAACTGGCCCAAGACATGGCCCGTCGGCTGGACACCAAAGGCGTCTACGTCGCACCCTTCAGCTTTCCAGTTGTCCCCAAAGGCCAAGATCGCATCCGCACCCAAATGTCCGCTGCTCACAGCCCCGAAGAACTGAACCGCGCCATCGACGCCTTTATCGAGGTTGGCCATGATATGGAGCTTTTGTCATGAGCAATGAAATGCGCGCGCTGGTGAAGGCCAAGCCCGAGACAGGGCTTTGGATGGAAAACGTTCCAGTGCCCGAACCCGGCCCTAACGAAGTGCTGATCAAAGTGCGTAAATCCGCCATTTGCGGCACCGATGTTCACATTTGGAAGTGGGACGAATGGTCGGCCAAAACAGTGCCGGTGCCGATGGTGGTGGGGCATGAATTCTGCGGCGAGATCGTTGACATGGGCCGTGCCGCGACAAAGTACAAAATCGGTCAACGCGCCGCTGGCGAAGGCCATGTGGTTTGCAATACCTGTCGCAACTGCCGCGCTGGACGGGGACAGCTGTGCCGCAATACCCTTGGTGTCGGCGTCAACCGTCCGGGCAGCTTTGCCGAATATCTTTGCATCCCCGAAAGCAATGTGGTGCCGATCCCCGACGATATCCCTGACGAAATTGCGGCGATTTTTGATCCGTTCGGCAACGCGGTGCACACGGCGCTCAGTTTCGATCTGGTGGGCGAGGACGTGCTGGTCACGGGGGCAGGACCAATCGGCATCATGGGCGCGTTGGTCGCACAGAGGGTCGGTGCGCGGAAGGTTGTGATCACCGATATCAGCCCCTATCGCCGCGAATTGGCCTGCAAGATGGGTGTACAACACGTGGTCAACGCAGCCACCGAAGACTTAAACGACGTAATGCACGATCTTGGGATGACCGAAGGTTTCGATGTTGGCCTTGAGATGTCGGGGGCAGCGCCCGCCATGCGCGACATGATCGACAAGATGAACAACGGTGGCAAAATCGCGCTTTTGGGGATCGCGCCGACGGATTTTGCAGTGGATTGGAACAAGATCATCTTCAAAATGCTGACCGTCAAAGGCATATACGGCCGCGAAATGTATGAAACTTGGTACAAAATGATCGCTCTGGTGCAATCGGGGCTCGATCTGACTGATTTGATCACCCATCGAATTAACATCGACGATTTCGAAACTGGGTTCGCGGCCATGTTATCGGGCGAAGCGGGCAAGGTCGTCATGGATTGGGGCTAACCAAGTTTTGTTTAACCCTTGATGACAGCAAACAGGGCTGACGCTTTCGGCGCCAGCCCTGTTTGTCAAAGCGGAACGATCTTTCGTCAGCGATGATCAGTCTGCGACGTTATTGATGTTGATGTTGATTGAACCTGAGTCGATTAAACCTGGGTTGATTTTACGGGTATTGTTGCGGCGTTTTGCGCTCTTTTTCTTCTTTTTCTTCTTTTTAACGTGTTCTTTTACCTCTTTAACGTGTTCTTTTACCTCTGGCTCACTTGCGGCTTTCACTGCAGAAGCACGCTCGGCCTCCATGCGGTCAGAACCTTCGGACTCTTTGACATGGAAGAACTCGTTTTCGAATTTGCCACCGGCGGAACAATCTTCTTTATACAATCCACTTGAACAAACGGAAGAACCTGCATGGGCGGTTTGTGGAATTGCAGAAAGCGACAACATTGCAGCAGCAGTCACGGCGAAAATCTTTGGCAGTTTATCTAACATTTTAAGTACTCATCCTACTTAACATTTCTAGTTAACATTTCTGGTCGTAGGGAGAGACTGCCATTGAGATTCGTTGAATTTTAGACGAATTTTAGTTGAGTTCGCGGTTTCTTCGATCGAACATTGCCGCAATCAGGATTTCGAACAATATTGTGCCAAAATCCGCGGCCTTCGGTCCATTTGGCAACACCGAGCACACAGCTTAGTTTCGATCTGGTGGGTAAGGATGTGCTGGTCACAGGGGTTGAACCGATCAGCATAGTCAGCGCTTGAAATCGCTGCACCCATGAATTTTCGACTACATAATAAGGTCACCTGACAACGCCCAATATCGTCTGACTGAACTGTGGCAATAAATTGAGGCAAATGTGTTACGCGGGAACCATATTCGATTTGGTTTGCAACGTCAGATCATCTGGTTAAGGAACTCAGTACAACGAAACTGTTGCGGCACATTCAAGCTTCATTCGTCAAATTTGATATATAGTACATTTTTTACAACAACTTATACCTGCCCGGCACACGGACATGCGCCGAACTTTAGGGTTTCGAAAAAGTTAAATTTTCCAAACGTTTTTCGCCATTTTCGAAACACTCTGTTTACCGGGAAACAGGCGCATTGTGTTGAAAATGTGTTATCAACATGAAGTTAGCCGAAAGGGCTCGTGTAAATGGTAAAGATTGTTTTCGGTGCTGCGCTCGCACTATGTACGGCCAGTGCGACGGTCGCTCAGGATACTGTCACTTGGGCGGACGATATTCGGGGCTGGAACGTTTCCATCGATAGAACTATCGACGATTCGTGCTTCATTATCTTTGGCTTCGCGAACGAAATGTTCCTCAGGTTCCAATTCAACGCTGCGCAGCAGAATGTCCAGTTCATCGTTGCAAGTGTCCAATGGGACTCCGTTGAAACCGGACAAGACTACGATGTGGAAGTTGCCTTCGGTGATCTTGACCCTTGGGCCGGCGCCGCAAAAGGACACCGCTGGAATGAAATCCTGCCAAGTCTTGTTCTGTCTGTGCCGGTTGCGGATCAGCAGGCTTCGCATTTCGTAGAGGAATTCACAGCCAAGGAATCGGTTCGTATTTCATACGGAGGTTCCGAGATCGCCACCCTTGTCTTGACTGGTGTAGAAGAAGCTGTTGCATCCATGTTGGATTGTCAGGCAGCAATGTCTAAGGCCGAGAGCCTTCGGGATTCTGGAACCGACCCCTTCGCTTCTAAGCCCGATCCCATCTAAACGAAGCTTAATCAAAGCTGCCGCCATAGCATCCGGTCTTGTTTAAGCGTTTCCAATCTTGCGATTGGCCACAATAAGATCTCTCCCAAACCCTTTTTTCTCCATCGTTCGGGCAGAAGATGTGCGCAAGTTTGTTTCGGCGTTAAGAAAATGGCGTTCCGGAGCGGTAAGTTGCCGGAAACAATCACCCATATTTATTACGTATCTATTCAATATCGACAACGAATTGTGTCAAAATTCGGGAAAATCGCCACACAATCTTCCCCTATTCAACAAGCGTTAACCTTAAAATTGGCCGTTTGTTACTCAAATATCTCCCTCATTGAAGTGTGAGTAATGGATGTGAGGTTGAGGCAATGAGCCTGGAAAATACCGTTTCAAGCTTGGAAGACAAAGAAGAGACTGACGAGCTAAAGCCAGGTACTGAGTTGATGCACGGGCAATACGTCATCGAGGAGTACCTCGCTGCCGGTGGCTTTGGCATAACTTACCTTGCCAAGGACAGTTTGAATCGTCGGGTCGTCATCAAAGAATGTTTTCCCGGTAACCTGTGTCGTCGCGATAACAGCTCTGTTACCGCGCGATCCCGCGCCCACCAAAACGAAGTTAAGTCGATCGTTGGCCTTTTCTCGCAGGAGGCCATGAGCCTAGCAAGGACAGATCACCCGAACATCGTTGGTGTGCATCAGGTTTTCGAAGAAAATAATACCGCATACATGGCACTTGATTACGTTCAAGGCTTGGATCTCTTAGAGATTCTTGAGGATAATCCTGATAGCTTGAAACCAGAGATGATCGAAGCCTATCTGCTGAAGGTTCTCGATGCAGTCGGGCACATCCACCAAAAGGGTATGCTTCATCGCGACATCGCGCCAGACAACATTATTATTAGCGAAACTGGCGAGCCGATCCTGATCGATTTTGGTGCGGCCCGCGAATCCACGAACGCAAAAGTCACTCAGATGCTTTCTACCATCCGAGTGGTAAAAGAGGGATATTCGCCGCAAGAGTTCTATATTGCTGGAAGCGATCAGCCGCCATCCTGCGATCTTTATTCGCTTGCAGCCAGCTTCTATCACATCATTACAAAAGAATTGCCACCAGACAGCCAAGTGCGTCTTTCGGCCCGAGCGTCAGGCGATCCTGATCCCTACGTATCACTCGGTGAAAAAACGAATGACTACTCGGAAAAATTTGTGACAGCACTGGACAAGGCAATGTCGATTTTGCCTCGGGAACGGATGCAAAGCGCCGAAGAATGGACTGCGTATATTTCCGACGCTGCGCGGGTGGCTACTCTAGCTGCACCGGCGCCCTTTGAACCTATCGCCGCCGTCGCACAAAAGAAAACCATAGCGCCGATCCTTCTTGGGGCGACTGCTGTGGCCGCCATCGCCGGCGGTGCATTTTTTGTCCTGCCGTTGATGCAGACCGAAACTCCCCCCGTCACGTCAGGCCCAAGTGAAGTGGCCACCGCGGATATTCCGGCACTAATTCCGCTTCCCACCGTAGAAGACCTTCCTGTTCCGGAAGAAACCGTGGCTGTATTGCCCAGCGAATTGATCCCGAACGCACCTGTAGAACCAGCTCAAGATAGTCAGTCAGAACTGAACAGCGACTTGCCAACGTCAGATTCCGGTGTCGACTTCTTTGTCGCCATGGCGCGTTCACGAGAAGGAGCAGCCAATACACCTGAACCAAGCACTGTTGTGGCCGCACCTGTTGAAACATCGGTATCCGCGCCCAGCAATGAAACAACCGCCAACTTACCGTTCAATACGGTTCTGGTTCCAGCTATTCCTTTTGTTTTGTCTAATGCGACGCCCGGAACAATCACCGATGTCTCGGCCGATGCGCCGTCCTGGATGACTGACGGTATGCAGATCGTGTCGATCAATGGACAACCAGTGGCGACCAACGAAGGTATCGAAGCCGCGTTTGCAGAAGCCGCGTCGCAAAATGATGCCGGTAGTTTTGAAATTTCGCTTGGACTTAGCGATCCTGACACTGACACGACCGCCGAACGTACGATCACGCTGCTGAAAGAAAAGCACACATCTCTATTGAATGGCCTGCAGCTTGTCACGCGTGAGGATAACTCCGTCTGGACGACCAAAATTCTCGTTGCGCCCGAAGCCTCGGACTTCCAGGTCGGCGACACTTTGGTGTCGTACCTTTCAACACTGGAAAGCCTAGATGGGCCAAATTCCTTGCAGGCGATTTTGGAAAGAGAATTGCCCAAGGGAACTACCAGTTTCAATTTCGTGATTGATCGTGCGGGTGACGTTTGGATTCAAGCATTCCAGCTGGCAGCCCTTGTCGACTGATCAAAGTAAGATCTGAATACTAAAAGGAGAGAGCTTGTGTTTCTATTTAGAACGAAGTTTCGAAGAAAATTCGATCAACCAACAAAGTTCGATGAGCCACTGGTTCTTGATCGACGGGAAGAACCGTCGAATGCCAGCCCAGCCCCAGTATCGATGCCGGCACCAACCGACATCTCCAATACTGATGATCCGGTGATGCGTCCGCGTCGTCGTCGGACTAACGGTAACAAAACCAGATTGATGGGCTTTGATACTGCGGACGGACGTGTTGTCGACCTTTTCGACGAAGATAAAGCAATCGTTGAAACCGGACGCTCACAATTTCCAGTTGCAATGGTCATGGTCACCAAGGGGCCGGGATTTGGCGAGTGTTTCGCGATCAAATCAGGCATGTCTCAGATTGGCCGCAGCGAAGGTCAGGCGATACAGCTTGAATTCGGCGATATGGCAATCTCACGCGAAAACCACGCAGCGGTAGTCTATGATCCGAAGAACCATACCTTCCTTCTGGGCCATGGCGGAAAGTCAAATATCGTTCGTTTGAACGGCAAACCTGTTGTCAGCACGAGCGACCTCACAAGCGGTGACGAAATCGAAATCGGCGAAACCCAGTTGCGCTTCGTCGCACTTTGTTCCGACGCATTTAACTGGGATATTACCGAAACCGAAGAAGGGACTGACGACGATGATGTGGAGATTGCCTGAACCCCGCTTCGACATCGCATCCGCCCTAGATCGGGGCGGTCGCGACTATCAAGAAGACTCGTTGGTTTCTGACTTTGCTGTTGGAGATGACTGTGGCATCGTTGTGCTTGCAGATGGAATGGGTGGACACTCCGCCGGTGATGTCGCAAGTAAGATTGTCGTCACCGAAATTTTTAGCGAGCTAAAATTTCACAGTGATCTGTTCTTTGATCATGCCGAAAGCCTGCCGAAACTAATGTTGAGTGCGATTAACAGCGCCAACGAATGCGTCCGCGACGCGATTGAGGATAATCCTGAATCGCTTGGCATGGGCTCGACGGTCGTGGCGACAGTTATTGCTGGCAACAAGATGTACTGGAGCTCGGTTGGTGACAGCCCGCTTTATCATTATCGTGCCGGTCAAATGAAACAGGTGAACGAAGACCATTCGATGGCACCTCAGATCGCGGCCATGGTCGCAATTGGTGCAATCCGGCCCGAAGATGCCAAGACACATCCCGATCGCAATAGCCTGACATCAGCAGTGTGCGGCGGCAAAATTGCCAAATTGGACAATCGTGGCGTCGGACTTGAATTGAAAACCGGGGACATCATCGTTGTGTCCAGTGACGGTCTTCAGTTTTTGGAAGACAAGGCAATCGCTAAAATCATCACGCGAAACCGGCGCAAACCAAGCGCCGACATTGCGAACGCGCTTTTGCAAGCGGTGAAAGGCCTCGACGATCCGGAACAGGACAACATCTCGTTCTCAGTCATCAAGGTGCGACACGAAAAACCAGTAATCCGACCCCAACGTCGTGGAAATGTCACTGAAATTGACTTCCATTCGACTCGATTGCTTGAGAATTCCGAAGTTCAAGACGTCGAGACACCAGATGTTAAAGATGATAGTCAGAAGGAAGTAGAGCAAGAAATTGCTCGCGGTGTAGTCGGCGGTTAAGGTTAAGGTTAAGGTTAATGATTGAGAATGACGACCAAAAACGGACGGCGCTCTGTCTGAGGCGGCTTATTGTTAAAGCCGATATCTCAAATTCGGATCGCTTGCTTGCTGAACGGTGCCTGCGTCGGATCGAACATCCGCTGCGCTTGACGCTATTCGGCACGGATCCAAAACATGCGATTTCGCTACTCAATCTCTTGATTGGTCGATCTGTCATTTCTTCTGCGCTTCCAAAGGCACGCGTTCAGTTTTTCTATGGTGAAATTCCTCACGCGCGCTTGCTATTCACAGACGGAACTCAGGAAACGGTTGAGGGTTCTGACTTCCAGAAGTTTTTCACCGACAAGCTGTCGAAAATTCGTATCTACGTTGACCTGCCAGTTCTAAAGAAGCTCTCGATCGTTGTCGCGACCGGACGCGATCCGGCATTACTTTGTTCGGATGAGGAAAAAACTCTTGGGTCGGCCGATATCATTTTATGGACTGGGGCCGAGCTAGACGATTCTATGCGCGCTATCTGGGATCTATTGCCCGATCGGCTTCGCGATCACAGTTATCTGGTTCCGTCGCCGAATATGGATCTCGCTAGTTGGCAGGACATTGAGCAGGATTTCGTCGACGTAATTCCAGTGGATCCTCGCCGCGCACAGGAAGCCAAAAATCGTGAAGGCGGCGTCGACAAGATGACGTTCAAAGATTCCGGCGGTGCCCAGATCGTCAAAACGATTAAGAAAGAGATCGACTTACTTGTCCGATCCGCTTTTGATGGAGGCGAGGTTTTGTTGGCGCGGTTTGCTGACGAACTTAGCGAGATCGATGAAGATCCCACAATTGCGGAAGCTTGCGCCGATCCAGAAGCTGAGCAACAGCCAGTCGATACCGCGGATACTTCATCGGCCGACATGCCAATTCCAGAGCCTGAAATCAACGACAACAACGACCGCGTTAAGTCGGCATCGTCCGACGATAGACCTTATTCTATGCCGCTTGGCAAACAAGCATCCCGGTCACGGCTATTGAGTAGCGCCGGTCAGAATTCACCGGCCGCCGAGCCACAGAGAACAGTCTCGCAAGCCATCAAGAATATGCCAAAGAAGGTTTCTCCAGCTGCTTCGAAATCGCTAGCAAAACGCCGAGTGCGATCGCGAAGAAGCGGACCAGGTGCAACCCCTTGGTCACTAGGGTTATAATCTCTAGACGGTTATAATGATCTAGAACTAGCATTTTGCAGTTTCGGCATGCCGAAGCACTGCTAAAAATGTCAAAACTAAGGCCATTGCATTTTAGAAAATCTCAACTTGTTTGAATAGAATTCCAGCGTGTTCATAATACAATAGAAGCGATATGGGAAACTGTTTGTTTCCAAAGCTTTGCATATGTCTTCGCTACAGAAAACTTGAAATTTCAATTTTCAAAAAATTTCTTTTAAAACCCAAGTTCAAACACAATTTCCACAAATTTACCCGCTTTGTATCCAATAGTAATATTTGGCAATGGATCATTGGGCGTACGAATTAGGTACACCCTTTTTGAGTGGCTGGTTTTGGTGCGTCTGAAGATCTAGAAATCTAGGAGTGGAACTCGTGGTAACAAGACTAACAGGTCAACTAAAGGCCACCGCGGCATGTATCGCACTTGCGTCGGGGCTTATGTTCTCGAATGCGGCTTTTGCGGAACAAGTCACACTGAAATCAGCAGACGGCACAGTAAATTTGGTCGGCGACTTCGTTGATTTTACTGACGACAACTTCATCATTATGACGCCTCTCGGCGAACTGCGTATCAGCGCAAGCCGTGTACGTTGTGAAGGCGCAGCCTGTCCTCAATTTGGTAGCGAAACCGTCTCGGCTGACGTAGAGATCGCCGGATCGGACACTATCGGACTTGGCATGATGCCACTTCTCATGACCGGTTTCGCGGCATCAATGGATGCGGACGCCGAGCTGAAAAACACTGGCGCGGGTCAAACCCTTGCCACCCTGATCGGCGACGGCGGGTTTGGTGAAGAAATCGGCTCCTATCTTGTGTCGGCTACCAATGACAATGATGCGTTCACTGCATTGCTGGAAGGCTCGGCAGAGGTCGGCATGTCTTCGCGTCGGATCACGAAAGAAGAAGCACAAGCATTGCGTGCTGCGGGGGCCGGAAACATGGTCAGCCCGAAACAAGAACGCATTGTCGCGGTCGACAGCATGGTTGTGATTACACATCCCTCGAACGAAGTAGACCACCTGACGATCGATCAACTTCGCGGTGTGTTTTCGGGTAGAATTACCAATTGGAGACAGTTGGGCGGTCCCGACCGTGACATCAACGTCATTGGGCGTCCAGATGATTCCGCAAGCTATGACTATTTCATGAGCTACCTCTTTGGCGAACAGGTACCGAACCACCTCCCACAAGCGATCGGCCAAGACGATCAGCAAGTGTCGAACACGGTCTATCTTGATCGCAACGCCATCGGATATGTTGGTTATGCTTTCCAGCGTGGTGCACAGCCGGTGACCCTGGTCAACGAATGTGGCATTGCGTCCACCCCGGATGCATTCTCGGCCAAGACCGAGGAATACGACATGAGCCGTCGGATGTATCTTTACAGCCGGGCAGACAATCTGGATGGATCCAGCCAAGCCTTCCTTGACTATGCCATCTCGAATGAAGCAGACGGCGTCATCGGAAAATCGGGTTTCATCGATCTGGGTATCCTGCGCCGCGCGCAAGACCTGACCGACGAACGCGTGACAGCTTTGTCGACTGAAGCTTCATCCTATGGTGTTGGCTTTGAAGGCGATGTCATTCGCGAGATGCTTGGCGAAATGACAAACTACGACCGTCTGTCGACAACGTTGCGGTTCCGTACCGGGTCGTCTCGTCTTGACGAACGTGGCATGCTCGATTTGCAGCGGATGGTCGATTATCTTGAAAACCAGCCAGCAGGCACGGCAATCAACTTCGTCGGCTTCACAGACGATGTGGGTGCATTCGAAGCAAACCGCAGACTGTCCTTTGAGCGTGCTAACTCGGTTCTGCAAGAGGTACGCCAGTTTGCCGGAGATCGTCTTGATCATATCGACATGAGCTCCAATGGCTACGGCGAAGTCGCAGCATCAGCGTGCAACATCACGGATCGCGGCAAGTCGATCAATCGTCGGGTCGAAGTTTGGATTTCAAACGACTCCGCAACCTAACAGCAACTGCGATGCTTGTTCACATGAGCAAGCATCGCAGAAACGCATAGTGTTGAGCGACCCCTGTCAGGACCTCGGTTCAGAACACGCGTCCTCGACGACTAGGATATGGACAAGGTACCCAAGATGATAACCAAACACCCCATTAAAAAAGCGCTGTTTGCGACAGCTACGGCTTGCGCCCTACTAATCGCTCAAACCAGCGTAACACCCGTTCAGGCCCAAACGGCCTTCGACGGATCAAAAGCCAGAGTGAACCTTTCGAACAAGCTTGAAATGCTCACTCAAACCATTGGTTCTGCCAGTTGCCGGCTTAACGCTGGGATCGGTGTGGATGCCGCGACGGAAGAACTTCGTACGGCCCGTAACGATTTCAACACCATCGTAGACGGCCTTGAAAACGGCGGCTTGGCCCTTGGTATTCCGTCGGCAGAAAAATTCAGCGTTGTCTTGAGGTCGCTCAAAAAAGTGCGCGACGCATGGAAGCCAATAGATGCAGCAGCCGCTACCTTGACTGCGAACGTCGCTGGTAAGAACCGCGCAGCCGAGATCATCGCGTCCAATAATGGGACGCTGTATGAAGCGACGAAGATTCTGGCCTCGGATATCTCGGGTAAATACTCGAACCCGCACGAGCTGACGCAGGCAGACGCCATGGCGCTTCATATTGCCGGACGTCAACGGATGCTTGGCCATCGTATCGCCAAGGAAGTCTGTGGCATCGTTACCAATGCCGAAAGTGTCGGCACGGTCGATACCCTCGGGCAAAGCCTCGACAGCTACTCGGTTTCGCTAAATGCCCTTCGCGATGGTATGGTTGACGCAGGTATCAATCCTCCACCAACCCCAGCCATTAAGGCAGAACTGGAAGCCGTGAACGCGACTTGGAAAGCAAGCAACTCGGCGCTTTCTGCCATTCGTGGTGGCATGCAACCAACGGCGGAGAATGTTGAAGCCTTGGCTAAGGTATCCGCCGAGCTTGGGACTGACATGAGCAACGTGGTGACCTTGTACATGCTGGCCACACCCGGACAGGAAGACGTCTATCGTGTGCCGCTTCGCGCTTACGCTGAAGCTCAATTGTCGCATTGGCTTGAGAACGAACAGCTTATCCAGGCTGTTCGCGATCAGAACAGCGCTCATAGTGGTTTAAGCCAAGCAGATATCGACCAGCTTGACCTAGATTGGCGTGCGCAGCGAAAAACTGATGCTAAGCCCTTGATCAACCAACTGCTCGATCAACCTGCATCTGAATGGCTGCGTGATCAGCAGTCACAGACAGCAAGCTTTGTGACAGAAGTGTTTGCGATGGATAATCATGGCCTAAACGTCGCGCAAAGCGTCGAAACGTCGGACTATTGGCAGGGTGATGAAGCCAAATGGCAGAAAACATTCGGTAATGGTTCTGGCGACATCCACATCAGCGAAGTGGAATTTGATGAAAGCACCGGCACCTATCAATCCCAAGTGTCCATGCCAATCTCAGACCCTTCAACCGGTGAATTGATCGGTGCAATTACTTTCGGCATCAACGTTCAATCACTTCTTTAAGATACTAAGCTTGGCACGCTTCAACCAAATTCACGGTAAGCGTGCCAAGCAAAAATTTAAAGCAACGACTAGGTGATGGCGCTTTCGTTGGGAACAAATCACTACAACTCATCAGGCGTTTCATAAGGACGTTCGCGTTAATCCGCATCTGTCTGAAATACTGAGCGGCATCCAAAAATAGGCTTCGGATAAGTTATCCGCAAAATATAAATAGTGAGATCTTCACAATGCACAGCCACAGAAGAAATAGAACAAGGCTTCGGCTTCGGAAGATTATATATTTGGCGGGGTCGATACTTTTGGGTTCCTCGATATCGCTATCGGCTCAGACCGATGACAACGCAATTACCCCCGAACTGACACGGTTGGGCAAACAGCTCTACACCGCGAATTGCGCTATCTGCCATGGCCCAGACGGGATGGGCGACGGTGTCCTCGCAAATGAATTCGTTCCACGTCCCCGAAATTTCACAATTGGTAACTTCAAGTTCAATTCTTCGGAAATAGGCGAGCCACCTACGCGCGCCGATCTGATCAAGACAATTGAACGCGGCATTGAGGGGTCATCGGGTCGATCCATGCCTGCCTTTACCGATTTTACGTCCAGCGAGAAAATCGCACTAGCTGAAATCATCAGGCAGTTTGCCGAATTTGACGCCTACGGCGCTCCCTTCGATATCCCTCGTAAACCGCGAAGAACAGACCGTAGAAAGGGGCGCGCCTTGTACACGTCCCTTGGATGTGTCGCTTGCCACGGCGAGACCGGCCAAGGTGATGGTGAATTGGCATCGGGACTTGAGGACGAGAATTCTGAACCGATCCAACCGGCCAATTTTGTATCAGGAAAGCTAAAAGGCGGCTCAAATGCAACAGACATTTGGCTAAGAATATACGGAGGCGTAAATGGCACGCCCATGCCATCTTTTGGACAGAATGTTTCTGCATCAGATATCTGGCAACTGGCTTTTTATATCGAGTCAATTGCAAAAAATTAGTACTTTGGAGTAACCAAATGTTGTTAAACAGGCGCCAAACTGTTCTCGGCGGAGTCTCTGCTCTTGCAAGCTTTTCGTTAGGCAGCCATGCCTACGCCCAGGCGACAGCCTACCAAGAAATCGATCGCATTCCGAACGCATCAACTGTCAAAGGCCGTTTATCGTACAACGGACCCGAGATAGAGGTTCGCGAATACCAAGTCTCAAAAGACCACGCTATTTGCGGAACTGGAACGCGTGCTCCAACTGCACTTCGGGTATCTGATGAAGGATATCTGGGTGATTGCGTGGTGGAAATTCGCGGAGTATCTGCCGGCAAGCCTTGGCAGGACGTATTTAGCAATGGCAAAATCTATCAAATTGATTGTAGCTTTCAGCCCTACGTTCAAATCCTTCGCCACAGCGCATTTGTTGAAGTCATCAATTATGATGAATTATTCCACAACATTCATGCCTATGAGATGTTCAATGGCGTGCGTCGCCAAATGTTCAATTTCGCGCAGCCCAAGGCAGGGGACGTTGATCGGATCGACCTGAAATTCCGCCGTGGCAACACGCTGATGATTGATTGTAACGCGCACAATTGGATGGAGGCATATGTCTACACATCCGTGACGCCATACTTCGCTGTCACCAGTTTGGACGGCAACTTCGAAATCCCCGAAATTCCATCAGGAAACTACGAACTTATCGTATGGCATCCAGTTCTGGGACGGAAAAGCGCCAACATCAGTGTCGCTCCGAATGATGAACTAAATCTCACGTTTGCGATCAGCTAAAGGATATTCAGTATGACTAAAATTGTTCAAGTTGCCGCGCTGACCGCTGCCTTTATTGGCCTAGGTACAATCGGCCACAGTGAAGACCGTATCACCAAATTGCCGCCCTTGCCGGAGTTCGAAAGCGCCGGTCAAGAACCCGCCATGGCAAGCTTAGGTAAGATGCTATATTTTGACGCCCGCCTTTCAGGTGATGGCTCCACGTCTTGTGCCGAGTGTCATAGCCCGGAATTCGGATTTGGTGATGGCGCGGAATTGTCGCGTGGATATCCAAGCTCGAAGCATTGGAGAAATTCGCAGACGATTGTAAACTCTGCATTCATTCAAAACGGCTTGCATTGGGATGCTTCGGTCCCGTCGCTTTTGCATCAAGTTCCCGGTGCAATGGGAACTCCCTTCGCGCACAACATTAACGCCGCATTGGCGGAAGAACGCTTGCGTCAGGTTCCGGAATATGTCGAAATGTTCCAAGACATCTGGGATAAGCCGCCCGAACTCGAGACGATTGCGTTGGCCATTGCAGCCTACGAGCGCACCCTGATTTCCGCCGACAGCCCGTTTGACCGCTTTCTATCCGGCGACATTGCGGCGCTCTCTCAGCCCGCAGCGCGCGGTTTGCAGATTTTCGCCGGTAAGGGAAATTGCGTCGATTGCCACAATGGCAGTCTTGCGACAGATGAAGAGTTTCACAATACAACCGTCCCAAGAAATCCGGAACTGTTCACAGACCCCGAACGTCAAATTACCTATCGAACAGCGATGAGAGGGTTCAACGTTCCGGCTGAAATGTACATGAGCTTTGAACGCGATCCAGGTCGCTATGCTGTGACGTTGGACGAAAAAGACCTTGGCGCCTTCAGAACACCACCCTTGCGCTATTTGAAGTACACTGCACCGTATATGCACAATGGCATTCTCTATACTCTGGAAGAGGTTGTCGAGTTTTACGACAACGGCGGGACAGAAGATGTCTTTGGTACAAAATCGCCCTTGATTAAGCCTCTCGGTCTCACAGACACCGAAAAGGCAGACCTTGTTGCTTTCCTTGAAAGCATGTCCGGCACAGAGATCACGGTAGAAGCTCCTGATCTGCCGGTCTACGGGCTTCCATCGACAGCCTTGGCCACAAATACGGATGAGATCGCGCCAATCACATCCACGACTGCTAATGCCGTCGGCCAGTCTGGAATTAGCTCTTCAAGCATCGGTCTTGCGATTGTTTCAGGTGGCGACCTTCAGTTAAATCAAACAGAAGTCGCTGGCCGTTACATTGTTGTCGGCGAGGGTGAAACCCTCGGACAGATCGCACGACGTGAATACGGTGAAGTGCTTAAGTATCTGGAAATCTACCAAGCGAACAAAGACGTTATTCCAGATCCAAATCGGTTGACACCAGGGACCAGACTACTGATCCCTTAGATCCACCTCGATCATCTTTCCGGGCAGGCTTTGTTGAATTCAGTGACAACAAAGCCTGCCCGACAATACCCCAACAAAATAACTGACCTCGTCCCAAACTAAAGATCATTCCACCGGTTCTGGAAACGGCACACTTCGCCGCCAAAACCGTCTGAGGCATTCCTTAGGATTCCTATCAGGTCGCGCCATGATCTGCTGGCTTTCTGGCCTTCCCATCCCGATCGGGAACGCCCAACACAGCCCGGCCATCCGATTCATATCAAATTCCCTTGTTTGACTCGCTTGCAGCCACCCAACCGGCTCCCTATATACCCCTCGAAGCCGTGATCGCCTTTTTTAGGTGACACACACTCTGGGATGGAAGTCTGGCGCCGAACTGGGCCCGCCTTCCGAACATCGCCGAAAGAGAAGGACTAGAAGAATGGGTAAAGTGATTGGTATCGACCTTGGTACTACAAATAGCTGCGTCGCCATCATGGACGGATCGCAACCCCGTGTGATCGAAAACGCCGAAGGTGCTCGCACCACGCCGTCGATTGTCGGATTTACCGACGGCGAACGGCTTGTTGGTCAGCCCGCCAAACGCCAAGCCGTAACGAATCCTGAAAACACGGTTTTTGCTGTGAAACGTCTGATCGGGCGCCGCGTTGATGACGCCGAAGTGAAAAAAGATTTGGAACTCGTTCCTTACGACATCGTCGATGGTGGCAACGGTGACGCTTGGGTTAAAGCTGGCGGCGAGAAATATTCACCCTCGCAAATCTCGGCCTTCATCCTGCAAAAGATGAAAGAGACCGCCGAAGCCTATCTGGGCGAGGATGTGACACAAGCCGTGATCACCGTGCCTGCCTATTTCAATGACGCCCAGCGTCAGGCCACCAAAGATGCCGGCAAAATCGCGGGTTTGGAAGTCTTACGGATCATCAACGAGCCGACCGCGGCTGCGTTGGCCTATGGTCTGGATAAGAAAGAAACCAAGACCATCGCGGTGTATGACCTTGGTGGCGGTACGTTCGACATCACAATCCTTGAGATCGATGACGGCTTGTTCGAAGTTAAATCCACCAACGGTGACACATTCCTTGGTGGTGAAGACTTTGACATGCGGATCGTCAATTACTTGGCCGATCAGTTCAAGAAAGAGCATTCGGTCGATCTGAAGAAAGACAAGATGGCGTTGCAGCGGCTGAAAGAAGCGGCTGAAAAGGCCAAGATCGAATTGTCGTCGTCCAGCCAGACTGAAATCAACCAGCCCTTTATCTCGATGGACCCATCGTCAGGCACACCTTTGCACATGGTCATCAAACTGACCCGCGCAAAGCTGGAAAGCCTTGTGGGCGATCTGATCAAGAACTCAATCAAACCATGTCAGGCCGCTTTGAAAGATGCTGGTCTTTCGACCAATGACATCGACGAAGTTGTTCTTGTCGGCGGTATGACGCGGATGCCCCGCGTGAAGGAAGAAGTCACTAAGTTCTTCGGGAAAGAGCCGCACCAAGGCGTGAATCCCGACGAAGTGGTTGCGATGGGCGCTGCCATTCAGGCCGGTGTTCTGCAAGGCGACGTGAAAGACGTTGTACTTCTGGACGTCACTCCATTGTCGCTTGGTATTGAAACGCTGGGTGGTGTCTTCACTCGTCTGATCGACCGCAACACAACGATCCCGACCAAGAAGTCGCAGATCTTCTCGACTGCGGAAGACAATCAGAACGCTGTGACCATCCGCGTGTTCCAAGGCGAACGTGAAATGGCCGCCGACAACAAGGTCCTGGGTCAGTTCAATCTCGAAGACATCCCGCCTGCACCGCGTGGCCTACCTCAGATCGAAGTGACGTTCGACATCGACGCCAACGGCATCGTGTCGGTTTCGGCCAAAGATAAGGGCACCGGAAAAGAGCACCGGATCACCATTCAGGCGTCGGGCGGTCTATCTGACGCAGACATCCAAGCCATGGTGGAAGAGGCTGAAGAAAATGCCGAAGCCGATAAGGAACGCAAAGACCTTGTCGAGGCCCAAAACGGCGCGGAAAGCCTGATCCACGCAACTGAAAAGTCGTTGGAAGAGCACGGCGACAAAGTCGATCCAACCACCGTCGAAGTCATCGAGTTGGCGATTGCCAACCTGAAAGAACAGATGGAAACCGAAGACGCGGGCAAAATCCGCAGCGGCATCCAGAATGTGACCGAAGCCTCGATGAAGCTGGGCGAAGCGATCTACAAGTCGCAGGCCGAAGCATCGGGCGAAGCGGACGCCGACCCGACTGCGGACGAGCCTCGCGGTGTTGATGACGACATCGTCGATGCTGACTTCGAAGATCTCGACGACGAAAACCGGGCTTGAGGCCACTGAACGCGATCCCGACCGGCCTTCGGGCCGGTCTTTGCGTTTAAAGGAGACGTTGTCATGGCAAAGCGCGACTTTTACGAAGTGCTGGGAATCTCGAAGGGTGCTTCTCCCGACGAGATCAAGAAAGCCTATCGCGGTAAGGCAAAAGAACTTCACCCTGATCGCAATGCTGACAAGCCAGACGCCGAGGCTGAATTCAAAGAAGCCAACGAAGCCTACGAAGTTCTGAAGGACGCTGAAAAGAAGGCGGCCTATGACCGGTTTGGTCATGCGGCCTTTGAAGGTGGCATGGGCGGAGGCCCCCGTGGTGGTGGCGGGGCTGGCAACGGCGATTTTGCAAGTGCCTTTTCAGATGTTTTCGACGATTTGTTTGGTGACATGATGGGGGGCCGCCGTGGCGGCGGCGGACAGCGCGCCATGCGCGGTTCAGACCTGCGATATAACTTGCGGGTGTCGCTTGAAGACGCCCACACAGGCTTGCAGAAGACTATACAGGTTCCCACAGCGCTTGCCTGTGAAACCTGCGATGGGACGGGTGCCGAAAGCGGCGCCGAACCCCAAGTATGCCCGACCTGTGCCGGCATGGGCAAAGTACGCGCAAGCCAAGGCTTTTTCACTGTGGAACGAACCTGCCCCACATGTGCGGGAGCTGGGCAGATCATCCAAAACCCCTGTAAAACCTGCAAAGGCGCAGGCCGTCAGGAAAAAGAACGATCGCTTTCCGTCAATATACCGGCTGGCGTTGAAACCGGCACACGCATTCGACTGGCTGGAGAAGGCGAAGCCGGAATGCGCGGCGGGCCATCTGGCGACTTGTACATTTTCCTTGAGGTCACCGAACACGCATTGTTTCAGCGCGACAGTGAAAACCTTTACTGCCGCGTGCCCGTGTCAATGACATCGGCTGCAATGGGGGGCGACATCGAGGTTCCGACGGTCGACGGTGGACGAAGCCGCGTGAAAATCCCCGCCGGTAGCCAATCGGGCCGCCAGATGCGGTTGCGCGGCAAGGGCATGCCATCGCTTAGAGGCGGCTCAAAAGGCGATATGATGATCGAGTTGGCCGTGGAAACACCGGTCAATCTGACCGCCAAGCAAAAAGAGCTTTTGTCCGAATTCGAAAAACTGTCCGAGGAAAACAACCCCGAAAGCACAGGTTTTTTCAAGAAGGTCAAATCCTTCTGGGACGGCATGAAAACCTGAGATTTTGGATAAAACCGGAACAATAAGTTGGGTTTGCATGAACTGTTGGTCTTCAGCGGCATAATCCGCCGCAAATTTGCTGCAATATTTGCGCGAATTGGACACATAGCGTACTGATGAGCTTGTTGTTAGTTCCGGTGCCGTGTTGGCACCAAGTAACGAGTAAATGCCATGACCCCGATTCAGCGCGTCTCAGAAAAATCCCAAGCTCTGGCTGTGCTTGGTCTGTCTTCCAACGCAAACACGGCCGATGTTCGCAACGCTTTTAAGGCCTTGGCACTAGAAAAGCACCCTGATCAAGGTGTCGGATCGACGTCAGAATTTGCCTTGATTACAGACGCGTACGTGTTTCTAAAGGAAAATGCCGTCGATCTGGGCATTCCTGATGCTCCGAAACTTCGCCGCCCCGTAACAACCCGGCCTTTGATGCAGGCCACCGAGACAGAGTTTACCGAAGACGTCATTGCCGAATGCAAAGCCTGTCTACAGGGGGCCGCCGAGCACGCCGAACATGTCTCGACCATTCTTCACCGCATGGGGCGCAAACTAACCTATTTCGTTCCAACCGAACCCGCAAACGGCCCAAACGAGGTCGTCGTTCCAACCGGTGAATTGGTGGATTCTCGCCATACACTTCCACAGGTGGTTCCCGTGGACGCAAGAGACATCGCCGCGGGCGTCTACGATGTGCCAAGCAATGTGTGTGAAAAGTTGTTTCCCGGTGCGCGTAGCGTCAAAATTCGATTTGCATCCTGATCGATTAACTGACGCTTAACCACGGCGCGCCATTGGTGCGCCCATGGACAACCAATACACGTTTGACGAAGCCTTTTCCGAGTTCGCGCGCGCCAAACCGGGCAGCCAGCCGCCGTCTTATATCCGTGATCATCGCAAGCGATTGCGCGATCGTTTTGTGAATGGTGGCACGGATGCGGTTGCGGATTATGAGTTGTTGGAACTCGTCCTTTTTCGCGCCATTCCCCGACAGGACGTCAAACCTATAGCACATCGCTTGATCAAGGCTTTTGGCGATTTCAGCGGGGCAGTTTCGGCTCCTCGCGAACGCCTTGCGGCGATCAACGGCGTTGGCGATGCAATTGTCACTGAGTTAAAGGTTGTCGAGGCTGCCGCGCATCGTTTGGCACGCAGCAAGGTCATTCACCGTCAGGCGATCTCGGGCTGGGACGCCTTGGTGGATTACTGCCGCACCACGATGGCGCACCGGGAAACCGAACAGTTCCGCATTCTATTTCTCGACCGCAAAAATGTGCTGATTGCCGATGAAGAACAAGCCCGCGGCACAGTCGATCACGTGCCTGTCTATCCCCGCGAGGTCGTCAAACGGGCGTTAGAACTGAATGCTTCTGCGATCATTCTTGTGCACAACCACCCCTCGGGCGATCCAACGCCGTCCGACGCAGATATTACGGTCACGCGATTGATCGAAGATGCAGCGCGGGCGCTTTCAATCACGTTGCACGATCACTTGATCATCGGGTCTGCGGACGAGTTTTCGTTTAGGTCTTCAGGCTACCTTTAGGGTTCAGTCGATCCAGACTTCCACGCGTCTGTTCACTTGGCGGCCCCATGCTGTGTCATCACAAGCCATTGGAAGCACCTCGCCGAACCCTTCCGAGGCCATGTCGACCGGGGCTGTATCAACACGCGCCGCAACAGCACGACGGACGGATCGCGCGCGCCGGTCAGACAAACGCATGTTCCCGTCCGAAGGCCCTACACCGTCTGTAAAACCGATGAAATGCACTCTTTTTCCGTCGAACTCTCCCTGATTAATCACGTCAGCCAACCGGTGGACGTTCGAGGCCGATTGGGCATCCAGATCGCTTGAGCCGTCTTGAAACCGGAACGTCAGCGTCAATCGGTCCAGATTCAGCAAGGCACCGACCATGTCGCGCACAGCTTCGGACGCTTCGTCGTCATCGCCTGCGGCAAGCACTGCGTTGGCGATCCGATCTCCCTGCCGTTCGAACCCGATCCGACCGATGGCCTGATCGACGTATCCCGAAGTTGCAATCACTGGCTGTGCTTCTTCGGATCGAACAAATGCTATGAAATCGCGCACGATTTTCGGTTGCCTTGTACCAAGGCGATGCAAAAACAAGGGCTGTGTCAGCGGATAATCTTCTGCGCGAATCGAATCCCGTGTCGCCGGAATTGCCAGGCCACAAGTGCCGCCTACAACAAGCGGCGTGGCGTTTCCCATCGCTGAAAACAAGCCCAGCCCAACCGCCGCCGGATCAGCCGCAACAGCATCCGCTAGGGCGTCAGCACTATCGTAGCGAAACGCGTCCTGCGACATCCTGCCGGAATACCAGCGGGCAAGTGGCCCTCTTGCGCCGTCCAGAACATGCACAACAACTGGCAGGTCCGGGCCGTCTAACTGAGACCAGCGGCCAAGGCGACCAGACAAAAGCGACGAAAGTTGCGACTGCGTAACCAATGCGCGCGGGTTTTCCGCCGGCACCAAGGGAACCACCGCATCAAGCGCGATGACATCCTGCCGGACCGGGGCGGCTTGTTCGGTCTTGCTAAGGGCGATGTCAATATCGCCAGCCGCCAGCCCCTGTGCGACATCGCTGTCATCCTGAACCGCCCCTTCGAAAACCGCAACAAGCTGGCCGGTCGCCGGTTCGCGCAATTCCCAGACGATTTGGCTGTCGGACAAAAACAGACTTCGAAACGCAAACCCTTCCCGGTCGGCAAAGACCTCGATCAACGGAGGCATCAGGCGATGGATCATTCCGGCAGGGCCTGCGACGCGAGACCGTGCAATCAAGTCAACAGGGTCCGGGCAGCCCACGCCGCTGCATTGCAGATTGCCTGCATCCAATGTCAGGGGTCCGAAAGCAGTGTCCACGCGAAAGAACTCACCGTCGAACGACACCAGTTCGCCTTCAACCGTCACGCTGCCGTCGGCGTTGGTCAACACCACAGGTCCGGCGAATAGGCTAAGGGGCCAGCAAAGTACTAGCAGCATAATGAACGATTTTTGGAACATGGACGTGCGGCAGCAAGCTCCTGTTAGCGCGCAGCCAGTGTCACGTCCCGCAAAAGGTTTTGCAACAAGACGACCTTGCCCTGGTGATCACAGTCAGGAAGTGCGACTTCTACGTCAGTCACACTAAGGCGGCGAAACGCTGTCGGTTGCAATGCCTTGGCTGTTGCAATCTGTCCGCATGTGGCGGGGGTCACGGCGGCTTCGACAACCAATCGAACGACACCGCGTAGTTGGGATTGCCCGGCCGGAAGGCTGTAAATTTCGACTGAGGGCCCTTTTTCGGTGACGAGCCGAGTGAGAAATCCGCCCGAACCACGAGACGCCCGTGTCGGCGACTTGGGTGCGCCAGACCAAACGTGACCAGTCTCGTTACGTGCGGCCCCGAATTCATAGGCATTCAGGCGCAGCAACTGTGGACCCGTCCAGTTCAGTATAATGTGCTGAAAATTTTCAGCCTCAGGAATCGTCAGTTCAGTGGCCAGCACAACGTCATCAAAGGTAATCTGAATATCAGAAACCGTCTCTAAAGCAGGAATTTTGAGGGTCATCCGCCCATCGCCGTCTGTATAAGCAGATGCAATGATCGGACCTTGCTTAATCTGAACCAACAGGTTGGGATGGCAGGGTGCGCGCAATACTAATGTGATCATTGCCGCTGGTGCCGTGGTTGCCAAAAGCTTTGGTACACAATCGGCGTTTGCTTCGTCCAGCTGGTCTGTCTGTGTTTCTTCGGTCCGTCTGGGTAAAACCGGCGGCTGATCAAGGGTCGGCATCAACGTCATGTCGGGTGGTAGTGCAAGCGGTTTTGGTGCCAGAAGCGATCCACCAACCGTCTCGGCATCTGGAGCGAGTGTGGCCGAGACCACAGGTGCGCGATCTGTCAGGACAGTTTGCATCATGTGGCCGGTCAGAAACGCGAGAAAAAGCACAACAACAACCGTCATCGTTCGCCGTTTAGTCATCATTGAAAGATTGACCATCTCTGTCTCCTCCGGCCACGCATCGGTGCCGTGGTCCGGTTTCGCAGATCAGAGTAACTGGGGGCTTACCAAATGGCTCGAAACCATACGGCGCACTGGGTGTTTTTCAGACTATTTGAGTCGAATGGATCACAGCGCTCTTAAAGAACGCCGTGACAATGTTTGAATTTATTCCCCGAACCGCATGGGCAGACTTCATTTCGACCGGGCCTGCCCCAAGTTTCGGGATCATTTTCGTCAAAACCAGCCGCAATCGCTTCCGGCGTTGGTTTTGGTAAGGCGCCGGCAGGTTCGGTACCGGGTTCGACTTGAATGCCTTGCTGGGCCATCATCTTCTGCATCATGGCCTCCTGTTCTTCATCGGTAAGCGGACGGATATTCGCCAATTTCTCGGTCACTTCGCCGCGAAGGCTATCCAGAAGGTTCTCAAACAGCTGGAAGCTTTCAGTTTTATATTCGTTCACTGGATCGCGCTGGGCATAGGCCCGGAAGCCAACCACCGACCGCAAATGTTCCAACGTCAGGATATGTTCGCGCCACTTAGCATCCATTGTTTGAAGCAAAAGCTGTTTTTCGATGGAGCGCATTTGCTCTTCGCCAAACTGAGCCGTCTTTGCCTTCATGAAGACACTTGACTGCTCGTAAAGCCGCTCGCGGATCACTTCGTCGTCGACACCTTCTTCATCGCCCCATTCAACCAACGGAACGGTAATTCCGATCTTTTGTTCGACTTCGGCGCGCAGACCTGCGGTATCCCACTGATCAGCATAAGACTTCGGTGGGATATATTGTTCTACAAGGTCGTCGATCACTTCTTCGCGCATATCCTGCATGATCTCTTCGACATCGTCGGCTTCCATGATTTCGCGGCGCTGGCCAAAGATGACCTTTCGCTGGTCATTCATGACGTCGTCCAGCTTCAACAGCTGTTTGCGGATATCAAAGTTCCGGCCTTCAACCTTGGCCTGAGCTCTTTCCAGAGACTTGTTCACCCATGGGTGCTGAATCGCTTCGCCGTCTTCCATTCCTAACGTCGACAACACCTTGTCCAACCGCTCTGATCCGAAAATCCGCATCAGATCGTCTTCCAACGACAGCGAGAAAGACGAATGGCCAGGGTCACCCTGACGGCCCGAACGACCGCGCAACTGATTATCGATCCGACGGCTTTCATGGCGTTCGGTTCCAAGAACGTACAAACCACCAGAGGCCAGCACTTTTTCCTTATCACCCGCATGTTCGGCTTCAATCTTGGCACGGACGGCTTCTGGATCAGCGTCGGGATCAGCGGCCAAAGCGTCCATCACCCGAAGCTCGACGTTACCACCAAGCTGAATATCGGTTCCGCGACCCGCCATGTTGGTGGCAATGGTCACAGCGCCGGGCTTGCCTGCGTCGCCGACGATCTGGGCTTCCTGTTCGTGGTGACGAGCGTTTAGAACTTTGTGCTCGATACCTTCTTTGGTCAGTAGCTCAGAAAGAAACTCGGATCGTTCAATCGACGTGGTGCCGACCAGAACAGGTTGGCCTTTGGCGTGGGCTTCGTTGATTTCTTTAACCACACCTTCAAACTTTTCACGCGCCGTGCGGTAAATCTGATCGTCATCATCAACACGAGCAACAGGCACGTTTGTCGGGATTTCGACCACGCCCAGATTATAGATCTCGTGAAATTCATCGGCTTCGGTCGACGCGGTACCAGTCATTCCGGCCAGCTTGTCGTAAAGCCGGAAATAGTTCTGGAACGTCACACCAGCAAGCGTCACGTTTTCGGGCTGGATCGTCGCGCCCTCTTTGGCTTCGATCGCCTGATGCAAACCATCGGACAAACGCCGGCCGGACATCATACGCCCGGTGAATTCATCGATCAGCACAACTTCATTATCGCGCACAATATAATCTTTGTCCCGTGCGAACAGTTTATGCGCCCGAAGACCTTGGTTCACATGGTGTACCAGCGTCGTGGATTCCGGATCATACAGCGATTGCTCTTCAGGCAAGAGACCCGAGGCATGAAGCGATTGTTCCAGAAACTCGTTACCTTCCTCGGTATAGGTCACGTTTCGGGTTTTTTCGTCCAGCGTGAAGTGTTCGTCCAGCACCTCAGGAATAAGCTTATCAATGGTTACATAAAGCTCGGATCGATCTTCGGCGGGGCCCGAGATGATCAGCGGCGTCCGCGCTTCGTCGATCAGGATCGAGTCTACTTCGTCGACAATTGCAAAATAGTGGTCCCGCTGGGCGACTTCGGCCAGCGTTTGCTTCATGTTATCCCGCAGATAATCAAACCCAAGCTCGTTGTTCGTCGCATAGGTGATGTCGGCCTGATAGGCGGCTTTCTTTTCTTCGGGGTGCTGGTTTGGAACCACAACGCCCGTGGTCATGCCAAGTTGTGCATAAACCTTTCCCATCCATGCGGAATCCCGCGAGGCAAGGTAATCGTTAACCGTCACAATATGTACGTTCTTACCGGTCAGCGCGTTCAAATAGGCGGGAAACGTTGCAACCAGCGTTTTACCTTCACCAGTCTTCATTTCGGCGATATCGCCTTCATGAAGGAACATGCCACCGATCAACTGCACATCGAAGGCCCGCAAGC
The DNA here is from genome assembly GCA_028097405.1 of Paracoccaceae bacterium. Classification (GTDB taxonomy): domain Bacteria; phylum Pseudomonadota; class Alphaproteobacteria; order Rhodobacterales; family Rhodobacteraceae; genus CALKXV01. Next base: position 19,763 of record JAOHEK010000021.1, on the reverse strand, counting down.
CCAACGCCCGCTTGGCCGCTTCGCGACAGTTCGCAAAGGCCTCGGGCAGGATCGCGTCAAGGCTTTCGCCGTCAGCGACACGTTTTTTAAATTCTTCGGTCTTAGCGATCAGACCATCGTCGGACAAAGCCTCGAACTCGGGCTCTAATGCGTTGATCTTCTCCGCGATGGGATAGGCCGCTTTGACGCGGCGGTCGTTTACGGTCCCGAAGACCTTTTTCGCTAACGTTCCAAATCCGAGCATTCGTTTGCCTCTTAGCCTGTAGTCTGACGAGGTTGTGTGAGCGGATACGCTTGCCCGTGCCCTTGGCCCGCCATAAAAGAGCAAGGAGAAGAAAACCTCGCAACGTCTGCGATGTAAGGGTCGGGTACCCCACTGTCAACGTCGCCAAGCCGTGCGACCCCCACTAAGGAAAGACTATGGCTTTCAGAACGAAATTGACCACACTTGCAACTGTGGTTGCCCTTGGCCTGCCAACCGGCGTTTTGGCCGATGGTCATGTTAACGCCGAGACTGTTGTAGCGACAGTGAACGGACAAGAAATCACGCTTGGGCATATGATCGTGCTGCGCCAGCGCTTACCACAGCAATACCAGCAATTGCCTGGCGATGTGCTGTTTGATGGAATTATAGATCAGTTGGTCCAACAAACCTTGCTAAGCGAGCAAGTCGAAGAATTGTCCCTTGGAACCCGGCTGACGATGGAGAACGAAATCCGCGCGCTCAGGGCCAATGAAGAAATTGTGCGCGCTGTCGCAGACGCGGAATCGGAAGAGGCGCTTCAGGCGGCCTATACGACGGCCTATGGTTCAGTTGACCCCGAGCCCGAATATAATGCCTCGCATATCCTTGTAGAGACCGAGGATGAGGCAAAAGACCTCGTCACTGCGTTGAATGATGGTGCCGATTTTGCCGAACTTGCGCAGGAAAAGTCCACTGGCCCGTCCGGCCCACGCGGCGGCGAACTTGGCTGGTTCGGCGCTGGTGCGATGGTGGCAGAGTTCGAAGAAGTCGTGATGACTTTGGACGTAGGCGCGATCTCTGGGCCCATTCAGACGCAGTTTGGCTGGCACGTGATCAAGCTGAACGAAACACGCGTAAAAGACGCCCCGCCGCTAGAAGACGTCCGCGGCGAACTGGTTGACACTATTCAACGCGAGGCCGTCGAAGCATATGTGGCCAAGCTGACAGAAGGCGCTGATATCACACGCAAAACTGTCAGTGAGATCGATCCCGAGCTGTTGAACGACCTTTCGTTGCTCGGAGAATAGGATTTGGCCGGACACCTTCCCGTTTCGCCGCTTGCACCCAAAGGCGGGTTTCCAGACCTGCCTGCGGTGCCCGGCGTGCGCTTTGCCACCATCGCGGCGGGTGTCAAATATCAAAACCGTGCCGATGTGATGTTAGCAGAGCTGTCACCCGGTACGGTCATTGCCGGCACCTTCACACGATCGAGAACCCGTGCGGCTCCTGTTCTGGATTGTCAGGAAAAATTGGGAGGCTCGTCAGAGGAAGGCGCGGCTATTGTTGTCAATTCGGGCAACGCAAACGCCTTTACGGGTATTGCGGGCGTTACGGCGGTGAAAGCCATCACGGCAGAGGTCTCGGCTTTGCTAGACATCCCCGAAGGGCGTGTTTTCACAGCGTCAACGGGGGTCATTGGCGAACCCCTCCCGCATCAGAAGGTGATCGCAACACTGACATCGCTTCAAACCGCACTTGCGCCTGATGGCCTAGCCGATGCCGCCCGCGCGATCATGACCACTGATACGTTCCCGAAAGGCGCGTCACGACAAGTGCAGATCGAAGGGAAAACAGTCACTATTTCAGGGATTGCTAAGGGCTCGGGCATGATCGCGCCGGATATGGCGACCATGTTGGTCTATATTTTTACCGACGCCAAGATCGGGTTCAAAGCGTTGCAAGCCTTGGTTTCCACCAACTGTGACACAACCTTCAACTGCATCACCGTCGACAGCGACACCTCCACATCTGACAGTTTGCTAGTCGCTGCAACGGGTCAGTCTGGCATCGCAGTTTCTACCGAAAAGAACGCACCTTTTGCGACCGCTTTAAACACGGTTATGGATGATTTGGCGAAACAGGTTGTCCGGGATGGCGAAGGGGCAACCAAATTTATCACCGTCCAAGTCGAGGGCGCTGCAAGTAACGAAGACGCCCGGTTGGTTGCCTTTTCAATCGCCAACTCGCCGTTGGTGAAAACCGCGATTGCGGGTGAAGATCCCAACTGGGGGCGCGTGGTCATGGCAGTGGGGAAATCGGGCGCTGAAGCCGACAGAGACCGGCTTACAATTCGGTTTGGCGATGTCCTTGTTGCCAAGAATGGTCAAATGCACCCCGATTATGTCGAAGCCGACGCTGCTGTGCATATGAAAAGCCAAGAGGTTACCATTTCCGTCGATCTTGGGCTGAACAGGGGACAGGCCACAGTTTATACCTGCGATCTGACGGCTCAGTACATCGCCATCAACGCAGATTACCGGTCATGAAAACCGTTCTTGTGTCGGCTGCCGCACTGATCGACCCGGACGGACGTGTATTGATCGCGGAACGACCCGAAGGAAAATCGATGGCCGGTCTTTGGGAATTTCCGGGCGGCAAGATCGAACCCGGCGAAACCCCCGAGGCGGCGCTGATACGCGAGCTTCACGAAGAGCTTGGGATCGAAACCTGGGAAAGTTGCCTCGCTCCGTTAACCTTCGCCAGCCACACCTATAACGACTTTCATCTTCTCATGCCCCTATTCGCTTGCCGGAAATGGAAGGGCACACCGATGTCCCGCGAGGATCAGAACCTGAAGTGGGTACGCGCATCGCAGCTTCGTGATTATCCGATGCCACCGGCCGATATTCCCTTGATCCCGATGCTAAGAGACTGGCTTTAGGCGGGTTTTTGCTCGGATTGTATGTCAACTGCGTGGATAATAGTCAGCTTATGTCTCTACTGTTTCCTCTAAGGAAACAGTGCACAACTTCTACGTTGATTATGCAATAATATGAAATAACGTTTTACCTAACAACAAGGGATCGAATAATGCTTAAAACAGTCATCATGGGAAGTTGCGTTTCGGTTCAAGGGAAATTCGTTCAAGCGTTCGAAGACGGACGTATCTCGGTTCGCGTCGGAACCCGTATCTTCTGCGGCTTTCCCGTTTAACTAACCACACACTCTATTACCCACCATTACCCACCCACACATACGAAAAGGCGCCGCGAATGATTGCGGCGCCCTTTTTTGTTTCGCACGAATTTTGTGTTACGCGAGTGTCCGTTCGACTTCTTCGCGCTCGAAGATTTCGATCACATCATCTTCGCGAATGTCTTCGTAGTTCTCAAACGCCATACCGCATTCCTGACCCGACTGAACTTCTGCCACTTCGTCCTTGAAGCGTTTCAGTGTTTTCAGCGTGCCTTCATGGATCACGACGTTGTCACGCAGCAAGCGCACACCAGCAGATCGACGCGCTACGCCTTCGGTGACCAGACAACCCGCAACGCGGCCAACATTGGAAACTTTGAACACCTCTTTGATCGAGGCGTAGCCGATGAAGTTTTCACGCACCTCGGCAGACAACAATCCACTCGCCGCAGCTTTCACGTCATCAACCAGATCGTAGATGACGCTGTAATACCGGATTTCGATGCCTTTTTGGTTCGCCGTGCTCCGCGCCGATGCATTGGCACGCACGTTAAATCCAATGACAGGCGCTCCGGAAGCTTCGGCCAATCCAATATCTGATTCCGTGATCGCGCCAACGCCCGAATGCAGAACCCGCACGCGAACTTCGTCGTTGCCGATCTTTTCCATCGCCTGAACGATGGCTTCCGCAGAGCCCTGCACGTCCGTTTTGACCAGAATTGGCAACTCGGCGACCTCTTGGTCTTCCTTGGCTTTCTGCATCAGCTGTTCCAGCGTCGTCGCTGCACCAGCCGCTGCACGTTTCTCTTTGGCTGCGTTCGCGCGGTATTCGGCGATTTCGCGCGCCTGTGCCTCGGTATCTACCACATTCAGCACGTCACCTGCTTCGGGTGTACCGTTCAGACCAAGAACCTCAACAGGAACCGATGGTCCGGCTTCTTTTACGCGATCGCCCTTGTCGTTTTCCATGGCGCGCACTTTGCCCCACTGCTCGCCGACAACAAAAATGTCGCCCTGACGCAGCGTGCCGTTCTGGATCAAAACCGTAGCAACCGGGCCGCGGCCCACATCAAGCTGTGCCTCGATAACGGCACCCTGTGCCGCACGTCCGGGATTGGATTTCAGTTCCAAAATTTCAGCCTGAAGCGCGATGGCTTCCAGAAGTTCTTCAAGGCCTGTGCCTTTGACAGCCGAAACTTCGACGTCCTGCACTTCGCCCGACATCTTTTCGACCATCACTTCATGCTGCAAAAGATCGGTCCGCACTTTGTCGGGATTTGCACCAGGTACATCGATCTTGTTGATCGCAACGATCATCGGAACATTTGCAGCTTTAGCGTGATTGATGGCTTCAACGGTCTGCGGCATGACGGCATCATCTGCCGCAACCACCAATACAACAATGTCAGTGACCTGAGCACCGCGCGCGCGCATCGACGTGAACGCCGCGTGGCCCGGCGTATCAAGGAAGGACAACACAGCGCCTGTGTCGGTCGTCACCTGATAGGCACCAATGTGCTGAGTGATCCCGCCCGCTTCGCCACCAGTAACGTTGGCTTTACGGATCGCGTCCAAAAGCGAAGTCTTACCGTGGTCGACGTGGCCCATGATGGTGATGACAGGTGGCCGATCCTTAAGATCTGCCGCATCATCTTCGATCGGCGCAATCACGTCTTCGACGTCAGCATCAGACACACGCTGTACCGTATGGCCAAACTCTTCGATAACCAGTTCCGCCGTATCGGCGTCAATCGACTGGTTCTGCGTCGCCATAATGCCGCTGTTCATAAGCGACTTCACAACATCAGACACACGTTCGGTCATTCGGTTCGCAAGCTCGCTTACCGTAATTGCTTCGGGCAACTGTACCGTCCGCATAACCTTTTCGCGCTCTTGAGCACCGCCCATGGCTTTTTGCCGGGCGCGTTCCTGCTTCCGCTTCATAGCGGCCATTGATTTTTGGCGACCGCCTTCACCACCCGTAAGGGCTTGGTTCAGCGTCAGCTTGCCCGACCGGCGGGCATTGTCGTCACGCGCACGGCTGCTTTTGTTGTCGCGGCGCTCGTTGTTGTCGCGGTCCCGCTTTACAGGCGCAGGTTTGGTGCCACCACGCGGAGCCGAGGATGGTACCGCAGCGCCTTCAGGCGAAGCAGCTGGAGCAGCCGAGGCGGCCGCTGCGCTAGCTTTCGCAGCTTCTTCTTCGCGTTTCTTGCGGTCTTCTTCTTCAAGCTTTGCTTTGGCCTTTTCAGCCCGCTCTTGCTCTTCGCGTTCTTTTGCGTCGATCTCGGCCCGACGGCGCTCGCGGTCTTCTGCGCGCGCTTTATCGTCAGCCGCACGCTTTTCAGCTTCTTCAGCTTCGACAGCGTTAGCCGCCGCCAACGCCTTCATCCGGCGCGCCAGCTCGGCATCAGTTATGCCCGCAGGACGCTTCTTGGGATCTCCACCAGAAGCGGGCCCCCTAGCGTTTGGTGCAGCCGAACCACCTCCGCCCGCAGGCTTAGGCACGACAACGCGCTTGCGCTTGGTCTCGACCACAACATTCTTAGTCCGGCCATGGCTAAAGCTTTGCTTTACCTGTCCGGGGCCACGACCTAGGCCAAGTGTCTTTTTGCCGTCACTATCGCTCATGTGGTCTTCTTTACCTCTTCAGTGGTCAGGCCACTGTCCAATTCGCGAACGCCAGATAGCCGAATGGCGTCCTCTCTGATCCGTTCAGTGAGTCCGCCAAAACCGAGCGCCGCATGTATCACACGTTCGCGTCCAAAGGACAAACCTAATTCTGATGCGCTAAGCACCTCGAAAAAACTGCCCCGACCGCCCGGTGCATGAAGCTTTGACTTGCCTCGCTCCGAGCCATCGCTGGCCTGAAATAGAATGCGCGCTTCTTCTCTGCCGAGCAAAGATTTTACTTTCTCGTATCCCGCAATCGCGCTTCCGGCCTTCCGCGCCATCGAGATCCCATCAATCAGGCGTTTGGCCAAAAGGGCTTCGACATCGTCAACCAAAGTTTCAGAAACCGTCACCGCCTGTTTCGCACCACGCGCAAACAGACCCTTTTTGGTCGATTCTTCCAGCGCAGACCGCTCAGAAGCTACCCATATGCCCCGTCCGGGCAGTTTTTCAAGGATATCGGGCACAATTTGCCCATCGGGCGCAATGCCAAAGCGGATCAGCCCACGTTTGGGCTGAACCTCTCCGGTTGCGATGCAGCGGCGTTCGGGCTCACTGCTGTATTTGGGTTTGCTGCCCTTGGTCAAATACGTCCCGGGCCATCAAGCCCCGGCCTCCTCTGTCTCGGCGGCACCGTCTTCGGCTTCAGCAGCTTCGCGTTTTGCGGCCGCTTCGGCTTCCAGTTCAGCGATATCGACCCAACCCAGTTGGACGCGGGCGGTCATAACCATGTTCTGTGCTTCTTCTAGAGCCACGCCAAACTTTTCTAGCAATCCGTCGTCCTTGATTCGCTCGCCGTTTACGGTTGTCCAACCACCGGCCAGCTCCCAGTCGGCGCAGGTCGCAAAGTCTTCCATCGTCTTCACGCCGTCGCCCGCCAGAACCTCGACCATCTGTGGCGTCAGCCCTTCGAAAGCGAACAGGCTGTCTTCGGCGCCCAATTCGCGGGCACGCGCTTCCGCCAGCTTGTTTTGTGCATCCAGATAGTCGCGCGCACGAGCCTGAAGTTCGCTTGCCGTGTCACTATCAACACCATCAATGACCGACAATTCGTCAACTTCCACATAAGCGACTTCTTCAAGGTTCGTGAAGCCTTCAGACACCAGAAGCTGAGCAAAGAATTCATCCAGATCCAGCGTGTCCATGAACAGCTTGGTGCGGGTTTCGAATTCGGCCTGACGGCGCGCGCTTTCTTCTTCTTCGGTCATGATATCAATATCAAGACCAGTCAGCTGCGACGCCAAACGTACGTTCTGACCACGACGGCCAATTGCCAGTGAAAGCTGCTCTTCGGGAACAACCACTTCGATCCGCTCGGCTTCCTCGTCCAAAACAACCTTGGACACTTCCGCAGGCTGCAACGCATTCACAAGGAAGGTCGGCGCATCTTCATTCCACGGGATAATGTCAATCTTTTCGCCCTGCAATTCGTTCACAACGGCCTGCACGCGCGAACCGCGCATACCCACACAAGCACCCACTGGGTCAATGCTGTTTTCATAGGAAATCACAGCGATCTTGGCACGACTTCCGGGATCACGAGCAACGGCCTTAATTTCGATAATGCCGTCGTAAATCTCGGGCACTTCCATCTTGAACAGCTCGGACATGAACTCAACCGCCGTCCGGCTGAGGAAAATCTGAGGGCCACGCACTTCGCGGCGCACTTCCTTGATGTAACAACGGATACGATCACCCGGACGATAACTTTCACGCCCGATTTTTTCATTCCGCCGCAACACGCCTTCACCACGGCCAACATCGACGATGACATTGCCGTATTCCTCGCGCTTAACGACACCGTTGATGATCGTACCAGCGCGGTCCTTGAATTCTTCGTACTGACGGTCGCGCTCGGCTTCGCGAACCTTTTGTAAGATCACCTGCTTGGCCGACTGCGCAGCGATCCGTCCCATTTCAACAGGCGGGACTTCTTCTACAAAAGTGTCGCCGGGCTTGGGATCATCCAGATATTGCTTGGCCTGCTCGGGCGTCATCTGCGCCTGATAATTCTCAAGCTCTTCTTCTGGATCGATCACGGTGCGAACCCGCGTGAACGTCGCCTTGCCGGTCTTGCGGTCAATCTCGACGCGAATGTCCATTTCAGCGCCGTAACGCGACTTGGCTGCACGCGCCAAAGATTCTTCCATCGCCTCGACCACCAAACCGGGGTCGATCATCTTTTCACGTGCGACCGCCTCGGCGGTTTGCAACAGTTCAAGCTGGTTTGCGGATGTGATCGCCATTCTCAGGTCTCCTCGTCGCCATCCATGATGGTCTGTACTTCATCAAATTGTGTTTCGTCCACTTGCCCTGCGTCCTTACGGGCGCGCAACACGTCGCGGATCAATTCGTCGGTCAGGATCAACTTGGCCTCGGCCAGCCAATCAAATTTCAAACCAATCGTGCCTTCGTCAATCTCGATCAGAACCTCGTCGCCTTCGATACCCCGCAAAGGGCCCTTGAACCGCTTGCGCCCATCGATCAGATCGCTGGTTTCGATCTTTGCATCATAGCCTTCCCAAGTCTCAAAATCTTTCAACCGCGTTAAAGGCCGGTCAATTCCGGGGCTAGACACTTCAAGCGTATAGGCGTCTTCAAGCGGATCATCTACATCAAGTGTCGCGCTTAGGGCCGTCGAAATCGCCGCGCAATCGTCAACTTCGATTCCACCTTCGGGCTTTTCGGCCATGATCTGCAAGGTCTTCGACTGCGATCCAGCCATCAAACGCACGCGTACCAGCTCAAAGCCAAGGTCTTCGATCACGGGTGTGATCACCTTGGCCAGCTGCTGATCAATAATTGCTTTGGCAATCAGGTCGTTCATGGCGTCGCTAGAAATCCAAGCATAAAAAAACGGGCCAGCGGGCCCGTGGTGTGATCCGGTGGAGCGTCGGGGGTGGAGGCCGATGCGCCGCTGTTGAGAGCGATATACGCTCGGTCTTTAAGAACTGCAAGGGTGTATCAGCCGGAAAGACGCTTCGGTTATCTTGCAAGATACGCCGCGTGGGCGTCAATCATCGTCTTGGATCGGTGTTGGGCGTTGACGGATCACAGTGCGGCTTTAATCTGAGCCTGAACGTGAAGACGGAGCGAACCATGAAGATCAAGGCAGCACTATTAACGACGGGTGCAATCGGCCTCGCCAGCATCGCGGCGGCGCAAGACCTGATTGAGGTTCCGGTCGAGGGCAAGGACCGCTGGTACTACACAAGCAGTCAGGTTTTCGGCGAAAATCAGGTGCAGATGCATTATTTCCATGTGGAAGGCGCCGCAGGTTTCGACGTTGTCAGCGATTTCAACTGCAAGGCAAGAACCATTAAAGTGGTTTTCGAAAGCCGCAGCGCGCCCGAAACCTTCCCGCTACCCCATGACGAGGGCACGGAGGAAAAGATAAAGCCGGGGTCCGCGGAAGAATACCTCGCCAAGGCAGCCTGTTCCCGTAACGATCTGACCTTAGAGGACAATTAACGTGTGGCGTCTTGGTTGGACAAAGTGACGTTCATGATGATGACGCATTTCTGAGACATAGTCAGGAGAGACTTTGACGCAGCTGACGTGAACGAATGAAGTACTTTCGGTTTGTAAGACCCAACACAATTGAAAATCTTGGTGCAAGAGAAGGGTTATTCTGTGCAGCATACGAGCTGCGAAGCGTCCTCAATCTTGAAGACTATATCTCTGACGAACTGGAAGACCTTTTGAGCTGGTTCCGAGCAAATTTGACGATCCCAGATAAGTTTAACAGTTCAAAATCGAATGGATCACGGGATAAGAATACTGCAGGGCTGAGTTGGTTCAAGGAGGATGCATCAGACGCCATCGGCCGTTCTTATGAATTAATCAACTTGCTGAAGGAGAATGGTTACCCAATTGAAATAATACGCACCGAACGGGTGGGCTACGTCGTCTACGAAGATGACCAGCAGGTGGTGGCAGAACCGTTTTCAGACACACCAGTCTAGCCGTTACATTCGTAAATGCATGGTAAATCAGGGCTCAAACCAAACATTCCGCACGCCCGCAGGTCATCCAAGTTCCCGCCCTTAACGTCTCATTCACCAATCTGACCGCGCGCACGATATGTAGTTCCCGGAAAACTTTGCTGCATATGCGCACCGACGTTATACCGACGTATTACCGATGCGATACCGAACCCAGAATTTCGCAATCAGCTCTGGTTTTGGAGGCGTTTACCGACACTGCCGATTTACGCAACACCCACCCCAGAATCGTTGCGCGCTCGGCTCATTAACCCATAAGAAAACCCGGCCAATGGCCGGGCTTCCTTAGGTGACTGTAATGAGTGAGTTTAAGCTATCCGATAAAGTTCTGCGTCAACCAATAGCGTCCACAGTATCGGGCATTGGGATCAAAAGCGACGGCAGTGGAAACCCGCGTCACGCGTTTGTCCAGAATATTCTTCCGGTGACCCGGCGAGTTCATCCAAAGGGTAACCGCATGGCGCGCCAGTGATGCATAGGAATGCGCAGGCAGTGCTTTACCGTTTTGCGATGCAAATTGGCACGACGATGCATTCACGATCTTAAAGCGCTGATTGTCGATTTGGTAACGATGCACCATGCTGATATTCTCGGACCCGGTCCGAAACTTAACACCAGCTTTTTTGACCCGCTGAACCAAGGTCGCCGAGCCGGACACTGTGCTTTTGTGCGACAATCGTTGAGTACGGGCCATCCAGACGGAATGGTTCTTGGCCTGATTGGCCAATCCCTTGCCAGCAGTCTTCAAGCCACGAAGCCCAGCGCGGCAACGGTGAAAATTAACCTCGACGCGAATGGCTTGATCCAGAAGGGATTGATTGATGCGTCCGGTGGGAACGATCGTATGAGCCGCTTTCTTGGAAACAGCGCGATTGCAGGCGTCAGCAGCGGTGGGCGCACTCAGCAGCAAAGCAGCGCCGACGCAAATAGCCGTCAACTTTAATATCATTCCCCAGGTGTCCCTCGTTACCGCCCCCGGCAAGATCACCCAATCGGTAAATTGAGGCGAAACAGAGGCCGCAGATCGGCAGTCGTTTGGAGATTGATAACTTTGGTTAACGCTTAAACCAAGAACCAGCGTTAAGAAAACCCCGCCCTAATGTCGGATTACCGCTGCTTAACGATTAGGACCCTTGGCGCACAAAGTATCTGATATGCGAACAAGTTCCGCGCTGATTCCGGGTTCGCTCAGCGCGTGACCAGCCCGTGGAATGATCCGCAATGACGACCCCGGCCAACCTTGATGTAAACGAAATGCACCAATCGGCGGACAGATCATGTCGTACCGCCCCTGCACAATGAAGCCGGGGACATCGGACAACCGGTGCAGGTTGGCCTCAATCCAGCCATCATGCTCAAGAAACCCTTCGTTCCGGAAATAGTGGTTTTCGATCCGCGAAAACGCGCGCGCAAAGTCGCCCGGGCTGTCGCCGCTTGGGCCATCGTTACGGATAGAGGCCAGCGTGTTTTCCCAACTTGCCCAAGCCCGCGCGAATTGTGTTTCCAGCCTAACATCGCCCGAGAACAGACGGCGTGCATAGGCTTCAATCAGATCATCCTGTTCATCTTCGGGCACCAAAGACGTGAATCCCGACCAAACATCAGGCCAAAACGCACCCGCACCACCGCCATAGAACCAATCCAATTCACCTTTAGTCATCAAAAAAACCGACCGAAGGATTAGATTGGCCGCGCGTTCAGGATGGGTGATCCCATAGATCAGCGCCAAGGTCGCACCCCAACTGCCGCCAAAGACATTCCAGCCGCTGATGTCCAACGTCTCGCGGATCAGTTCGATATCACGCACCAGATCCCACGTTGTGTTGTGTTCGACACTTGCGTGAGGCCGCGATCGGCCACAACCACGCTGATCGAACAGAATGATGCGATAAAAGTTCGGATCAAAATACCGCCGCATGGCCGGGCTGCATCCACCTCCCGGACCACCATGCAATACCACAACCGGAAATCCATCGGCGTTACCGCATTGTTCCACATAAATCCGATGGCCATCGCCCACGTCCAACATCCGTTGATCGAAAGGTTCGATCCGCGGATAGAGATATTGTGACGCAGTCTTTTGGTCTGACGGTCTGTCCATAATCGCCCTATATACAGTAGAGGCAGCCGATTCACGGCAAATTTCAACAATTTTGAGGTCTAAACCAAATGGCTCAGGCATCAACCATAGACCCAGCGGAAATTGAAAAATTTCAGGCCATGGCGGCAGAATGGTGGGATCCGAACGGAAAGTTCAAACCCCTTCACATGCTGAACCCCTGTCGGCTGGACTATATCACCTCGCAAATTGCCGCCGAGTTCGCCCGCGATCTAACAGCCGTGAAACCCTTCGAAGGACTTCGCATTCTAGACATTGGCTGCGGTGGCGGACTGTTGTCTGAACCCATGGCACGTCTCGGTGCCGAAGTCGTGGGCGCAGATGCTGCCGAACGAAACATCCCCGTCGCGCAAGTTCATGCGCAACAACAGGGACTAAATATAGATTATCGCCACACCACAGCCGAAGCGATTGCTGCGAATGGCGAGACCTTCGACGCCATCTTGAACATGGAAGTCGTCGAACATGTCGCCGATCCACAAACCTATCTGGATGCCTGTTACGCGTTGCTGAAACCCGGTGGGCTGATGACCTGCAGCACAATCAACCGCAATCCGAAAAGCTTTGCCATGGCCATCATCGGTGCGGAATACGTGATGCGTTGGCTGCCCAAAGGCACACATGAATGGTCGAAATTCATCACCCCCGACGAGCTTTGTGATTTTCTGACCAAGGCCGGGCTTGATCCTGTTGATCGCACCGGTTTCTTCTTTAATCCCTTAGGTTGGAGTTGGAGCCTGTCTGACCGTGACCTGTCTGTGAACTACGTCACGACTTCGATTCGTCGCTGATCTGACCTTCGAACTCGGTTCTAAGCTCGCGCATGACGGACAGCGCGACCCGTACTTTTTCTTCGCCAATCGCAGCCACTGCATTTGACAGTACAGGTTCAATCGCCGCTAGGGCCGCATCCCGCGCTTTGATCCCGCTTGGGCTGATTGCAACGAATTTCCGGCGCGCGTCTACCCAATCCGGCCGGACGTGCACATAGCCCGCCCATTCCAGTTTGCTCATCGTGTTGGTCATCGCCCCGCGCGTCACATGAAAGGCGCGCGCCAGTTGTGCAGGCGTCCGTTCGGCTCCACTGCGTGCTAAATGCTGAAGCACCGAAAAGTGGCTAAGTTCCATCCCGCTTGGCAAAGCCTTTGCAAGCTGCGCACGCGCAAGCTGATCAGCCATAAACATCTCGCTGAATAGCGCGATGGCCAATTGGTCTACAGGATTCTTGGTATCATTCATCAGGCTTTGGTATAATCGCGTTCATGGGCAAGAGACGGAATACGTCTCCGCACATCATCCACCTCTTCAACATTCAAAGCAACCGTGTGCACTCCGGGTGAAGTGCCGCCGTCCAAAAGCACTCGGCCCCAAGGATCAATCACAAGAGAGTGGCCATAGGTACTGCGCTGCCGCCCTTTTGAGACGGCATGCGTGCCACATTGCGCCGGAGCCAGCACAAAACTTCCCGTTTCAATGGCTCGCGCCCGCAAAAGTACTTCCCAATGCGCCTCGCCGGTTTCCCGTGAAAACGCCGAGGGAATGGTCATGATCTTGGCACCAGATTTCGCCAACCCCCGATAAAGATACGGAAACCGAACATCGTAACAAATTGTCATTCCTAAAGGAACACCGTCCATGTCAGCTAAAACGGCCTTGCTGCCAGGTCGATATCCGTCGCTCTCGCGATAGGTTTCTACATCACTGATCGCGACATCAAACATGTGGATCTTGTCATATCGCGCCGCGATTTGCCCCTTGGGCGAAATTAGGAAAGACCGGTTCACAAATCGTTCCTCGTCGCGCGCCTTTAAAGCCAGCGATCCGATCAACAGCCAAATGCCATGGCGCGCGGCTTCGCTTTGAAGCATGGACAGGGTTAGGTCGTCATCCTCGGTTGCCAAAACGGCGCGTTGATGCGAGCGGCTAGCCGAGACGCAATTGGTCACCTCGGGCGTCAGCACAAACTTGGCACCCTTACCCGCCGCTTCGGCTATGTAATTTGAAACCGTCAGCAGATTCTCTTGCGGATCATCCGATGCGCAAAGTTGAACAAGCCCGACGCGCATCACGTCGCCAGTAGCGGGTCCAGCCTGCCCGACGCTTCCAATGCGGCCAGATCGTCAAAGCCACCGACATGATGTTCGCCAACAAAGATCTGCGGCACCGTGTGGCGACCATTAGCCCGTTTCATCATTTCTTGACGCTTGGTTGCGTTCGACGCGACATCAGTCTCGGAATAAGAGACGCCCTTCTGCTTCAACAGTCGTTTCGCGGCATGGCAATAGCCACAAGTTGGCGAGGTGTAGATTTCAACAGACTTCATGCACATTTTCCCTAAGCAAGCGCACGGAACTTAGTTGGTTTTCTCGACCCGCGCTAGCATAACAACGAAGACGTGATCCACACCTGCGTCACGCAGCGCTTCGGTTGCAACAGTGAACGTCGCGCCTGATGTCATCACATCGTCCACCAAACAGACAGTCGCGCCTTTCAGGCGGTTTGCACGTTTTGGATTGGTCGCGATTGCACCGTCCATGTTGCGGTGTCGTGCGTCCACAGTCATTCCGTCCTGCTTCACCGTGCGACGCGTTCTTACCAAAGCATCCGGGCAGTAGCGCAAACCAGATTGCCACGACATTGCACGGGCCAGTTCCGCCGCCTGATTATATCGCCGGGTAAATAGCCGGGTCCAATGAACGGGAATAGGCACGAATAGCGTGTCGTCCGTCAGTAAACTGCGACCAGCACTTAGCATCCAACTTGCCGCAGGTGCCGCCAAATCCAACCGATCGCCATGCTTAAGCGATAAGACGATCCGCCGCCCCAGGTCGCGATACGACAATGCCGCGCGTCCGGCTTCCCATGGTCGGTGTGTCGTCATGCAATCATCGCACAACACATCGCCCATATCTGATCCCGGCAAGGATGTGCCACAGGCATCGCATAAAAGCCCACGAAGAAATGGCGTCTTTGCCCAACACGGACCGCACAAGCCTCCGCTTTCTGATACCAGCGTCCGACACATTTGACATTGCGCCGGATAAATCAGCGACAATCCGCGTTGCAATCCTTGCATAGAGCCTTACCTTCCCGCCGACATGAACGGCGCACCAAAACTCACCGACCGCAAAGCGCTTGCGCTTCATCGCATCCGTGCCGCGAAAGCGCCGGTCACCTTCCTGCATGACGCAATTGCCGACGAAGTTAAGGAAAGGCTTAACGAGGTTAACAAAACGTTCACGTCGCCCTTGTTGATCGGCAACGTCACACCGCCGTTGGCCGCGATTTTCCCCGATGCACCACAAATCGATGACACTCCAGAGCTGACAAAAACATCGGGACACGACCTGACCATTCACTGTTTCGGTATTCACTGGGCGGACGATCCTATCGGGCAAATGGTGCAATCGCGTCTCGCCTTAAAGCCGGATGGGTTGTTCCTTGGGGTGATGTTTGGCGGGGCCAGCCTGCAAGAACTCCGCATATGCCTTGCGGAAGCCGAAGCAAAACTGACCGGAGGCCTGTCACCTCGCGTTCTTCCCATGGCGGATCTGCGCGATTTGGGCGGCTTGTTACAGCGGGCCGGTCTTGCTTTACCGGTCGCTGACGCGCGAAGCTTTACGGTTCGTTACCCGAGCCTTGCCAAGCTGGTCCATGATCTGCGCGGCATGGGTGAAACCAACGCGCTTGCCACGCGCAACCTAAAGCCAGTCTCAAGACAATTGTTCCGCGAAACCGAAGCCATTTATCGCAAAAACTTCAACGACGACGGTTTTCTTGTCGCGACATTCGACATTGTGTTCCTAACCGGATGGGCCCCTTCCGAAATCCAGCAAAAACCGCTTCGGCCCGGTTCGGCTCAGTCCCGACTGTCTGAGGCGCTTGGCGTTCCCGAGAAATCCCTAAAACGTTAAGCCGCCATCCGTTGACGTCGCCCATAAATCATCTAATTCGAAGGTATCGCCGTACAAGGGACCGACACCAATGCTTGACGAAGACATCATGACAGATACCGCGTCCCATCTTCCGCCCGAGCATCCGCCTGTCAAAACCGAAAAGGTCGGCGTCCTTCTGGCCAACCTTGGGACACCGGACGGGTATGATTACTGGTCTATGCGTCGTTACTTAAGCGAATTTCTGTCAGATCAACGCGTGATCGACTATCCGCGTTGGAAATGGCAACCGCTGTTACAACTGATCATCCTGACAAAACGTCCCTTCACGTCCGGCGCTGCCTATAAAACCATTTGGAACGAGGACGAGGACGAAAGTCCTTTGCTAACGATCACTAAGGCTCAGACCGAAAAGATGAAAACGGCGCTTGCTGAACGATATGGCGACAATGTCATCGTCGATTACTGCATGCGCTACGGTAACCCCTCGACTGCATCGAAAGTGCAGGCGCTGATCGACCAAGGCTGTCGTAAAATTCTGTTTTTCCCGCTTTATCCACATTACGCAGGCGCAACCAGTGCAACGGCAAACGATGCCTTTTTCACCGCGCTTCAGGCCCAGAAATGGCAACCCGCATCCCGCACCGTGCCGCCCTATTTTGACCAGCCCAGCTATATCGACGCGCTCGCTCAATCCGTGGAAAGGGCCTATGCGGCAACGGAAAACCGGCCCGACATTCTGGTGTGTTCATACCACGGCGTGCCAAAGCGTTATCTGATGGAGGGCGATCCATATCATTGCCACTGCCAGAAAACGACACGACTGTTGAAAGAGCGTTTGGCTTGGACCGACACCGAAATCACCACCACCTTTCAATCGCGCTTTGGCCCTGAAGAATGGTTGCAGCCCTATACCGTCGAAGAGGTGGCCCGGCTGGCCGAGAACGGCAAAAAGAACATCGCCGTAATGGCCCCAGCGTTCTCGGCCGATTGCATCGAAACGCTCGAAGAGATCAACGAGGAGATCAAGGAAAGCTTTGAAGAGGCTGGCGGCGAAGATTTCCTATATATCCCCTGCCTGAATGATGACGACGCGCACATCAAAGCGCTGACCGAAACAATTGAGACGAATTTGAAGGGATGGCTCGACTAGGCATTCTAGCATTCCTCTGGAATAAGAACTCACTTCACTTTTCTTCAATTCTTTCCATTTCGTATGGCGAAACACCAAAAACTATAACAATCTTTTGGAATCCATCGGCCCACACGTCGATAGCGACATTAACAAAGCGAGACTGCCAATGGGACTGATTATCCTCCTTATTTTCATCGCATCCGCAATCTACATCCAAACCCGTGGTGAAGTTCAGCATGCAATGATCAAGCGTCGGTTTACAGATCACAGCAACGTACTGGGGCCCATCAACGTATTGTTCTATATGTTTTCCAAGGTTCCGACGACACCATATGTCAGTGACAAGTCCTTCCCGGACCTCAAAATTCTGCACGACAATTGGGAATTGATCCGAGACGAAGCGGTGCAACTTAACGATAAGGGGGCCATCAAGGCATCAGACGATCTTGACGACATTGGCTTCAATTCGTTCTTCAAAACAGGCTGGACCCGGTTTTATCTGAAATGGTACGGTTCAAGCCTTGCATCTGCAGCGCAGCTTTGCCCCAGAACCACGGCCTTGGTCGAGGCACTTCCTTCGGTCAAAGGCGCGATGTTCGCGATGTTGCCACCCGGCGCCCGCTTGGTGAAACACCGCGATCCGTTCGCCGGATCGCTACGCTATCATATGGGTCTTCAAACGCCTAACCATGACGACTGTTATATCGACGTTGATGGCACCAAGTATTCTTGGCGTGACGGCGAAGTCGTCATGTTCGACGAAACCTACATCCACTATGCAGAAAACAAGACCGACCAGAATCGCATCATCCTATTTCTGGACATCAAGCGCCCCGTCATCTTTGCCCCAATCGATTGGTTGAACACTGCATTTTCAAATGTCGTCATGGCGGCAAGTGCGACGAAGAACACCGAAGGCGATAAAGTCGGCGCGCTAAACAAGGCCTTTTCATACATCTATAAGGTCCGCGCTGTCGGCAAACGTATCAAGGCATGGAACCGCCACGTCTATTACACCTTGCAATACGGGATCTATCTTGGCCTGATTTACCTGATTTTCTTCTAGAACATGTTGCTTTCAATCAAATTCGATCGTGCAACAAAAAAGGGGCCACAAGGCCCCTTCTGAACGCTTCTGCTGACAAGGTTTCTCAGATTACCAGAACTTTCGTTCCAACCTGGGTCAGGCCAAAAAGTTCGGCGATGTTGTTGTTGTACAATCCGATACAACCATTCGACGAACGACGGCCAATCTTACGCGTGTCGTGGGTTCCATGAATCCGGTAATACGTCCAGCTTAGGTACAAAGCGTGGCTTCCTAACGGATTGTCAGGACCGGGGCCAACGTACGCTGGCCACTCAGGATTACGCTTAAGCATCGAAGGCGTTGGGCGCCAAGAAGGCCCTTCAACCTTGCGGGTGACCTTCGTCCGACCACGGCGCGTAAGGTCTTCGGACAGCGGCACGCTGGTCGGAAATAACTTGTATAGCGATTGGTCCGAGTTCCAGAAGTGCAGCGCGCGCGACGACAGATCGACCAAAATTGCGCCGTTGCGTGTGTTGTCAAAGTAAGGACGCCAATCCAAAGCGCGGAAGCTTGAGGCATTCCGCCGCACAGTCTGCGATATCGACCCACGGAGTTCGGTCGTGTCTTCAAGAGCTTCCTGAGCAATGGCCGGAGCCGCAAGTGTCGCGGCAGTGGCGGTCAGGAAAGACCTACGGGGTAGTTGAAATCGAGACAAGGCAGCCTCCTGTTAAGTTGTTCAATCAAGATCGCTTTATACAATGCCGTTGTTAATGCATCAATTCACGGAAGCGTCACTTCGCCGATTGTGTTGCTCTTGGGTTTGAACCGGCAACAACTTGCCTGTAAGCAGGACGAAACAAAAATTGGCAGGCCCCTATATGCTCCGTAAATGTCTTATATTGATGATCCTCGCGCTGACGGCGTGTTCTACACCCGAACCCCGATTCGGTCCCGATGGACAACCTTTGGCGACGGTCTACCGTTTAAAAAGCGGCGACGAAGCTGATGTTCAGTTCCGCATGTTGGATTCGATCAACGCATTACGTCAGGCAAGCGGCGCCCGACCGGTCAAATTATCGTCCGAACTGACAGCTGCCGCCAAAACCCATTCGCGTGATATGTCGGTGCAGAACCGGCCTTGGCACTTTGGATCGGACGGTTCGAACCCGTTGGATCGCGCCTCACGTGTCGGTTACACTGGAAAGCTTATCGGCGAGAACATTTCAGAAACCTTCGAAACCGAGCTTGAAACCCTATCCGCATGGATGGAAACTCCCGAAACGCGGGAAGTCATCCTTGACCCACGGGCAGGTGATATTGGGCTTTCATGGTATCAGGAAGATTCAGGGAAAATCTGGTGGACGCTTGTTGTGGGTGCCCCAGCTACCGGTTTTCAGACCAACAGCTAGTCACTTGTAAATCAACACCGGCGTGCCTGTGCGTACCATCGCGTAGACTTCTTCCATTTCTTTATTGGTTACCGCGACACATCCCCATGTCCAGTCGCGGATCAGAAATCCAGCGGGGTTTCCACGGCCATGGATGAAGATGTCGCCGCCGGGATCAACGCCCAGCGCTTTTGCCTCGGCCACGTCGCGCGCATTCGGATAGTTGATACCTAAAGACAGGTGAAAATCGCTTTCCGGATTGCGGCGGTTGATACGATAGGCCCCTTCGGGCGTTCGCCCATCGCCTGACATCTTCTTGTCCCCAACGGGCGCGAAGCCAAGATCGATCCGATAGGATTTTAGAACG
>JAOHEK010000020.1 GCA_028097405.1 Paracoccaceae bacterium | reverse complement strand
AACCTTCAGCGCACGACGACGACGGCGTTTTGACGCGTTCTCCAGATATGGAATCGTCGCCAAGGGCTGTATCCCGAAGGCCCGCGTCAAATCGACGGGGCGTCGGATCGAGCGGTTCAAAAGTTCTGTAAGCAGGAAGAAAACACCGGCCAATCCGGCCCCCATGAAAACGCCTCCCCCGGCAACCAGCTTTCGATTCGGAGAGTTAGGCGAGCTTGGTGCAACCGCTTGCTCAATGACCTCTAGGCGTTCGCCTTTTCGGTTTTCTTCAATTTGATCCGTATTTTCCGCACGCGCCCGCTCTGCCACGGCCTGATTATATAGCGTTTGCGTATTGATGTATTCTCGCTCCAGCTCGTCCAGCCGAATAGCAACCGCCGGAGTGCCTTCGATCGTGATGCGCAATGCATCCGACTGGGTCTCTGCGCGGGCGATGTCTGAATCAAGGGAGGCCAATCTCGCATCGATTTCAGCCAGCTGTAGGTCAAGGAGCGTGGCGGGTGCAGAAGGCACCTCTTCGATGCCTGCGCCACTCGGTTGTGGCGTAGAAGCAGCTACCTTGGTGGTCAATTGCTTGACCCTTGCGCGCAGCAGTCGAACCCTTGGATTTGCTTCGGAATAAATGGCAAGAGCCCCATTCAACTCGCCTTCAAGTACTTGAAGTTGCTGCTGATCAGGCGTCAACGGAATGGTGTTATCTTGCAGTGGTACGCCCATGGCCTGTAGGCGGTCACGTTGACTGATAAGCGATGCGCGATCACGCGCAGCCAGGTTCAACCTTTCCTGAAGCGTCGAGAGACGATCCAGGCGGTAGTCCAAACCTTCCGGCAGTGATTCCTTGTTCGCCTGTTTAAACCTAACAATGTCAGCGCTTAGCTTTGACAACTTGTCATCCAGCCGATCGACCTGCCCAACACGGAATTCCAAGGTCTCGCGCGATTGGCCGATCCGGTACTCAGCATCTTCGGCCAACACAATCGTCACATATTCATTCACCACGTCGGCGGCTGCAGCAGCTCTGCTAGACGTAAATGAAATCTCCATGATCGTGGCTTGCCCACGTCCCGACCGCACGTTGATCTTCGTCTGCTCGCGCATCGCCACAACGACTTCATCGGCCGTCATGGCCCCTTCCGAAGCGAACACGCGGTATTTGTTGGCGATATCAATCAGATTTGCGCGCGATAACAATCGCGCCCGGATGCTCTGGAGTTGTTGTACTGATTCGTTGCCAACGCTGTTTGCGCGCTGATCACTTGGAATAATCGCGCCTTCCACCGAAAGCGTCGCCTCTGCGGCATAGCGTTTGGGCAGGGTCATCGCGAGCGCAACACCAATCCCGGCGCAAAGCGTAAAGATAACTGCCATGACCGGCAGGCGCCGAAGCATGAGTTGATAGTAAAATTTGATATCTGCGTTCATTCTGCCGCTTCCCCGATCACGTTAACAGTCGGCAGGAAGATCCCGTCTTCCAACACTTCTTCGATGATTGCCGCGTCCACAACTCGACGCTCCTCTGTCGCTGCATATACCATTGAAAAATCACACAACCGGTTCACCAGTCGCGGAATTCCGTGTGAATGCCGGTGAACCAATTCAATCGCTTCTTCCGTAAATTCCGACCCCGTACCGCCAACATGGGTCAGGCGGTGCTGAATATAGCCAGCGACCGCAGCCTGATCCAGTGATCCGACATGATAAGTCGCCGTGACCCGCTGCGCGAACTGACGCAGTTCAGGCCGCATGATCATCTGGCGAAGCTCAGGCTGGCCAACAAGAATAAGCTGCATCAGCTCGTCCTTATTCGAATTGATATTCGTCAACATCCGCAGCTCTTCCAAGCCTTCGACTGACAGATTTTGCGCTTCGTCAATCAGCAGAATAACTCGGCGACCGGCGGCATATTCCTCGATCACAAAATCCTGCAACTGCTGGAACAGCGTGACATAGGCCGCCGTCAGATCAGTTTCGACACCCAGCGAATTTAACGCCCACTGCAGCAGCTCACCACGACCGCCCTGCGCGTTCGAGATGAGGCCAAGTGTTATGTCATCATCAAGTGTCTGAAGAAGCTTCTGCACAAGCGTGGTTTTTCCGGCGCCCACTTCACCGGTTATAACGGTGATGGGCGAACGGGTCATTACGCCATACTCAAGGACCGAATACGCACGTCGGTGCGCACGGGACCAAAAGATAAAATCGGGATCGGGCAGCAACGTGAAAGGCCGCTCCGAAAACCCGAAGAATTCCATATAAAGATCTTTACTCGTCATGGGGCTCACTGGTTTCTCGGGTTGGATATAAGGGGTGCCGAGCGGGTTGTCTTCCTGCTAAACCTCTAGACTGTTATCATGGCTACTCTGAGGCAATTCTGCAATGTTTTAGCACCATTTTGTCAGTAAATGCGTTAAACCAGCACATAGACTGCACCAGAAGCGCGACGACCATCGTTTCACATTTTGAAACAGTTCTGAACTTTTGGTAACATTGTTGAACGCGTTAACGTCCTGATGACTTTGCCAACTTTGGCGGTAATGTGTCAGCTTTTTGT
Organism: Paracoccaceae bacterium; assembly: GCA_028097405.1. GTDB lineage: Bacteria > Pseudomonadota > Alphaproteobacteria > Rhodobacterales > Rhodobacteraceae > CALKXV01. The sequence continues at coordinate 55,690 of JAOHEK010000020.1, read as the reverse complement.
ATATTCTACGCTTACTTGCTCAACAAAGAGGCCCGTGTCTGCCAAAAATTCGATCAAATTTGGCGATAAATACTGTTTAAAGTGTATGAATTTCTTTGCATCGTCGTCCAACGATGGTAGGGAACCTTATCCAAGCTTCTGCGGCTTGGGAGTTTGTGACGATTTTTGGTCTTGGGTTATGAGGGAGCCGGCTACGGTTCGGTAAACAGTAATGACAGTACATGCCACACGCATCGATGCTTCGAGCGAAGTTCAACATTTAACTTTTCCAACCTCTTCCAAATATTTTGGATTTTATGGTTCGGCGTTCAAGCGTCTGCTGGATGTTACGTTGGTACTTATCGCCGTGCCGTTCCTTGCTCCGTTCTTTGTCATTATTGGTGTTGTGATCTTCTCGAAAGATCGCCATTCGCCCTTCTTCCTGCAGGAACGCATTGGTCGAAATGGCAAGCGGTTCCGGATGTGGAAGTTCCGCACTATGGTCCCGAATGCCGAAGCTCAGCTTCAGCGCCATCTGGATGAAAACCCAAAGGCCCGCGCTGAATGGGATTCCAAGCAGAAGCTGGCGTCTGACCCCCGCTGCACGAAGATTGGCAAATTACTGCGCCGCAGCTCGATGGACGAGCTGCCGCAGTTGCTTAATGTTCTGATGGGCGACATGTCGTTGGTTGGCCCTCGCCCTATGATGCCAGATCAGCAGGCGCTTTACCCCGGTCAGGGTTACTATCGCCTTCGTCCGGGTATGACAGGCAGCTGGCAGGTTTCGGCACGAAGCGCATCTACCTTTGCCGCACGCGCCGGCTATGATGACACCTACGAGCAATCCCTAAGCTTCTCGAATGACGTGTCGATCGTTGCTAAAACAGTCGGTGTCGTTCTTCGCGGAACGGGTGTTTAGAACACTATACTCTTGATTTATTTTAAGGTGAGCTAGTTGAAGCCCCTTGGTTTTGTTATGAACACGCGTTCATGGCATTTAGGAGTATAACTGTATGGCAATTTCGTTCCGTTCTTTTCTGGTTTTGGCTGTTCTCGCACTGAGTGCCTGCGACTCAGCTGAAGAACGTGCCGAAAAGCACTTTCAAAGCGGTTTGGAGCTGTTGAACTCGGGTGACCCTCGAAGGGCACTAGTTGAATTCCGCAACGTTTTTGCATTGGACCAGACCCATAGTGAGGCTCGGTTGGCCTATGCACGCACGGCCCGAATCTTGGGGAACGTTTCAGAAAGCTATTCCAACTTCCTCAATGTGACCGAAAATGCGCCCCAGAACATGGAAGCCCGACTTGCTCTGACCGAAATGGCAATCGTCGCTCAGAACTGGGACGAAGCCGAACGTCACGGGGCTGTGCTGATCGATGCTCAGCCTGCGATCGAAGGAAGCGAAATCCCTCTGCTGGCGCTTGAATTTCGCGAAGCCGTTGTCGAAGCCGACCAAACCAGAATCCGCGAAGCAACACGTAGGGCCGAAACCCTTGCCGAGGCTCATCCTGAAAATCAGATTCTCCACCGAATTCTGATCGAAGGCTACACTGCGGACAACGAATTAGACAAAGCCTTGTCCGTCACAGACCGCGCCATCGCTGCGGCTCCTGACAACGAACTCTTCTATCGTGTCAAAGGGACGATACTCGCGCGGAAACAAGACCCGGAATTGCTTGAGAACCACCTGCGCGAGACAATAGCGAAATTTCCGAACGACGATGAATCAAAGTCTTTTCTTGTTCGCCTATTGGCAAATGTCGGCGATCTGCAAGGTGCCCAGGATTTTCTGCGAAGCGAGATTGCGATCGCAGAAAACAAGGTTTCCGCTCATGTGACGTTGATCGCCTTTATCCAGCAAGCCGATGGCTCGGAAGCCGCGCTGGCCGAGGTCGAAGCAGCCCTTCCGCTCTATGAAGATTCAAATGTTCTCAAAGCCCTACAAGCGGGCCTACTTTTTGATCAGGGTAGCCAAGACGAAGCTGTCACCATCCTGCAGGGCGTTGTCGAAAACTCTGAGCCCAGCACAGACACAGACTCTTATCGTGTCACGCTTGCGCGAATGCTGGTCTCGACAGGCAACGAAGTCGGCGCGCGCCAGTTGGTGAGCACCGTGCTGGAACGCGACCCCAATCAGGTCGAGGCGTTAAAAATGACAGCCGCATGGCTGATCGAAAGCGATGAAGCTGACAAAGCCGTCGCCACACTGCGTCAGGCTCTGGATCAAGAACCCGAAGACGCGGAAGCCATGACGCTTATGGCCCGCGCGCACGAACGCAACGGCAACTCACAATTGGCGCAGGACCTACTGGCATTGGCCGTTGACGCATCGGGCAATGCTCCTGGCGAAAGCTTGCGTTTCGCAAACCTGCTTGTCGAACAAGAACGATATGCCGCCGCAGAAACGGTGTTGATCAATGCCCTTCGCGCAAATTCCGGCAACCAGGAATTACTCCGCGTTCTGGGAGACCTGTATTTACAAACCGAAGACTGGCCGCGCGCGGAACAGGTCGTCGCAACGCTGAAACGCAATACATCCGAGACTGCTCAACTTGCTGGCGATCAACTGCAACTTCAGATTATCTCGCGGGTCGAAGGCCGAGATCAGGGGATCGCATTCCTAGAAGAGATGATCGCGACTGAAGACGATAACAGTGCTGCAAAAATCGCCCTGATTCGCGCCCGACTAGCCGATGGCAATTCGGACCGTGCATTGACCTTGGCCAACGAACTGGTTGCCGAGTTCCCTGACAATCCGCGTGCCAAACAGGTACTGGCCAGTACGCTATTCGCCACTGGCGATGCCGAAGCTGCCGAAGACACGCTGCGCGAAGTCGCGCAAAGCACCGGAGTTGGCAGTGACGTTTTGCAGTACGCACGTGTCCTTGGTGCGCAGGGAAAAGCCGATGAAGCCCGTCAAGCGATCGAAAATGGCTTGAAAAGCGCTCCTGAAAGCCCTGATCTGCTGTGGGCGAAAGCCTCGTACCTTGAGCAATCGAACGACATCGATGGTGCCATCGATATTTACGAACAGCTTTACGCTACCAGCAGTTCATCGCAGATCATCGCCAACAATCTCGCCAGCCTATTGGCGACCTATCGTGACGACCAAGAAAGCCTTGATCGCGCGTTCACCGTGGCCCGCCGCCTACGTGGAACCGAGGTCCCACCGTTCCAAGATACCTATGGATGGATCCTGTTTCGCCTCGGGAATGTGGAAGAAGCTCTGACCTATCTTGAACCTGCAGCGCAAAGGCTCGAGAATGACCCGATTGTGCAATATCATCTGGGTCGAGCATATCAGGATTTAGGCCGAAACGACGAAGCAATTAAGCAATATGACGCTGCCATTGATATAGCCGGCGAAGACGACCCGCGCGGCCAGATTTCTGACGCCGGTACACGCAAATCCGAGCTTTCTCAGGCGGTTCAAGAGTGACCTAATCGCATCGCTTGTTAAAACGGTAGCGAAGATCCGCCAGAAAATCGAAAGAATCGGTCAGAATGTATTAAAACTGGCTTCTGTCCGCACAAACGTGCTAATAAGCTGCCTAGGGGAAGTGAGACTATGAAAAAGTTTCTTGTTGCCATCATCTCGATGTTTATCGCTACAACTGCTGTAGCCCAATCGGGGTATCAAATCCAACCGGGGGACACTCTTCAAGTTGAAGTTCTTGAAGATCCGTCTCTCAATCGTTCAACACTGGTATTGCCGGATGGAAGCATTTCCTTCCCGTTTGCGGGAACCGTCCGTGCCAGTGGACAAACCGCCAGTCAGGTCGGTCAGGTTATCAGATCGGGAATTGCGTCGCAGTTTACCACTGATCCAACTGTTTTCGTAACTGTACAGGCGCTTAATATTGCGGCACCTAGCGTTGCAGCCGCAGCAGCGACCACCGATATCTTTATGATGGGCGAAATCTTGGTTCCAGGCGCAAAAAGCCTGCAACATGGCGTTACTTTGATCCAGGCTCTGGCTGAATCCGGAGGCTTTACAAAATTTGCGGCTAAGAAGCGGATCATTCTGCGTCGCAGCGACAAGCGGACGGGAAAACAATCCGTCCACAGAATAAACTATAAGGCAATCGCGGACGGGGCAGCGATTGGAAATGACATCATCCTTCGGGATGGTGACGTGATCATCGTGCCTGAGCGCCGCCTATTCGAGTAGAGCGGAATGACATATTTGCGGACGGGTAAAGCACTCACAACAACCCTCACGCTATCGGTTACGGCCTTGTGCTCTCCTGTCTTCGGACAGGAGGGTCCATCGCGTCTTGGAACCTTTAGCTTTTCTCAGGGGGTCGAATACAGTGATAATGTCGATCTGACAGACCCATCTAACAGTGGGTTTACGTCAAGAACCGGCCTGGGGTTTTCACTGCAATCCGAAACGCGCACAGAATTGTTGCGATTCAGTTTCGACACCCAGATCGTCGGCGAATTTGGCGACAATCTGGATGATGACTTTGATCTCGAAAACTCAACTATCATCGGTCTGTATACCCGCGAGGGTGCAAATGCGTCGCTCAGCTTTTCAGCCAGATACACAGAAATCGAGCTTGATGAAACTGTCGCGCTGTTGGCTGACGTGGGCTCTACGATCATTGATCAAGGCACACTTGCAAGGTTCGGCCTTGACGCCGGGGTCGTCTTTGGCAGGGATGGTCCTTTTGAAGTCAGCTTGAACGCTGCTTATCGCGATTTGAATTATCAAGATACGACTGATCTAACATTGTCCGACGAAGAGCAATTCTCGTTCGACGCTCTCGCCCGTTTGCGTTTGAATTCGGCGATCACTTTGCGGGGCCTTGCAGGATATCGGGACACCGATGAAGAAGACCTTCTTGAGACCGAGCGCGAGTTTTCCTTTTTTGGACTGGGCCTCGAAACTGAAACTGCTTCGGGCCTTCAGATTGTTGGTGATGTTCTGTTTGACCATTCAGAAACGACAACAAATGCGCCTTCCGAGGTCACCGAGGAAGGACTTGGTGGCGAACTAGCGATTACACAACTCCGCCCAAATGGCACGATCGGGTTCGTACTGTCTTCACGTATCGATGAATCGGGACGCAGAAGCTTGGCCCGCGTCACGCGCAGTCTCGATACGCCGACCGGCGGCCTTTCGTTCTCGCTTGGTGTTGTTAATCAGGCAGACTCCGACGATCTCGAATTCATCGGTGGCTTGGGCTATTCTCGCGAGCTTCCAAGAGGCACGCTTGTGGCTAACCTGACCCAAGAAGCCAGCAGCCGCGATGGCGATGCGTTTCTGAATACGTCAATCAGCGTCGACTACAGTCAGATCATCAACTCGGTCTCTGGTTGGCAAGCCGAGTTGGCATATGTGTCGTCCGAAGAACTGGGCGGCGCTGATGACGACAGTCGTGCATCGGCGGTACTTAGCTATACGCGCGAATTGACCGAAGATTGGAACATGCGCGCCGGTGTCGAATTCATTCGCGATATCCAAGAGAATGCCGCGAACACTAATTCCAACACCGTGTTTTTCAATATCGAACGCGACATCACGTTCGGCTTCTAATCTATGATGGCTAGCCCGCGCGGACGCGGCACAATATCGTCAGGGCAACTGGCGATCATTGTGCTCGTGGCCATCTGCGTAATCATCGAAGTTCTGCTGCAATTGGGAGATGCGGGACTTATCGGCCCCCCCCGCTTTCGTAACCTTGTTTATGAATACGGAGGCTTTTGGACAGGTCTACTCAAGAATTGGGGGCCAAACTACCCAGCCCAACCTTGGTTGATGTTTGTCACCTACGGATTTCTACACGCAGGTTTATTGCACCTTGGTTTGAATATGCTGACCCTCGTGTCACTTGCCCTGCCGGTTGCAGATCGGGTAGGTGGCAGAAGCCTTGTCCTGATATATTGCGCATCAATTCTTGGCGGCGGACTGGGCTTTGCCCTTCTATCAGACAGTTTCCGCCCAATGGTCGGCGCATCAGGCGCGCTGTTCGGGCTAGCGGGTGCACTTCTGGCTTGGGAATATGTGGATCGCTTCACGCTTCAAAAGCGGCTCTGGCCTGTGGCGCGTGCAATTCTGTTGCTCGCCCTGCTGAATGTCGCGCTTTACTATGTGATGGATGGCCTGGCCTGGGAAGCGCATCTGGGTGGCTTTATCATGGGCTGGATCATGGCCTTGCTTGTCGATCCAAGGGGCCGTGCTAATCCAACTGACGCGCCCGAGACTGAAACCAAGTAATTTCAAAAGAAAAAGCCCCGACTGAATGGCCAGGGCTTCGTCGTTTCCTGAATGAGCTTGCCCTAGATAAGCTTGCCCATCGCGACAGCCGTGTCGCTCATCCGGTTCGAGAAACCCCACTCGTTGTCATACCACGTCAGGATTCGGACCATATTGCCGCCCATGACTTTGGTTTGATCCATGTGGAAAACCGACGAATGAGGATCGTGGTTGAAATCGCTCGACACAAGCTGCTCTTCGGTAAAGCCAAGAATGCCCTTCAACGGGCCCTTCTTCGCAGCCGCTTTGATCGCTGCGTTGACAGCTTCGACCGTCGTCCTCTTCTTCGTCTCGAACGTCAGATCAACAACCGAAACATTCGGTGTCGGAACACGGATCGCGACGCCGTCCAGCTTGCCCTTCAACTCGGGAAGAACCAGACCAACCGCCTTGGCCGCACCGGTCGAAGTTGGGATCATGTTCATCGCCGCTGCACGCGCGCGATAAAGGTCTTTGTGCATCGTATCCAGCGTCGGCTGATCGCCGGTGTAGCTGTGGATCGTCGTCATAAAGCCCTTCTTGATACCGATGGCATCATTCAAGACTTTCACGACAGGCGACAGACAGTTCGTTGTGCATGACGCGTTGGACACGATGATGTCTTTCTTCGTCAGCGCGCCATGGTTTACACCATAGACGATCGTCTTGTCTGCATCCGAACCCGGCGCCGAAATCAGAACCCGGCTTGAGCCGTTGTCCAAATGCGCCTGACACGCGTCTTTCGAGGTGAATATGCCGGTACATTCCATCACCACATCAACATCTGCCCAAGGCAGATCGGCGGGGTTGCGAATTTCCGTGACTTTGATCTTGCCGCGACCGACATCAATCCAACCCTTGCCGGACTTTACCTTAACAGGAAAACGTCCATGCACGGAATCGTACTGCAAAAGATGGGCATTGGTTTTAACCGGTCCCAGATCGTTGATTGCAATTACTTCGATATCTTTACGGCCCGACTCAATAATCGCCCGAAGAATATTTCGGCCGATACGTCCAAATCCGTTGATTGCTACTTTTACAGCCAAGGTGCTCTCCTTCGTTTTCTCAGCGCCAGACCGCGAGGGCCTGGATCAGATCCAAAAAGCGACGGGCAATGAATATCGAGATGCCAAGACCAAGCACATAATCCAGCGCTAGGACGGCACCCAAAATAATCACAATACCCAAAGCGATCCGATTGGTCATCGCGCGCGTTATACTAGAAGAACGCCTCGGGAAAAGCGAAAAGCCCGAAACAAGCGATCTCCCGCGACAATGTGATATTATTCGACCGATTTTCGGATGCGCTGGATCACTAGCCAAACCAAAGCAATTACGAAAACCGTCAGAACGGCCATGCCCCAGCCTTTCGAAATGTTTGCCTGTTCAAATAACGGCGCAATCAAATACCCCAAAATATTAACCGCATAATAACTGACCGCGACCACCGACAACCCTTCAACGGTGCGCTGCAACCTCAGCTGCAAATCGGCACGCCGATCCATGGATTTCAGAAGTTCCTGGTTCTGCAAAGACCGATCCACGTCCACACGGGTTCGCAAAAGATTGGCGGCCCGTTCGGCACGCTCGGCCATCCCGTTCAGCCGGGTCTCGGTCGCCTCAACAGTGCGCATGGCCGGATCAAACCGCCGCATCATGAATTCCGCGAATGTCTGACGTCCCCCCATCCGGGTTTCGCGCAAAACCTCGATCCGCTGATTGACCAGCCGGGCATAGGCCCGCGTCGCGCCAAACCGGAAGACCGTCTCGGCCAAAACGGTTTCCAACTCTGCCGACACTTTCAAAAGCCTGTCCAACGTCGCCGCCGCCCCTGCCCCTTCTTCACGCATCTCGCCCACAAGTGCCGCCAACTCGCCATCCATCTCGGCCAAACGTCCACCCAAACGACGGCTTTCCATCAACCCAAGCATCGCCATCGTTTTATAGGTCTCGATCTCGCAAAGCCGCTGCACAATCCGCCCAATCCGATGCGCGCCCATCTCAGGGCTCACGAAAAGCGCAAGCCGCACATGCCCCGCCGGATCGATTCGAAAGTCGCTGCCCATCGCCCCTTGCCCATCCAAAACTTGGCTAACCGCCAAACTTTCCGGCACGAACCAATTCCCAAGTTTGTTCGAAATTTCATCAACATCCTCGCCCAGTTCAACCCGGATCAAAGCCGAGGTCATGCGCTCTCCCGGCGTCTTCTCCAGCCAATCGGCCGGAAACATTTCAAAAGTCTCAGCAGAGAACGGTACGTCAGCGGCACCGTCACCAAAGATCGTGTAGGTGACGAACTCGGTGTGGCTTTCCCATTTCAGATGGTGCTTGCCGATCTTGCCCGAGTAGTGCGTTGCCTCGGGCTGAGGATGTTCCGCCCCAAACCGATCAAGAAGCGCGATAAGATGCGCACGGTCCGCTGCCTTACTTTCCTGCGTTACAGGAGAGGTGTGCTTCAAAGCCACAAACGCGGCACGGCAAGGCGCTGTCAGCACCGGGAATGGTCGGGCGTGAAGCTCGTTGGCCAGTTGGTAACGGCCATCAAAATCGCGAAATTTCGTCATCTTGGATTCTCCCCAACAACCATGACAATTTGCAACCGATAGAAGAATGAGTGGTTTTGACGCATAATCAGATACTTACATGTAGACGACAGTATACAACCCGTCGACACCAAGAAACTGCGGTCTTGTATCAAGGCTTTGGCAAGCGCTACAAACGGGCCAACAAAACGTTGGGCAAATGAGCAAATCCAATCCGCAACAAGGCCCCTACGACATCGTTGTTGTCGCACAATCGGGCCGCCTGACCTACGAGGTTGTGCTTTTCGCCGCCTCCCTGCGCCATCACGCCCCGGATTTCGCCGGGCGACTGATCATAGCCGAACCCCGCCCCGGCCCACTTTGGCCCGGTGATCCGCGCATGGACGATGATGCAGCACGCGATCTGCTGATCGAGCTTGGCGCGGATTTTCTACCGTTCGAGTGCAACCATTTCGGCGCGGCCTATCCCAATGGTAATAAGATCGAAGCGCTGGCCGCCCTGCCCGCCAACCGACCCTTCGTCTTTTTCGACAGTGACACCCTAATCACCGGCCCCATCGACCAAACCCCTTTCAACTTCGACCGCCCGTCAGCCTCAATGGCCCGCGAGGATACATGGCCAAACCCGCCTCTGTATGGACCCGGCCATGACGCCATCTGGCGCGCGATCTACGATCGGTCTGGTGTCGAGTTTGAACCAACGCTCGACTTAAGCGAACCGCTAGACCACTGGCAACGCTATCTCTATTTCAACGCGGGTTGGTTCTACTACAAATGCCCACAAACCTTTGCCGCGGCCATGATCCGCGTGATGACCGACATCCGTGACAACCCCATTCCCGAACTGGCCAGCCAAAAACTCTACCCATGGCTTGACCAGATCGCCCTGCCCATTGTCGTGGCGGAACTAGGTGGCGGGCGTCCAGATGCGGCGCTTTCAGGCTTGGACGGAGCGTTCAGCCAACACTGGCGCGTCATGTCGTTGTTTTTTGCAAAATCGTCGGACGAGACTTTGGAAAAACTGATGGAGGTCGCGCGACCAAACAAGATCAAGAAAGTCCTGAAGTCCCATGAACCTTTCAAACGCATGATTTTCCAAAACAAAGGCAACCGTGTTCGCGCCCTTTTCGATCAAAGCGCGCTGCCCATCGGCGAGAAAGTCATTCGAAACCGGATCAAGCGCGAAGGCCTTTGGATGCGGTGAACGGTTGATTCCCGGACGAACTGCCCGCACAAAGAACTCAGCAAATAACTTACGCCTCACAAGGCGCAGAAAACTCTAGATGGGGGGAAATACCATGTCAGACAAAATGGGCTTCGAAACTCTGCAAATCCATGCAGGCAACAACCCGGATCCAGCAACCGGCGCACGTCAGGTTCCGATCTATCAAACAACCGCTTTCGTCTTCCGCGATGCAGATCACGCGGCAGCGCTGTTCAACCTACAAGAAGTCGGCTGGATCTATTCGCGTCTGACCAACCCAACCGTCGCGGCTTTGGCCGAGCGCATCACAGCCCTTGAAGGCGGCGTCGGCGGCATTTGCTGCTCGTCCGGTCACGCAGCTCAGATCATGGCTCTGTTCCCGCTGATGATGCCCGGATGCAACGTCGTTGCCTCGACACGGCTATATGGCGGCACCTATACGCAGCTGACCCAGACCATCAAACGTTTTGGCTGGTCGGCCAAGCTGGTGGATTTCGACGACCTGGACGCAGTTAAAGCCTCCATCGACGAAAACACACGCGCGATCTTCTGTGAAAGCATCGCCAACCCGGGCGGTTACATCACCGATCTGGACGCCATCGGAAAGCTGGCCGACGAAATGGGCCTGCCCCTGATCGTCGACAACACAACCGCCTCGCCCTACCTCTGCCGCCCGATCGAGCACGGCGCGACACTGGTGGTGCATTCCACCACGAAATACCTGACCGGCAACGGCACAGTCACTGGCGGCGCTATCGTCGATTCCGGCAAATTCGATTGGTCGGCGTCGGACAAGTTCCCGTCGCTCTCACAACCCGAAGCTGCCTATCACGGCCTGAACTTCCACGAAGCCCTTGGGCCAATGGCCTTCACGTTCCATTCCATCGCCGTCGGTCTTCGTGATCTAGGCATGACCATGAACCCGCAAGGGGCACATTACACATTGATGGGAATTGAAACCTTATCTTTGCGTATGGACCGCCATGTTGCCAATGCTCAGAAAGTTGCCAAATGGCTTGAGGGCGACGACCGGATCGAAAAGGTGACTTATGCGGGTCTGGAAAGTTCGCCGTATTATGATCGTATCTCGCGGATTTGCCCAAAAGGCGCCGGTGCCTTGTTCACCTTTACGATCAAGGGCGGCTATGAAGCTTGCGTGAAACTTGTGGATTCCGTCGAGCTGTTCAGCCACGTCGCAAACCTCGGTGATGCGCGTTCGCTGATCATTCACCCGGCGTCGACGACCCATCGGCAATTGTCGGATGAGCAACGCGAAGCAGCCGGTGCTGCACCCAATTCCATCCGTCTGTCGATTGGCATCGAAAGTACCGATGACATCATCGCGGACTTGGATCAGGCGCTTTCTAAGGCTGTCGGTTAAGACCGAAGGTATTGCGCCGGACTTTCGTCCGTCGCGGGTACGAGGGGGCTTTGCCCCCTCGCGCTCCCCAAGGATATTTTTGGCCAGATGAAGACGCGAGCGCTTGTCAGTCGCTGCGCGCTTCATCCATCAGGCGCCGCATTTCTTTGATTGAGGGCTCTAAGCCCCGAAAGATAGCCTCGCCCACCAGAAAATGTCCGATGTTCAGTTCACGCACTTCTCGAAACGCGGCCACGGGCGCCACTGTTTCATAGGTAAGACCGTGGCCTGCGTGCACCTCTAGCCCCAGCCCATGGGCAAATCGGGACATGTCTTGAAGGCGTTCAAGTTCGGTGTCGCGTGCGTCAAAGCGGCCTTCGGAATGCGCATCGCAATAGGCCCCTGTGTGAAGTTCAATCACCTGCGCGCCGATGCGATTGGCCGCTTCGATCTGGCGTTGATCGGCGGCAATAAAGATCGATACCCGGCAGCCTGCATCCCGCAAGGGGGCGATGAAATGCGCCAGCCGGTTTTCGTCTTGCGCAACTTCTAGGCCGCCTTCGGTCGTGCGTTCCTCGCGTTTCTCTGGAACGAGGCAGACGGCGTGCGGCCGATGACGCAGCGCTATCGCCTGCATTTCGTCCGTCGCCGCCATTTCAAAGTTCAACGGCACGGTCAACGCCTCGACCAGTCTTTCGATGTCGTCGTCGGTGATGTGGCGGCGGTCTTCGCGCAAATGCGCCGTGATCCCGTCTGCGCCGGCCTCTTCGGCCAGTTTCGCCGCACGTATCGGATCGGGGTAGTCCCCGCCCCGCGCATTCCGCACAGTTGCCACATGGTCGATGTTCACGCCTAATCTCAGATGTTCCATGGCCGCACGTTAGGAACTGCGCGCGCGCCTGTCCATCGCCTATCGCAGGATAAGTTCTAGGGGATCATAGGCGCAGATATCGCTGTCCCCCCAAGCCACATCCGGCAGACTGTCAGGTTTATAGCGATGCTTTTCAAGGTCTTCGCGCGTCAGCCAAAACCGACGGTTCACGACGCCTTCGGGATCAACCCAATTGGCATTGGGATCGCCCGAAATCATGGTGCAACGAAAGTAGATATCCACCTGATGAAAGCCGCGCGGTGGGTCTTGAAATTCATTGACCAAAGCGATCTGACCCACTTCGACGCCAAGCCCGGTTTCCTCAAAGAGTTCGCGTTTCAGATTGCAGGGCAAGGATTGGCCCACTTCGACACCGCCCCCCGGTGCACACAACAGATCACTGGTATTGCCGGGAAACGCGTTGACCATCAGCAATCGCCCCTCGTTCAGCACCAATCCGCGAACGGCAAGGCGGGGCTTGCGGCTCATCGGTCGCTGGCGGGGCCAAGGATGCGCGTGACATGCCCCATCTTGCGCCCCGGTCGCGCTTCGGCTTTGCCATAAAGGTGCAAAAGCGCGCCTGTTTCGCCGCGAATGGCGGGCACCTGCGCCAGATCATCACCAATCAGGTTCGTCATCTCCACATCCGAATGGCGCAAAGGATCAACCAAGGGCCAGCCTGCGACAGCGCGAATATGTTGTTCGAACTGGCTGATCACAGCGCCCGCTTCGGTCCAATGACCAGAATTATGGACGCGCGGCGCGATTTCATTGACGATCAGTCCCTCGCCCGTGACGAACAGTTCGACACCCAGCACACCGACGTAATCCAAAGCCGCCAGAATGGTGCCTGCAACACCGAAGGCGCGATCACGTGTGCCCCGATCAATTGCAGCCGGAACGCGGGTTGTGTGCAAAATCCCGTCCGTGTGAACGTTTTCGCCGGGTTCAAAACAGGCAATCCGCCCGTCCAGCCCACGGGCGGCGATCACGCTGATCTCGCGGTCGAAATCGACGAGACCTTCCAAAATGGCATTGGCGTCAGCCATCGCGTTCAAAGCCTCCGCGCCACCATGCACATCCATGATCCGCGCCTGACCCTTGCCGTCATAGCCAAGCCGCCGCGTCTTCAAAATAGCAGGCACGCCGACGCTGGACATCGCTTGCGCCAGCTGAGCCGCCGCATCCGTCGCGCCTGCATCTACAGGCGCAAAGGGCGCCGTGGCCAAACCAATCTCGTTCAGGAATTGTTTTTCGTCCAACCGATCCTGACTAACCGCCAAAGCTTTTCGGTTTGGACGGATCGGCACATGCGCTTCGATCAAATCAAGCGCATCGGCGGGCACGTTTTCGAATTCATACGTGACAACGTCGACACCGGCGGCGAAGGCCTCCAATGCGTCTCGGTCGTCATAGCTTGCGGTAAAGACCTTCTGAGCTACCTCACCAGCAGGCGGATTGGCCCCCGGTTCATACACATGTATATGAAACCCCATGCGTGCGGCAGCCATGGCTAGCATCCGGCCCAACTGACCACCGCCCAAAATACCAATCACCCGACCCGGCTCGAAAGCGTCACTCATCCACAGGTTCCTCCGGGATCGAGGCTGACAAGGCCACGCGCCAAGCCTCTAGCCGTGCGGCCAGATCGGCATCGCCAATTGCCAAGATGCCAGCCGCCATCAGCCCTGCGTTCTTGGCCCCGGCTTCGCCGATCGCCATGGTCGCCACGGGATAGCCGCGCGGCATCTGCAAAATGGAATAAAGGCTGTCGACGCCCTTCAAGGCGCGGGTTTCCACAGGCACGCCGATGACCGGCAGCCGGGTCTTTGACGCCATCATGCCGGGCAAATGCGCAGCACCGCCAGCGCCTGCGACAATCACCTTCAAGCCCCGGTCCACAGCCGTTTTGCCATAGTCCCAAAGCCGGTCCGGTGTGCGATGCGCCGACACTATCCTTGTCTCAAAGCGCACGCCCAACTCGTCCAGTATATCAGCCGCAGCCTTCATCGTGGACCAGTCCGATTGGCTGCCCATTACGATACCGACGTCAAAACCCATTTTACGTTCCCTCGATCAACCGCAAAACCCTAATCCCAGCCGCGCCGACCCGCAATCAGGCAATGATGTCGGGGGTAATCCGGTCTTCAAGCACTGCAATCTTGTCTTTCAGCGAAAGTTTCTGCTTTTTCAGACGCCTTATCGTCAGAACATCGGCCCCCGTCGCATCAAGGGCAGCAATGGCTTGGTCAAGATCACGGTGTTCCTGGCGAAACGTCTCAAGTTCGACGCGCAAGACGTCCTCGGTCTTCATCTGTCCGGGCGGATTTTCAGCCATGATCTCTTCATTCTAGGGTGAATTTCCCCTATTTACCCCGAACAGGCGTTCCCGCAAAGCACTTTAATCCTTGCAGAATTGCCCCCTCGTCCCCATATTTTTGACAATCAAGGTCGCCAGAAGGGATCTTGAGCCATCGTCGCTTGAATCGAGGACGAAATTATGAGCAAAATCACACTGGGCACCCACCCTTTTCTTTTGGGCTTTGACCAGCTTGAGCGCCTTGTCGAGCGCACGGCAAAGACGGAAAACGGCTATCCACCCTACAACATCGAACATGTCAGTGAAAACTCTTTCCGGATCACGCTTGCTGTGGCCGGATTTGCTGAAGATGATCTGTCTATAACGGTAGAAAACCGCCAACTTGTTGTGCGCGGACGCACCGAGACCGAAGACGAAGAGCGGATCTTTTTGCACCGCGGAATCGCATCTCGTCAATTTCAACGCACCTTTTTGCTGGCCGACGGCGTTGAGGTATCAGGAGCAGCACAGGCAAATGGACTTCTGCATATCGACCTCGCCCGGGCCGTTCCGGAAAGCGTTGTGCAAACCATCCGGATCGATAAAGGGTAAGGCCGTGGATACACCGTTTGATTTCAAAGGCATACAACAGGACCGCCTCGTCTATATTCGGCCTGTGAATGTCTCAGATCTGCCAAAAATGATGCGCGCACAGGCCCAAGGTCAGACACGCATCTACGCTGTGCATTCCTCGGATGGTGAACGTTTGGCACTGGTCCGTAACCGTAAACTCGCCTTTGAGCTGGCCCGACAGAACGAATTTGCTCCGGTGAACGTGCATTAAGGCCTAGAAATCCAAAACAATCCCAATGTTCAGGGATTGCAAAGGACCGTTGTCAACGTTGTAGACCTGAGACCCCGGTGCTCCATCCTGGTTCGCCTGTGAGAAATCGCGGAACTCAGTGTAATTGTATTCGACACGCAGACTATACTTATCGTTCAATAGACGCTCGAAACCCACACCTACGGTTGGCCCCAAAAGGATATCTTCGCGGATATGTGCATCCGAAAGTTGCAGGGAGCCGTTGTTTACGTCACCGCCGACGTTTCTGATGTCCGCCACGGCAAGCCCGCCTTTTACGTAGAATAAATTGTCTCCAAAGGCTCGCCCAGCTCGACCGGTCAGCGACCCTGACCAATTGATCTCGACCTGATCAATGTCATTGTCGGTGTTAAAGACCAGTGAAGATTCAAGCGATGCGAACGCCAAGGACATCTCGAATCCGAATACGAAATCGCCGCGTCGAACGTTTTTGCCCACAAACCCGTGTACTCCAAAACCGTCATAGTCATGCCTGACGAAATTGAGTGCGGTCCGCTGATTGTACGTAAAACGATTGCCAATAACCTCTGTCTCGCCGCGACTAAACTGCAATCCGCCGCCAAGGTACAACCCGTCCCAATCCGCTTCGGGGTCAGCCAACCCCACGGTTGGGAACGCGAACAGGGCCAAATAGAAAAGTCGCATGGTGTTTTCCATTTTCTGCGCAACCCCACGATGATCTTAACGCAATCTTCGACTCGGCGAAGGAAAAGGTTAACAAAAGTTAACAAGTGATCAGTAAGGGGGCTCTGGCCATGATTGCGCGCGCAGAGAACGGCTGTTGGGTTCGCTTCATCAAGTCTGAAGCCAGAACGAAAAAGGGCCCCGAAGGGCCCTAATAATCATCTTGAAGTAGTTTAGCGCCTAGTTCGATAGGCGCAGCTTTGAAACTTCCCGTGCAATCGTCGAAAACGCTTCCGTGATCTGCTCACCACTCACAGGAAAGAAGTGCGTCGTTGACCCCGTAGAAGACGTGCAATTTTTGATGGTGTCTTCAGCCAATTCCGACGGTGCATCGAACGAAATACCGAATATTTCTACGCCCTGCACACGCGCGGCTGCACACAACGCATGCATACGCGCATTCGTATCCGTCGGAGAGATGCGGTGGAAAATCGGATCATCGATTGCGTTAAAAGTCGCGGCGTCGACGAAACCTGCCTCAAATCCTGTCCGGAAAAAGCGGTCACCGACATTGTTCGTTTTGGCGATATTCATAACGTCGGGCCACTCAAGGTTGACAAGTTCAGTTCCAAGCTCGGACCAATCCGTACCCGAAGCTGCATCCGGCAAGTCTGGATAATCACGGATATCATCGGTTTCTTCATGATACCAACGCGAGATCGTATCATTGGCTTCGTCGAAGTTCGGGTCATCGCGACCGTCAACCATCAGAACCGAGTAATGGCCGGATGTCGCGCTTCTAAAGACCGGCGATGCACCTTCACGCATAAACTCAGGCAGATCCCGCTGCTCGTTGTTCTCACCATCAGACATGATGATCAGAATTTTGCGCGAAATTTGGTTCCCATTTTCGTCAAGATAGTCAAATGGTCGGCCAAGCATCGCGTCACCAATCTCGTCGGCTGCGACCATCTGGTCTGAGACAATGCGGAATGATGGATCAAGCAGGTGGACACCCCACTTCACACCGACATCAATTCCCGTGCCGTCCCAGCCTTGGAGCGCCGCGACAGTATCGATAAGCGGCTGTTGCTCAGTTTCCATTACAAGAATAGGATTATCGATCGGGCAATAGGGTAGGTCCACTGTGTCATCTGCATTATACCGGCTTGAGTTGTCGGCAAAATGAGTGTGT
Organism: Paracoccaceae bacterium; assembly: GCA_028097405.1. Taxonomy (GTDB): domain Bacteria; phylum Pseudomonadota; class Alphaproteobacteria; order Rhodobacterales; family Rhodobacteraceae; genus CALKXV01. Next base: position 38,487 of record JAOHEK010000020.1, on the reverse strand, counting down.
CTCTCAAGGCTATCGGTCGTGCTAATCCCCAGGCTGGGATAATTGGTGCTATCGAAGAAGACGCAGTTGTTATAGTTATGCTTGTCGGAAAGATTGTAATATTTTCCCATATCCCCTGGGTTTGTCGTGATAGAATACGGAATGATATTTACCGAAATTTCGCTGGCTGACGAAAGCGGATCAACAGGAATAACTTCGCTAATGAACTGGTACATCGCATCTTTAAGACGCGGCAAACGGTTATTGCTATTCATCGAGCTTGAAATATCAAGGACAATGGAAATTTCGACGTCTGTTGCCGATTGGCGTGCGGTTGTTGTCGTTCCGACCGGCAAGGAATCGACGCCAATCAATTGACTAAAGATCGTCGGCACATCATCACGTGTTGTGATGGTTACCGACCGCGAATTGCCACCGACCCCGGGTACTGGATCAACAGATACAAGATACTCAGCCAAACCGGCTTTCTCGAAATAGCTGGTGACCAGCTCTTGTGCATCTATGGATTGATCAAGGCTCGAAGACGCAAGTGCAGCAACATCCGACGTATTTTGCAGATCAACCCGCCGCAATTCGGTGCGCATCAGATCAACAGCAAAGCCTGCCACCATCAATATCATGATAAACACAAACAAGGAGAATATGATGATCGACCCGTCCTCAGACTTCGCCTGACGACGTATAAAATCGGTTCTCATTGGCCTGACCATCCTACACTAAAACTAACCTCCTCCTCTGGTTAATACAGAATCAAACCTTGGCCAAATTTGATGTGGATAAAAGGTTAATTTCCGGGACAACAGGAAACAATTTTGCTCTATTCCCAAGCCTGTTTCTAATTCGACGTCAAACATCGAATCACAGACCAATTCTCAGCCCGTGTTGATACAATAAAAAAGAGCGGCCCGACGACCGCTCTTTCAGTTTCTTGATAACAGGCGTTTTGCACCGATTGGCGCAAAGCGTCTATTACATCATGCCGCCCATGCCGCCCATGTCGGGCATGCCGCCACCACCAGGTGCTCCGCCATCTTTCGAAGGCTGGTCGGCAATCATGGCTTCGGTCGTGATCAAAAGACCAGCGATCGAGGCTGCATCTTCAAGCGCAGTCCGCACAACTTTAGCCGGGTCAATGACACCGAACTTGAACAAGTCGCCATACTCTTCGGTCTGAGCGTTAAAGCCGAACGAGCTATCTTTCGATTCACGCACCTTGCCGGCAACAACCGCACCGTCAACGCCCGAGTTTTCAGCGATCTGACGCAGAGGTGCTTCCAAAGCGCGGCGCACAATAGCGATACCCGCATCTTGGTCCGAGTTTTCGCCGTCAAGCTTATCGAGCTTCTTGGCAGCCTGAACCAGAGCAACACCACCGCCAACGACGATGCCTTCTTGAACCGCAGCGCGGGTCGCGTTCAGCGCGTCATCGACACGGTCTTTACGCTCTTTCACTTCGGTTTCAGTCATGCCGCCAACGCGGATAACAGCGACACCGCCAGCCAGTTTGGCCACACGCTCTTGCAGCTTCTCACGGTCGTAGTCCGAAGATGTTTCTTCGATTTGGCCACGGATCTGAGCCACACGTGCCGCGATCTCTTTCTTTTTGCCGCCGCCGTCGATGACAGTTGTCTCGTCTTTGGTGATCGAAACGCGCTTGGCAGAACCCAGCATGTCCATCGTGACGTTCTCAAGCTTCATGCCCAAGTCTTCCGAGATCACCTGACCACCAGTCAGAATAGCAAGGTCCTGCAACATGGCTTTACGACGATCGCCGAAGCCCGGAGCCTTAACGGCTGCGATCTTCAGACCACCGCGCAGCTTGTTGACAACGAGCGTGGCCAAAGCCTCGCCTTCGACGTCTTCAGCAACGATGATCAATGGCTTTTGCGACTGGATTACGCTCTCAAGAAGCGGAACCATTGGCTGCAAGGACGAAAGCTTCTTCTCGTGAAGAAGGATAATCGCGTCTTCCAACTCGGTCGTCATCTTGTCAGGGTTGGTGACAAAATATGGGCTTAGGTAACCGCGGTCGAACTGCATGCCTTCGACGACTTCGGTTTCCGTTTCCAGACCTTTGTTTTCTTCAACAGTGATAACACCGTCGTTGCCAACTTTTTGCATCGCATCAGCGATCTGACGACCGATTTCAGCTTCGCCGTTGGCCGAGATTGTACCAACCTGAGCAACTTCAGCCGAGTCTTTAACCTTACGCGAAGCTTTTGCTATATTCGCAACAACTGACGAAACAGCCAGATCGATGCCGCGCTTCAGGTCCATTGGGTTCATGCCTGCCGCAACCGACTTCAGGCCTTCTTTGACGATGGCCTGAGCCAGAACCGTCGCAGTCGTTGTACCGTCGCCAGCTTCGTCATTGGTGCGCGAAGCCACTTCTTTGACCATCTGCGCGCCCATGTTTTCGAACTTGTCTTCAAGCTCGATCTCTTTGGCAACCGTCACACCGTCTTTGGTGATGCGTGGCGCGCCGAAGCTTTTGTCGATGACCACGTTGCGGCCTTTAGGGCCCAATGTGACCTTAACGGCGTCGGCCAGAGTGTTGACACCAACAAGCATGCGATTGCGCGCATCGGTGCCGAATTTGACGTCTTTAGCAGCCATATTTGCTACTCCTTGACTTGAATTTCGTTAAAGCGCTCAGCTGATGATGCCGAGAATGTCGCTTTCTTTCATGATCAACAGCTCTTCGCCGTCCAACGTGATCTCTGTGCCGGACCACTTGCCGAACAGGATCTTGTTGCCTTTTTTGACGTCCATCGCGATGCGTTTGCCGTCTTCGTCTTTTGCGCCTGATCCAACAGCCACGACTTTGCCCTCAGCGGGCTTTTCCTTGGCGTTGTCGGGTATAATCAGACCGCCAGATGTTTTGTCGTCGCTTTCTAAGCGACGAACAACAACGCGGTCATGAAGCGGAGTGAATGCCATAGTGAACGTTCCTCAGTTCAGTTTTCCATGTGTTAGCACTCAGACTATGTGAGTGCTAACGGACGTGAGATAGGCAAGCGTCCCTATCGTGTCAACTGGAAATCGAAGATTTTTCGACGCCTACGATTGGTTTAGTTAGACCACCCGGGCGTGGGCTATTCAAAGCTGATTTCACCGATTGGCGTATCTTGCCGGCCCGTGCCCGGATAGACGTCCTCGATGGTCAGGCTGATCCAGTCCGCGCTGCCAAGTGGCAGCGATACAAATTGCCAATCTAAATCGTCTTCAAGGTAAATTGTACCGACGAAACCGCTGGATGATTTGACCACCAGCTGTTTGATCCTAGGAGCAGCACCATCCAATCCGCCATGAAACAAAACGCGGCGAATATCAGTTGGGTTCGCGAACTCAACGGCGATTGACTGTCCGGCGCCGAACCGAACGCCATCTTCTTTCCAAACCGTTTCGGGGTCCTGGTCAAAGAGAAAGGCGGGAGAATGCGCAGCTCCAGTGCCGTCAGACAGCACACTTGTCGCACAAACAACCGCTTGCCCAACCGCCGTCGATACCGGCACGCAACTTGCGTCTCTGCTTCGGTCACGCGCATCGCTCCGTTTCGGAGTTGGCAAAGGTCGTGGTGTTTCTTCTTCAGCGCTCGATGTGTCGTCCGCAACCGCAATGCCACCCGGCCTCTGAGCCGCACGCAACCACCCTCTTTCAACAGCAGCCAGACGCTGATGCCGCGGCGGATGTGTTGATGAACCTTCTTCGCCGAAGCCCCGCCAAAGCGCCAAAGCCTGCTCTTTACTCGCCCCCAAGGCACCAAGAGCAAACCCCGCGTAGGTATCTGCCTCAAGTTCGACCGGCGGACGCGACCCTATGCCCAGCAAAGTGTGCCCCTGCAGGTGATGCCCGATTTCATGGGCCAAAACGCCATAGACTTCCCACTTTGACGTGGCATTAGCCGCAACGCGTTCAAGCCATTCGGGATTAAAGACAAGGTATCGCTCAGATCGGCGGACGATGGCGGCTGCATTTGCAACCTCGTCGGATTCAATCACTTGAAAGTTCGGAGCGAGCCCGGAAACCGCCAGTATTTCGCCGGCCAAGGCCCAAACCTGGTTCACCGTCAGATTCTGCGCGCCCGCGAATTCGGGTATGGCAATTTCGACATCCTGACACTCAGTGACGGTACAGACAACTTGAGGTTCCGCAAAAGCACTCGCAACGCCGCTGATCAGACCTGCAACGGTCAAACTGATTCTTCGGATCAACATAAGAACTTTTCTCTCTGCTCAACGCCATAATGTCGGATGTGAACGGCCGCCCTCACCCGTCACACCGGGCCGCAAACGGCCTCTGTCGAAGAATTATCCGAAAAGCAGACACTTTTATGGCAGAAGTCGGATGATCGCCCCATCTTTGCCTTGTCAGCCCAATATAACACGCCAAGATGACGAAAGGTGAGGCGCCATGCCACGGTTACTACTGCTTATATTCTCTCTATTGTTCCCTCTGTCTGTGACAGCCCAGTCCTGTGGCACCGAAGACCTGATTGATAGCCTTTCATCGGTTGAGCGTGCCCGACTTGACGCGCTGATCGCCCCGCATCCCTACCCAACGGGCAACCTGTGGCGCGCCGAAAAAGACGGTTCGACAGTTACCGTTGTCGGCACGATCCATATCCCCGATCCACGCCTCAAATCCATCGTCGAAACCCTGCGCCCAAGCTTAGATGCTGCCGAACTCTTGATCCTCGAAGCCTCGTCAGACGATGAAGCTGGCATTCAAGCGCTGGCCACAACGCAGCCCGGCATGTTCTTTATCACCGAAGGTCCAACCCTGATCGATCTGTTGACCGAAGACGAATGGACGCGCGTGTCGGAACGGATCACCGCCCTTGGCGTTCCCGCCTTCCTCGCCTCGAAATTCCAACCTTGGTATCTGTCTCTGACGCTGGCCATTCCGCCTTGCGCAATGGCCGCCCTGCAATCCGGTGATCAAGGGCTGGACCGTCAACTTGAGACGATCGCGCAGGCCAACGGAACACCGGTTGGCACCTTAGACAATGTAGAAACCCTGCTACGTCTCTTCGCAGACGAACCCATTGAAAAGCAACTGGACGGGTTACGCATCACGCTGGAAACCCAAGCTGGCGGAGACGCCACCACCTCCACCTTGATCGAATCCTATTTTGATGGTCGGGTCCGCGAAAGCTGGGAATTCAGCCGTATCCTCATTGAACAGACCGAAATCGAAAACGGACCCGAGTTGTTCGAAGAGGTCAACCAAACCCTGCTGCTTGACCGCAATCAGGATTGGGAACCCAAGATCGTCGAAATGGTCGCCGGTAAAGACGTTGTCCTTGCCGTCGGTGCTGCGCATCTTTCCGGCGAAACAGGTGTGCTTCGGGCACTGGAACGCGCGGGCTATACCCTTACACAACTGCCTTAGCCAAATATTCGCGCCGCAGCGTGTAAATCCCTGTCACAACGATGATCGCAGCCCCGGTCCACGTCCAAATATCTGGCAACTGGTCAAAGACCAACCAGCCGTAAAACGTCCCCCACAGGATCAGCGTGTAGTGGATAGGTGCCAAGACGACGGCCAAAGCCAACTCAAGCGCGCGGATCACGCAAACCTCGGCAATTCCTGCCAAAATCGCCATGCCTAGCAAGATCCACAGGTGCAATCCCGTTGGCGTTTCCCAAATCCATGGCAGGGGAATGGCCAAAACCACAAACCCGATAAACGCTGTGTAAACAACTGTCGTCGGCGTCTTGTCAGTGTCCGAAATCGCCCGGCTGATAATCTGACGCACCGCAAAGAAAAACGCCGCGATCAGCACCAAGCCTGCTGCGGGATGCACCACGCCCATACCGGGTCTTAGAATGATAAGTGTGCCGACGAACCCCAAAGTGATGGCAATCCAACGGCGAAGCCCGACCGTTTCGCCCAGAATAAACGCGCCCATCAAAGTCACCATAAACGGAGCCACAAAACTGACCGCCACCGCATCAGCCAAGGCCACGTGCCTAAGCGCAAAGATAAAAGCCGAAGCCGAACAGACCGCCACCAGCCCACGCGCAATTTGCAGGTTCAGATGCTTGGTGCGAAACAAAGCAGGCCCATGGATCGCCAGCAAAACCAAAGCCCCGACGAACAGCCCCAACTGCCGTGTCCAGACAATCTGAAAGGGATGCAAATCAACCGTCAGAAACTTGGCAGCCGCATCCACTGCTGAAAACAGGAACATGCCGACGCCCATAAGCACCAACCCAGCCGCGTTCTCAACCCGGCGTGCGGGCGGCGCTTCTTCCTTCAACGATGTCACGAACGCCTCTTCCCATGGATCGTGCCATTAGGACGTGAAAGCCTGATCCGCGCAAGCGTTCAAACCGGTCATGGGTGCGCGAGAGGCGATTGCCCAGCGCCAGACAACGGCTACACGAAAACGGGTGAGCGTCGGTTTTGAGCCCATGTCGACGTTTACTGAGAAGCTGTGACTGCTTGCATTTCTAAGTATTCTCACTCTACCCATAACGCTAACCTCCCCCTCTAGCCATGCGCAGAAGGTTGAATGAACTGATGTTAAGGAACTTATTGGGATGGATTAAGCGCGCGCTTGCAGCTTTCATATGCGGTGGAGGTCTTGGAGCAGGAATTGGGCTTGCGGTGACACTTTGGGTTGGTTTCCCAACATGGGACTTGGTTTCACTAGGTGCGCTGATAGGCTCTTTTTTGGTTCTCGTTGCTTACCATTTCTTTGGTCCTTTGCTTTGATCCTTGCAACGGTAAGCTCATCTCGAGCCTGATAACGCCCTTACGACCCTGTTGGCGGCAATCAAGCCCTACAAAAACGGTCAGATGTCCGCTTCGAGCCCGGAGTGTCGCCAGCTATGGGATCGTTGTGACAGTTCAAATCCTTCTAGATTGCACGTTTGACAGGTAGGCTATCTTTACATGATATTTCTAGCAGGGGGGCGTCGTTAGGCGGATTTTATTGTTTTCACTCGTTAGCCTCTTCCTTCTGGTCCTACTGATCGCCCTAGCAATTGCGGGCGTGATCCGAGCGTTTCAAGGCCGATATGGCACCGGAATTCTGGCTTTGCTTTATGCCGCAGCGCTATTCGGGCCCGACGTTGCGCGGTCCATCGACCAAAAGGTGCGGGACATCGATGCCGAAGTCTTGCGCGGTGATGATCGCATCGAAGTGCGCAACCGCGGGCCTATCGCATTCACTCATAAATCTGGTCCCAACAAGTATGGTGGGCGTATCCACCGATTTCGAACACTCGCGGAAACCGATGCAGGGCCACGCGAAATCGGCTTTAGCTTCTGGGACATTGGCAGTCAGGACTACAAGGATCGACGTACGATTTGCCCGTCTGAGCCGGGCCCTGCTGGCTTGCGCAAAATGATCGATGCAGAGGCGCGCGGCCCACACAAAAATGTGCGCTGCTCTGTGCTACGCTCGACAGTTAACTACATGAGCAACGAAGGAGATGGCCCCAGCACAGCTATTCGCTGCACAATTGTCTCAAATGGAACCATGACACCTTGCAGCATGCGTATCTACTTTGGCCGTTACTGGATCAATGTATCAATGTGGGATGTTCCGCCCGAGGGTTGGCGGGGCGTGCGTGATCATGTGGTTGCCGTAGTCGACCAGTCATTTACTATTGTCGACCAAGAATAGGTGGGGAAGGCAAAGCCCCCTTAGTCCGAAAAGCGGTCATCGGCTCACTACACAGCAAAAGCGCCGCTTTCTCCCACTGCAAAACAGCATATCGCTTCTCTTTCATGGGTGTTCGGTCGTCGCCGCCTGAAAGGCCTATCACCCCCGGATGACCCGCCACAGGTTCAGCGCAATGTCCGAAAGATCAGCAAACCTTGCGGTGACGTGCTCGCGGGCAAGACCGCCGTTGCGACCGGGCGCAACGTCCAAACGCTTTAGAAGGCGAGACAACCGACGCCGATGTGTGCCGCTTACGACCTGTAATGGATCAACGATCACGCCCGCGAATGTCGTCACCACCGACAACATCATCGCCAACACAAACCCTATCGCAATCACTTGCCACGCCTGAAGGTCGGTTGAGAACACGCCGTAATACATTTTCCCCAAACCTTGTCCCAACGGAAAGTCCTCGACGGCTTGGGTGTATGCCCTCATCTCGGCGACGGGGCCAATGAGAGACAAAAGCCCCGGCGTCGCAGTCTGAAACAAGAAGACCCCCGCGATCAACACCAGAACCGTGGTCGTGATTTCGCCTACGGCACTGCGCACACCGGTATAGTCGGCGACTTCATGTGCCAACATATCCTCGGATACGGTGATCCCGATACCCTTTGCGTCAAGATCAGCGATAAAGGCGATGACACGCGTCGCAACCTGCCGCGACACATTGGTTTGAAGCAGAACCTTCCGGTGCGACAACCAAGCCGCCAAATTGTGACATCGAAGCACCTTGGCCAAAAGGCCCGTCAGTCGAACGATAAGAAGAAACGGAGCCAGCAAAACATTCGCCGGTGCGCGTAACAGATCAGCGCCAAAGGCCGACCGATGTAGACGCAGCGCGCCCAGTGGACCAAAGTTCGCGCGCACAAAAGCACGTATCTCTGCCTGCCTCCGGGCTTCTATGTCCGTTCGGTTCATAATCAAAAGTTCCAATCTGCACCGTTTGTACCCAAAAGCGATGGACCGGGCCATGCTTCAAAAAGACGATGGCCAATAGCGCTGACGCTTGACAGAACGAGCCACCTAAAATATTGCCTCCCCATCCCGGGAGAACCATACCTCCCGGTCCCGGCTCAGTTCGGGATCGCCCCCCATCAGCGCGTTGCGCCCATGGGGGCGTTTGGCGTTTAGGCGGTCGGACCTTATATCGGCCATTGGATCAACAGGCAAAGGGGCCCGAGCATGTTCGAAAATCTGTCAGAACGCCTCTCTGGCGTCTTCGACCGACTGACCAAACAAGGCGCATTGTCCGAGGATGACGTCAAAACCGCGCTGCGCGAAGTCCGTGTGGCTTTGCTGGAAGCCGACGTATCGCTGCCCGTCGCCCGCGATTTTGTCAAAGCGGTTCAAGACAAGGCCACCGGCCAGGCCGTCACTAAGTCCATTACACCCGGCCAACAGGTGATCAAGATCGTCCACGACGAACTGATCCACGTCCTGAAAGGCGACGAAGACCCCGGGCAGCTAAAAATTGATAACCCGCCTGCCCCGATCCTGATGGTCGGTTTGCAAGGCTCGGGTAAAACCACCACCACCGCGAAACTCGCCAAACGCCTGAAAGACCGCGAAAACAAGCGCGTACTCATGGCCTCGCTCGACACCAACCGCCCTGCCGCGATGGAACAACTTGCCATCCTTGGCACCCAGATCGGCGTCGACACCCTGCCCATCGTCAAAGGCGAAGACCCGGTCGCTATCGCCAAGCGTGCGAAACAACAGGCAACCTTGGGCGGCTATGACGTCTATATGCTCGACACCGCTGGCCGGTTGCACATTGATCAAGAACTGATCGCTCAAGCCGCAGCCGTCCGCGACGTGGCACAACCCCGCGAAACCCTGCTGGTCGTCGATGGTCTGACGGGCCAAGACGCCGTCAACGTCGCCAGCGAGTTTGACGACAAGATCGGCGTCACGGGCGTTGTCCTGACCCGCATGGATGGCGACGGCCGCGGCGGTGCCGCACTTTCAATGCGCGCCGTCACCGGCAAACCCATCCGCTTCGTCGGCCTTGGCGAAAAGATGGACGCGATCGAGACATTCGAACCCGACCGCATTGCAGGCCGCATCCTTGGCATGGGCGACATCGTCGCCCTTGTTGAAAAAGCGCAAGAAACACTTGAGGTCGAACAGCAAGAGCGCATGATGAAGCGCTTCCAAAAGGGTCAGTTCAATATGAACGACCTGCGCCAGCAGCTGGAACAGATGCAGAAGATGGGCGGCATGGAAGGCATCATGGGGATGATGCCCGGCATGGGCAAAATGAAAGCCAAGCTGGACGATGCTGGGCTAGACGACAAAATCCTGAAACGGCAACTCGCCCTGATCAATTCGATGACCAAACGCGAACGCGCCAACCCCGCCGTTCTGCAAGCCAGCCGCAAAAAGCGCATCGCCAAAGGTGCTGGCATGGAAGTCTCTGACCTTAACAAGCTCATCAAAATGCACCGCCAAATGTCCGACATGATGAAGAAGGTCGGTAAGATGGGCAAAAAGGGCATGATGAAACAGATGGCCGGAATGTTCGGCGGCAAAGGCGGAATGCCCGGCGGCGGTATGCCCAGCCAAGCCGAGATCGAGGCAGCACAAGCCCAAATGGGCGCAATGCCGGGCGGCCTTCCCGGCCTTGGCGGCGGCGCAGCGCGACCCCCCGGCCTTAGCGGATTTGGGAAGAAGAAGTGACACCCCGCCTCGCCGACACCCCGGTCCTTGCGACCGAGCGCCTGACGCTCCGCGCCCTCGACCCCAAGGATGCCGAGGCATTTACGGCGTTCTATGCGACCGACCGCGCCCAGTTTGTTGGCGGCCCTCTGAACGACAAACAGGCGTGGAGTTTCTTCGGTACCGAAATCGGCCATTGGACGCTGCGCGGCTTCGGCATGTTCACCGTGACGCGCAAGGGCGACAACACGCCCCTTGGCATCGTCGGTCATTGGTATCCCCACGGCTGGCCCGAAAAGGAAATCGGCTGGGTTCTGTTTGACGAAGACAGCGAAGGTCAGGGCATCGCATTTGAGGCGGCAAAAGTCTGCGTCGATCACGCTTGGGATGCGCTCGGATGGGATCAGATCGTCAGCTATATTGATCGCGCCAATACGGCCTCTGTCAATCTTGCCAAACGGCTTGGCGCAACGCTTGATCCAAATGCTGCCATTCCGAACCCTGAAAAAGCCGTCGATGTTTACCGCCACCCGAAACCGAGGGCTGCGGCATGACCGAAAAATCCACCGACGTAATACCGACGCGATACCGACGTAATGCCGACGTCCCGTTCGGCTCGTTAGGAAAGCGTTCATGACCGACGCCGTCACCCGCGCCGCCGAGCTTCTAGCTGGCCATCGCGACAGCATTGATCGCTTGGACGCCGTCCTTGTATACACGCTGGCCGAACGGTTTTCGCACACGCAGGCCGTTGGTGAATTAAAAGCTGAACACGATCTTCCCGCTTCGGACAAATCCCGCGAATCCACTCAGATCGCCCGGCTGGAACAGCTGGCTAAAGACGCCGATCTCGACCCCGAGTTCGCCAAGAAATTCCTGAACTTCATTATTCAGGAAGTCATCCAACATCATAAACAACATCAGAAATAACCCATAAGGAACAATACCATGGCTATGAAAATTCGCCTCTCGCGCGGTGGCTCCAAAAAGCGCCCCTTCTACCGGATCGTCGCTGCCGACGGACGCATGCCCCGCGACGGTCGCTTTATCGAAAAGCTGGGCACCTATAATCCTCTGCTGCCAAAAGACAGCGAAGAGCGCATCAAAATGGACGTTGAACGGGTAAAGTACTGGTTGGACCAAGGCGCTCAGCCGACCGACCGTGTTGCACGTTTCTTAGAAGCTGAAGGCACGCTGCCAAAGTCCGAGCGCAGCAACCCTAAGAAAGCTCTGCCCGGCAAGAAAGCCACTGAACGCGCTGAAGAAAAAGCTGCTGCCGCCGAAGAAGCAAAAGCCGCTCCAGCCGAAGAAGAAGCCCCCGCAGAGGAGGCTCCGGTCGAAGAAGTCACCGCTGAAGAAGCTCCTGCCGAAGAGGCACCTGCTGAAGAAGCGACCGAGGAAAAGGCGGAGTAATCCGCCGATTTTCGGATGCTGCCCGGGTTTGGGCTTTTTCGCCGCGCCATCACCCTGGCCCTGCTCGCGTTTGCGTTCTGGGCCGGGATGCATGCGGGAAGGGTTTCCCATGACGCCCGTTGCGTCGATGCGGGTGGTCAAACCGGCCCGGATGGCCTCTGCAGGGAGCTGCCATGACTGATCGCGTCTGCGTCGGGGCCATTGCTGGGTCCTTCGGTGTTAAGGGCGAAGTGCGCCTGAAAAGCTTCTGCGGGGAAGCCGACGCCATCGCGTCCTACGGCCCGCTTTCAGATGAACCGGCCAGCAAAACCTACGACATACGTCTGACCCGCCAAGTCAAAGGCGGCTTTGCGGCCCGGCTAAGTGGTGTTGACACGAAAGAGGCCGCCGACGCCCTGAAGGGGACGCGGCTCTATGCCGACCGCGATAGGCTTCCAGAACTGCCCGACGACGAATTTTACCACACCGATCTGATCGGCCTGATCGCCTTTGACACCGGTGGTGCCGAGGTCGGACGCGTGAAAGCTGTGCTGAACCACGGTGCCGGAGATCTGCTGGAAATTACTGTCAAAGGACAACAAGACCCCGTCCTTTTGCCGTTCACCTTAACGACGGTCCCGACGGTCGACATCAACGCATCCCGCATCATAATCGACCCGCCAGAAGGCTTCTTCGACTAAACCAAAAGCCGAATTCGCCCGAATCTGTTTAACAATGGCGGTTTTCTCACATTGCAAGCATACTGAGCGGTTCAATTGTGGAAACGCTGTTTTTCTCGGCAAAACAATCACTTCACTGCCCTTTTCTTTCGGTTTCCAGCGCTCTAAGCTTCCCGGCAGGACACCCAAGTCCACAGGGAGTGTATGAAAATGAAAAAACTACTTTTGGCCTCTGCAGCCATGGCGCTTGTTTCAAATGCCGCGCTGGCTGACGGCCATTCTGAAATCAAAATCGGCGTATTTCTGGGCTTCACAGGCCCGATCGAATCTTTGGTCGCCAACATGGGACCCGCCGCTGAAATGGCGATTGCCGAAGTAAACGACAGCGGCGCGCTTTTAGGCGGCGCTGCAGTATCGTCGGTGCGCGGTGATACAACCTGCACTGACGCCGCTGCTGCTACGGCTGCTGCTGAACGTCTGATCACATCCGATGGCGTCAAAGGCCTTGTCGGCGGCGATTGCTCTGGTGTAACCGGTGCCGCGCTGACCAATGTTGCCGTACCAAACGGCATGGTTATGGTGTCACCCTCGGCCACCTCGCCCGGCCTTAGCCACGCCAACAACGAAGATGAAGGTCTGTTCTTCCGCACAGCACCATCGGACGCACGCCAGGGCGTCGTAATGACCGAAGTTCTGTTGGAAGAAGGCGTCAACGAAGTCGCAGTCACATACACCAACAACGACTACGGCAAAGGTCTGGCTGACAGCTTCCAAGAGGCCTACGAAGCCGCTGGTGGCAAGATCACGATCAACGCGGCACATGAAGACGGCAAGGCCGACTATTCGGCTGAAATCGGTGCACTAGCGTCGGCCGGCGGCCAACGCCTTGTCGTTGCAGGTTATGTTGACCAAGGCGGTTCGGGCATCGTGCGCTCGGCTCTGGATACAGGCGCGTTCGATCTGTTCCACTTCCCCGACGGTATGATCGGCACAGCACTGGTTGAAAACTTCGGTGCGGAAATCGATGGGTCTTCGGGTCAGCACCCAGCTCCATCAGACGAACTGGCTGCGGCATTTACCGCTTTGGTGGATGGCAAGTTCGAAGCCACATCACCGTTCGCACCTGAAAGCTACGATGCAGCCGCTTTGATCATGCTGGCCATGCAGGCCGCTGAATCAGCCGAGCCCGGCGACTACAAATCCAAGATCATGGAAGTCGCCAACGCACCCGGTGAAAAGATCAACGCCGGTGAACTGGCCAAAGGCTTGGAAATCCTCGCGAATGGCGGCGACATCGATTATGTCGGAGCCTCTGGCGTCGAACTGATCGGACCGGGCGAAGCGGCAGGCAGCTACCGCGTCGTCGGATTTGAAAACGGTGAAGAAGTCACCGCGGGTCGCAAATAAGACCAAAGACATGCAAGCGGCCCGGGCAACCCCCGGGCCGCATTGCCATAAAAGGGGCGGGACATGATCCGAGTTGAGGGTCTTCACAAACACTTCGGGGGCTTTCACGCCGTCGATGGCGCCTCGCTTGAGATCGAGCCCGGTACGATCACCGGCTTGATAGGCCCGAATGGTGCCGGAAAAACCACGCTTTTCAACGTGATTGCTGGGAACTTACCCCCCACAACGGGACGCGTTTTCATGGACGGCGAAGACATCACAGGTCTGCCGCCCCATGACTTGTTTCATAAGGGTCTTCTTCGCACCTTTCAAATCGCACACGAATTCTCGTCCATGACGGTTCGCGAAAACCTGATGATGGTCCCCGGCGGCCAGCAGGGCGAAACAATCTGGAACACCTGGACCAAGCGCAAACAAATCGCTGAAGACGAAGCCGCACTTTTGCAAAAGGCCGACGAGGTGCTGGATTTCCTGACGGTGTCGCATCTTAAGGACGAAAAGGCGGGCAACCTGTCTGGCGGTCAGAAAAAGCTGTTGGAACTGGGCCGTACCATGATGGTCGATGCGCGCATCGTCTTTTTGGACGAGGTCGGCGCAGGCGTGAACCGCACCCTGCTGAACACCATCGGCGACGCGATCATCCGACTGAACAAAGAACGCGGCTATACTTTCGTCGTCATCGAGCACGACATGGATTTCATCGGTCGCCTTTGCGACCCCGTCATCTGCATGGCCGAGGGCAAAGTGCTGGCCGAAGGCACACTGGATCAGATCAAAGCCAACGAGGCCGTGATCGAGGCCTATCTGGGCACCGGATTGAAGAACAAAGTGAAGGCCGAAGCATGACCGCCCCCTACCTCATTGGTGACGCCATGACAGGTGGCTACGGGCGCGGAGCGGACATCCTGCATGATTGCACCATCGCCGTAGACGAAGGCCAGATCGCCGTGATCGTCGGCCCCAATGGCGCTGGAAAATCGACGGCCATGAAAGCTGTCTTTGGGATGCTCAACGTCCACACGGGCGCGGTACGGCTCGCAGGCGAAGACATCACACACCTAAGTCCGCAGGATCGCGTTGCCAAAGGCATGGCATTTGTACCGCAAACCTCTAACATCTTCACGTCACTGACGGTGGAAGAGAACCTTGAAATGGGCGCGTTCCTGCGCCGCGACGATATCAACGTCACGATGGAGCAGGTCTATACCCTGTTCCCCATTCTGAAAGACAAACGCCGCCAAGCCGCTGGCGAGCTTTCGGGCGGACAACGCCAACAGGTTGCCGTAGGTCGCGCACTGATGACCCAACCAAAGGTGCTGATGTTGGACGAACCGACAGCGGGCGTCAGTCCGATTGTGATGGACGAACTTTTCGACAGGATCATCGAAGTTGCCCGAACCGGCATTTCGATCCTAATGGTAGAACAGAACGCGCGGCAAGCGTTAGAGATCGCAGACAAGGGCTATGTGCTGGTTCAGGGGCGGAATGCCTTTACGGACACCGGCAAAGCTCTGTTGGCCGATCCCGAAGTACGCCGCTCGTTCTTGGGTGGATAAACACGATCGGGCGAAGCCCGGCGCATAGATGGACTCGGACGCGATATCAGAAGGTTCTCGCACGATCGTATGATCAAATGGGGGCTAGACCGACATGATAAACGCAGCACTGCTGGCACTGACACTGGGAACGACATTGGGACAACCGGGCGACATAACCTGCACCTTCGCAGCCAAAGACGGAAGCCGCGCCGTCCTGGACGTGGCCTTACGCCCAACGCCATCTTTGCGCGATTTGCCGGGACTTTATCGCCTGAACATGCGTGTCGGCACTCGTGACGCAATGCCCGCCACCGCACAGCCCAATCTTGGCACAAAAGCCCGCGATATCGCATTGACCGCCAAAAGCGCCGATAATCTGATTTACGCGCTTGGCTTTGGTCAAGACGGACAGGCCGCGTTGAACATACGTCTTGGCGGAACTGGCATCGATGAAACGCTCTTTGGCATCTGCCAAGGGGCCACACCCTACATTGACAAGTGGCTTGCTGAATGACGTCCAAACACCCGCACCGTAACACCCAAGTGAGACCCAAATGGACCTCTTGAACGCCCTCGTGGCCCTCGCCAATTTCGTGATCGTGCCCGGGCTGGCCTACGGCAGCCAACTGGCGCTTGGCGCACTTGGGGTCACGCTGATCTATGGCATCCTACGGTTTTCAAACTTCGCCCACGGCGACACGATGGCCTTCGGAGCCATGTCGACGATCCTGTTCACATGGTGGCTTCAATCTATGGGCGTCTCATTTGGCCCGTTGCCCACAGCGCTTCTGGCCTTACCCGTCGGTATCGCCGCGACGGCGCTTCTTGTCCTTTTGATCGACAAATCAGTCTATAGATTCTACCGCGAACAAAAGGCCAAACCGGTGATCTTGGTGATCATCTCGATGGGTGTCATGTTCGTCATGAACGGCCTTGTCCGCTTTATCATCGGTGTCGATGACCAGCGCTTCGCAGATGGCGAGCGCTTTATCATCACAGCCCGCGAGTTTAAGGAAATGACCGGCCTCGACGAAGGTCTCGCCATCAAATCCACCGCTGCTCTGACAGTCGTCGTCGCGATTATCGTGGTCGCATTTCTGTTTTGGTTCCTCAACAAAACCCGCACCGGCAAGTCGATGCGCGCCTTTTCCGACAACGAAGACTTGGCGTTACTCTCCGGCATCAATCCCGAACGCGTCGTCATGATCACATGGATCATCGTCGCTGGCCTCGCCACAATCGCAGGTGTGCTTTACGGGCTGGATAAAAGCTTCAAACCCTTCACCTATTTCCAGCTGCTTCTGCCAATCTTTGCCGCCGCCATCGTTGGCGGCCTTGGCAGCCCGATAGGGGCAATCGCAGGTGGCTTCGTAATCGCCTTTTCAGAGGTCCTGATCACTTACGCCTTCAAGAAAGTCGCCGGCTACGTCTTCCCGGCTTGGGAACCTGACGGGCTGATCCAGCTTTTGTCGACCGACTATAAATTCGCGGTCAGCTTTTCGATTCTGATCATCGTCCTTCTGTTCCGACCGACAGGCCTATTCCGAGGGAAAGCCTTATGACTCTGACATCCCGCGACATATTCCTGTTCTTCATCGTTTTCGCGCTGATCGGTGCCACCGGCTTTTTTCAAAGCTGGAACGTGGCCCTTGGCATCTTCAACATGGGGCTGATTTCGGCGATCATGGCCTTGGGCGTGAATATGCAATGGGGCTATGCTGGCCTGTTCAACATCGGCGTCATGGGATTTGTGGCACTGGGCGGCCTCGGTGCAGTCATTGTTTCAATGCCCCCCGTGAACGACGCTTGGGCCGCCGGTGGCTTGCGGGTGATCTTCGCGCTGCTAATCGGCATCGCCACACTTGTGGCGGCCACACAGCTTTGGAAACGTATGGAAAAAGGCGCAATACGTGCGTTCGCCCTAATTGTGGTGCTGGTCGCAGGCTTCTTCATCTTCCGCGCAGTCTTCGACCCCGCCGTAGAAGCCATCGAAGCCGTTAACCCCGCTAACCTTGGTTACCTAGGCGGCTTGGGCCTTCCGGTGATCTTGTCTTGGCCCGTGGGTGCGGTGCTGGCAGCAGGGGCTGCTTGGCTGGTCGGCAAAACAGCCCTTGGCCTTCGTTCGGATTATCTGGCCATCGCAACACTTGGCATTTCGGAAATCATCATTGCGGTGCTGAAAAACGAAGACTGGCTGTCGCGCGGTGTAAAAAACGTGATCGGCATCCCGCGCCCGGTGCCATACGAGATCGACCTGCAAAAATCTGAAACTTTCGTCGAGCGCACCACCTCATGGGGCTTTGACCCGGTTATCGCCTCATCCATCACAGTGAAACTCGCCTATGCAGGGCTGTTCCTGACCGTCCTCATTTTGCTGCTCTGGTTGTCGCAAGCCGCCCTGTCTTCACCATGGGGCCGAATGATGCGCGCGATCCGCGACAACGAGGTCGCAGCCGAAGCCATGGGCAAGAACGTCACCGCGCGCCACCTCCAAATCTTCATCCTCGGTTCAGCCGTTTGCGGCTTGGCAGGTGCCATGATGACAACCCTCGACGGACAATTAACACCTTCCAGCTATCAACCCCTGCGCTTTACCTTCCTTGTCTGGGTCATGGTCATCGTCGGCGGGTCGGGCAACAACTTCGGAGCCGTTCTGGGCGGCTTCCTGATCTGGTACCTCTGGGTTATGGTCGAACCCTTCGGGCTGATACTGATCCAAACCATCACAGCAGGCATGTCAGATGGATACTGGTTAAAAGACCACTTGTTGGACAGCGCCGCCCACATGCGGCTTTTGACCATGGGCCTGATCCTGCTTCTTGTCTTGCGCTTCAGTCCACGCGGGCTGATCCCCGAACGGTGATCGTCACATTCATCCCTGCCGCCGGTCAATCCTCGCGCATGGCGGGCCGCGACAAACTTTTAGAAACCATCGACGGAACAGCGATCCTAAGGCGCACGGCGCTCACAACCCTTGCCGCCGGGCTTGGCCCGGTGTGCGTCGGGATAGATCCAGACAATCGCCTAAGACGAAAAGTGCTCGAAGGCCTTGATGTCACGATCCTGAACGTCCCAAACGCCCACGAAGGAATGTCCGCCAGCTTACGCATCGGTGCTAAAGCGGCGCTCAAGATCATCCAAAGCGACAAAGACGAACACACAGGCATGATGATCCTACTGCCCGACATGCCGGACATCGACACGAAGGACCTGACTTACCTTAACAATGCGTTCAAATCATCGGGTGGAACCGCGATCCGCGCCACCACCACCGACAACCTGCCGGGCCATCCAGTGATCTTTCCAACCAAGATGCTGACATCCTTCAAAACCCTGACTGGCGACAAAGGTGCTGCCCGGCTTCTCACCTCTGAGACATGCGTTCAAATTGCACTCCCCGGCAATCGCGCCACCCAAGACCTCGACACACCCGAAGCCTGGGCCGCTTGGCGCAAGTCCACTAAAACAACCTTGTGAGTTCTTCTGTCCAAAACACTTCGGGGGGCCGGGGGCAGAGCCCCCTAAACAAAAGTGCGCGCGCGAAAGCGCGCTCAATGCGATCACGTCTGAAAACACGCCGCCAGCGACGCCGAAACTTGCAAAGCCTCAACAAACCCGCCACATGAAAACCATGACTGCTCCTGACGAAATTCTCTGTATTGGGTCCGTTCTCTGGGACATCATCGGCCGCTCAACTGCGTCCATGCGCGCAGGTTCGGATGTGCCCGGACACATCACACGCCACCCCGGTGGCGTGGCGCTGAACGTGGCGATGACGCTCAGAAGGTTCGGCATGCACCCCATTTTATTGTCCGCTGTGGGCGAAGACGAAGAAGGCCGAGATCTGATTGCGGTCACAAATCGTATGGGATTGATAACAGATCATATCTATCGCTCGCCAGATCTGCCGACCGACCGCTACATGGCGATTGAAGCGGCGAACGGGTTGATCGCTGCCATTGCCGATGCACATTCGCTTGAGGCTGCGGGCGACAAAATTCTCGGCCCCCTAAGCGATGGACGCTTGGGATCAACCGCCGCGCCCTATTCCGGTGCCATCGCACTTGACGGTAACCTGACAGAGGCGCTTCTGGCCGAGATTGCTCAAAGCCCGGCTTTCGCCAAAGCAAACCTTTGTGTCGCACCGGCTTCGCCCGGAAAAGCCGAACGGTTGTTGCCCTTGCTCGGCCTACCGAACGCGACGTTCTACGTGAACCTCGAGGAAGCCAGATTGCTCTGCCAGACCCGATTTGACGACGCACCCATGGGCGCAAAAGCACTGCTGGATCGCGGTGCCGCGCGGGTTCTTGTGACAAATGGCCGCGACACAGCCGCTTATGCAGGCCCCGAAGGCATTCTGACAGCCGCGCCACCCCAAGTGCATGTCACCCGCGTCACCGGCGCCGGTGATACCTTTATGGCCGCTCATATTGCCGCCGACGTCAAAGGGGCAGACGCCAAAACTGCGCTAACCGAAGCCTTGCGGGCCGCCGCCGATTACGTTTCAGGAGACGTTCCCTTATGACCCCCCCCCTTGATATTGCCCCAGACGTCGCCGAGGCGCTTGCCAACAACCAACCGGTGGTCGCGCTGGAATCCACGATCATCTCGCATGGGATGCCCTATCCTCAGAATATCGAAACCGCACGCAAAGTCGAAGCAGCCGTTCGCGCGACAGGGGCGACACCGGCAACCATCGCCGTGTTGCAGGGGCGCGCTACTATCGGTTTGTCGGACGCAGCACTCGCGCGGCTTGGCGATCCCAATGCACAGATCGAAAAGCTCTCACGAACCAACCTTGCGGCCTGTCTGGCGCGCAAAGGCGATGGCGCAACGACGGTGGCCGCGACGATGATCTTAGCCCATCTGGCCGGGATCAAGGTCTTTGCCACCGGCGGCATCGGGGGTGTCCATCGCGGTGCAGAGCTAAGCTTTGACATTTCAGCCGATCTTTATGAACTGGCCGAGACACCCGTTGCGGTCGTCTGCGCCGGGGCCAAGGCGATCCTCGACATCCCAAAAACGCTGGAGGTGCTCGAAAGCCTTGGCGTGCCGGTCACCACCTTTGGTCAAACGGATTTTCCCGCGTTCTGGTCTCGGCAATCGACCGAACGATCACCCTCAACCGCAAATACAACACTAGAGATCGCCGAAGCCATTCAAATGCGCGCCACTCTCGGTTTGAAGGGCGGGCACCTGATCGCAAATCCTATTCCGCACAAGGACGAAATCCCAACCGACGAGATGACCCCGATCATCGCGCAAGCCATTGACGAAGCTGAAGCCACACCAGACATCGACGGCCCCGCGATGACCCCGTTTCTGTTACAACGCATTTTTGAACTGACAGAGGGGCGTTCGCTTGCCTCAAACATAGGCCTTGTGCTGAACAACGCCCACTTGGCCGCAAAAATCGCCAAGGATTTGAGTGATCTTGCCGGAAACAGATGATTTCCGTGTAAACCGTTGTTACGAGAGGCCAGAGCCCATAGATACTATCCTATTCACGAGTAGAGACGCATGAAACAAAGCTTTGAAGACGAACCCGTAAAAAAACGCCGACGTGGGACGTTTTCATGGCTACGTCGGTCGTTCCTGACCGGCTTGGTTGTGATCGCGCCCATTGGGATGACGCTTTGGCTTATCTGGACCGTTGCGGGCTGGGTCGACAGCTGGGTCCTGCCCTTCGTGCCGGTTTGGCTGCGACCTGATCAATACGTCGGCCTGAATATCCGCGGCATTGGCGTCATTGCTTTCCTCATATTCACCATTCTGGTGGGATGGATGGCCAAAGGGATTATCGGAAAGTCGCTAATCACTTGGGGCGAAAGCCTTGTTCAGAACCTGCCTGTCGTCAGATCCGTCTATAAAGGCCTGAAGCAGATCGCGGAAACCGTCTTTGCGCAAACCGAAACCTCGTTTGATAAAGCCTGTCTTGTGCAATACCCACGCGAAGGCCTTTGGGCCATCGCATTCATTTCGACCGCTGCCAAAGGCGAAATCGACGACAAGATCGAACACCACTCAGGGAAAACTGCAATTTTCCTGCCAACAACTCCAAACCCCACATCCGGGTTTCTGTTGTTCGTGCCTAAAACCGACGTGATTGAATTGGACATGTCCGTAGAGGATGCGGCTAAATTGGTTATTTCCGCAGGTCTGGTCTATCCCGACGGTGCCGAAGTTCTGCCAACACCTATCGGTGAAGTGCGCCCACCTGCTGCGCGCGCGGGCACTACCTAAGCCCCAACTGTAAATCAGACCCTCCCCGAAACCGTTTTTCTCTTTAAGGATGCCATATTTCCGCCGACGCCAGAAGAATCTGTTTGCGCGCCGCGTGCTTCACCCTAAAATGGCTTTTCATCTTGAAAAGGTTAACATCTATGAACCCCAAGAAGACTGCAGCAGCGGCTCTGCTGGGCCTAGCACTTGCGTCGAACACAGTTCAGGCAGGCAATCTCGCCGAACCTCTGGTGTCCCCAGAAGTGATCGAAGCGGAAACGACAAATTCGGCAGGTGGCTTCATCATCCCTCTTGTTCTTCTGGCCGTTCTTGTAGCGGTTATAAGTAGTAGCGGTGGTGGCAGTGGCGCAGCACCGGCTGCCGGTGGCCTCCGATAACCTCGGACAAATTTCTTAATTCGGCGGCGGATATGGCCGCCGAATTCACTTCAGCTGTACATTGCTGGCAGATCCAAGCTGGAATGTTTACCAAGTGCCGGACGATGCTCGCCTAAGAACGCCTCGGCAGCAGCTTGCCCCGCATCGAATAGCGCATTAAGCGTCGGCGCCGTTGGAATCATCTTGGACGCCACACCCAGTTTCCGCATCAATGTATCATCCGATATCATGTGAACATTGATCTTCTTCATGGCACCATCTGGCATTTTTCCGTCGCTGATCAGACGTTGGACGAAGTTGATCGCCCGAAGTTCTCGCATCAATGACGTGTTAAAGCTTATCTCATTGATCCGGTTCAAAATATCCCGTGGCTCGCGGGGCGTTTCATCGCGCTCCAGCGGATTGATGTTTACGATGACAATGTCACTTGGCAAATCGGGCTCGAACAACGGAAACAACGCTGGGTTGCAGGTATAACCGCCGTCCCAATAATCCTCTCCATCGATCTCAACCGCTTGGAAAACTGTGGGCAGACAGGCCGAGGCCATTAGAACGGCCGGCGAGATTTCCCGCCCCGAAAACACCCGGATCTTGCCCGTACGCACCGCGGTCGCCGAAACAAAAAACTTTGGGTCGCTGTCGGCGCAAACCGCATCATAGGAAAATTCGGCCACTATATCTTCAAGCGGGTTCTTATAAAACGGGCCATAGTTGTAAGGGCTGAATACCCTAGACAGTGCGTCCGACATCAAAAAGGGTAGTGAAGATTCAAGCGACTTGCTGACCACACCCGCTGATGGAAACATGGCGCGCAGCCAATCGTTCATTCGAATATCGTCAACGCCTGCAACCTGATTCCATAAGTTTTTCAAGCGCACGCGTGCAGCTTCTGGCCCACCTTCGACCAACCCCGATTTTATTGCAGCAGCGTTCAAAGCGCCGGCAGAAGTTCCCGATATGCCTGCAATCTGGATGCCATCGTCCTGAAGCAACCGATCAACAACGCCCCAAGTGAAAGCCCCATGAGCGCCCCCACCCTGCAACGCAAGATTGATTTTCGTAGGCTTAGCTTTGGCCATGGATTTTGTCCCAATGCGCGACGGTGACAGCCGGAGGTCCTGTTAGAGACATAGGGTCTGTCCTTCGCAACCGCAGCATTATTCTGCGCAAGCACGATACCTGATTTAGAGCACGACACCAGCGAATTGGAAGTCTACCACCTAAAGAAACCGGGATCGCGCAAAGAAATTTACCGGCTTCAAGTTTGGTTAATTGACCGATGCTATTCCAAAAGAACAAACCAGGAACTAAAATGCATGCCGGGCAGTGTCACCGCCCAAGCAGGCCGCCCCTCTCACGCGATATGGAACAGGTTATGAAGCGACTGAACCTCGGAACCGACATCACCACCGGACTGGAAAATCGCGAATTTGCTATGGTTTATCAGCCGATTGTCCGAATATCGAACGGATCGATTGTGGGGTTCGAGGCATTGATGCGATGGAATCATCCAGAGTACGGCTTTGTGCCGCCGGACAAGTTTATCCCAGTCGCAGAAGAAATGCTCTCCATCACAAAGCTCACGCAATTTGCGTTAAGCGAAGCTTGCGAGGCCCTTCAGAAGTTCAGGGGCGAGATAGCCCAGTCGGACGAACTTTATGTGTCGGTGAACATCTCGGGCGTCGACATCGGACAAACAGATTTTCCAAACTTTCTTGACCACGTTCTTGATCAAAACGGCTTGGATCAGCGCCATCTTCGACTTGAACTAACCGAAACGGCTTTGGTGCCTGCATCAGACATCGCCTCGGCTAACCTGCAACGGCTTCAGGAACAGGGCTTCAAAATCGCGGTGGATGACTTCGGAACAGGGTATTCCAACCTCGCTTATCTGAAACATCTTCCCCTGACGGTCCTAAAGATAGATCGGGCGTTTGCTGGCGATGCCCACGAAAACGCAGTGTCAAAAAGAATCGTCCGTATGCTGGTCACATTGGGCGACGAATTAGGCGTGGATATCGTTGCGGAAGGTCTGGAAACTCAAAGGTCGGCTGACGCATTGCGAGACTTGGGCTGCCTGTTTGCGCAAGGATATCATTATTACAAGCCCATGCCAGCGAACAAAGCCTTGGACGCGTTGAACAGCGGGCGCCAATGCAGCGACGTCGCCTAAACGTGTCTGTTGATGTCGCAAACAAAAACGCCGCCCGGAAAAGGGCGGCGTTTCAATCGTTCAAAGACCCGGTTTAAAATCCCAGACCTTCGTACTTTTTCTTAAACTTCGAAACACGGCCACCGGTATCCATCAGGCGTGTCCCACCACCGGTCCAAGCTGGGTGAACCGACGGATCAATGTCGAGCGAAAGCTGATCGCCTTCGGCACCCCAAGTGGAGCGCATTTCGACGATATCGCCATTCGTCATCTTGACGTTGATAACGTGGTATTCGGGATGAGTATCTTTTTTCATAACAACCCTCCTTACGCCTGAGACTTTGGCTTGTAATTGGTGTCTTCTGCGATCCGGGCCGATTTGCCACGACGCGCACGCAGATAATACAGTTTAGCGCGACGCACACGGCCCCGACGCACAACGGTAATGCTGTCGATATTCGTCGAGTGCAGCGGGAACACCCGCTCAACGCCTTCACCGAATGAAATCTTGCGCACTGTGAACGACCCGGCAATGCCAACGCCATTGTTGCGCGCAATGCAGACACCTTCATAGTTCTGCACACGGGTACGTGTACCCTCGGTCACTTTATAGCCAACGCGGATAGTGTCACCCGCCTTGAAATCCGGAATTTCTTTGCCAAGCGCAGTGATCTGCTCGGCTTCCAGTTCTGCGATCAGATTCATCTGACCAACTCCTATGCTGCCTCGGGTATGTCCCAAGAGATATTTCGGACCTCAGAGCTTTGGGTATGTATCGGGCCGGTCGTGCCGCCCCCCAAAGGGTACAGATCATCATTGCTTTATGTCCGCTTAGGCGAACCTTGGCCGTATATGAGGTGATCGCCTTTGAAGCAAGACCTAAGATACAAGGGAAGCGGGATATTCCTTGGTCGAAAACCGATGTCATTTGTCCGAATGGGTCTTCCAAAGATCGGGCCGCCGTTCCTGCGTCAACCGTTCGGCCTCTTCGATCCGCCACCGTGCAACTTCCTTATGGTTGCCCGACATCAACACACTCGGAATTTCGCGCCCTTCCCAACTGGAAGGACGGGTGAATTGCGGGTGTTCTAGCAAACCGTTCGAAAAACTCTCGTCCGTTAAAGACTCTGCATTGCCAAGGACGCCCGGCAAAAGCCGAACCGTCGCATCCAGAACCGCCTGTGCTGCGATCTCGCCGCCGGTCATAACGAAATCCCCTAGCGAGACTTCTTCGATGCCAAAGTGATCAATAACCCGTTGATCCAGCCCCTCAAAGCGACCGGAGATCAACGTAAGCCCGGGTTCATCGGCAAAGCGTTGCGCCATGGCCTGATCAAACGGTTTGCCCCGTGGCGACAAATATACCAGCGGATGGTGAGGGTTTTGGTGAGCATGGCGGATGGCTTTGCCCATAACATCTGCGCGCAGAACCATGCCCGCGCCGCCACCCGCCGGGGTGTCATCCACGTTGCGGTGTTTTCCGTCGCCGAACAAACGCAGATCAACCGTTTCAAGACGCCATAACCCATCTTTTAGTGCTTTGCCCGTCAAAGACGCGCCCAGAACCCCGGGGAATGCTTCGGGTAGCAAAGTAATAACCTTGGCCGACCAAGCCCCTTTGATGCGCGTCGCGTCCTCCATGAGGTCTCGCGGCGCTGCACTTGCCGAGATGCTCATCCGTCCGTGCGATTTTGAAGGGGGTTGGCTCATAACTGCCGCCTATACCCCCAGTTCGAAAAGCCGACAAGGCAACATGGGTGGAAGGCTCGAATAACAAAGGGCCGCGCACTATCTATGCGCGGCCCCCTCGCGACGGGCATAGCCCGGCGCAATGACTATTTTAGTTCGCTTCCGGAACCAAAACGCCGGTGGCTTCAGGACCAAGTGCCGAAAGGCCTTTTAGAATATCAATGGCATAGGCCAGTTGGTAATCCTCGGTCCGCAGTTCAGCCGCTTCCTCAGCACGGGCACGATCTTCTTCGATCTGACGACGCTCGTCTTCGCTTAGGCTGTCATTGGACAATGAACCGCGCAGATCGGCTTCAGACCGGGTACTGCGTGTTGGCTCGTCCTCTTCCTCTTCCTCGCGACGTGGTGGCTGTTCGACAATGATGTCGGGTGACACGCCTAAGGCCTGAATGGATCGACCCGACGGCGTGTAATACCGCGCAGTGGTCAAGCGCATGGCACCATCGCCACGCACGGGCATAACTGTCTGAACCGAACCTTTACCAAAGGACTTCGTACCAACGACAATCGCGCGCCGGTGATCCTGCAAAGCACCCGCGACAATCTCGGAAGCCGAGGCAGACCCGCCATTTATCAGCACCACAATCGGCTTACCTTGGGCCAGATCACCAGCTTCAGCATTGAATCGGTCCCCATCCTGTGGTTCCCGGCCTCGCGTCGAGACAATCTCGCCACCTTCAAGGAAGGCATCCGACACACGCACCGCTTGGGTCAGCAACCCACCAGGATTGTTACGAAGATCAACGACAAAGCCGTTCACTTTGTCGATGCCACCGGCCTCTTCAACCTTCTCTGCGAGTTGATCGCGCATGGATGGGAATGTCTGATCACTGAAGGTAGACAGGCGCAACACAACCGTTTCACCAACGATGCGCGAACGCACAGCCGTTAGTTTGATCGTGTCGCGGATAATCGAAACGTCAAACGGCTCGGGTTCGCCTTCGCGCACAACCGTGATGATAATCTCCGAGCCAACTGGGCCGCGCATCATCTCAACCGCGGCATCCAGTCCCAAACCCAAAACGCTTTCACCGTCCACATGGGTGATGAAATCGCCAGCTTCGATGCCCGCATCATCTGCAGGTGTGTCGTCAATCGGCGAGACGACTTTCACAAAACCCTCTTCCTGAGTGACTTCGATGCCCAACCCGCCGAATTCACCGCGCGTCTGAACGCGCATCGCGTCCGCATCTTTGGGTGCCAGATACGACGAATGCGGATCGAGCGACGTCAACATACCGTTGATCGCTGCTTCGATCAGATCTTCTTCGTCCACATCTTCAACGTATTGCGAACGGATCCGTTCGAAAATATCGCCAAAGAGATCAAGCTGTTCGTACACGCTTGCCTTGCGGCTGGCTTCCTGCGCGACAAGCGGCCCTGCGACCTGAGTTGTCACAACAGCGCCAAACATCACACCTGTGATGGATGCCAGAAAAAACTTCTTCATGCCCTAATCCTTATGTCTCGTCCGGTTTCAGTAAGTCCGCCGGATCTATTGGGCTTAAACCCTGTCTTACTTCCATATAAAGCGTTTCTGCGCCAAGAAGACTAGAGTTTCGCAAAATATCGTTCAATTTCTCTTGTGGTCGCGAAAGTTTGCCGCCCATCAGGCCAATTGCTTCGTCTTGACTGACAATTTGCCCTTGCCTCACAAAACTTTGCGCTAGACCGGCCAGAATGACTAGAACACCGGCTTCAGGTTCCAAAATGACGACTGTTCCTTGCCCTGAAATTTCGCCCGAAAACCGTACGTTAGCTGACGCAGGAGAGATCACAAGCGCATTCACCGGCGTCTCGAAAATGATGCCGGGACGCGGGACGCCCGCGGCATCCGGCGTGTTGAATGCGCGCAAAAGCACCCCTTCGACAGGTCTTGTCCAACGCGACGGCGGAATGTCCCAGGCTTTAACGTCTGGGGCGGTCAGCGCATTGGCAAAGGCCGTTAATGTTTCACTGCTGTTCAAAAGAGCCTGTAACGCAGCTGCGTCCGTATTTTCGTTTGACGGAAGGTCAGTCCGATTTACCAGCGCCTCGGACAGCTGCAAACGGGCTTCGCGCGCGCCTCGGACACCGTTTTCCAGTGTCGAGATGCCTGCCTTTTGAACCGTCGTCAGGTCTGAAAGCTCAATCAGTGTGGCCTCATAGCCCGCAGCGCGCTCCTGCAGTTCGGGCACGAAGGACGATACCATAAGCCCCGCTTGAATGGTCGGTTTTGCGCCACTTGGATGCACAAGCGCCTGCGTGTCCACATGCCGCGACACCGTTTGAAGAAGGGCAAGGAATTCCCCAAGGTCGGCGTTCTGAGCCTCTAAGACGCCCTCCAATTCGCGCGCGCGCAAGGCCGCTGTGACCAAGCCGTCCCGCATCGCCGAAAGTCCGGCCTCATAGGCCCGCACAGTGGCGGTCAAGGCCGCGATGCGATCCGACGCCTGTTCTGCGGCTTCCAGTTGAACTGCGGCATCGGCCAGTTGTTGCGCAGCTTGTTCAGCCACAGACGGGCTTTGTGCCCATGCCGGACCAACTGCGAACATCACTACGGCAATCCAGAAAACCCTCATGACTCAATCAGACTTTTACCAGTCATTTCATCCGGTTGCGGCAATTCCATCAAGGCAAGAAGGGTCGGCGCAAGATCGGCCAAACGCCCGTCTCGCAAAACCGCACCATCTGGGCCGCCATAAAGCGCGACGGGCACAAGGTTCGTCGTATGCGCCGTGTGCGGATCGCCTGTATCGGGATCAACCATGGTTTCACAATTGCCGTGATCCGCCGTCAGGATCATGGCCCCGCCCGTGCGGTCCAACGCCTCTAAAACCCGCATCAGCCCCTTGTCGACCGCTTCACAAGCTTTGATCGCAGCCGCCAAATCGCCAGTGTGTCCGACCATATCGGGGTTGGCAAAATTGGTTACGATCAGATCGTAGCCTTTGTCTATTGCCGCGACGAAGGCGTCAGCGACGTCCACCGACGACATCTCGGGTTGCAGGTCATAGGTCGCCACATTGGGCGATTTTGGCATAAACCGCGCTTCGCCGGTTTCCGGCGTTTCTTTGCCACCGTTCAGAAAGAACGTCACGTGAGGGTATTTCTCGGTTTCCGCCAGCCGGAATTGCGTCTTCCCATGTTGTGCGACCCATGCCCCCAAAGTGTTAACGATTTTCCGTTTGGGAAACACCGCCGTCATATAAGCGTTATGCGCTTCGGAATATTCCACCATCCCAAGACGTGCGGCCAGTTTTGGGCGCGGACCCGTTTCAAAAGCATCAAAATCCGGGTCACAAATGGCGGCTAAGATTTCCCGAGCACGGTCGGCACGAAAATTTATTAAGAAAAGCCCATCACCGTCTTGCATTCCATCGTAACCCGGCAGCACCGTTGGCGGGACAAATTCATCTGTCGTGTCAGCAGCATAAGCGCTTTCGATCGCCGCAGTATCGGTTTCAGCCAGTTCACCGTCGCCCAGCACGATAGCACGGTACGCCTTTGAAACACGGTCCCAGCGATTGTCGCGATCCAGCGCAAAGTACCGACCGGAAAGCGTTGCGATCTGAACACCCTCGGGCAGTTCGGCGCGCAATGTCATCAGATAGGTCAGCGCCGATTTGGGCGGCACATCGCGGCCGTCGGTGATAACGTGCAAAACCACCTCAAGCCCTGCTCCGTGCAGCACCTTCGCCGCTGCAATGATGTGGCTTTGATGCGAATGCACCCCGCCGTCTGAAACAAGCCCGGCCAAATGCGCGCGACCGCCCGAGGTTTTCAGCGTCTGGATGAAATCCTGCAAGGCCGGCTGATCGCCAAAAGACCCGTCTTCGATCGACAGATCAATCTGGCCTAAATCCATGGCAACCACCCGTCCGGCACCGATATTTGTGTGACCAACCTCGGAATTACCCATCTGCCCGGTCGGAAGCCCAACATCAGGGCCGTGTGTAATCAGCGTGGCGTTTGGACAAGTGTCCATGATCCGGTCAAACGTCGGGGTCGCGGCCATAGCGGGGGCATTGTTCAACGGATCGTCCCGAAGGCCCCAGCCATCGAGAATACATAACACCACGGGGATTGGTCTGCTCATGCCTGTTTTATTCCTTATTCTTGAGGACGTCTTAACGCGTTCCGCCGCTTAAGAAAATCCCTGTCTCAGCCCATTGTCTCGCCATCAGTCTCTTCGCCGTATTCGGTCGAGACCACATGGGCGTCATAGCCTTCGCCTTCCAACCAGCGCTGGAAAACCGAAGTATAACCATGGGTGACAAATATCCGGTCGGCGCCTGTTGCCTTGATCGCGCTGTTCAGCCCCGGCCAATCGGCATGGTCGGAAATCACAAAGCCCCGATCCAAGGCCCGCCTGCGTCTGATCCCACGCAAAGCCATCCAACCACTGGCAAATCCCGTTGACGCCGGTTTGAACCGTCCGGCCCAAGCAGATCCCAAGGCTGCGGGCGGAGCCAAGACGAACGCCCCCTTAACGGTTTTCAGATCCAGTTCGGGTGTGACCAAGATGGTGTCGGGCAACGTAATCCCTTGTTCGCGCAGTACCGCGTTGGTCGCTTCAACCGCGCCGTGGGTCAAGATCGGCCCGATTGATGGGTCAAGCCCCGCCAACACCCGTTGCGCCTTGCCCAATGAATAGGCACCCAGCATGGTAAACCGCCCGTCGCTTGCGTTCGCCGCCCACCATGCGTTCATATCGGCCATAACCTCGGCGGGGTCTTTCCATTGAAACACTGGCAACCCAAACGTACATTCCGTAATAAAGCTGTGGCAGGACACGGGTTCAAATGGGGTGCTGATGTTGTCCGCTTCCAACTTATAATCGCCCGAGACCACCCAAACCTCGCCTCCCACCTCAACCCGCACCTGAGCAGATCCCGGAACATGGCCTGCCGGATGAAAGCTGATCTTGGCATCGCCGATCTGTTGCGCTTCGCCGTAATCCAGCGTGTCTAGGTTGATGTCACCCAGCCTGTGCCGCAAGACCGGAGCCGCGCCTGTTGTTGCCAGATAACGCCCCATTCCGGGGCGCGCATGATCCGCATGCCCATGGGTGATGACCGCGCGTTCAACCTTTGACCAAGGATCAATGTACACGTCGGCGGCGGGGCAATAGATGCCACGATCCGTGAAGGTCAGAACCTCGCTCATGTTTTGGGTTGGCGTGGCTGGGGTCGACCCGGCATTTCTTTAAGCAAGCCGCCCACGCCCATCCCCGCGATGTTGTCGGCGTCCACCGGTATGCCCGAAGCCAAACGCTCTAGCACCCAATCGACACCGTTCATCGCCGGCGAGCGTGCGCATCCCGGCAATCCGACAATCGGGGTGCTGTCCAGACGTCCTAAAAACAGCAAGTTTCCGGGGTCAACCGGCATCCCAAACCGGTCAATCGTGCCGCCACGCGCAACAACTGCAGCCGGAGCGACGTCATGGCGATCAGACGTCGCCGAGGCCCCAAGGATCATGATCAAGTCCATAGCGGGGTCAAGCGCGCCCGCAATTGCGCCTTGGGCATGATCGACCACCACAACCTTCGAAAGCGTCATTCCAAGGGCCGTGACACGCTCGGCTACGACCTGTTTTCCTTTGGTCAGAAGGCTTTCCTTAAAACCCGGCGTCTTTGTCAGGATCAGTTGGGCCTTCCCGCTTTTGAAGGGAAAAAACTGAACCGTGCCGTCATCCAAAGCCTCAACCGCCGCATCAACCTGCCGTTCTGCGACGCCGTAAGGAATGACCTTTACTGTCGCGACCAATTGGCCTGTATTAACCCGCATCAAATCAGGCAGAGTTGCCAAGGTCAGGCCTTCGTCCACCGCATTCATACGTTGAACGGAATCTGCGTTGATCCGCACGATACCCGGCCGATCAGCCACCAAGTTCACGCGCCCGGTAAAAGCATCTGTCACGCGAAAGCCCGGCGCACCAATCCTTGCACCGATCCGGGTTGCCGCTTCGTTTTCGGGGATATCCTCGGCTTCAAGCTGGGCCACGATGACGGTTTCGGTGCCTGCCGCGTGCAGCCGTGTGGTGTGTTCGGCCGTTAAAACGGTGCCCTTGCGGATTGTCCCGTCGGGACCACTGATCGAATGCGCCAGAATATTTCCTATTGCGGCACCGACTGGAACGGGGCCAAATTTCACGCGCGCGCGCCCGGTCGAGTGTCTGGAAAACGCAGGCGTTCCGTCATCTCGGCCATGATCGAAACCGCGATTTCGGCGGGCGAGCTTGCACCGATGTTCAATCCCACCGGGCCATCAATTCGGGCAATCGCGTCATCATTCAAGCCAGCTTCATGCAACGCCGCCACACGTTTCGCATGGGTTCGCTTTGAGCCGAGGGCGCCAATGTAAAACGCCTCTGATCCGAGGGCGGTTTCAAGCGCTGGCATGTCGATCTTGGGATCGTGGCTTAGGGTCACGACGGCTGTGCGCGTATCCAATCCAAAACCGGCCAAGGCCTCATCCGGCCAGCCTTCCAAAAACGTCTCGCCCGGGAAGCGGTCAGTGCTTGCAAAACTGTCGCGCGGATCGACCAGCGCCACATCATAGCCCGCCAGACGTGCTATCTGAACCAAGGGCTGTGCAATATGGACTGCCCCGACAATCGCTAAGCGTAAAGGCGGATTATGCACCCCGCGAAAGATGGCGTCTTCACGGGCAGATTTGTCAGTGCGAAACCGGCTTTCAAGATCAACGTCCATAGGGTCTCGTGGCAACAAGCGGCGCGCCCAATTATCGGTATTCACTTCCCAAACGACAGGTTCACGGCCCGCTCGCGCGGCAACCAAGGCTTGTAATTCATCGACCGAAGGCCCTTTGCCCACGCCCAACGGTTCGACCATCACTTCGATTTCGCCACCACAGGCCAAACCAACCTCGAACGCGCTTTCGTCCGAAACACCAAAATTCAAAATCCGGCACGCACCATCTTGCATGGCCTCAACCGCTTCGAACAACACAGCGCTTTCCACGCAACCACCCGACACCGACCCCTGAAAGCCCATGTCCTGATCCACAACCAGTTGCGATCCCACAGGGCGCGGAGCCGAACCCCATGTCTTTACAACCGTCGCCAAAGCAACGGATTTGCCCTCATTTGACCAAGCCAACGCAAGTTCGGGAATGTTTTCAAAGCTGTCCATGGTGCCTCCGCGACTTAAACTAGCAGGCCGCGCCCAACTGTCCATCCATCGTGATAAGACCTCGGATCCGCCACAAATGCACCCCATTTGGAGGCGATTGTTTCCTTGTTGGCATCGATTAGATGCCTTCATCTTCCTCCCTAAACTTTATTGGCCGTCTTAGGACGGCCATTTTTTTTGCCCGATCCCCTGAGGATACGAGGCACGATAACCCCGCGTCGCTTTCGGAGCGCATCCTGTCGGAAGAATCTGAAACTTCACGCCATTATCGTCTAAACCGATAGCAGAAGCGGAGGTCGGACCTATGAAAACCCATGTAAAAGCTTTGGTCGTCGGTGGCGGCGCTGTTGGCACCTCGGTGGCCTATCATCTGGCGAAAGCGGGTTGGTCAGACGTTATGCTGCTTGAACGCGACGAGCTTACCTCAGGCTCGACATGGCACGCCGCCGGGTTGCTTCCTTATTTCAACATGTCCTACGCCACGACCCACATCCACGACTATTCGATCCGCTTTTACAAAACGCTTGAGGAAGAAACCGGCCTAAACGCTGGTTTTTCCGTCGTTGGCAATCTGCGAATGGCGCAGACCAAGGACCGCATGGACGAATACATGCTCTATGCCTCAACGGCTGAAACCTGCGACGTACCCTATGATTGGATGACGCCTGCCCAGATTAAGAACCGCTGGCCTCTGATCCGGACCGAGGATCTGGAAGGCGCAATTTATCATCCAACCGACGGCTATATAAACCCCGCCGATGTCACTATGGCGATGGCCAAAGGCGCGCGCCAGCGTGGTGTGATCATCGAGCGGAAGTGGCAGGTCGATGGTTACCATTGGACGGGCGATCATTGGGACGTCATCTGCACCAAAATGACAGAAAAGGGTGGCAACCTTGTCGCGACCGACGAACAGATCATCGTCCATGCAGAACACGTCGTCACCGCCACCGGCAACCACGCGCAACGCACTGCAGGCCTCTTGGGCATCAAGTCGCCCGCGATCCCGGTAGAGCACACATTTATCGTGATGGACCAAGACCCAAGCCTGGTCGAGTGGCGCAAAACCAATCCCGAACATCCCGTAATCCGCGACGCCGACGCGCAATCCTATGTGCGCGAAGAACGGGGCGGCTGGATTCTTGGCGTCTATGAACAAGGCGCTCCTGCCCGTTTTGAACATGGCGTGCCCGACAGTTTTCGCGCGGACCTGTTCCAGCTTGATCTGGAGCGGATCGAAGACCAATACGCCGCCATGATCCACCGCATCCCGTCTTGTGAAAACAGCGGGCTGAAAGACGATTTCAACGGGCCAATCTGTTATACACCCGACGGAAATCCATTGGTTGGCCCCGCACCCGGACTTCAGAACATGTGGCTTGCCGAAGGGTTCTCGTTCGGCATCACAGCCGCTGGCGGCACCGGGCACTATCTTGCGCAACTGATGACGGCAGGCGAAGCCGAGATCGACATGGCCTCGCTTGATCCCAAGCGCTATGGGCCATGGATCACCACCGAATACGCCGCCCGCAAGAACGAGGAGTGCTATTCCCACGTTTACATCCTGCATCACCCGGACGAAGAACGCGAAGCCTGCCGCCCCTTGAAAACCGCCCCCGCCTATGACCGCCAAAAGGCACTAGGCGCACAATTCGGGCAGGTTAATGGATGGGAACGGCCAAACTACTTTGGGCCAAAAGACGCGCCCGACAGCTTCGACCATGATGCACGCAGCTTCCGTCGCGGCGGCTGGTGGCAATATGCGAAAGCCGAGGCCGAAGCCATCCGCAACGACGCCGGTTTAATCGACGCCACTGCTTTCACCAAACATCGCCTCACTGGCCCCGGCGCAACCGCGTTCCTTGACTGGTTCACCAGCAACCGACTTCCGAAAGTCGGACGGATCAATCTGACTTATGCGCTGACGTCTCACGGTACGACGCGGACGGAATACACAATCGTGCGCAACGGCGAGAACGATTATTACCTTGTCTCTGCAGGCGCTTGGCAGGCCTATGATCAGGATTTCCTTTATAATGCCATCGCCGAAAACGAAGACCGCTTTGGGCGCATCAATGAAGAAGACGTCACCAGCCAATGGGGCGTCTTCGCGCTGGCTGGCCCAAAAAGCCGCGCCGTTTTGCAAAGCCTGATCCGCGATCCTGATCCCGCGACCGCGCTGTCAAATAAGTGTTTCCCATGGTTGTCGGCCAAGCCTATCGAACTTGGCATGTGCCCCGTGAACGCCATCCGCGTGGCCTATACGGGCGAGCTGGGTTGGGAATTGCACCACCCGATCGAGATGCAGAATTACCTATTCGATCAACTGATGGCCGCGGGAAACCCCCACGGGCTGAAGCTGGTGGGCGCGCGGGCGCAAAATTGGCTGCGGCAGGAAAAATCCTATCGCGCTTTCGGAACCGAACTTGGCCGCGACGCCACACCGCTTGAAGCCGGGCTGGATCGCTTCGTTGACCTTGGAAAAGATTTCCACGGCAAATCGGCGATGGTCGAAACAGGCATCCGCTCAAAATGCGTCACGCTTCTGATCGATGGCCCCGAAGACGCCGATCCTTGGGGCCGCGAAGCGCTTTATGCGGGCGATAAACGCGCGGGGCGATTGACATCAGGCGGGTATTCCGTGGCTTTCGGCAAATCCATCGGCATGGGCTATGTGCCCGACGATCTAAGCGCGCCCGGCACCAAACTTTCCGTTCGAATGTTCAATAAGTTGTGGGACGCCACCGTCTCCGAAGACAGCCCCTACGATCCGTCAAACGCTGCTATTAGGCTGGATGGTTAAAGCCAAAGGTTGTTATCCCAACAAAAAAGCCCCGCCAAAGCGGGGCCTATTCGTAAGATTTGAAAAACTTAAGCGGCTTCAGCTTGAGCTTTCTTAAGGTCTTTCTTGATTTTCAGAGCATTTGTGCTGAGCTCGCCGTCTTTGGCTTTCATCAAAAATGCGTCCAATCCGCCCCGGTGATCCACCGTGCGAAGCGCCGAAGTCGACACTTTCAAGCGAAACGTCCGGCCCAATGCCTCAGACATCAGCGCGGTTTCCGTCAGGTTCGGAAGGAACCGACGTCTTGTTCTGTTTTTAGCATGGCTAACGTTGTTGCCAACCATGGGACCTTTACCGGTCAATTCGCAGCGGCGCGACATATGTCACCCTTTCGTCTGATCTCGAAGGCGTTCAAGACCTCCGTCAATACAAACGGGCAGCGCCATCGGCCCTGCCCAAGAATCCGTTCGGCGGTGATAGGTGGTCCCCACACAGGCGTCAAGCCTTCAGTGGCGTTAAATCCCCACCATCAGCCGCCTTTTTTTAAGCGGGCGAGTGCTATGCGTGCTGCGCTTCCGGGTGTGCGCCGACCTTTCACAACATCCCCGCGCAAATGCGCCATGGCTGCCTCGGCCTCAGCGTCATGTTCAAGCAAGCGCAACAGGCCATGGCGCACCTCATCTTCGAACCAATGCCGCGCCTGATCTGCCCGTCGCGCGGCCCAAAAACCGCAAGCCTTTCGGTGGTCTGCTAGGGCATTCATCTCGCCCCAAGCCTCACTGATACCGTTTTCCTCCAACGCCGAAACAGGCAGCGCCTTCGGAAACCCCTCGGGATCGCCATCACGCTTGCGCAACAGCCGCAAAGCACCGGCATAATCCGCAACCGTGCGCGTCGCCGTGGCCTTCAGATCGCCATCCGCCTTATTCACTAGGATCAGATCGGCAATCTCCATAATGCCGCGTTTGACGCCCTGAAGTTCGTCGCCTCCACCCGGCGCGATCAAAAGGACAAACAAGTCTGACATCTCGGCCACAATGGTTTCCGACTGACCGACGCCCACCGTTTCAATCAGCACAACGTCAAAACCAGCCGCTTCGCACAACGCCACAGCATCGCGCGACCGTCGCGCTACGCCGCCCAAATGGGTTTGGCTAGGCGAAGGTCGGATAAACGCAGAGGGATCGCGTGCCAAGCGTTCCATCCGGGTCTTGTCCCCCAATATCGAACCGCCCGAACGCGCAGAAGAAGGATCAACCGCCAGCACCGCAACGCGAAGGCTTTCGCCTGTCAAAAGTCCGCCAAAGGTCTCAATGAAAGTGGATTTTCCCACACCCGGTGTGCCCGAAAGCCCGATCCGCAAAGCTTGTCGCTTGGGGTCAGAAACCGCGTCCAGCAAGGCCTCGGCCTCGGCACGGTGATCGCTGCGCCCGCTTTCCACAAGCGTAATGGCCCGCGCAAGCGCGCGGCGGTCGCCGGCAATAATGGCTTTTGCCCATGTCACAATGTCTGTCGTCATGCTGGGCGGAATGTGGCGTGGGACGCGCAAAGTGTCCAGATGCCGCGTCCTAACGTCGACGTTTGGCGCGCAGTGTCGGATCAGCAACCGTCGGGTCTTCTGGCCACGGATGTCTCGGATACCGCCCGCGCATGTCCTTGCGGACATCGCCGTAAGAAGTTTCCCAAAATCCCGGAATATCCATCGTCGTCTGCAAAGGCCGCCCCGCAGGCGACAAAAGCGTCACCCGCAAAGGCCGCCCTGCAACAACTGGATGTCTTGTGGTGCCGAAAATTTCCTGCAACCGAAGCTCGATCCCCGGATCTTCATTGCCATAGTCGATGGGAATATTGCGCCCCAACGGGGTCTCAAAGTGGGCGGGCGTTTCCCGGTCTAGCACCTGCATTGCATCCCAGTCCAACATGGCGCGTAACGCCGGCAGAATATCAAAGGCCCGCCACTGGCTTGCAGATCGCACGCGCGCCAGATGCGGCAACAGCCAATCCTCCAGCGTCTCAATAAGCGCGGCGTCGCTCATGTCCGGCAGCGCCCGCCCCGCCGCGCGCACCAATCCCACACGTGCGCGAAACCGATCGGCGCCGGGCGACGGCACAAGCCCTAACTGACGCACACCTTCCAGCATGGCCGTCGCGACAGCCTCACTCGGGGCATCCTTCCACCGACGATTAGAAAGCGCGATGGCGCCAAACCGTTCCTCTTCCGTCGTCTCAACCCGGCCCTCGCGGCGCGACCAACTGGCCGACTGGTGCCAACCGATGCGATCTCCGTAAATCGCCCTAAGGCTGATTTCCGAAATGGGCACTGCTCCGCGCACCTTGGCTTCGGTCGGATGACCATCGGTGTCGGTAATCACCAACAATCGTTGCCCCGCCAGCGCATCGCCCGCATCCATCTTCACGCCCTTGCCCCCCGACAAAAGCCAGCGCGGGTCATCCCCTTTGCGTCTCAACGCAACACGATCGGGATAAGCCAAAGCAGCCTGCTCTGCCGGATCGCCAATCTTAGTTTCAGGCACCGTTTTGGCCAACCGCTTTGCCTCGGTGCGAATCCGCTCCAATCCAGGGTTCCGCTCGCGCGACGCTAAGGCCTCTAAACGCAAGCCCACATCAGCTCCGGCCCCCCGCAGTGGATCGCGATCCGCCAAAAGTGCTGCCAAGGGGGCCGCCGCCCG
>JAOHEK010000002.1 GCA_028097405.1 Paracoccaceae bacterium | reverse complement strand
TGCCGCGATGGCGCTGCCTTGCGCACCGGAAGATCGGTTGGCGATATAACGCACGGGATCAATGGGTTCGTGGGTTGGGCCAGAGGTCACGATAACATGTTTGCCGATTAACGGGCCAGCGCCGAGGCGCGCTTGGATAGCGTCGAAAATGGCCTGAGGTTCGGCCATACGACCGGGGCCGAATTCGCCGCAGGCCATGTCGCCTTCATCGGGGCCAATGCGGGTGATGCCGTCGGATTCCAGAGTGGCGATGTTGCGCTGATTGGCGGGATGCAGCCACATGCGTACGTTCATCGCAGGCGCGATCAGGACGTCCGTGTCAGTCGCCATCAAAACGGTCGAGGCCAGATCATTCGCGTGCCCCCCTGCCATCTTTGCCATCAGATCGGCGGTGGCGGGTGCCACGACGATCAGGTCTGCGGAGCGTGACAGTTCGATATGGCCCATTTCGGCTTCGTCGGTCAGATCGAAGAGATCAGTGTAGACTTTGTCTGCGGCCAGTGCCGAAGCGGAAAGCGGCGTGACAAATTCCTGCGCCGCGCGCGTCAACACAGGCGTGACGAGGCCGCCCGCTTTGCGGATCAGGCGGATCAGTTCCAGCGATTTAAACGCCGCGATACCGCCGCCCACGATCAGAAGAATGCGTTGTCCTTGTAACATGCCCCTAGAGGTAAGCGGCTTCGCAGGGTTCGGCAAGCAGGGACCTGGCTTTAGCGGAAGGCGTCGCAGGGGTCTTCGTCGCGCTGAATGGCTTCGGTAACGACCCAATGGGTCAGGGATGGCGCTTCGGGTGCGGCGCCTTCGAACTGTCCAAGTGTTGCGATCTTGGCAGTTTCACCCGTGATTTCAAGGTAGTGGCGCAAGGCATTTGCGATGCCCCAGTCTTCGCGCACGTGACCATTTCCGGCAATGACGACGATTGGACCGGGTGTGCCCTGTTGCAGTGCATTGACAACGGCTTGCGCCAAAGCAGCGTCGCGCAGGCGTTGTGCGTCGACCATGCCCGGCAGTAGATTTTCAGGCAGAGCGTTGCAGTGAGCGGTTTGTTGCAGCGCCTCGCGAGTGGATTGTTCGTCTGTGTCCAACGGATCATCAAGACCAAAGAGGCTGGAGGCCGCGCCGAAGACCTGTGCCGCGCCGTCGCTTACGGCCGCGCGAACGGTTTCACGCGGCAAAGCGCCGCCAAAGATGTCTGCGTCCGGGGCCGCGGTGAAAATCGTGTGGTACATGTCAAAGTCGGGCCAGCCTCGAGCTTCCCATTCAAGTGCATCGCCCAACGCATTTGCGTCAGAACGCATATCAGGGGAAATCGAACGGGCCTGCGCGGGTTCGATCATTTCGAAGACCAGCGCGCTTGGGTTCAAGTCTGCCACGATCCGCGCTTGCAGGGCGTGATGGGCTGGATTGTCGTGGACTTCGCCCAGCATTACGACACGGGCGCCCCGAAAGGCTTGAGCGATGTCGTCGGCATTCGGATCAAGTTCTGCCGCAGACAGCGGCAGAGCAGTGGCAAGGCAGAGAACCGTCAGACGAAAAATTCGTGCACTTCCTGTGATTGCGTTTCGAGCATCTTGCGCATTTTGCCAAACGCCGCCGCCTCAAGCTGACGGACCCGTTCTTTTGACAGCTTAAGCTCGGTTCCAAGTGATTCCAGCGTGCGAGGAGTGTCGCGCAATTTGCGTTCCTTCACAATAAACCGTTCACGCTCGCTTAGTCCGGACATGACTTCGACCAGCCAGATGCGCAATGTATCGATATCTTTGGCTTGTTCGACCTGTTCGGACTGCGCATCCCCGTCGTCGGCCAGAGTGTCGATCCATTCGCGCCCGTCCTCGTCCGACGTTTGGGTGGCGTTAAGCGAAAAGTCTGACCCTGACAGCCGTCCTTCCATCATTTCAACGTCACGAAGCGGGACGCCGACTTCTATCGCGATCAATTCGCGCAGAACCTGCCTGTTCGGCTTGTCACCCTCGGCAGCCGCTTCGCGTTCCAACCGCGCCTGCACCCGGCGCAGGTTAAAGAACAACGACTTTTGCGACGAGGTTGACCCGGTTCGCACCATAGACCAATTGCGCATCACATAATCTTGGATCGACGCTTTGATCCACCAAACCGCATAGGTCGAAAATCGCACGCCACGATCAGGATCGAATTTGTCGGCAGCTTTCATCAAACCCAAGCTGGCTTCTTGGATCAGATCGTTCATCGGAGCGCCATAACGGCGAAATTTTGAGGCCATTGAAATCGCGAGGCGCATGTAAGCAGTGATCAAACGGTGCAGAGCCTGTTCGTCTCTGTGATCCCGCCAAGCATAGGCCAGTTCCAACTCGGTTTCCGCGTCCAAAAGTTCAGCGCGCATCGCTTTTTGCGAAAAGTTCCGGTCGAGGCTGCTGTCAAACATGGTGGTCCTCATCTCTCGCTGTTTTAATTGTTACGAAGCCAACTGCGGTTTGGATCAAAACAATTTGGCGCTTTATTCAACAATATCCGAGCCTCGCACGTCTGCAGGCTTCGCGGGTATGTACTATGTTAATTATTCACGCGAAAATTAACTCTTCGTTAACAACGATTGGTCAGAACGACGAAAACGTCCGAGGCCTATGGTTTCCCATACATATACCGTTGCATTTGAAGGCATTGAGGGGCGTTTGGTCGACGTTCAATGTGCGCTGTCGCCGGGTATGCCCCACTTCTTGATCGTCGGATTGCCAGACAAAGCCGTCAGCGAGGCCCGCGAGCGGGTGCGTGCGGCCCTAACCGCTCTGTCTATCAGCCTGCCGTCGCGGCGGATCACGGTGAACCTGTCACCAGCGGACATGCCAAAGGAAGGGTCGCACTTTGATTTGCCCATTGCGCTGGCCTTGCTGGCGGCCATCGACATTTTGCCAAAGGATGCGGTCGAGGGTCTGGTGTCATTGGGTGAATTGTCGCTGGACGGTGATCTGGTGCCGGTGACCGGGGCCTTACCTGCAGCATTGGCAGCAGCCGAAGCCGAGCGCGGGTTGATCTGCCCGGCGGCCTCGGGGCCGGAAGCGGCTTGGGTTGGTGCCACGTCGGTTGTGGCGGCGAAGAGCCTTGGCGACGTGATCCAGCACATCACAGGTGAGCGGGTCTTGGATCTTAGTGTGCCGGGCGAAGTGGTGCGGAACGCGACCGGGCCGGACTTGCGCGAGGTAAAAGGACAGGAACGGGCCAAACGCGCTTTGGAAATCGCAGCTGCAGGGCGGCATCACTTGCTGATGGTTGGCTCGCCGGGATCAGGTAAGTCAATGTTGGCGGCGCGGTTGCCGGGGATTTTGCCGCCACTGTCGCCGGAAGAAGCACTTGAAACCTCAATGGTGCATTCGCTGGCTGGGATGATTGACGACGGTGGGATATCGCGCGTGCGTCCGTTTCGGGCCCCGCACCACACCGCATCAATGGCGGCGATTGTGGGCGGTGGCAAAGGTGCAAAACCGGGCGAGATTTCATTGGCTCATAACGGTGTGCTCTTCATGGACGAGTTCCCTGAATACAGCCGCAATGTGCTGGAAACCCTGCGACAGCCGATTGAAACCGGAGATGTGACGGTCGCGCGTGCCAATGCCCATGTGCGGTATCCGTGCCGTTTCCTGCTGGTCGCGGCGGCAAATCCTTGCAAATGCGGCTACTTGGCAGATGCGGCGCGAGCTTGCGCGCGGGTACCGGGGTGTGGGGCGGATTATATGGGGCGGATATCGGGGCCCTTGATGGACCGGTTTGACTTGCGGGCCGAAGTGCCGCCTGTGTCGTTTCAGGATTTGGACATGCCCGCCACGGGCGATGCTTCCGCCATTGTGGCCGACCGCGTGACCGAGGCGCGTGAGCGGCAGCGCGCGCGATATTCTGACGTCGCGGATGTGACGGTCAATGCCGATGCAAGCGGGGCTTTGTTGGATGAGGTTGCCGCGCCGAGTGAAGACGGGCGCAAACTGTTGGCTCAAGCGGCTGAACGGGTTGGACTATCGGCGCGAGGCTATCACCGCGTGATCCGCGTGGCACGGACGATTGCCGACTTGGACGGACGCGCGGATGTCGCGACCGACGACATCGCCGAAGCCTTAAGTTACCGGATCGTGGCCGGAGTGCCTTAGGCCTTCAGGCGCGCCTCGATCGCGTCCCAAATTGCACCAGCGACATTGGTGCCGTCGAAGCGTTCAAGTTCCTGAATGCCAGTAGGCGAGGTCAGGTTGATTTCGGTCAGGTAGTCGCCAATCACGTCGATACCGACGAAAACCTGCCCTTTTTCGCGCAAAAGCGGCCCGATGGCAGCGCAAATTTCTTTGTCGCGCGCGGTAAGGCCGATCTTTTCAGCCCGACCCCCGACATGAAGGTTCGAACGGGTTTCGCCTGCAGGTGGAACTCGGTTAATCGCACCGATCGGCTCACCGTCGATCAGAATGATACGTTTGTCGCCGTTCGAGACATCGGGCAGGAACTTTTGGGCGATCAGCGGTTCATTGTTGATGCCGGTGAACATCTCGTGAAGCGACACAAGATTGTTGTCACCGGGTTTTAAGCGGAAGACGCCTGCACCACCGTTGCCGTACAGCGGTTTCACTATGATGTCGTCGTGAGTTTCGCGGAAATCACGGATGGCGTCCAGATCGCGGGCGATTAGTGTGGGCGGTGTCAGGTCAGGAAAGTCCAGAACAAGAAGTTTTTCAGGATAATTCCGCACCCAAACCGGATTGTTGACCACAAGGACATTCTTCAAACGGTCCAGAATATGGGTGGTCGTGATATAGCCCATGTCGAAGGGTGGATCCTGACGCAGCCAGACCACGTCGAAATCATCAAGTGCCACGGTGACTTCTTGACCAAGTGTAAAGTGATCACCGACAGTGCGGCGCACTGTCAACGGCCAACCGCGTGCGGTGACTTGGCCTTCGTTCCACGCCAGTTTGTCGGGATGGTAATAGAACAGCTCGCCCCCCCGCGCCTGCGCTTCCTCGGCC
Source organism: Paracoccaceae bacterium (assembly GCA_028097405.1). GTDB lineage: Bacteria > Pseudomonadota > Alphaproteobacteria > Rhodobacterales > Rhodobacteraceae > CALKXV01. The sequence continues at coordinate 122,382 of JAOHEK010000002.1, read as the reverse complement.
AGACGAAAAGTGGAATCGGCTGCGATGTCGATCGCTCCGATGGGGTCCATTTGAATGGCAACTTTCATGCACGCCTCCTGCTGTTAAGGCGTTTCTGGCCCAAGGCGCGGCAAGCTGCAATGTGCGATTTCTAAGGGGCTTGCGTTCAATACTGCGAAATATTGGGCAGAACGTTGATTTGACCGGTGGCATCGACGGTTGCCAGATCAATACGCATGTCAACGAAGCGGCCTGGAGCCTTTTGCCCACAATAATCTTCGCCCGAAGCACAAATGCGTTGCAATTGCCGGGACGACAGACGTTCCGCCGCCCGAGCGTGGGTGCGCGCCTTTTTGACTTCGACAAAGACGAAACCGCGCCCATCGCGAAGGATTAAATCGATTTCACCGCCCTGCCCGCGCCAACGACGTTCGGCCAGCGTGTAGCCTTGGTGCAAGTAATGCCGTTCAACGGCATCTTCGGCAGCAAGACCATCATGGTAAGAGGTGGCCCCTTGCAGGGCGCGGGTATCGGAGGGTGAAAAACCGGACGGCATGTGACGGGTGTAGGGGCAGTGTGTTGATAAAGGATTAGCTGTCGAAGCTGAGGGCCAATTGATAGAGATCCCGGCGCGACACCCCGTAGACATCGGCAACATCCCGGGCGGCGTCTTTAATTTTCTGCGTTTCCAGCGCTTTTCGCAAAGCGGCTTCGATCTGGGCTGGATCAGCAGTGTCATCGCCCGCCCCGATCAGCAAAACGATCTCGCCTTTTGGCGGGGTATCTGCGTAAACTGCGGCCAATTGCCCAAGCGTGCTGCGCCGGGTTTCTTCGAATTTCTTGGTGAGCTCGCGACAGACGACGGCTGCGCGGTCCTCGCCCATCACCTCGCCCGCGACAGCCAGTGTGGCCCCAAGACGCTTTGGACTTTCGTACAGAACCAGCGTGCCCTTTTCACTGACCAAGGCTTCGAAAAACTTCTTTCGAGCGGACTTTTGCGCAGGCGGAAAGCCAACGAAGGCGAACCGGTCGCTTGGTAGACCAGCCACTGTAATCGCTGCGATCAGCGCTGAGGGGCCGGGCACCGGGATCACGTCATGTTCGGCCTCAAGCGCGTCCTGCACCAATTGATAGCCCGGGTCGGCGACCAAGGGTGTGCCTGCTTCAGACGCATAGGCAACCGTCTTGCCATCCCTTAACGCTGCCAGCACAGCGCCGCGATCGCGTGGACTGGAGTGGTCGTGATAGGCGATCATCCGGCGACCAGCGACGGGAACCGCGTGGATTTCCATCAGGCGCCTTAGGGTGCGGGTGTCTTCGGCAGCCAGAACATCCGCCGCGCGCAACACATCCAAAGCGCGAAGCGTGATGTCGCGCGCATTTCCCAAGGGGGTTGAGACCAAATACAGACCAGCAGACAGCGCACGAGGTTCTGAGCCTTTGCTCATCTCCTCGGACAGTGATTTACTAGGGTTACGTTTCTGCATAGGGTCGCGCCGAGTTATCCAAGGAGATACCAATGCTCGCCGTTTTATCGTTCCGCCGCAAGGCTATGAGCTGGACTACAGGGCTTTTCGCAATGTTGGCTTTGGCCGCTTGTGGTGTGCCTTTCCCGTCTGGCGGACCTACTATCAACACAAGTCGTGCTATTCCGGTCGCGCTTTTGGTGCCGAAAAGCGCTGCGAATGGTGCGACATTAGCACAGTCTCTGGAAAATGCAGCCTTTCTGGCGGTCGATGATCTGGCGAATGTCGATATTGATCTGCGGGTTTATGACACCGCCGGCACACCTGCGGGTGCAGCTCGGGCCGCCGAACAGGCTTTGGCCGAGGGCGCACAGATTTTCGTCGGACCGTTGTTTGCCGAAAGCGCCAATGCGGCAGGGCAAGTCGCCGCTCGGCGCGGTGTCAATGTCATGGCCTTTTCGAACAACCCGGCGATTGCAGGTGGCAATGTCTTTATTCTGGGCAATACCTTTCAGACCAGTGCGGACCGATTGGTGAATTTCGCTGTCCGTCAGGGGCGCGGAAATATCTTTGTGATCCATGCCGATGATCCCGCCGAACGTTTGGGCGCTGACGCCATTCAGCGCGCCGCATCAACCAACGGTGCCAATATTGTTGGTGTGCAAAGCTTTGCGCTGTCTCAGCAAGGTGTGATCGACGCCATTCCGGGGATTGCCAGCAACTATCGCGCCTCTGGGGCAAACACGGTGTTTATGACGTCGGGCAACTCGGGCGCTTTGCCTTTCTTAGCCGAGCTGTTGCCCGAGAACGGTCTGGGGCGGAGTAATGCGCAATTTGTCGGGTTACAGCGCCTTGACGTGCCGTCGAGCGCATTGTCCTTGAAAGGCTTGCAGGGCTCGTGGTTTGCGACGCCGTCGCCGGGTTTGGTTCAACAATTCAACAACCGTTATGCTTCGGTCTATGGCACGCAGCCTAATCCGATTGCTGGGCTTGCATATGACGGAATTGCCGCGATTGGTGCCCTTGCAGCACAGGGTAATTCCGATGCACTAGGTGCGCAGGCTTTGACGCAAGGTGCTGGATTTGCTGGTGTAAACGGGCCTTTCCGGTTCCTTTCCAATGGAACGAACGAACGCGGCCTTGCGGTCGCGACGATCCAGAACAACCAGGTGACCGTGATTGACCCCGCCCCTAGAAGCTTTGGCGGTGTCGGGTTCTGAACCCGAACCAGCGCCTGATATTCACTTTACTGATCTGGACCTGAGCGGCGCTCGGGTCTTTGATCGCGCGCGCATTTTTGCCGCCATCGCCGCCGACATTGAAGCCAGCGACGATGGGGCAAGCCTGCGTGCGGTGACCGTTGACCACCTGAAAGTGGCCATGGCCGACGGGCGTGCGGCGATTGCCGAAGCATTAATACAGCACCCAAAGGCGGCGCGCGATGCGGTACAAGCCTATTGTCTGTTGACGGACGGGGTGGTGGAAACTGTGTTCCGGGTTGCGACCACATGGCTGCACCCAAATCCCAATCCGACCGAAGGCGAGCGGCTCGCGCTTGTTGCGGTTGGCGGCTATGGCCGGGGCGAAATGGCGCCTTTTTCCGATGTCGATCTGTTGTTTCTGATGCCTTGGAAAGTCACGCCATGGGCCGAAAGCCTGATCGAAAACATGCTGTATATCTTTTGGGACTTGCACCTGAAGGTGGGTCATGCCTCGCGCAGTGTGAAAGACTGCATTCGTCTGGGGCGTGAGGATTACACGATCCGCACGGCCCTTTTGGAACACCGGATGCTGATCGGGGATGCCGAGCTTGCCAACGAGCTTTCCGACCGGCTGACAAAGGAGCTGTTTCGCAACACGGCTTCCGAGTTCATTGAAGCCAAATTGCAGGAACGCGATACGCGCCACAAACGCCAAGGTGGGCAACGTTATATGGTCGAGCCCAACGTCAAAGAAGGCAAAGGCGGGCTTCGGGATCTGCAGACATTGTTTTGGATCGGCAAGTATGTCCATGGGGTCAGCGCGCCAGCCGATCTGGTAGGAAGCAAGCTATTGGACAGCGAAGAGTTCGACAAATTTCTGGCCGCCGAAGATTTTCTGATGGCGGTTCGCTGTCATCTGCATCTGGCGGCCAATCGGGGTATGGATCAACTGACATTCGACATGCAGGTCGAGGTTGCTGAGCGCCTGAACTACACCGACAAAGCCGGGCGTCGCGCCGTCGAGCACTTTATGCAAGACTACTTTCGCCAAGCCACAGTTGTGGGCGAATTGACCCGAATCTTCCTGACCGCGTTGGAGGCCAAGCACGTCAAAAGCGCGCCGTCACTTGCCAGCTTTTTCAAACGGCGCAAGCGGGTCAAACCTGAATACGTGCCGCGCCAGAATAGACTGGATGTTGCAAGCGATAAGAAGTTCCTTAAGGACAAGCTGAACCTTCTGCGGCTATTCCAAGAAGCCGTTCGCACCGGCTATCTGATCCACCCAAATGCCATGCGATTGGTCCACAACAATTTGCACCTGATCGACGACGAGATGCGCAATACCCCTGAGGCCAATCAGATATTCCTTGATCTGCTGTTGAAACACGGCAACCCCGAACGTGCCTTACGCAGAATGAACGAATTGGGTGTCCTTGGCGCTTTCATGCCCGAGTTCGAGCCGATTGTCGCGATGATGCAGTTCAATATGTATCACCACTACACAGTCGACGAGCATACGATCCAATGTATTTCGGCGCTTGCTCAAATCGAACGCAGCGAATTGGTCGAAGAACTGCCACTCGCCAGCAGCATTCTAAAAGAAGGTGTGAACCGCAAGATTCTCTATGTGGCTTTGTTGTTGCACGATATCGGCAAGGGTCGGCCCGAAGATCATTCTATTCTGGGCGCGAAAATCGCCCGGAAGGTTGCCCCAAGGCTTGGTCTGAAAAAGGACGAGGTTGAAACCGTCGAATGGCTGGTGCGGTATCATTTGCTGATGTCGGACGTAGCCCAAAAGCGTGACCTGTCCGAACCACGTACCGTGCGCGATTTTGCGAAAGCGGTGAAAACCCGAAAGCGGCTTGATCTGCTGACGGTGCTGACGGTCTGCGATATTCGTGGTGTGGGGCCGGATACGTGGAACAACTGGAAAGCCCAGTTGCTGCGCGATCTGCACCGAATGACAGCCGATGGGCTGGAGCACGGGCTGGAAGCGGTCAACCGCGAAAGCGCAGAAGCCGAAGCCAAGAAAACCCTTCGAACTGCTTTGTCGGATTGGAACGCGAAGGCGCTTCGTACCGAAACCACACGTCATTATGGACCATATTGGCAAGGCCTGCCGCAAGACGCCCATGTGGTGTTTGCAAAGCTGCTGGCAAATATTGACGACAGCGCAGTACGGCTGGACCTAATGCCAGACGAAGCGCGCGACGCCACACGCATTTGTTTTGCACTGCCCGATCATCCGGGCATCTTCGCGCGGCTGACGGGCGCTTTGGCGCTTGTCGGCGCAAACATCGTGGATGCGCGCACCTATACCTCGTCAGATGGGTATGCGACGGCTGCCTTTTGGGTGCAGGATGGCGAAGACAGCCCCTATGAGGCCAGTCGCCTGCCCCGCCTACGCACGATGATTGAGAAAACACTGATGGGCGAAGTGCTGCCCCGCGATAACTTTGCCAACAGGGATCGCATCAAGAAGCGCGAGCGGGCCTTCAAAGTTCCGACCTCGATCACCTTCGACAACGATGGCTCTGAGATTTACACAGTCATCGAGGTCGACACTCGGGATCGTCCGGGGCTTTTATATGATCTGGCCCGTGCGATGTCGGAATCCAATATATATGTCGTAAGTGCTGTGATCGCGACCTACGGTGAACAGGTCGTCGATACCTTCTATGTGAAGGATATGTTCGGTTTGAAATACCATTCGGTCGCGAAGCAAAAAGCAATAGAAAAACGCCTGCGCGCCGCCATTTCTGCCGGTGCGGATCGGGCGAAAGCGGAGTGACGTTTTGCTAGGGCCCATCCGCCTGATTTCCGGTGTGCTGACGGTTGGTTTCTGGACGCTATTTTCGCGCATCCTTGGCTTTTTGCGCGACATCCTAATCGCGGCTTGGCTGGGCACTGGCCCCGTGGCCGAGGCGTTCTTTGTGGCCTTCACTCTGCCCAATATGTTCCGCCGCTTCTTCGGCGAAGGTGCATTAAACATGGCCTTTGTGCCGATGTTCTCAAAGAAGCTTGAGGCAGGCGACGACCCGGTCGGCTTCGCGCGACAAGCCATGGCGGGACTGACGTTGATCCTGATCGTTCTTTCGGTTCTGGCAACCCTATTCATGCCGTGGATGGTGCTGGCGATGGCCAGTGGTTTTGCAGGCGACGCACGCCTCGACATGGCGGTCACATTGGGCCGGATCGTCTTTGTTTATATCGTCTTCATCTCGCTTGCGGCGCTCGTATCGGGCGTTTTGAACGCCAGCGGGCGCTTTGCCGCTGCCGCTGCCGCGCCGATTTTGCTGAACGTCATTCTGATAGGCGTCATGATCCTTGCCGATCAGGGGCTGATCGGGTCGGTTATCGGGAATGTCGATGGCGGCTCTTACGGCACGGCTTTGGCCTTTGGCGTGGTCTTGGCCGGGATTGCACAACTGGCGCTGGTTTGGGTCGCGGCCAAACGCGCAGGCTTTGATTTGAAACCAAGCCGTCCGCGCTGGACGCCCGAGATGAAACGTCTGACTATCATTGCCGCCCCCGCGATGTTGGCGGGCGGCGTGGTACAGGTGAATTTGCTGATCGGACGACAAGTGGCAAGTTACTTTGACGGCGCGATTGTCTGGTTGTCCTTCGCCGACAGACTTTATCAATTGCCATTGGGTGTTGTTGGCATCGCGATTGGCATCGTACTTTTGCCCGACCTTTCGCGCCGCTTGCAGGCGGGCGACACAGACGGTGGGCAAAACGCCTTGTCGCGCGCCGCCGAATTGTCACTGGCGCTTGCAATTCCAGCCTCGGTGGCGCTTGCCGTGATCCCTGTAGCATTGGTTAGTGCGTTGTTCGAACGTGGCGCATTTTCGGCAACAGATACCCAAGCAACAGCGCTGGCTTGTGCGATCTATGGGCTTGGACTGCCCGCATTTGTGATGCAAAAAGTGTTACAACCACTCTATTTTGCGCGGGAAGATACCAAGCGGCCGTTTTATTACGCCTTGGCTTCCATGGTGATCAACGCCGTCGTCGCCGTGGCACTTGCGCCCGTGATCGGGTTTTTGGCGGCCGCGGTTGGAACCACCTTGGCGGGCTGGGGAATGCTGGCGCTTTTGTGGATGAACCGAAAAGACATGGGGCAAGCCGCACAATTTGATACCCGCCTTGTCGACCGGATTTGGCGCATTCTTGTGGCCGCATTGATTATGGGCGGCGCACTTTGGGCGATGAACCAAACAATCATTGCAGGTGGTTCACCCGGAGGGTTCTTGCAGCTTGGTAAGGTTCTTGCGCTTTGTGTTGCCGGGGCTGTTGTCTATGGGATCACAGGCTTGGCGCTGAAGGCGTTCACGCTGTCTGAGTTCAAGTCAGCCTTTCGGCGCGGATAATCAAGGCCTACCGTTGTCGCATTCTTTGCATAAAACGCTTGAACGCGCCAGGAGCCAAAGCGGGTGTTAACAAAAACCCAAGGGCAAAACCCGCAACTTCGGCGACCCAATCGCTTCCGGTTCCAAAAACAAGGCCGAAAAACAACTGAAGACCCAATAAGAATCCGATGAGGGTGAAGGCGCGATATTGATTTTCACCTGCCGCGCCCAACCCAACCCACAGCAAAAATGTGTAAGCCCCGATAAGCCCGTAGACCGACGGGTAGCCCCCGACCAAGGGCCGATCGTCGCCCGTGAGCCCCGCGTAGACGATGGCCCCGAAAATTCCGCAGGCAAAGAAGATCACCAAAACGGCGATGTTGCCAAAGACCTCGCCCACCAATTTGCCGAGCGCCAGTAGGAACATGGTGACGAAGATCGCGTGGGTGAAGCTCCAATGGACGAAAGAATAAGTCACAAACCGCTTCAAGTGTTCCAGCGACCAGTTTCCAGTCTCGAACAACCAGACCAGAAGCGGCGAATAGAACGCGTAATCCCGGATCACCTGCAACCGCCAGCCAATCGCGGTTTCGCCGCCCAAGATCCCAAGTTCGCCCACGGTGATGACCAATTCGACCCCCATGACCAAAACCGCCAAGGCAATCACGGCCTTGGGAAGCGCGTTGAACATCGGTTGCGAAAAGTCTTCGTTATGCATCTTTGATCCTTCAGATCGGCGGTTCATATTTACAAGCGCTCATTGACGCCCCGCGCCCCTCTCGATAAGCCGCACAAACGCGAAAATCCAGAGGAACAACCACATGACGGGACCGGCTTTCACTCCGCGCGTGTTCTCGGGCATCCAGCCTTCGGGCGGGTTAACGCTTGGGAATTACCTTGGCGCCCTGAAACGCTTCGTCGAAATGCAGAACGATGCCTCGCACGAGTGTGTCTTCTGCCTTGTCGATTTGCACGCGATCACCGTCTGGCAAGACCCCAAGGCCTTGGCGCAACAGACCCGCGAAGCAGCGGCAGGCTTTATGGCCGCTGGCATCGATCCTGCCCAATCCATTCTGTTCAACCAGTCTCAGGTTGCGGCCCATGCCGAGTTGGCATGGTTGTTCAACTGTGTGGCCCGGATGGGTTGGATGGGGCGGATGACCCAGTGGAAGGACAAATCGGGTAAGAACACCGAAAATGCGTCGCTAGGGCTATTTGCTTACCCTGCCCTGATGGCGGCGGATATTCTGGCCTATCACGCGACGCACGTCCCTGTGGGCGAGGATCAAAAGCAGCACCTTGAGCTGACCCGCGACATTGCCACCAAGTTCAATCACGACTTCGGTGTCGATTTCTTTCCGATCACCGAACCTGTGATCGACGGGCCTGCAACGCGTGTGATGAGCCTGCGCGACGGCACCAAGAAAATGTCGAAAAGCGATCCATCGGATATGAGCCGGATCAACCTGTCGGACGACGCCGATACAATTGCGCAAAAATTCCGCAAGGCCCGCACCGATCCCGAGCCTTTGCCGGAAACCTACGGCGATTTGAAAGACCGTCCCGAAGCGCGCAATCTGATCGACATCTATGCGGCCCTAACCGGCAAATCGACCGATACCGTGATGAGCGATGTCGCTGGCCAAGGCTGGGGGCAGTTCAAACCCCATCTGGCCGAGGTCGCCGCCGAAACCATGGCGCCGATCACCGATGAGATGAACCGGCTTTTAGGCGATCCGGGCGAGATTGACCGCATTCTTGGCGAAGGCTCGGCCAAAGCACGTGAGATTTCCGAACCGATTGTGGCGCGCACGCGCGACATTATGGGGATGATTTCCTCGGGCTGAGGCCATTTGAGGTTTTGCGCCGTGCTTCGCACGTCGCGATCAGGGCCGCGCACCTTCGGTGCGCGGCCCTATTTCAATTCATTCGCACATGGCGCGCCCAAACCTCGATCATCCAAGCCAGCATGACGGCGTTCAGAACGTGCCACAGGAAATGGGTGCCGAAAGGTAGCGCCGGACAAAGGCTGTCATCCACGGATCGCGCAATGAGCGACAGGCAAAGCACTCCGGCCCCGATTGCCAGCCCGCGCGCGGTGGCAGGTGTTCGACGTCTGAGCAACACGGCATAGCCCCCTATCAACACCGGCAGGGACCAGTAGAAACTTGACACCTCGAAGAACGGCAGCGCTTTGAACACCGGTGTAATCAGCGCGGCATAAGGCACATAAGCCAGTGTGCCGAGCAATGCAGCCCACCACGGCAGGCCCCAAAAATCTCGGTTGGACAGGAAAAGATAGATCAGCACGAAGGCGAGGATCGGCGTTGTGTCCAACGCCGCTGCCCAGCCTGTGGCAAAGGTGTGAAACAGGAACGACCCGACCCCAATTGCGAATAACACCACCGACAACACCCGCCCACCGATCAACCCTATGGTGCGTCGCCACATCACAAATCCCGCGATCAGGAAGGCAAGGTTGGTCACCGCGTTTATCGGCTCGGCCCAGAAACTTGGGTCAACCCGTTCGCAATAGGCGTCGATTGTTCTTGTCCAGTCCATGGAGCGTCCTAGTGTGGGTTTGGCTGAATATAGGGAGGTTCGGATGAAAATCACATGGCTTGGGCACGGTAGTTTTCGACTTGAAATCGCCGATCAGGTTCTGCTGATCGATCCTTGGTTCACCGGCAATCCAGTCTTTCCCACAGATCGTCGCGCAGAGGCCATAAAAAGCGCCACGCATATCCTGATCACCCACGGACATGGAGACCACGCAGGCGACGCGCTTGCGCTGACCCGCGAAACCGGCGCTCCGCTGGTCGGTATTTACGATCTTATGGGCCATTGGGCCGCGACCGAAGATGTTTCGACTGTCGGGTTCAACAAGGGCGGAACGGTGATGCTGGGTGATGTGGCTGTGTCGATGGTGGCTGCGGTGCATTCATCGTCCATCGGAACAGACGCTGGCCCCGCCTATGCCGGGGCCGAAGCGGGCTTTGTCATCAAAGGCGAGGGCCGCGTGATCTATGTCTCGGGTGATACCGACATTATGGCCGATATGGGCTGGATCGGGGAATATTATGCACCCGACATCGGCATCCTATGTGCAGGTGGTCACTTCACGATGGACATGAAGGCCGCAGCTTGGGCGGCAAAGAAGTTCTTTAACTTCAGAACTGTGATCCCCTGCCACTATAAGACCTTCCCGATTCTGGAGCAATCCGCAGATGTCTTGCGCGACGGCCTGCCGGGCGTGGACGTGCGCACGCCCGAAGTTATGGACGCGGTTGAGCTTTAACGACGGATTTCGAAAAACTCGCGTAGCAATGTGGCCGCTTCTGCACCTGCGATACCGTCATAAACCTCGGGGCTGTGGTGCGATTGCGGATGGCTGAAAATACGCGCGCCATGGGCTACGCCGCCTGATTTTGGATCACTCGCACCATAGTAAAGCCGCGCCACCCTAGCGGCGGCAATCGCGGCAGCGCACATCGCGCAGGGTTCCAGCGTTACGTAAAGATCGCAGCCCAACAATCGTTCGCAGGCCAGCGCCACCGTGCCTTCCCGGATCACCAGCATTTCGGCATGGGCTGTCGGATCACTTAACTCGCGCGTCCGGTTCCCAGCATGCGCTAACACCTGACGATCCGGGCCGACCAGAACAGCGCCCACAGGCACCTCGCCCCGGCTGGTCGCCTTGCGCGCTTCGTCCAATGCGATTTCCATAAAGCTCTCAAACGCCATGGGTCTGCCATGCCCCGAAGGGCGGCTTTTATCAAGTGATGGCTGCATTTTTAGGATCGGCGTTCCGCGAGATAGGCGTTTAAAAATAGGACCATCCAGAACTTCGAAGTCGCTGCACGGAAGCCGTTGACTCCGTCTTCGCATGAAGATAATCCGCAACCTCTCGACACCTGCCCAGGTGGCGGAATGGTAGACGCGCTAGCTTCAGGTGCTAGTATTCGCAAGGATGTGGAGGTTCGAGTCCTCTCCTGGGCACCATTATTCCAAAATAACCATCTGAAAAATTACGGATAAGTGATTTTAACCGAAATCTTGTCCGCCAAAACATCCGCCACAAAGAGCTGAATCCAAAATCAATTGCACTGTCCGAATTTGCTCAAAGCAATCGAGTGGAAAGGCTGTGTTAACAAGTTTTTCAAAATGCTGCAGAGACGCGTTGCCGACAAACGTGAGATCATCTGAGGAGGCTTTGCAACCGTACCTGGCGCAGTTTTTTCTTGCGGTTAACCGCGCTTGCTTTCGAAGCGCACGCGGTAAAGGTCGATCACGTTTTCACCTATTGATTTGGGCAAAACGTCTCGTGAACTCTGCAAGCATTGCCATGATTTGCTGTGCATGCTTTTAGAGCCGTCGAACCCGCTTTATTTGCCGAGTTGCCTTCTCTCACATAAATACTGGGGCCCGCATGGGCCATCCCAGAACAGCGCCTTGTAACAAGAACGACTTCGCATCCCTTAGCGCCGTTCGAGAATTTCGTGCAATTGGTCAGTGCGCTGTTTGCAGCTGCGGCTTTCGTTTCAAGAAAATATGAATTTCCATGTTGGCCGACAGCTTTATTCACAGCGACAGCAACCCAATTATCAGCAAAAACTGGTTGCGCAGCCAAAGCGATAAAGGCCCCAACGGTCAGGGGTATTTTCAACTTGCTGTATATTCTTACCGACTGTCGAAACGTAAACATATACCATCCTCGAACTATGTTGCAGGGCAGCGCCCGCCCTGCTTCGCCTAAAAATTTCCCCGCGTGACACTACATCTGTATCGCGGTCCAACAAACGCTGTCACTACAATACCTTTTTAAGGATCCTAGGCAATATCGGCTGAGGTGCTAGGCGTTGCGGCCAGTAAGCCTTTCCCATCAGGTGTTCCCCCACTACCATGGTGTACATTTCCGGCACCCTACCTCTGATCTCAATGCCGTATCATTTAGATGGGATTCTGAACATTAAGAAAGTTGATCGCCGCAGGATAGCATTCACGTCATCGGTCTGCTAACCCGCACCTTATTTGGTGGGACAAGTCCGAGGCTTTTCGGCTGGATCAGAGCCCCCAACACAGATGGTGGGAAAGCCGACGCGTGCAAATTATTTGGCCCGAGAAATTTGGCTTTGTCAGCAAAGGCCAACCTGACGGTGTCTTTGTTCCGTCCGGGGCAATCGCCACTTATGCCCAATCGATTGCAGAACTGCTTACGGCACAGAATTTAGAGCCCGGCGACCGGATCGCGCTTTGGTTGACGGATGGTTCGGACAAAATCGCAGCGGTTCTGGGCTGTTGGATGGCAGGCGTGGCGTTCTGTGTTTTACCGTCTTTTGCGGGAAACACGAAAACGGAACGGTCCCAAAACCGCATTCAAGGCGTGTTTTCGGTGCTTGAGCCTAAGCTGTTGTTGCAAGGGTCTGCGGATCCCCTTTCGCCCGAAACCTATGGTGACATCCCCTCGATCACGCTTACAGGCGTTCCGCCGTCAAAGCCGGAAACGCCGGACATCGGGTCGGTGATTGCGGCGCGTGATGCGAAGGATCTGGCGTTTATTCAATTTACGTCCGGCAGCACGGGCGGCAAAGCCAAGGGGGCCGAAGTTCGATTTGGTCAACTTGAAGCCAATCTTGAAACCTTGGCTCAAAGAACTCAGCTGACCGGCGACGACCACATGGTGTCGTGGGCGCCGCTTTATCATGACATGGGTTTGATGGCGGTCTTGCTGGCGCTTCGGGCTGGCGCGGACCTCACGTTGATGGAGACCGACCACTTTGTGCGCCGCCCATCAGCTTGGCTTGAAGCTATTTCAAAGGGCCGCGGCACGGTCACGACGGCGCCTCCGACCGCCTTAAAGCTGCTGACCCGGCGTCGCGCCGCCGAGGTTGACCTATCGTCGCTGCGCTATGCTTGGATCGGTGGCGAAGCGGTTTTTCCCAAAGTTGTTGAAGGTTTCGAAGACGCTTACGCCGACGCGGGCCTTGCGAGGGGCGTGATCCAGCCAACCTATGGCATGGCGGAAACCGTTGTGGGTATTTCCTGCGGCGAACCGGGCGTTCCTTGGACCACACGTAAAGAGGTGATCTCCTGCGGCAAGGTGCTGGACGGAATGGAGATTGAAATCCAAACCGCCGACGACGAACCGCTACCGGATGGAACCGAAGGCCGCATTGTGACACGGGGGCCGTCGGTGATTGATGGCTATCTTGGGCTGGAACGGTTCGAAAAAGGCGCTTGGTACGATACTGGCGATCTTGGTTTTCAGGAAGACGGGTTTCTGTTCATAACGGGTCGCGCAAAAGACCTTTTGAAGCGTGGTGCCGAAAGTTATCCCGCTACACTAGTGGAAACTGTGGCGGAAGCCGCGCTTGAATTACGCACGGGCCGTGTTGCGGCATTTGCAATTTTCCGAGCGGATCAGGGCAAAGAAGAGATCGTGTTACTGGTTGAAAGCCGCGCTTGGGATGATCAACAAGTGCGCACCGTAGCCGCCGCCGTCTTGAGCGAATTGGGCTTGCAAGTGGATGTTATTCGGCCTGCAAAAGGCGGGCGGTTGCCACGTACGTCCAGCGGCAAACTGATGCGTGAGATGACGGCAAAGCAATATCTGGAAGGAACAATATGACAAGCGAAACCGAAAACTGGACCGCCGACCGGGTGGTCGAGGTGATGCGCACTTTAGCGAAAGAAGACGATTTGCCTGCACATCTTATTAGTGGCGAAATCACGGGCAAAGACACCGTTGAAACACTTGGCATCGACTCGCTGGGCGGCGCTTATTTGATCGAGCGGCTGGAAGACACGACGGGCGTTCAAATGCCCGATGATTTTCTGGATCTGACCGATGACATCGACAAGATTGCCCTTCGTCTGAATAACCTCATAAAAAGCGCAGGATGATATGACCCAATCCACCAATGCAGGCGCTTCTCAGGAAGCCATCGAATTTCACTATGACATGCCCGCCGATTTCTTTGCGCTTTGGCTGGGCGAAAGCATGACCTACACTGCCGCGCGCTATGCCGAACCGGGCATGACCATGGACGAGGCGCAGTGGAACAAGATCAACTATCACCTCGATTCCGCCAAGGTGTTGGAAGGTGGACGCATGTTGGACATTGGCTGCGGTTGGGGGACGTTGCTGAAAACGTCTGTCACCCAACGTCGCGCGGCTTCGGCCCATGGTCTGACGCTTAGCCCGCTGCAGCACAAGTATATCAATGGCTTAGGCATCCCTAATGTTACGGCAGACTTGCAAAGCTATGAAGATTTTACGCCTGAGCGCAAATTCACGTCGATCGTCAGCGTCGGTGCTTTTGAGCATTTCGTGCAGCCTGAAAGCACCAAACAGGAACGCTATGACACCTATGCTGCCTTGTTTGAGCGGGTGGCCAATTGGCTGGAACCGGGCGGGCAATTCTCGTTGCAGACGATGGCTTGGGGCGACGCGAATGAGACCGAACGCGATCTGATCAAGATCCACGACATTTTCCCCGAAAGCGATCTGCCCGAGATTGCCGAAGTGATGCAAGCCGCCCACCCCTATCTGGAACTGGTCACGATGGAGAACCGGCCGCAGGATTACGGGGATACCTTGGCTGCTTGGGCTGATGGTCTAAAGGCGAACAAGGACCGCGCCATCGAAATCGTTGGGCCGGGCCGGTACAAGTTTTTCCTTGATAGCTGCAAGGGCGGCGCACTTTTGTATCGGCGTCGGAGGTTTTACCTTTGCCGCTTCGTGTTCAAACATCGTGGACGTTAGGGTTTAGGCGGACCGGGTGATGATTGCGTCGATGGCCTGGGTGAATGGATTACGCTCTAGCCTCGTCATATGATCGCTTTCTCGATGATCGGTTCGTTGCGCACCAAACGGTCATAGCCAAAAGGCGACAAATCAAGCGAGCGGAATGCGCCAAAAGTCAGCCATTCCGCCGCACCGCGACCCATTGCCGGCGATTGTTGTAACCCGTGGCCCGAAAATCCGTTGAGGAAGATAAAGTTCTTAACCTGATCATGAGGGCCCACAATCGCGTTGTGATCAAAGGTGTTGTAGGCGTAATGCCCGGCCCATTCCGTCACCACACGGATCGCTTCGAATTGCGGGATGCGCGTCGCAATGATCGGCCAAACGTGGTTTTCCCAACGGTCAAAATCCATCGCGAAATCGTCGAAATCCACCGCTGGGTCAGGATCAGCGGGGCAGCCCGCCAGATAGGTCTTTGGCCCATCCTGACGAAAATGCACGCCCGATGGATCAATCGTCAGAGGCAACTCTTGGTCCAAAGGCTGTTCGGCGCTAAAAATCCACGTGAAGCGTTTGCGCGGTTCAACGGGCAATTCTATGCCCGCCATAGCCGCTGTGCGTGCGCCGCGCGGGCCAGACGCATTCACGACCTGACCACAAGAAATGACGTCTCCGGATGCCAAGGTGACGCTGTCCACGCGCGTGCCATTCGCGTTCTTCGTAATCGCGACGACTTCGTTGTCGATGTATTCCACACCACGGGCTTGAGCTGATCGCCGCCACCAGTCGAACACGGTACCGCCGTCCCAATAGCCTTCGTTTTTCCGGTTGATCGACCCCAGAACGATATCATCGACCATATAGAACGGGTAACGCACTTTGATATCCTCGGGCGTCAAAAGCTCGGTTTCGGCACCGGCATCTAATTGGATCTTCTGGTTTTCGCGAAGCGTCTCTGCAAACCGCTCATGATTAGCCAGATACATATAGCCGTAGCTTTGGATGGTGATGTCGGGAACCCGGTCATCGCCGATATGGTCGCGTAGATTTACAATAAAATCCGCCGCGAACTGGCTGATTTCAATATTCAATCTGTTCGAAAACTGCTGCCGAATGCAAGAATTTGTATGAGCGGTTGAGCATTTCTCATAGCTCGCATCCCGCTCTACAACCAGAACCGAACCGTTGAAGTCGTCAAGTTCGGTCAGGAACCACGCGGTGGACGATCCCATAATTGCGCCGCCAATGATCACCACGTCATAGCTGTTAGTCTTTGGTGTTGGGTTTGGCATCAGAGCGCCTTTCCTTTCCGCACAGCATCTTCAACCGCAGCGATGTCAGCCGCTGACAGGCCATAGTCCTTGGCTGCAACATCCGCCGAGATGTACCCCCGCGCAAGATCGCGCTTTACAAGTTCTGGGTCGCGGTCTTTCGGATCGCCGTAGCCAGCGCCCCCCGGGAAGGCCATCATCACCTTGCGTCCATGGGGAACGAATTGCTTGCCTTTGACGTGCATCTTGCTGCCATCATCCTGAGCGATGGTTGTCTTGCCGCCGTTCTGGCCACCACGACGACCACGAGCTGGATGCTGGCCTCGGTCAAACATAGCTTGAATGTCGAATTCATGCCCCTCCATCGCGCCGACTTCCATGTATTGGCCCAAACCACCACGTGTCTTGCCAGCGCCGCCACTGTCGGGTCGCAGTTCTTTGCGCCAGATGATCACCGGCCCTGCGTGTTCCGTGGCTTCGATCGGCATCGTCATCACGCCCGATGGGAATGCCGTAGCGTTCAACCCGTCAAATTCGGGCCGCGCGCCTGATCCGCCAGAGTTGAACGTCAGCACCTCGGATCGCCGGGCATCCTTTGAGGCAGGACCATCCGTTCGCGGACGAAGAGAGACCTGAAAGTTGCAAAGGCATCCTGCCCCTTCAGCGGGCACCAAACCGGGCACGATTTTGTCAAAGGCATCAAACACGGCATCCGGCACAAAATGCCCGACGATGTGGCGCAACGCGACAGGGGCCGGGTGCAGCGCATTCACGATGGTGTTTTCGGGCGCTGTCACCTCGAAGGGCGCAAGTGAGGCCGCGTTGTTCGGGATTTCAGGAGCGATGGCGACCTTCAGCGCGTAACAAGCATAGGCCTTGGTATAGACCATCGGGCAGTTGATCCCCTTTTTGTCCAACGCCGAGGTGCCGGTAAAATCGGTGACAATTCGATCCTCTTCGATGCTGACCTTAACCCTCAAAGTGATCGGAATGTCGAAGCCGTCTACAGTCATTTCACCACGCGCTTCTTTCCGAGGCAGCGCGTTGATCCGTTCAAGGGTAGCGCGGCGCGAGTTTTCCAGGATGAAATTTGCAACCCCGTCCAAGTTCGTCAGTTGGAATTCATCCATCATTTCGGTCAAACGCCGCTGTCCAATGTCATTGCAAGTGGCCAGCGCATAAACGTCACCGATCACCTGATCAGGTTCGCGCACATTGCCGCGGATGATCCGCGTCAGGGTCTCGTTAACGTCACCACGTTCGGCAAATTTCATGATCGGGATGTACAGACCTTCTTCGTAAACGCTATGCGCATCGGCCCCAAAACCGCGCCCACCAATGTCGACGATGTGGGCGGTACAAGCGAAGAACCCAACCAGCGTGCCCTTGTAAAACGACGGTGTCACCATGGTGATATCATGAAGGTGCCCCGTCCCCTCCCATGGATCGTTGGTGATATAAACGTCGCCTTCGAACATGTTTTGGCGTCCGATCCGGCGGATAAAATGCGGCACAGCATCGGCCATTGCGTTGACGTGTCCGGGCGTTCCCGTGACGGCTTGGGCCAGCATTTGGCCCTGCACATCATAGGTCCCTGCCGACAGGTCGCCCGCCTCGCGTACCGAGGTCGAAAACGCTGTTCGTACAAGGGCTTGCGCCTGTTCTTCCACAACGGAAATCAAGCGGTTCCACATGACTTGGTAGACGACGTTTGATGTCTCGGCCATGCCTTACACCTTCTTTCGGATGTCGATGCAGCCGTCTGGCTGGCAAACGGCAGCGCGGCTATTGGGAAGGATGATGGTCGTCTCCGTCTCGGTGATCGCGGCGGGGCCATTGACGTGCTGGCCGGGCGACAATCCCTTACGTTCGACGATCGAAGCGTCGCTGAACGCGCCGAGCGCTGGGTCAAAGATCTGGCGCTGACCGATAGAAAGCGCGAGGCTGCCTTCCTTTAAAGTGCCCACAGGCGTAACATGTTCAGGTGGCGTCGTCGCATTGACCGACCAAACCGTGATCTCGACATCCATACCAGCCACGGTTCGCCCGAATAATTTCGAATAGTCCTCTTCGAACCGAGCCTGAAAGACGTCCCGGTCGGGCGACAATGCTTGCGCTTCGCTCAGGCTGATCGGAATTTCCCAACCCTGCCCGCTATAGCGCATATACACTTTGAACTCTGACAGTATCCTGCTATCCGCGTCACAGGTCCGCACAAACCCGGCAGCCTCGCTTTGCAATTCAAGCAGCAGTGACCGGATGACATCAGCGTCGAAATCCGACAGTTTCATATAGACCGACCGATTGGCTTCAAAGCTGAACGGAGCCCTCAGAAACCCAATTGCCGATCCAACGCCCGCGCCCGGCGGAACAATCAAACGATCCATCCCCAGCTTTTCGCAAAGCCGCCCAGCATGTAGCGGAGCCGCGCCGCCAAAGGCAATCATCGTGAATTCCGACAGGTCTTCGCCATTTTCCACCGCATGGACCCGCGCTGCGTTGGCCATGTTTTCGTCGACAACTTCGGCCACGCCAAAGGCAGCTTCGCCCGCGTCCATATTCAGCGTATCGCCCACATGATCGGTCAGCGCCTTTTGCGCGCTATTGGCATGCAGCGGGATCGTGCCCCCTGCGAAATTATCGGGGTCAAGCTTGCCCAACACCAAATCCGCATCCGTCACGGCCGGGCGATCACCGCCACGACCATAGCAAGCAGGCCCCGGTTCCGATCCGGCACTTTCCGGACCCACCCGAATTTGGCGCATCGCATCCACATGGGCCAGACTGCCGCCGCCTGCCCCGATTTCGACCATGTCGATGACGGGAATAGAGATCGGCATACCCGAACCCTTTTTGAACCGATACGTCCGCGCCACTTCGAACACGCGGCTGGTCTTGGGCGTTTGGTTCTTGATCAAACAGATCTTGGCCGTTGTCCCACCCATGTCAAAGGAAAGCACTTTGTCGATGCCATAGCGCGACGCGATATGGGCCGCGAAAACCGCACCACCAGCTGGCCCGGATTCCACAAGTCGAACCGGGAATTCGGCAGCGTTCTGGATCGAAATAATCCCACCGCCCGAATGCATCAGAAATACCCGGCAATTCACACCTTCGGTCTTTAAGCGTTCTTCCAGCCGACCAAGATAGGAAGCCATCAATGGCTTGATATAGGCGTTGGCGACGACAGTATTGAACCGTTCGTATTCGCGCATTTGAGGGCTTACTTCTGACGATATCGAAACCGCTACGTTTGGCAATTTCTCGGCCAATACGTCGCGCACCATCTCTTCATGCGCCGGGTTTAAGTAAGAGTGGATCAGCCCCACAGCGACCGAGATAAAGCCTGCCTCGGCGATTTGACCGACCACGGCTTCCACCTCGGCTCGATCCATTGGTATCATCACTTCGCCCTTGGCATTCACCCGCTCGCTGACAGTAAATCGCATGTGACGCGGTAACAGCGGCTTGGGTAATTCAAGGTTCAGATCGTATTGCTCGAACCGGGATTCTGTCCGCATTTCAATGGCATCGCGAAAACCTTTGGTGGTGACCAACGCGGTCTTTGCCCCGCGCCGTTCGATCAAGGCATTGGTCGCAAGCGTCGTGCCGTGGATGATCTGGCCGATCTCAGCCGGGGCCACACCCGCATCCTGACAGACTTGATGCATACCATGAATGATCGCGTCCTCGGGCGCATCGTAAGTCGTCAGCACCTTGGTCGAAACGGACGCGCCGTCTTTTTCAAGCACGACATCCGTAAAGGTTCCGCCAATATCTACGCCCAAACGGACTGCCTGCGATACCATATTATTTCCTTATGGAGACAATTTCAGAGTTGGTTATCCCACATCAAAAATCAATTCGATTATTTGCGCACTGTGATAAATTTTGGCTGGGAAGCGGGACTATTTTTCAGTTCCGGGCGCCGGATTGGCTTAGACCCCAAGCCCGGCGGTTAAACCACCATCGATCAAATAGTCTCCGCCGGTGCAAAATCCGGCGCGGTCGCTGCACAGGAAAGCGATCAAAGCACTGGTTTCATCAACGGTCCCGACCCGGCCCATAGGATGAGCAGCGCCGAAGCTGGCGATCACGTCTTCAATCGGGTTCCCCGGACCTGCAACTGTTTGCGCTGCGAATTCCAACAGCGGTGTGCGAACAGAACCCGGACTGATCGAGTTCACACGTATTCCGTCCTTCGCCGCGTCGACGGCTTGTGCGCGTACCAAAGCATGGATGCCACCTTTGCTGGTGGCATAGGCCAGAACGCCGCTTTGATTAGCGTGACCTTGTACGGAAGAGACATGCACAATCGCGCCACCGCCTCTGGCTTTCATGTGGGGATAGACAAAGTGCGATGTTAGGAAACAGGACGTCAGGTTGATCCCGATGACGCGCGTCCAATGCGCGACATCTGTTGTTTCGGTCGTGCCATAGGTTTGAACCGCTGCGGCATTGACCAAAATGTCGATCCCCGACGTGCCAGCCCCGGTGATCCAATGTTCAACCTCGTCCGCAACGGCGACATCGACAAGAGAAACACTTAGGTCCAATCCATCGGCAGCAACTTCCGCCTTGGCGTTATGTCCCGCGTCATTGCCGCAAAGATGAACTGTTGCACCGGCGCGTGCGAAGTAAAGCGCCGCCCCAAGACCAATGCCGCTTGAGCCGGTGACCATCACCACCTTACCGGTGAAATCGTCCATTCCGCTGTCTCCTAGTGCGTAGCCAAAGAAATCGGGCACGGCGAACTTCGTGCTCAAAGAGGGAATGGCGACGATTTTCATGGGCGTGGTCCATGGGTAATTTGCGTCTCACCACATCTTTGCCACGCGCAGCAATGGCGTTACTGAGCGCCCTCGTAGTCCGCACCCGTCTTGGCACCGGTGATATAAGCGACCACGTCCTGATGATCGGTTTCTTCTTTCTTCAGGTTTGCCACTATGCGCCCTCTCCGGAAGACCACGATACGATCCACCAAATCCATGACCTGCCGCATGTTGTGGCTGATCAGGATCAAAGGTTCGCCCGCTTCTTTCAGTGTTCGAACGATGTTTTCGACCTGCGCGGTTTCTTGCACACCCAAGGCAGCTGTCGGTTCATCCATAATGGTCAGCCGTGAATGGAACGTCGCTGTCCGCGCAATCGCCACACACTGACGCTGACCGCCCGACATGTTCGCAATGGTGTTTCTAATATTGGGAATCTTCACGCCAGTTTTTTCAAGTCCGGCCATCGTATCTTCGCGCATCGCTTTGTAGTCTAGGATCCGGAACGGCCCCAACCAATTTAACTTGGTCTTCTCGCGTCCCAAGAACAGATTGTCGGGAACATCCAGATCATCGGCCAAAGCCAGCGTCTGAAACACAGTTTCAATCCCGGCTTCACGCGCATCCAATGGACCCGCGAAATTCACCTCGTCGCCATAAAGCCACATGCGTCCACGCGTACGCTGTTCCACCCCGGTGATCTGACGGACAAAAGTCGATTTGCCCGCACCGTTGTCCCCCATGATGGCGACGTGTTCACCCGTTTTCAGCTCGAAGTTGGCCCCGTCCAGCGCATGGACACCGCCATAGTGCTTGGTCAGATCCTCGGTCTTGAGAACGATATCATCGGTCATGATCAGCCCCTTTAGGATCGCAGCGCAGCGCGTTGCTGTCGCCATTGGTCAAGGACAACTGCGGCGATGATGATCACACCCATAGCCATCAGTTGATAGAAGGCATCCAGTTTTACGTAAGTGAAGCCCGATTGAATGACACCGAACACCATCGCCCCGAGAACCGTTCCGATGATTGAGCCACGTCCGCCCATCAGGCTGACGCCACCGATTACGGCCATGGCAATCGCATAAAGCTCATAGAATGGCCCCATACCCGATTGCGCCGTCAGGTTCTTTGAACTAAGAACAATTGCCGCAAAGGCGGCCAGCATTGATGCAATCATATAGACTAAAATCTTGTGCCGTTTGATGTTGATGCCCGACATCCGTGCGGCATCTTCGTTCGAGCCAATCGCATAGGTATGCTTGCCGTAAACCGTGTATTTCAGAACGAAATGGAACACGAACGCAAGCATCAAGAACCACACCACCGGCATCATTCCTTTGCCGATGAACGCATAGCTTTCTGTCGGGAAAGACACCGGTTGACCCTTTGTCCACCACTGGGCAATCCCACGACAGATCAGGAACATGCCAAGCGTCGCGATAAAGGGTGGAATACGCGTTAGCGCAATCAACGTCCCGTTGATACCGCCAATTAAGGCTCCGAACATCAACCCCACGATCAAAGGCACAATGACCGGTAGATCAAATGCCCATTCGCCAAAGACGGCCTTGGGGTTGGGGTTGCCATTCACCAGCTCAGTTTGCGCAAACGACATCACAATCATCGCAGTCGCACCCACAAGAGGGCCCGACGACAGATCAATACCGCCTGAAATAATCACCTGCGTCACCCCAAGGGCGATAATACCGATGATCGAAACCTGAAGTATGATGATCTTGATCCGCGCAATATTCAGGATCGTGCCATCCCGCCGCGTGTTGAAGTCAAAGAGCATGCTTTGGCCATTCATATACGGCAAAAGCTGGCCCAAGGCCTCAAAAATCAAGACGATGATAATCAGTGCGAAAAAGATGTTCAGCTCGTTCGGCCAGCTGCGCTTGCTTTTGTCGTACTTCAGCCCACCGATACCGTGCGTCGTTTCGGCCATTTTCAACCTCCCCTGTGCCCCCCGAAGGTGACTTGGGGCGGCGCGTCCGCGCCACCCCGCTTCTTAAGATACGACCCTGATTAGTTCAGGAATTCGTCGATGTTTTCAGGTGTAACCAGCTTGAACGGGATAAAGACAGTCTTGTCGACTGCTTCACCGTTTGCCAACTTGATCGCTGTGTCGATCGAGCCCGCGCCCTGACCAGCAAGGTCCTGGAACACTGTGACGTCCATGTCACCGGCCTGCATCGCAACCAGCGCATCCTGTGTGGCGTCAACTCCGCCCACAACAACGTCTTCCATCGAGATGCCCGAGGCTTTCATCGCCTGAATAGCACCAATGGCCATTTCGTCGTTGTTGCCGAAGACAGCGTCAAACTCTTCGCCCGAAGAAATCCAGTTGGACATCATGTCTTGTGCTTCGTCGCGCGACCAGTTTGCAGTCTGTTCGTCGATCAACGTGATGAAGTTACACATGTCCATGCCGATTACGTCATGGAAGTCTTTCGAACGCTGAACAGCAGCCTGGTTCGAAAGCTGACCCATCAGCATGTATGCCTTGGCACCGCCCGACTTACCCTGAGCGCGCAGATCCTGACACATGCGGAATGCAGCAAGTGTGCCCGACTCGATTTCATTCGAAGCCACAAAGGCCTGACCATCAGGAAGCGTGTCCATGTTGATCGGCTGACGGTTGACATAAACCAGTGGCACGCCAGCGGCAGCAGCGGCTTGCGACATGGCTTCTGTTGCGTTGGTGTCGACTGCGTTCACAATGATCGCATCCACGCCCGAAGCGATGAAGTTGTTGATCTGGTCCAGCTGACGAGCAACGTCGTCTTGCGCGTCTTCCATCTGAAGCGATGCACCGCTCAACGTTTCCATGTGATCGGTCATACCGTTGCGCATAACGGTCAGACCGTTGTCGTCAAAGCGCGCGATCGATGCGCCGATTTGCTGCGCAACAGCACCAGTTGCCATGAATGCCGCAAGACTGGCGGTCAAAAGTATCTTGTTCATTGGTATCCTCCCAAAAGCTGGGTGTCCGGTACACCCAATATTTCACCGGATTTTTCCCGTCGAGCGGGAACATGTTCCAGCATAAACGCCGCATCGGACGTCACGCCAGTTCAAATGCACCCATACCCGCCTGAACTTACCTTAGCGGATCGAACCAAGTTTGCAACCGGTTGCAACACAAGGTTACACATTTCTTAAGTTTGATATATTTTACTTTATAGTCATATACTTAATACGGCCTACCGTCATTAATCGGATATAAATTTATCCAACCCGAAGATTCCCACGCACCCTTATCATTAAGCAAGCAACTGCTTGAAAACTGTCAATGGCACCGCTTGTAAGTGCCCGGCGCCGACGCCCAATATCCGGGCAAACACTTGAGGGTCAACAAATCCTGATACAATCGTGATTGGCCGAACCGCCGATTGTCGTCAATTGTCAGCTACCCGCTGCGCACCGTCTCTAAGCGTGGATCGGCCATCTTGAGGGTCGGGCTGCGGTTTGTCCGGGCATTGCCTGGGCATGATTGAATGACACCGGCACACGAAAGGCTCACAATGGTATCGGCAAACAGCTTCCAACCCCGAATCCTATTTATTGCGTCACTGCTGACGTTTTCATTGCTATGGTCCGTTGCATCGCGTGCTCAGGATGCGACACCACTGCCCGATTATATCGTCGAAGAGTACGGCACGCCTCCGGTCATTCCGACAGGCCCGTTGTCAGACGACATGCAAGCGGCCGTGAAAGTGGTCTTTATTGACAGCGTCGAACAATCTGGTTGGGGCGCTGATCAAACGATTGCATTGCAACAGATCGCAGAGTCGAAAGACCCCCGCTTGGTCTGGCTAATCAGTGACCTGATGCGTTTCGCGCAAGGACAAGGGCTAAGCTCCACATTGGCCGATGCCGCCTCAAAATTATTGGGCAAGGATCTGTCGAACGGTAATCCATGGGGAATCGTTACAGATCACCTGATCGCTTGGGATATTCCCGCGCCTCCGGACTATCTTCGCGCGAAACGGGCCATCTTCACGAATATTATACCGGGTTGGGACAAAATCTTTGTCGAAGGCGACATCGATTGGCGACTTGTGTCTTGGGGCGGCGTCCTGATCGATGATCGGCCCTATGACACGACGGATGAACCATGTAACTGCATTCCCGCCGCCGACAATCCGCAAGTCAGCAGCGCCGCCGACGCCACATGGCTTAAGGACGACGACATCATTTTTGGTGTTGAGGTAAACGGAGAATACCGCGCCTATCCACGCCGCATCATGGAAGTGCGCGAGATGGTCAACGACACATTGGGTGGCCGCGATCTTGGCATCCCCTATTGCACTTTGTGTGGTGCGGCTCAGGCCTATTTCACCGATGAACTGCCCGCAGGAATTGAGCGCCCCATCTTGCGTACATCGGGCCTGCTTATCCGATCTAACAAGGTGATGTACGACCACACGACATACTCGGTTTTTGATACGTTTCTGGGGAAAGCCGTAACAGGACCACTTGCGGATAAAAACGTTCAGCTAGAACAGGCGGCCGTGATCACATCTGACTGGGGTTCGTGGAAAAGAGAGCATCCCGAAACGACAGTGTTGTTAGAACGGTACGCGCTTGATCGCGACCCTAATTTCCGAGAAGGGCGGGACGCCAATGGCCCCATTTTCCCGGTCGGCGACGTCGATCCGCGCTTACCGGTCCACGAGGATGTCATTGGGGTTGTCACAGAGTCTGGCAAACCGATCGCCTTTCAACGCAGCGCGGCAGTTATCGCGCTTAGAGGTGGCGCTGATATCGCATTTGAGAATGTGCGCCTGAAATTGGATGCGGGTGGCCTCAAAGCCGAGGACGCTGACGGCTCCGATCTTGGCAGCCACCAAGCGTTCTGGTTTGCATGGTCGCAATTCTATCCCGATACAGAGCTTTGGGACGGCTAAAACTGCATTGAAGCTGGCATGGGGGTCTACGTCATGCCAGTGCACAATCCGGCTATTCGGCTGTATCCAGCAATCGACGGTAAATCGCGGTGATCGCTTCTGCTTCGTGGGCGATCTGATGTTGCGCCACAACCTTTTGCCGTGATGCGTCCGCCAAGGATTGACGAAGGACCGCGTCGCTCATCAGTTTGTCTGTGGCGTCGGTCAGCTCTGCGACATCTTCGGGCGGCACGAGAAACCCAGTTTCACCCGACACAACCAAATCTTCGAAGGCACCGACGCGGGTGGCCACAACTGGCACACCGCACGACATGGCTTCTAGCGGTGTAAGGCCAAAGCCTTCCCAGCGTTGTGGCGCGACGTAAATATCAGACGCTTGAAACCACGGTGCAATGGTAAAACCCCTGTCTTCGGGCAATATGCGCAGCCTATCGGTCAAACCGGCAACCGCGATTTTATCTTTTAAACTGTCAACGAAGGCTTGTTGATCGCGGGTCACGCCGCCCATGATAATGCCGTGGGCATCTGGGTGTTTGGGCAAAAGCGCGATCATGGCGTCGACAAAGATGTCGGTGCCTTTTTGCTTTCTGATGCGTCCAAAACAGCCAACGATCAAAGCGTTTTCGTCAAGCCCAAGGCTTGCGCGCAGGGCTTTTCGGTCGGTCGGGGGCGCAAATTCTTCGGCATCAACGCCGTGTAGAATAGTGGTCGACGCGCCTTCGAGGTATGACGCCGCTTTGCCCGAAGCCGCAATAACCGCGTCCATCTGACGGATAAGCCAGCGTGAATACTTGCCTCGTGGGCGCTGCGCTGCCGAGGTGAACACCAGTTTGAACCGTTTGCGGAAAACTCGTTTTAAGATCAGTCCCACCAGCATCTCGATGTTGCGGCGCGAGTGCCAGATGCGAAAACCAGAAGGGCCGGATCGCGACAAAAACGGCAGTTTGGACATGGGGAACTGCGGGACGTCTTCCGGCAGAACGGGCCCCGTGGTGGCAATCGGGATATCCTTTGCCTGAAGCGGCACCAGTCGAATGACGGTTGAGGTGACGCCGGAATAGCGGCGCTTAAGGTTCGGAGCGATGACATCAATCATGCTTGGGTCGACTTGCATGTCTGGCTCCTGTTCACGAGGGTTCCGGCTGGTATCGGGGACGTCATAAAGAAGGTCTGTCTATGGTTCCATCAGAATTCGCATTACCTGGCTTCGGCAAGATCATCGCCATCATCGCCGCCTCACGAACTGATCAAAGATAATCTCGAAGATCAAACGGTGGCATAGCCCTTAAGAAAATCTGTCCAATCCTGCTCGCCCCAGTTCAGACCGAAAGGACTGCGGCTTTCCTTTCTTAATGACCGTCGCAGCCGGCTTAAATTTCGCGACATCCACCATCCCGGAGGCCGTCTGTCGCATTTATCAAAATCGATAAGCCAAACGGTGCTTTCCGCGTCGATAAGAATGTTCCGACAGTTCAGGTCAGAGTGAAAAACGTGGTGATTGTGTAGCTGTTTAACTGCCGCCCCAATCGCGAACCAGATCGTCGAAGACACCGGCATTTCACGTAAAATGTCTTCAAGTGGGCGGGCGCCGGGAATGCGTTCGGTGATGATAGCGGCACGATAGAAGGGGCCCAAGGTCGTGAACCTTGCAGCCACTGGGCGCGGAACGGGCAGGCCATTCGAATTCATCCAATCCAACAACTTGAACTCACGCATCGCGCGATTTCTATCTTTGCCCGTTCGAACAAAGAGATCCGGGTTGATTTTGGCGATCAGCCCCCCCCGCATGAATTTCCGCAGAACCATTTCGTGGTTCGCATAGCTTAGAAAATGGGCTTGATTGCGCCCGCGCGAGGTGCCGTCGTGGTATCCATTCGCACGCAACCAAGCGGCGTCGAACAGTTGGGGTTCCATCACGTTCAGAATACTGTTGTCGTACAAGATCACCAAACCATTTTGACGAAGTTCTGCGGTCGTTCCCATCCGTTTGTGTTCCAGTCCTTCAAAGCCGTCAGTTGTGTGCACGAGAGTGTATGTTCCCGCTAATCGCACCACAAGATTGATATGGCGGGCGTTAAAGACCATCCAAGACCGCTTTCGCAAGCCCGTGAAATCGTACTATCATCGGTCAACGCCGGGTTGGTTTTCCAACTGAAGAACGAACGGGACAGACAGACCATCAGATGATGCCGCTTAAGACCCCTATCATTCTACACGCGTGGATGCTGGCAACGCGCTGTCTTTCCTATCCGATTACCGTTGTTTCAAGGCGTCTTCACAATCGGATGGGGGCCGCGCCGAAACGGTTCGCGGAACGTTTGGGACATAAAGGCCTTGTCCACGAAGGCGATGTGATCTGGTTTCACGCCGCAAGCCTTGGCGAAGTCATGCAGATCGGCCCGTTGGCAGACGCCCTGAATCGACGTGAGCCTCGGGCAATCCTTGTGACCACAACGACCAAGGCTGGCGCAGATTGGGTCGCGCGCGAAATGCCATATGCGCTTCACCAGTTTGTTCCGATTGATATTCCGTCTGCTGTGAACTGCTTTCTGGACGCGTGGTCTATTGCAGTGGCGGTTTTTGTCGAAGGCGATATTTGGCCGCGGCTGGTCATGGAAAGCCAGAAAAGGGGTATCCCGCAGGTCCTTTTGAATGCCCGTCACTCAAAGACACGAGAGCGATTTTCGGCAATTTTCGCGGTGATGTTAGCCCGCTTTGCCCTTGTGACGTGTCGATCCGAACGCGTCGCCGACAGCATCCGTGCACTTGGTGTGCCTGAGGACATGGTGCACGTATTGCCCGACTTAAGGGTCGCATCGCCTAAACTGCCGACGTCAGCTGCTTTGATGCAGCCCTTGTTGCTTGCGATTGGATCGCGCCCTGTTTGGTTGGCGGCCTCAACGCACCCAGACGACGAAGATGCTGTTCTGGCGGCTCATCGCCACATCTTGGGACAGGTTCCAAACGCCCTGCTGATCGTCGCGCCCCGACACCCGCGTCGCGGCGCACCCCTGCAAGACATGGCCCGCGCGCTAAATTTCGACGTGGTCCGGCGCGGTCTGGACGAAGAGCTTAAACCTGACACACAGGTCTACATTGCGGACACGCTGGGTGAATTGGGCGTGTTCTTTGAACTTTCTCAGGTGGCTTTTGTTGGCGGATCATTTGGAAAAGAGGGCGGACACAACCCTTATGAACCCGCCAGTTTCGGGACTGCCATTGTATCGGGGAGCCGAGTGAAGAACTTTGCCGACGCTTATCAGGCGCTGACAGAGGCCGGGGCCGCGTTCCAAGTGGACGGCGAAGCGGAACTTGGCGGGGTTTTACAAGACCTCATACAGTCTGACCGGGCCGAAAAAATGGGGAAGGCTGGGTTGGCCTTTATGGAAGCGCGCGAAGACTGCATCCCGACCTATGCCAAGCTATTAACTAGCGTTTCGCGCGCTGTTTCAGAGAAACTCCCGCTCGACCCAGAATCCTGACATTTGGCCAAACCTAATTTTCGATGGGTTTGGCGTCATCGCAGCAGAAATAATCCAGCCCGCCATAGGGCCGGGCTTTCCTGACGCACTGTCAGCAGAGGGCTACGGTACCGTTCGCGATTTGTGCGCAGTTTTGCCCTATTGGTATCAGGATATCGGATCGACATTATCATCAATTATTGGTTTTTTACCGGCCAAGGACCGCTATCCATGTAAGAGTGAACAAGAGGTTCTTATGAACACATACAGCACATCCTTGGCCTTAAATGAACCGCACACGGTTTGGAAAGCAGGCAGATGATGGCTTCATCTGACGACCGCAAACTTCGGATTGCAATCGCCGGTTTCGGCTGGTGGGGCCGACACATCGCAAAACGACTGACAGGCCATACCGGCATCACGGTTGTCGCAGTGATCGAACCCGCCACCGCAGTGCATGCCGACATTCGCGCCGCAGGACTGGAACCTTTGGACGATCTGGGCACCGCCTTGAAACGGTCCGATGTTGATGCAATTATATTAACCACACCCAATCCCGTCCATGAGGAACAAGTGATCGCCTGCGCAAGTGCTGGCAAGCACGTGTTCTGTGAGAAACCCTTAGGCCTTACAGCCGCAAGTGCGCGCCGGTCTGTCGCCGCCGTTGAAAGGGCAGGCGTACAGCTTGGCATGGGCCACGAGCGCCGCTTTGAGCCTGCCATGGTCGCGCTGAAATCCGCGATTGATGAAGGCAGTCTTGGCACTATAATGCACGCCGAGGCCGCTTTTTCCCACGACAAGTTGATCGGGGTGCCGAAGGGTGATTGGCGCACATCAAAAGCAGTCTCTCCTGCCGCTGGCATGACTGCTATGGGCATTCATCTGACCGATCTTTTTATCTCGTTTTTCGGACGGGTGAAAACCGTGCAGGCGATGACGGCAAGTCGGTCCCTTGGCTGGGAAACGGGTGATGTTGTTACGGCCCAGCTAGGTTTCGAAAAGGGCATGACTGCGACCTTATCAGCAGTTTTGCACACGCCACATTTCATTCGGATGCATGTTTATGGCTCCAAGCAGTGGATCGAGATCCTGAACGAGAGCCATCCAGATACGCCCGGTGGTAAGGTAAAGTATCTGGTGGCCGAAACGGGTCAGGACATGGTGCACAAGGAACTTGCGTGGGAAGACGCGGTTGTTCACAACCTTGAAGCTTTTGCCGCCGCGATTGCGGGAACGGCGGAATATCCGTTTACGGCGGAACAGATGGTGCACAACATCGAAGTGCTTGAGGCCATCACCCGCTCGGCTGAAGATCGTCGCACGGTCGAGATCGCTGAACTAGAATGAAGGCCCCAAGCCCGCGGCCTAAGCTCGTTTTCGCATGGGATGGGGTGCTGCGTACGCGACGTCTCCGCTTAAACTTGATCGCCCGACGACAGATGCGGCACCGTCTCACCCGTTTCTGTGAAAGTTCGCGTGACGTCTCCTGCTGCGTAAATCCACAATATTTTCAAAGGGCTGTCGCCGATATTAACGAACCGATGCGGCATTTCGGCAGGAATAAAGCTGGTGTCCATAGGACCAAGTTCGGTTTGAACACCAGCGACCTCGGCCATGGCACGACCTTCAAGGATGGTGACCTGTTCGTCGCAATTGTGGCTATGCATGGGGGCTTTCATGCCCGTCGGGAAAACCGTCGTGCCGGTAGTGAACGGCGGGTTTTCAACACGTCCTCGCCCAATCATCAGTCGGGTCTCGACCCCGTCGCCGCGGGCAAAGGGCAAGATCGAGGCATATGGTACGATGGCTTCAGTGGTCATGGGGACTCTCCGCGAGTGGGCTGTTAATGGGAGCGATCTTGAAATGAACGACAAGCACAATGTCACAGCGGACCGGCTGCGCGGCTTCGTTGCCACTGCTTTTCAGGCCTGCGATATGCCGGAACGAAATGCGGTTCGGATGGCCCAGCTGATGGTCGAATCCGATCTTGGTGGGCAGGACGGCCATGGGGTATTTCGTTTGCCGATGTACATCAAACGCATTCGTGCAGGCGGTATGTCGGTTGACCCGGATATCTCTGTCATCTCGGAACGCACAGCGACGGCACTGCTGGACGGCGGGAACGGGCCCGGCCATTTGGTGATGTCGCGGGCAGCAGAACTGGCGATCGAAAAGGCCAAAACCTGCGGGGTTGCTTGGGTTGGTGCGCGCCACTCGAACCATGCCGGTCCTGCGTTTCTTTATGCGCGGATGCCCTTGGAGCAAGACATGATTGGGCTTTACGTGGCGGTCGGCAGTGCGAACCATATGCCACCTTGGGGCGGGACGGATCTGTTGCTTTCGACCAATCCGATTTCGGTGGCGGTGCCGTCGAATACGCAACCAGACGTCGTACTGGACATGGCCACGACGGTTGCAGCCTACGGCAAAGTCAAGACGGCAGCGGACCGGGGCGAAACGATGCCCGAGGGGTGGATGATCGACAAGATAGGCCAGCCTTTGACCGACCCGACACGTTCCAGCGAAGGGCTGTTGCTGCCTATCGGAGGACCGAAAGGATATGGGCTGTCGTTGATCTTTGGATTGTTGGCGGGCACCCTGAACGGCGCCGCATTTGGCAAGGACGTCGTCGACTTCAACGCTGATCCGAAAGCAACCACAAACACCGGTCATTTCGTCGTCGCGCTGGATATCGCGGCCTTTGCGGATGTTGAAACGTTCAAAACACAGATCGATGGCATCTGGGGGGAAATGAAATCTTCGGCCTTGTTGCCCGGCGTCGAAGACATCCGACTACCCGGCGAACGCTTAGCGGCCACGACTGCCAAACGTAACGCGGGTGGCATTCCGATCCCCCAGACTTTGGCTAAGCGGCTGGATGCTTTGGCCGACGAACTGGGCATCGAGCGGCTTTGATACCTCAGGCTACATCCTGCCATTCGGCGCCGTTGATTGTCCAGTTCTCGGTCACATCGCTTCCGGATTGACGCAGCATCTTTGCGACCGCGCAGTGCTCTTTCAGTTTCACGACGATTTCGGTGATATTCTCGGGGTGCCCTGTCATTGT
The DNA here is from genome assembly GCA_028097405.1 of Paracoccaceae bacterium. Lineage (GTDB taxonomy): Bacteria > Pseudomonadota > Alphaproteobacteria > Rhodobacterales > Rhodobacteraceae > CALKXV01. The sequence continues at coordinate 90,149 of JAOHEK010000002.1, read as the reverse complement.
CGCGGTGATGTTGATAATAACCTTCGGGAATGGCACATCTATCGGCTCGATCAGCCGCGTGCCTCGGCTGTCCATAGTTGTGACAATATCGATTTCCATGTCTTCGATCACGACATCATTGGCCATCGCCAGCTTGTTCGAAATCACATGGGTACACCCCGCCAAACCGGCGAAGACCATTTCGACAGGCATCGGACCTTCATTGGTGCCGCCACGCTCAATTGGTTCATCGATAATCATATCGACGTCACGCGAACGGGCGTGAGACTTGGTTTTGGTTTCCTGTCGCGCATTGGTGCGGAAGGTCCAGATTGCTTTTTCTTTCACGCTCATAAGGAGTTCCTTTTCAAGCGAATTTTTCAGGGAGATCAAGCCGAGTAATCTGCCCGCCACGGTCCAGTGGATCGTTCACACCCAGCTTGCGAAGCGCGTACCAATAGGTCGCGGCATTCACCGAAACGACCGGGCGGCCTAGTTTTTCTTCCAGCCCGTCGATGAAATCAACGATGCCCAAAGCGCCGCCCACATGAAGGAAGCAGTCGACTTCCGGGCTGTCCATCTCGTCAAACATACCGTGGATCATCTCGACCGGCACGTTTATGATTTCTTCCGGCACTGGAACCTTCAGGTAGTGGTGGCTGACAACATCAAATCCAAGCCCGCCATAGAAACCAGCCACGCTTTTTGAATAGGTTTCGGACATGGGCGACAGCACGGCGACCTTCTTTGCGCCAAGTGTGCGCAACGCCGTTTCGGTTGCTTCGGTTGCCGTGATGATTGGCACGTCCGGCACTGCGTTTTTGAGTTCGTCTAAGTAGATCGCCTGTCGCTGTTGCGACCAATGTCGCATCTCTAAGGAATTACCGCAGACAATCATGTCGGGGAAACATCCCTTGGCGTTCGGCAACGACGCTATGACCGCCTCGGGAACCCTATCTGGCACCGCCAAAGAGAACCGGTAAATTTGGTTACTTACGCCGTTCGGTCGCATCGCTTCATACTCTGGCTGCATGTTCGCGTTTTGCTGCGGAATCATCAGCGCAAGAACACCACGGGGTCCGAAACGGTTGGGCATGGAAATTTCCTTGGTTCGGCCGGGGCTTTAGCGCCCCGACCCTTTGCAGATCACTGCGTGATCGAGTCGACCAGCGTCTTGTAGGCATCGCTCTGACCAGCGCGCAGTTCTTGGTACTCTTCTCCCAGAAGAAGATCAGAGTTCTCACCAAGACGGCTCATCAAGCGTTGAAAACTGGCATCTTCTTGCAGATCGGTGAACGCGCCTTCCAATGTCGCAAGCACCTCAGGGGGAGTGCCGGCAGGTGCTAAGACAACACGGTGCATATAGCCAATATCGCCCTCGATACCCGCTTCGGCGAAGGTCGGCACATCGTCGTAGATGCGCTCGGGACCAGCCGAAGCAAGAACCCGAATTTTGCCGGAATCAATAAGCGGCCCAAGCACAGACGGGAAGCCCATGGTCACATCGGCATCGCCAGACAGAAGCGCTTGCATAGTTGGTCCACCACCTTGAAAGGGAACTAGGTTAAACTCGGCACCAGTTTCCTTCATGATTTGTGCAGCCGGAACGAAGAGCGCGCCCCAATTTCCAGAGTGGGCCATGTCGATGGTGCCCGGATTTGCCTTGGCCGCAGCAATCAGTTCGTCGAAGGTCTGGTATTCACTATCGGCACGAACGACGAGTGCGATCGGAGCAAAATTCACCCGCGCGATCGGAACAAAATCTTTGATCGGATCATAAGGCAGATTCTCGACGTGCTGCTGAAGCATGTCGGCGTAGTTGTGCGAAAACAGCAAGGTATAGCCGTCTGCGTTAGCGTTCGCGACTTCCTGCGTGCCCTTTTGACCACTTGCGCCGGGCGTCAGCCGAACGATCATGGCTTGGTTCAGATATGTTGGGATGGTCGAGGTAATAACTCGCGCATTCAGGTCATGCGAGCCACCCGCGCCAAACGGGATTACAAGCGTGATCGGTTTTTCCGGGTATTCCGCAAATGCGGCTGTACTCAGACCAAGCGTGGCGACAAGCGCCGCACCCAAGGTACCTTTGAGAATCTTCCAGATCATGATTTCCTCCTATTAATGGATCTGTTTTCGAGCCCGCCCTTCTAGGTTGTGGCGGTTTTCATTCGACGCCAAAGAACATAGCCGATAATCGGCGTCGCGATTAAGACGGCGACCATGCCCAGTCGTTCAGTAAATAGAAATTGTAACGGCGTGCCCCCTGCCATAGCAACCGTCTGGCCAAAGGCATATTCAAGCGGCACGCCCAATATGAACCCCATAACCATGGGCATGACATCGAATTTGGCTGCGCGTGCCAGCAATCCGAACAGGCCAAATCCAACCAGCATTAGAACGTCTGTGGTGTCGGACCGGAACACATACGCACCGGCAAAAGCGAACATGATGACGATGGGAACCAGCAGCCCGGTTTTGATTGTCACAATGCGCGCAAAGAACGGGATCGACAAATATCCGATGACAATAAACATCAGGTTGGCCAGCACCATGGCCACCAGAATGGCAAATACTATTGAGCCCTGTTCTTCGAAAAGCTGCGGACCGGGCCTTAGCCCCTGTGCCACGAAAGCACCCAGCAAAATGGCCGTCACATTGTCGCCCGGGATACCAAGCGTCAATAGTGGTACCAGCGTTGGTCCGTTGACGGCGTTATTTGCGGCTTCGGCAGCGGCTACGCCTTCCACTTCGCCTTCACCGAAGGTTTCGGGATGACTGGAGGCGTTCTTGGCCGCCGAATATCCCATCATCGCCGCGACGACTTGGCCCAGACCGGGTACGATCCCGATGGCCGTGCCGATTAAAGTTGAGCGTCGAATGGTCGGCAGACAACGTTTGAACTCGGCCATGCTCAGCCGCTTACCAACAAGCTTGGCAAAACCGCCGACCTTTTCGTTGCGCATGACGGCATAAACCAGTTCCGGTAATGCGAAGACCCCGATCAGCATAGGCAACAAGGGGATACCAGATTTCAATTCGAATATGCCAAAGGTAAAGCGTTCCACGCCGCCAATCGGATCAGTGCCGATCTGGGCAAGCCATAGCCCAAAAAGCATCATCACCATCCCTTTCAAAGGATTGCTACCCGAGGTCGAAACGATGATCACAAGGCTCATCAAAAGAACCGCGAACAATTCAGGCGGGCCGAACTGCATCACCAAAAGTGCAATCGGGAAGATCATCAAGATCGTAAAGATGTCGCTGAAGGTATCGCCAATCACTGACGCGAACAGTGCCATGTCCAGTGCTTTGCGGGATTCACCTTTCTGGGTCAGCTTGTAGCCATCAATCGAGGTGGCAACAGCCGCGCCGGTCCCCGGCATCGAAACCAGAATTGCTGGGATCGACCCGCCAAAAATGCCGCCTTTGTAAATCCCTAATAGGAAGGGGATCCCGACCAATGGATCAAGGAAGAACGATAACGGTAAGAGTATCGCCATCGCCATCAATGTCGTAAAGCCGGGCAGCGCGCCGACCAACATCCCAGAAAACAATCCGACCGCAATCATCATTATCGTGTCGAGGCGGAAGGCCATCAACGCGCCTTCGAAAAACTGCTCAATCATTGCGAGGCTCCTTCCGCGCCACTTACAGCCGCGGCCGATGCGTCAAATACACGGGCATAGAAGAATTCAATTGAACTAAGCTCAGGCAGCGACACGGCTAACCCGCGCGTCGAAATCAGATAAAGCGCTACCGGGCTGACAATTGAAACGACAATAATTTGAAGGATCGACCGGTTCCCTGCAAGCCATGCGACAGCGCACATAGATAAGGCGGAGGAGATGAAAAAACCAAGCGGCTCCATCATCAACGCATAAAAAATCATGACGCCAAACAGCATCACGACACGCAATAATGCGCCTTCTTCGAAGGTCTTACTTACCGTCGACAGAAGTGAGCCGCGCAAAGAATAAAAAAGTGCGATGGCCAGAACTGCCATAGTGCCCAATATCAGCGTCGGAAAAAGCGTTGGTGGAATGGCTGTCAGCGAACGACCAAAAAGGAGTTTGGGCGCGGCCACAAGTTGCGTCATGAATACAACCCCAAGGATGCCCAATAACGCCAGACCGCTTGTCAGCCACGCTTCGGCTGTAAGGTGCTTGAAAATCTTCACGTCCCGATCACCAGCGATCTCTCTTCCCTATCTTGGCGGAGAACATTCGCTGTCCGCCCTCCGCGGGAGGTCGGCATACTCAAGCTGCCTTCGTGCCAAGGTACGAAAACCTCGACCGATGGTTCGCTTGCGGAAACCCTCCTCCCCGGTTTCGTTTCAAAACGATAGATCACCCCCCTATCATCAGGAAATAACGTTTCGTGATGGGGGTTAGCTGCTTATCTGAATGCTCGAATGCGCCTGGTCATTTGACCTTTCCGCGCCTCAGGACGACAAGGGACCGGAGACAGGGTAATCGAAAGCGAGTTGCGGTGATAAGTGACATACTGAATATCATCGCCCCCGTTTTTGTCGTCGCTGGCATCGGGTTTTTTCTTGAATATAAAGGAATTGGCTTTCAATCCGAGACACTTGGCAGGCTTGCGATGCTGATCGGAACACCGGCGCTGGTGTTTTCATCCCTGACTAACACCACCCTTCCCGACGAGTCGCTTGCCCGCATTATTGGCATTTCGATCACTGCGGTTCTTGTCGGTGGCGCGCTTGCGGGCATGGCGCTTTTTCTTTTGCGGCAACCGTGGCGAACGTTCTTGTCGGCTTTGTCGCTTCCGAATGCGGGGAATGCCGGGTTGCCGTTGGTGTTTCTTGCTTTTGCTGAACCCGGACTGACGATTGGAGCCGCGTTCTTTTTCATGATCGCGCTGGTTCAATACACCGTTGTACCAGCGATTATGACGGGTGATCCGGGGCTTCGTAAACTTATGCGCGAACCTTTGATCTGGGCCATATTGGCCGTCGGTTTTTTCCGGATTACGGATCTTCCAATCCCCAATGTCATCGCCAATACAACAGCGCTTCTGGGAGGGATTATGATCCCAATTATGTTGATCCTCTTGGGCGGCGCGCTATCGCGGCTAAAGGTCAGTGACATCAAATCTTCTGTTCTTCTGGCGTTTGTACGACTGACGGTTGGTGTGGTCACCGGTTTGACCATGGTCACAATTTTCAACCTAAAGGGTGTCGAAGCGGGCGCTATCTTTCTTCTTTGTGCGATGCCATCCGCCTTGATCACTTACGTGATCGCCGCACATTACGGACGCAGCCCAGAGCGCGTTGCCGGGGTGGTCGTTAGTTCGACAGTTCTGAATTTTGCTTGTCTGCCGCTTCTAATTTCGGCGGCGATTTATTTGGCTGGCAGATAAGTTTAGGCTTTGGCCATGCGTTGAACTGCAAGAAAGACGGCAGAGTTATCCAAATCACTGTCACCGGCGTTTTCAGCGTTTTCCATCACCTCAAGATAGCGACCCACCATTGGCATTTCGCCGTGCCCGTTTCGGGCGGCCATTTCGCGGATCAGTTTGAAATCCTTTTGCGATTGGGCAATCCGTCCAAGTGGCGTGAAATCCCGTGCAACCATCATCGGCCCCTTGGCCGCCATCACGTCAGAGCGCGCAGCAGAGCGCAATGCGGTTTGCAGATAGGTGTCAGGATTAAGCCCCAAGGCTTCAGCGAAAACCAGACCTTCCGCAACTGCGGCGCGGTTCAATCCAAGCACGCAATTGATCGCCAGCTTGGTCTTATTGGCGTTTCCAATGGCGCCTACGCGTTCGCGGTTGGGCGAGATTGCATCAGCGATATCCTCGAAAGCATCAAGGCCTTTGGCATCACCGGCAAGCAACAAAAGTGCAGTGCCTTTCTGGACTTGTAGGCTGGTTCCCGAAATCGGCGCTTCGACCAATACGATGGACCGGTCACGCGCGGTACCTTCCAGTGCGGCAATCTGATCGGGGTCGCAGGTGCTCATCGTGACCAGAACTTTGCCTGTGCCATTCGGTGCCGCATTGATGATGTCGGCCAATTGGTCGGTGCTGAAGACCGCCGATAACAGAATATCGCAGTCCCACAATTCGCGCGGATCGCCTGATTTGCCACCATTTTCCTGCAAAAGCGATCCACGGGCCACATCTACATCATATCCGACGACACTATGACCTGCTGCCATAAGACGCTCGGCCAGAGCCATTCCGATCAGCCCTAGTCCGAAAATTCCAACCGTCTTGGTCATGTCGCCTCCTATTTCGCCGCCTTCATATCGGCCAATTGTGCAATGGAATGGTTAGACAGTGGCAGCGAGATGGGTTCGCCGATCTCGGCAGACAAGTCGGCTGCCGAATAGGTTTCCATCACCATCCGTGCGTGACTTGCGGCCACCATCACGGGACGGTCCATCAAGACATCCTCCAGAAAGTGGATTGTTTCAGGGCCCATCTGCCCTGCAAATACATGGTCGACATGTTCGCCCGGCATGGTCGACATTGGGTATTGCGTGCCGCCAGACACAGTATTCAGCCAATGATCTCGCGCCGTGTCATCAAGGATCAATGCACCTTCCGTCCCCGTGATCTCGATCCATGTGCCGCAGTAGTTCGGATAGCTTGGGGGCAGGTTCCAGCCCCCACCGACCACAACAAGCGTGCCGTCCTCCATGGTGACGGTCGACCACATGCAATCGAAAGACCCATTTAGGTCTTTCATATAGCCATAAGCACCTTGGCTGTAGATTTTAGCTGGCTTGGTGTGCTCTAACAGCCAAAAGACAAAATCCAGATCATGGGTCGATTCCATCGCAGCAGGCGAGAGCTTAACCCGGTTCGCGATTTTCTTTCCAAGGGTTCGCGACAAATGACGGCTGACCATGACGTTGACCACCTTGCCCAACTTGCCTTCGGAGATAGCTTTCTTGGCATATGCGATCTTGGGATTGAACCGTTGCGAATACCCGATGGTAAATTTCAGGTTGCCCGCTGTCGACAAGGCAATAAGTTCGTCCGCTTCCCAGAATTCCAGCGCGATGGGCTTTTCCAAGAGAACATTTTTACCGGCTTTCAGACAATCGCGGGCAATGGGGTAATGCGTCTGTTCTGGCGTTGTCGAGATATAGACGACGGTGATGTTCGGATTGGCAACGATGTCTTGATAATCCGTCGTGGCAGTCGCCGGATTGGTTAGATCGCGCACCTCTTGCAGCCGTTCAGGATTAATCTCACAAATGTGCAGAGCATCGACCAAGGCCGATTTGGCAAGCGTCTCAGCCCGGATACCGCCACACCACCCGGTTCCAATCACCGCTACTTCGGTTGTCGCCATGTTTTTCTCCCCTCGTGTCTTACTATTAACCCAGCTAGCCCGCTAGAAATCTGGCCGCCAACAATAATTTCTAATGCCCGACATCACACAACCCCAATGAGTTTCCACCAAAAGTAGGTCAAGGGCACCCCAACCAAAGTGACGGCCAAAGCCAACCAAAGACAAAGCCGCAGGAAGACTGCATTCGGGACCTTCGAGATTGACATCGCCACGATCAAAGGTGGTGCCTGATAGGGAATAAGCGGTGTCGATATCCCGATGATCTGCGTCATCGAGATCGCTTCAAGTGACAGACCGGTCGCGTCTGACAGCGACGCGGCGAAGGGCACAAGAACAGCGGGAGCCGCAGGCGCGGTTGTCAGATGCGAAAGCACCAGTGAAAACCCGTAGACGGAGTAAACTGACGAAAGGCCGCCATTCCTGTCAAAAGGCAGCGCGCCGATAATGATATTGGCCAGTCGTTGATCAAGGCCCACCTCGCGCGCAAGGGCGACAACAGCTACGATCGAGGCGAAGAAGATCGCTGGTGAAAGGTCAATCTGTTCGCGCATAGCCGTTGGTTTCAGCATTCCAAAACGCGGCCAGACGACGATTGTTGCTGCGCTTAAGGCCACCCAGGCTGGCGGGATGCCATGGATGAAATCCGTCATCCAAAAAAGAATTGCGGCCCCCAGTACCATAAGAAGACGGTTTTGTTCGGGCCGGGCCGGTTCGATTGAAACCTCGGGTGCTGCCACTGCTGTTACCGGGTCACGCGAAAACCCGACCATTAGCCCAACCAACAAAACGAACCGCAAAAGGTTCACCGGCCATTGTTGCAGCAAATAACCCGAATAGGTGCTGTGCACGCCATAAAGCTGATCCATCGCTCCCACTTGGACAATCGTCGGCAGGTTCGCGGTCAATATCGTATATGTCGGCAAAAGGGTGGCAGTCGCGGCAGTTGCGACCAACCCAATCGCGCCGCGCCCCGTCGGATTGAGGCCGAGGCGATCGCCAAGGGCTGCAGCGATTGGGATCATCACGATGATCCGAGGCATGGTCGAGGGTATCAACACACCTAGCGCTAGACCCGCGGCGGCAATAACAAGGATTGCACGCGGATATGACGGGCCGGTTAGACCAATCAGCCGCGCAGAAATCCGCGCAGCAAGGCCCGTTGCCGTGATCGCAGCCCCCAGAATGATGCCCGACACCAGAAGCCAAAAGCCGCCGGTCATAAAGCCCGAGAACACAATCTCGCGCGGGACGATGCCAAGAGCCAAGGCGGCAAGAAAAATTCCGAATGCCGTAACGATCTCGGGCACGGCGCGGGTGGCAAAAAGTGTGAGCGCAGCACAGCCGATGCCTGCGGCCATCCAAACTTCGCCCGCACCCGGCAGTGTAACGCCATAAATCGCAAGTAACGCGCCCATGGCAACGCCGAAGATCGCAATGCTACCGCCTGTCAGACCCGCCAAGCCGCTCGCCTCATGGCACGAAGATTGTCGAGCCGGTTGTCACCCCAGCCTCAAGATCAGCATGAGCCGCTGCGACTTCTGACAGTGGACGGCGTTGATTGATGTTTACCGTAACTTGCCCGCCAAGGATCATCTCAAAAACGCGGGCCGACGAATGTTCGAGATCGGCGCGCGGGCCGACGTAGTTGGCAAGCGTCGGACGGGTAAAGTAAAGCGATCCAGCGTGCTGCAATAGCCCAGGCGAAACCGCAGGTGCTTCGCCAGTCGTCGCACCAAAGGAAACGAACATCCCGTAGGTGGCGAGACAGGCAATAGAGGTTTCGAATGTTGCCTTGCCAATGCTGTCATACACAACAGGTACACCGGCCCCACCGGTGATGTCCTTGACGCGCGCCGCGATATCTTCGGAGTTACGATCAATGGCATGGGCATAGCCCTGATCCAATGCGCGTTGACAATTGTCCGGCCCCGAAGTCACGCCGATCATCTCAGCGCCCAAGTGCTTGCCCCATTGACCCGCGATCTGGCCCACGCCGCCCGAGGCCGCAAAGAACAGAACTTTGTCTCCGGACTTCACTTTGTAAGTCCGCTCAAGCAGGTACTCTGCCGTCATGCCTTTCATCAAGGCCGCGGCAGCAACCTCATCCGAGACACCATCCGGCAGCTTCAATACCCGCGCAGCAGGTGCGTTTCGCGCGGCAGCATAGGCCCCCAAGACGCCGCCATAAACAACACGGTCGCCCACTTTGAAGCCCGTCACACCATCACCGACCGCCGAAATTTCGCCAGCAGCTTCCAGACCTAATGGGCTGGGAACATCCATCGGATAGTGGCCCGAGCGTTGATAGACGTCCATGTAATTCAGGCCAATTGCCGTCTGCTGGATCTGCACTTCACCCGGTCCGGGTGGTGGCAGATTCGCGGATTCGAATTGCATCACATCTGGCGCGCCCTGCTGGGCCATGAATACACGTTCGATTGTCATCTTAAGGCTCCCTATTGTGTCGCGTCGCCGCTTTCTACGACAACGGTCTCGACTTCACCAACGCCATTCTCTCGCCGGAACGTCGCAGCGGCGTTGTAATCGTCGGACTTAAAACAGGCGGTGCCTTCTTCAAGCGTCGGAAACTCGATGACGATAAAACGGTGAAAGTGCTCAGGCCCTTCCATGATCTCGAAATTACCACCCCGCGCCAGCACCTTGCCACCGTATTTGTTGATTATAGCAGGTACTAGATCGGTATATCGCTTATATTCAACCGGGTCGTTGATCTTTGCTCGGGCAATCCAATAGGCAGGCATGAGAGTTCCTTACATCAAAAGATTTGGCAGCCAGTTGGCAATGCCGGGGAACACAATAATCAGTAGCATCGCGAATAGCATTACGAACCAGTATGGGATTGAGGCATAGAAAATGCGCTGCACTCCGACCTCGGGGTCATTGATCGCCGCTTTGACCGTATAGACCAATAAACCAAATGGCGGCGTCAAAAGCCCCGCTTCAATTGCGATAATGCCAACGATGGCAAACGACAATTGATCGAATCCAAAAGCGATTGCAACGGGTTCGACAATGGGGACAGTCAACAGCATGATCGAAATGGAATCGATGATCATGCCAAGAACAAACCAAATCAGAATTATAATCCCAAGGACTTGAAAAGGTTCGAGCCCACTGGAAACGAAAAACTCACGGATGGCACTTGTGACCCCCGTCATGGCGAGCGTTCGTGAATATAGTGCGGCGGCCAGCAATAGGATTAGGATCGGAGCAGCCGTTTTACCAACTGAATAAATAGCATCCACGAACGTGGGCCAGCGCATGCCTTTGATACCAGCCAAGATCAACGCCAGAGCAGCACCGGCACCAGCACCTTCGGTTGGCGTAAAGATACCAAACCAAATGCCACCCAGAACCGCGCCAATGATGCCAACGACACCGAGCATCGACGTGAAAAGCTGGCCTGCCGGAAGCTCGACACGAGAGCTATCAAAGCCGTCTTCGACATACACCTTCTCGGGATCAATACGCGCAGCGCCTTCGCCCACAAGTTCGGGTTTCATCAAGGCGCGCACAACAATGTAGAGGATAAAAAGCGTCGCCAGAAGAATGCCTGGCAAAACACCAGCCAGAAATAGGCGCCCGATCGATTGTTCGGTCAGGATACCCCAGACGATCATCAACACCGAAGGTGGAATCAGCATACCAAGGCAACTTGAACCGGCAATCGCGCCAAGCGAAAATCCCCGGTCGTAATTATGTGCCTTCATCTCGGGATAGGCGATCCGGCTAAAAGCGGCGGCTGAGGCAATCGACACCCCAGTGACAAACGAGAAAATGGTATTTCCCAACACAGTGGCTATGGCTAAACGCGCGGGGATTTTCTTTAGGCCCCGATTAATTGCAACGTATATATCGGTGATTGCGCCGGATCGTCCGATAAATTCGCCCATCAACATAAACAGCGGGATGACGGCGAATGTGAAATCGCGCAAAGCTTCGGCAGCGGTTGAGGCCAGCGTTGCTTCGACGATCCGCAATTTTCCCGTGACCAGATAAATGCCGATCGCACTTGTGACACCAAGGGCGACGGCCACATGGACACCCAAAAGCACCAGCCCCAATAAAAGACCAATGATTAGCCCGGCGGTTCCGAAATCAAACATTTCGTCAAAGTTCCATGCGTTCGACCCGTAGGCCAAAGATTTCGACAAGCGCCAAAAGGACATAATTTACGCCCGCAAGCCCAGCCCCAAAAATGATCATCCACCTTGTGGGCCAAACTGGAACACGCAAAGCGCCTTCGCCGTCAAACTCGCCATTCACAAAAGACCGGATCGCGGGTTTAATCCCAGCCTTCATAAGAAAGAAGAACAACGCCGCGCCTAGGATCAAAGCGAAAATCAAAAGGGCTTTTTGCACGGGCTTCGGCATAGCAGTGACCAGAAAGTCCGCGCGCAACATCGAATTGCTGCGGACCGCAAAACCAATCTGAAGGAAAACGATAATCACCACAGAATTCGCGACGATCTCTTTTGTCCCCGAAATGGGCATATTCAAGGCGCGTGTGATGATGTCGGCAAGTATGAAAAAACACAGAAAAAATGCCCAAATCGCGCCAAGGATCATCAGCAGCTTGGTTAGCCGGTCGCTTAATCGAACCAATGCCATGGCAGCCTCAGGGTTTGAGTGAAATTAGGTTCGCTCCGCCAAAGACCTTGGCGAAGCGTTCATGTTTTCTGTTACTTGATCTCGTACCGCACGGGCCAATCGTAGCCATTGGCTTCCGCACGCTCGAGCACAAGATTCAGCACCTGCTTGGCTGGAAGGCCTTGTGCCTCTAGATCGTCAGCCAAAGTCTGTGGCCAGTTGGCCAGACTTTCGGCCCATTCCGTGCGTACGCCGGGATCGATCTCAGAGACTGTGATCAGTCCTTTCAGCTCGTCCACCAAACGATCATATTCGCTGGCGTTCACGATGCCAGTCTGCTGTTCATAGTCAGCCGCGACCTCGTGAAGGATTTCTTTGAAATCATCAGGCAGTTCGGCGTAGGTGTCTTGGTTGATCGTCAACCCATGCCACGTCATCGACCCGAATCCAATCAGGGTATAGTAGGGACCCGGTTCGTAAAGCTTAAGGTTCACCCAAGCCGAAGGGAACATGATCCAGCCTTCGTAGACGTTGGTGTTCATCTCGGTGTAGGCCGTCGCCAAAGACGACTGAACTTCCGAAACACCGGCAAGCTTCAGCCAGTTCAGGTTCAGACCAGCGCCAGCGATTTTTTGACCCTGCAAGTCTGACAGGTCTTTCCAAGGAAACGAGGTGCCCAGATTATAACCGCCATCTGCGATCCGGCTAAGCAGAACCTGATTGAACTTGTCTTCAAAAACATCCGTCAGATAAGGAACCTCGGCATAGACTTCCTGAGCTACCTTCAACGACAATTCAGGATCCATTGTGCCAAATGGCATCATGACCTGAAACGCATGCAACGGCAGGTTCGACGGCTCAAAGCAATAACAGAAGCCACCAATATCAAGGATACCGTCTTGGACGCCCTCTAGCACTTCGGTGACCTTCACGATCGACCCCGAATAACCTTCGACGAAGTTCAAGGTGTGGTCGGTCCGTGCCTCGACGCGCTCTTTCAGCTCTTTTTGAAAATAGTCGATCATCAATCCGGCATAGACGACGCCGGGTGGGTGTCCTGACCCGATCCGTAGCGTGATATCGTCAGCCGTAGCCGCGGTCCCGAAAGACAAGGCCGTCAGCGCCGCAGCGCCCGTTGCTAAAAATTTATTCATCATTTCCTCCCTAGAATGATCCAAATCCAAGCTCAGAGCGCCTATTTTTGTAGGTCGCGACTCGGATTTGTCATTTGCTTTACTGCTCTTTCAGATTGGATACCCTTCCCTGTCTGTCACCTGCCGTTGTATTATATCTAAGCCGAGGCCCGCGCCTTCAGCTCCGCGACGTCGGCTTTCAAATTCGCTTTTTGCTCATCGTTCAGCGGAACCAATGGCGGCGCCATCCGCGTCCAACTGTCGTCACCACTGCGCCACGCCTCCATCTGTTTCATTGCGGCCATAAGCGGATACTTCGACGCCATTGCACGCGCTGCTTTGACCATTGCGAAGGCGTCGCTGTCTGCGCCTTCAGTTCGCGCACCTTTAGTATAGTTCGCAAAAGCGTTGGTCGAACCCGAGATTATACCGGCACATCCCCCCGCCAACCCATCGAACAAAAACGCCTCGCTTGATGGATAGACGTCAAAGTCGGCGTCCACCCCACCCGTCGCCTTGGCGAAGGCGAGCGCTTGCGACATGTCTCCGCTTGAGTCTTTTAGACCCGCAATCACTGGCCCAAATGCCTGCTTCAAACGCACAACAACATCGACCGGAATCGGTGTCATCGACATCTGTGGAAAATGGTAAAGATAGATGCGTAGCCGATCATCGCCGACCTTTTCCACCAGTTGCGAGAAATACGCATAAAGCCCTTCGTCGCTTGGGGTTTTGTAATAGAACGGCGGCAGAACCAGCACATTCGTGAAGCCCGCAGCCACAGCTTCCGTCGTCAAAGCCACGGCGTCGCCGGTCGCACAGGCACCGGTTCCGAATATCGCGCGATTTGGATCAAAACCTGCTTCGGCAAACGCACTGGGCAAGGCCAGACGATCCAGCATCGCGATCGAGTTACCCTCGCCCGTCGTACCAGTTGGCGCAACACCATCGCAGCCACCGTCCGAGATCAGGTGCTTGCAGTACCCAATCAGCTTTGGGATATCGAGCGATCCGTCCTCGCGAAACGGCGAAACGGCCGCTGCATAAATCCCTCGTATTGCCTTTGACATATTTCTTTGTCCTATTCTGCGGCGGCCGCTTTGGCCTTGCTGTCTTTCATGGACACAACCACCTTGATTGCGTCGTCAATTCGTTCGCGCGCATGGCGCAATGCGTTCGGAAGATCCTCGATCGGGAATGTGTGGGTGTGGACCTTGGTGGCGTCGAACCGCTTTTCGGCCATGAACGCCATGGCGCGGTGCGTGGCCGATCTGCCTTCACCACGAATTCCGTAAAGATAGATGTTATTGACTGCCAAGTATCCCAGATCGAACTCGACCGGTTTCTTCGGAAACGCCGCAAGGCAAACCTTACCGCCGCGATTTGTCATGTGGACGGCTTGGTTGACAGTTGTTTCGGTGCCCGCGCAATCAATCACGTAATCGGCGCCCTTCGGTCCGACAATTTCTTTGACGCGCGCTATTACGTCTTCGTTGCGTGCGTCGATCACAGCGTCTGCGCCCAGTTCCAACCCAATCTGATTGCGGTTCTCGCGTGTACCGACCAACACCACGGGGCTTGCCCCAAGCGATTTGGCGACCGCAACGGCCAGAAGCCCGATGGGCCCCGGTCCGATCACGACGACGCTTTCGCCCGCAACCAAACCGCCAAGCTCAGTCAGGCCATACATCGAGGTGCCCGCCGTCACGACAAGTGTTGCTTCGGCATCGGACATAGTGTCGGGAACCTTGATCATCGTATTGATGTTGTTAACCGCATATTCTGCAAACCCACCGTTCGTGGTGAAACCGTTCGCGCGATGACCTTTGTTCATGTCGCCGAAATTCAGACCGTAGTTATGGCATGATGTATACATGCCCATCCGGCAGCGTTTGCACTGACCACATCCGGCGTGGATTTCGACGGTGACGCGATCCCCGATCTCGAATTCATCCACTCCGGGTCCAAGGGCTGCGATGGTTCCCATGTATTCATGACCGGGTGTGAAATTCTTGTTGAAAGGGGCCCCCCCTTCGAACATTGCGGGTGTCCCATAGCTGATAACTTCGAGGTCTGTCGCACAGATTGCCACGGCGTCGATCCGAACCAGCGCCTCGGCGCGACCGGGGGCTGGCACCGGCTTGTCGATTAGGGTCAATTCGTCAGGATCACCCAATACCCAAGCTTTCATTTGCTCAGGCACAGGCATTGCATCTGCGAATTTTACGCCGTCCGCATTCCACATACTTTGACCGACCTTCCCATTTCATTGGACAAAATCATGTCCAAATCGGTTAACCAATTTAGGAAATTATTCGACCTGTTTGGTCATTCTTGAAACATGATTAGCTTGACGCCCGCCATACGTAAACAAAATTATTTTATTGACTTCACAGGGTGACTCAACGTTTGAATGGAACAGCATCTAAACAAATTGGTTAACCAATGAACCTTATGGGCGCATCAATGGCATCCCGCGATGCAGTGGCTGGTTGGCTGTCTGACAGCGCCATTTCGCCGGGTGACAGGCTGCCGCCAGAACGCAGCCTTTCGGAACAACTTGGCATCTCGCGCGGCGAGTTGCGCAAGGCAATGACAGTTCTTGAAGCCGACGGCCTCATCGAAAGGCATGTGGGACGTGGGACGTTTCTGCGCGCGCAATCCTCGACCGGTAACAGCAGCGAACCTTTGGTTATGCGACTGGCCGAAATCACCAGCCCGCACGCCGCCATGATGGCGCGTTTGTCGCTTGAGCCTGAGTTGGCCGGGCACGCCGCAATCCACGCCACGTCGCGGCATCTGGCCGAAGCACGCAACCTGGCTGACAACATGCGAACGGCTAAAGACTGGGCAGAATACGAACAACTTGACGCGCGCTTGCACGAGTTAATTGCTGTCGCTTCGGGCAATCCGCTTTTGGCCGAGTTGCACCGGATCGTGAATGCCGTCCGCGTCTCTGTGGTTTGGTCCAACCTTGAGCTTCCTCAAAATGGACCACCCGCCAACTATCATTCCTTTGCCGAGCATGACGAGATCATCGAGGCCTTGGAAAGCCGTGACCGCCTTGCCGCTCATGCCGCTATGCGGGCTCATCTGAAATCTGTACGCGCAACACTTCTAAAGGACGACTGACACGTGATCGATCTATACACTTGGACCACCCCAAACGGCCGCAAGGTCTCCATTATGCTCGAAGAACTGGGTGTAGAATACAACGTCCATTCCATCGACATCTCGAAGGATGAACAGTTTGCGCCGGACTTTCTGAAGATCGCTCCCAACAACCGTATTCCAGCGATTGTTGATCATGACACTGGCGTCCAGATGATGGAGACCGGAGCAATCATGCTCTATCTCTCTGAAAAATACGGGAAATTTATGCCTGCCGGTGACGAACGCTGGGCCGCGATTGAATGGCTGATGTGGCAAATGGGCGGTATTGGTCCGATGCTGGGTCAGGTCCATCACTTCGTAAAGTACAACCCGGGGAAATCGGAATACGCTGAGGAACGCTATTCGAAAGAGGCCAAGCGCCTTTACGGAGTGTTAGACCGGCGGCTTGAAGGGCGCGACTTTATGGTTGGCGCGGGGCGCGGCGAATATTCAATTACCGACATGGCAACTTGGCCTTGGACGTCGCGCTTTGATTGGCAGAAAATCGATCTGAACGAGTTTCCTAACGTCAAGGATTGGTATGTTCGGATCGCCGAACGGCCCGCCGTGCAACGGGGATATCAAATTCCAAAGTACGTGACCGATATTCCAATGCCGTGAAATACACTGCACGAAAGGACTGACAATGCCACATATCCCACCGGTAGATTTAACAGCGTCAGAAGACGCGAAAGCAGATATCGAATGGTTGGCCTCGGCCACGGGCTTTGTCGCGAATTCCATGTTGACCCTGTCGCATCGCCCCGAGATCGCCAAGGCGGTCTTGGGCCTGATCCGTGCTGTCGTCCGCTCGCCGGGCACGGTCGACGCCCCGCTGCGCTGGATGGTGGCCCACGTCACCAGTCTGGCAAACGGGTGTCAGTATTGCTCGGCTCACACGTTCAAAAACGGCGGTGACAACGGCGTGCCGGACGACAAGCTGGAAGCCCTGTGGGAATTCGAAACCAACCCGATTTTCTCGGACGCTGAACGCGCCGCACTTAGGGTTGCCGTGACCGGTGGACAGTGTCCGTCCTTCGCCTCACCCGAAGATATGGCCGAATTACGCCGCCACTTTTCGCCAGAACAGGTTGTTGAAATTGGCGCCGTCATTGCGCTCTTTGGATTTAATAACCGCTGGAATGCTCTGATGGAGACAGACATCGAGGACAGCGTGACGTCATTCGTAAATTCCAAAAATTACAAAGGCCCCGAAGCAATGGAAAAGGGCCGCACTTGATCTCATCCGAGATCGCAAAACTGGGAGGAAGACATGTCGGAATCTAAGAACAAGGGGCCTGATCGCAGGTCATTTATCGGCGGAGCCGCGGCAGGTGTTGCGGCGCTGCAAATTTCAATGCCAACGGCGGCATTCGCGCAAGCCTACCCCGAGCGTCCGATAAATCTTGTCGTGATGTACGCGGCTGGCGGCGGAACCGATACGATCATGCGCAAGCTCGCCGAAGAGATGGCCGCGGCAAAAGGATGGACGATCAACGTTCTGAACAAGCCGGGTGCCGTCGGTGGTGTTGCGACGCAATTCGTCGGCGCGGCGCCTTCAGATGGCTACACAGTGTTGGGCGGCGCGAACTATAATCGGTTTGTCCGCGTTATGGGGCACGCTGATTTCACACCATGGAAAGACTGGTTGCCATTCAAGGCTGGTGCCGCCTCTGCTTCGTGGTCGGTCAGAAAGGACAGCCCCTTCCAGACGATTGATGACGTGATCGCTGCTGCCAAAGCCAATCCCGGCTCGGTTTCGATCTCGACCTCGGGGACTGGCGGTGTCTGGCACGAGTTAGCACTGATCATTGCAAATGCAGCCGGCGTGGAATTGAAATACGTGCCTTACAAAGGCGGAAAGCCAGCAACGCTTGCTGGTCTTCAAGGTGAAACAGATATCGCAGGCGGCGGATTGCACGAACATATCGATCTGATCCGTTCCGGCGACTTGCGCAATTTGTTGCAAACTTCTGGCGAAGATATCACGCTGGATGGCGGTGTGGTTTTGCCAACTCTTGGCACAGCAATACCAGCAGCCAAAGGCCTGCCGGTGGGCGCGACCTATAACTTCATGGTCAAACGCGACTTGCCCCCGGAAGTGCTTCAGGAAATCGCGGATGCCTTCGTCACGGCTGCCAATTCGGACGGTTTCCTTGAAATGCTGAATTCGAAGTTCTTTATTCCAGACGTGAAAGTCGGCGAGGAAGCCGATCGCGAAGGCGCGCTGATGGAGGCGATCACAGCCGATATCTTTAACAAGTTCTCGGATCAAATCGGGGCCGATGTGAAAACGGCTGCAGAATTGGGTCTGCCCGCACCGGCGGACTTCGACACATGGTGGCCGCCTGAAGGTTATGTCGCGCCGCCGATCACCTCGGGTTCTTGATGAAACCGCCGGAGCACGCCTGATGCGAGCTTTGGCAAATTTGCTTGGATTATGACAAAAACCGACCACCCAGAAATCAAGTTCGAAGGTGAGGAAGCTGGCTCTGGCTTTGCTTCACCAACGCTTGACCTGATCGCGGCAGCGGTTCTGATTGCGATTTCGGTCGCCATGATGGCGGCGTCTTTGATGTTGGCGATGCCGGGCGCAATCCATACTGCGCCCGGCCTTTTACCGTTCATAATCGCAGCGACATTGCTCCTTATGGCTTTGGGTCTTGGAGCCTCGGCGCTGGCACGCCGCCGATCCGGTATCCACTCACCCGCCTTCGCGGATCGAGATATTCAAACGGATTTACGCTCGCTTTTCTTAGCTGGTGCAGTAGCCGTTTATATCGCCGCACTTCAGGTGCTGGCGTTTCAGCACAATCTGTCCATCCTAGGTACAAACCTGCGCCTAACCGCATTTGAACCGGCCACAATCGTGACGCTGACCACAATCATCCACCTAAGTTGGCGTGGCCCGCTTTGGATCACCGTGGCAACTTCGGTCGCATGGACCCTTATTCTGTCGCTGGTTTTCCAACTGGTGTTCCGCATCCCCCTTCCGGGGAGTTTCTAGATGATCGACGGCCTTCTGCTGGCGCTTTCTCCGGCCTTGCTAGCCATGACGCTGGCTGGCGTTTGTTTAGGCATTATTTGGGGCGCGTTGCCCGGCCTATCGACCACGATGGCCATGGGGCTTTTGATCGGACTGTCGGCGGGCATGAGCCAAGACGTAGCGATCTCATTCATGCTGGGCGTCTACACCGGCAGTGTTTTCGGAGGCGCGATCTCGGCCGTTCTGATCAATATCCCCGGCACGCCCGATGCAGTCCCCACGATGATCGAAGGTCATCAATTGGCCCAAAAAGGCGAAGGCGGGCAAGCGCTCGGCATGGCCATTGCTTCAAGTTTCATCGGCGGCGGGATCGGGATCATTCTTTTGGTGATGTTCATACCCTTGATCCTGACCTTCGCGTTGAATTTCAGATCATGGGAAATGTTCTGGCTGGCCGTAATTGGCATCATGGTGGCAGGCACCATGGCCGCAGGTTCCATGCCGCTGAAAGGCTGGATCGCCGGTTGGTTGGGAATGTTGGTGGCTTTTGTCGGACTCGATTCAATTCACGCAGTGCCCCGCTTTACGTTCGGCACATTTGCGCTGTTCGACGGTATTTCATATGTCGCGGTGCTGATCGGGCTTTTTGGCCTTGCGGAAATCTTGCGCACATTGCCCGCCAAGGACATGCCGACGATCCCCTCGAAGGTGGGGCGCGTTTTCCCACCTTTCCGCCTGCTGGCAAAATACGCGCCTGCCGCCGCACGGTCCGGCATCCTAGGCACATTCATCGGCGCTATTCCCGGTGCTGGCGCGAACGTCGCGTCGTTCCTTGCCTATGACATCGGACGCCGCCGGGCCAGCCCGGAGGAACGCTCGAGATGGGGCAAAGGCAGCTATCAGGCGTTGGTCTGTGCCGAAACCGCTAATAACGCCAACATCGGCGGCTCGATGTTGCCGACGCTTGCACTTGGTATTCCGGGCAATGCGGCCGCGGCGGCACTTCTGGCGGCGCTCACCTTAAAGAACGTCGTTGTTGGCCCGACCATCGAGATTGACCATCCGGGTCTGATCTATTTCATCTATTCCGCACTGATCGTCGCCAACATTTTGATGTATATGGCGGCCTTCGCGTTGATTGGACCATGCGTTAAACTCTTCAGCCTGCCGCGCGGCATTCTGATGCCTTTGATCCTGCCGGTCTGCGTGATTGGTGCCTATTCGGTGAAGCTTTCGATCTTCGACGTTTGGATCATGTTTGCCGCAGGACTAGTTGGATGGTTGTTTTCGGTCTTCAAGTTCCCTGTCGCCCCCGTGGTGTTGGGCGTCATCCTTGCCCCTCTGGCCGACGAAAACATCCGCCGTTCACTTTTGATTTTCGAAGATAAGTCGCTTGGGTTTGTGCTGTCGCAATGGATCGGCACGTTCCTGATGCTGACGGTTCTCTTTATCGTGGTTGAAGGCGCGCTGCGTGTCTACAAAGGCGCGCGCACACCAGAAGAAAGGAGTGATCATGCAGGATCGTAAACAAATCGGCCTTGCCATTGTTGGCTGTGGGACCATCGGTCGAATTCGGGCCGAGATGGCTCGCGCCTATCCCGGCATCGGGTGGATCGGACTTTGTGATTTGAAGTCGGACATCGGCCAAAAACTGGCCGAGGACGTCGAAGCCGATTACTACACAAATGATTATCGCGAGCTGCTGTCTCGCCCCGAAGTCACGGCGACCATCATCGCGACAGATGAGAATTTTCACTTCGATCCAACAATGCTGGCCATTGAAATGGGCCATTCGTTGTTCATTGAAAAACCATTGGCCACCGACGCCCGGCAATCGGCCCAAATCCTATCGGCCATCGAAGCCGCAGGGCTGGATGCGGTTATTGGATATACCCAACGTTTCCGCCGCCGGTTCCTTGCCGTCAAAGAACGTCTGATCACCGGACAAATTGGCGATGTCCATACCGTTGTCACCCGGGCCTTCATGAACCGTATGGTTCCCATTGCAACCGTGCAGCGGACTCAAGATCGTGCCACGCTGACACCGATGGTTGTCTCGGGCACACATAGTCTGGACATGTCGCTTTGGCTTATGGAGGGGAAAACCCCGGTCAGCGTATTTGCACAATCAACGGACAAGGTGCTGGGCGAATGGGGAACCAAGGATTCAACGCTTGGCATTTTCACCATGGATGATGGCACGATCTTTTCGATGAATATATCGTGGGCCCTGCCCGAGGTTTGGCCCGGAGCCGTTTATGGTATCGAAATCGGGATCGTCGGCAGCGAAGGTGTAATCGATATTGAAGATACCCACCGTGATCTGGTGATGGCAACGAATATTGCGCAAGGTGCGGGCTATGCGCCGGAAGGATACAAAGCCCCCGCACGGCATGTTGATTTTCTAACCAGCTATCCACCCGGCGATCTGCATGGCGGTCAACTTTGGGGGCCGATGCGCGAAGAGACCAACGCATGGTATCAGCGTCTTTACACCGGCGCCAACACGCCACATGCCACGGCGGCAGACGGGCATCGAAACTTGATTTTGACCATGGCCATGGACCTATCGGCCAAACGTGGCATGCCAGTAGACTTACCACCCGACCCCGGCGAATTGATGGATGAACTAACATGATCGAACTCAAATTCGGCGGCTATCAGGGCGATAAATCCGTCCACACACGTGGCGGACGTGTGCTGGCTGACGCCATAGCGGAAGAAACCGGCGGCAGTGTCACTTTGACCTTTGACGAAAACATCGTCGCGCGCGGACACAAAGCTGCAGACCTATTGTCGATGACAGAAAACGGCGAATTGGACGGGTGCTATTTTTCGTCGAGCTATTTGGCCAAACGCGTGCCCGAACTTGGCCTGTTCGACCAACACTTCGTCGTACCCGACCGACGCCGCGCATATGCGCTTTTGGACGGAGCATTAGGGGATCGGCTTCGCAGCGAAGTGGCAAAAGCGACGGGCTATGAAGTCCTAGGATATTGGGACAACGGGCTTCGCCACATCTCAAGTGCCGCTCCAATCAAAAGCGTTGCCGATTGCGAAGGGCTTAAACTCCGCACTCTCGCAAATGAGGATCATAAACGCGTTTTCCGCGCACTTGGATTTGACCCCAAAGCTATTGATGTGCGTGATCTGCCCGAAGCCGTGAAAACGGGCACCGTTGATGCACAAGAAAATCCACTAACCAATATCCTGAACTTCAACATTCACGACACACATCGTCATATCCTGTTGACGCGCCATCTCCTTGGTGTCGCGCTTGTGCTGTTCAACGCCGAACGTCTAAATGGTCTGGACGCAGACATCCGCGCCGGGCTTCAACGCGCGGTTGACAAAGCCACCAAAGCGCAACGGGGTTTTGCCGAAGACGATGATGCGATCTGCAGCACGGAACTTCGCGCCCAAGGTGTCGAATTGACTGAGCTTGACGATGCCACGCGCGCAGCCTTTTCAAAGGCGACGCGCGCTGAGGTCGAGATCACCAGAAACCAATTTGCGCCTGACTTACGAGCCTTGTTCGACAAAGAGCTCAGCGCCGCCTGATGCGCCAAAGGATTCGAGGAACACAATGACACAAGACCTGCCAACGCCAGATTACGCGAACAACATGAAGCTGATCGGTTATTCCGATCAAGGCGGGCGACCCGACGGTGTTCAGGTCATGGTCAACAAGGGCCACGCGATCATTGGGCATATGTTCTCGGACGGATTTAGTGTTGTCGATTGCACCAATCCGCGCAGCCCGAAACCAGTGGCTTATGTCCCTGCCCCACCCAACACTTGGAACATCCATCTGCAAAGTCACGAAGACCTACTGTTGGTCATCAACGCCAAAAACATGTTTGCGTCCGAGGAATTCCAGGACGAAGAAGAATACTACAAGGGTAAGCTGGGCCAGAAAGTTGGCACGGCTGATACCGCCTCGATCGATCGAAACTGGACTGCGGGCATGGCGGTCTATGATATTTCGAACCCCGCTTCCCCGAAACAGATCGGCTTTATGAATGTCGAGGGCGGCGGCGTGCATCGGCTTTGGTACGTGGGCGGTAGATGGGCTTATGCGTCGGTCCTGCTGGATGGGTTCACCGATTACATCTTTGTTACCATCGACATGGCAGATCCGACCAATCCAAAAGAAGCGGGCCGGTATTGGTTGCCGGGAATGAACTCTGCGGCTGGCGAGCAATTAACCGAAGATCAAGCACGCGCCGGCCTGCACCACGCAATCGTTCACGGCGATACGGCTTACGGTGCTTGGCGCGATGGTGGTCTTGTTATTATGGACGTCAAGGATCGCTCCAATCCGGAATTGATCGTGCATCGCAATTGGTCTCCGCCTTTTGGAGGCGGTACCCACAATGCCCTTCCCCTACCCGACCGAAATCTGCTGGTCGTCGCAGACGAAGCGGTACTGGACAATTGCGCCGACGGGATCAAGCACATCTGGCTGTTCGACATTCGCGATCCATCGAACCCTGTCAGCATTTCGACCGTGCCAATTCCGGACGACGCCGACTACATCAACAAAGGTGCGCACTTCGGTCCCCACAACATTCACGAGAACCGGCCCGACAGCTTTGTCAGCGATCAATTGATTTTCGCCACCCAGCAAAATGCCGGGGTACGCGTCTATGATATCGCTAATGAATATCAACCCAAAGAAGTGGCCGCTTTCGTGCCTCCAAAACCCGCCAAACTGATGGATCGACGCCCTAACCGGGTCAATGTGATCCAATCCTGCGACATCTGGGTATCGAAAGAAGGGCTGGCCTATGTGTCGGATTACAACGCCGGGCTATATATCTTGGAATACACAGGCTAAGCGCCCGCCATTACCCGCCGCACATTTTCCGCCGCCACTTCGGCAATACGCCGGTTCGATTCCTTTGTAACACCCGCCACATGCGGCGTTAGAATAAGATTATCGATCCCCTGAAACAAAGCACCCACCTCGGGTGTAATCGGTTCAATGTCCAAAGTGTCTAAAGCCGCACCAGCGATTTGGCCTGACCGTAAAGCTTCGGCGCAATCGCTTTCATTTACGATTCCGCCCCGCGCTGAATTGACAAGTACCGCGTGATTTTTCATTCGTCCGAACTGGCGCTTATCGATCAGGTCGATCGTCTCAGGCAGCTTTGGGCAATGTAACGAGACAACATCCGCACCTGCGATGAGATCATCAAGTTCGACCCGACGCGCATGGTTCCAAGCCGGGTGATCATCGGGCATCATCGCGTCATAGGCAATCACGTCCATCCCCATGCCGCGCGCCTTTTTTCCCACAACCTGACCGATGGACCCAAAGCCGACGATGCCCATCACGCGGTCCGCGATTTCGGTCGAGCCTGCGAACTTTGGGCGATCCCAATTTCCCGCGACTACGTCCGGGGTCGCGAAATAGGTGGGACCGCGCAATAAAATCATTGCGGTGGCAATTACATATTCAGCCACCGAAACTGCATTCGCGCCAATCGATGGGCAAACCTCGATCCCTCGCGATTTACAGGCGGCAACATCGATGGTGTCCAAGCCAACGCCCATCCGCGCAACCACTTGCAAGTTCGGTGCAGCGTCCAACAGGTCTTCGTTCACCAAAGTTCCGTTGCGCACAATGATCGCCTTGGCTTTTGCGATTTGTTGCTTCAACTCGTCGCGTTTGCCCCAAAGATCAGGGTCCCAGTGAACATCAAATTCGCTGATCAACCCCTCGGCGACGCCCTTGTCCATGAATTCACTGATCAGCACATCTGCCATGATCGACCTTCTTTGATACTGCGCGCCTTACCTGTCACAGGTATTCGCGTTCTTTGTTGTAAGGGTGCTCCGCTCCATAACCATGCACAGCCCGGTACCCGTCATAGCGACGTTCAAAGAACTCCATGACGACCCAGAATGCGAGGTAGAGGAAAGGAAGGATGAAAACAATTTTGGCCAGCAGCGGCATCGGATATTGCATTAATCCGGATCCGATGGCCCCCACAGCGCAGAACAATGTGAAGTAACCGGCGGTCTTGTGATAGGCCTCAAAAATTCGGCGCCTTGTGGTGCGGCTGTAATGATCACCTTGCCAAGTTGTGGGATCGTCCGGATTCGCCTTGTTATAATACTTACCCCCATGGGTACCGCGCAGCAGTCCGGCGACAATCTGCACAACAGCAAGAATAGCTGTCAGCGCTCCAAGAATCGAATGTACCGATCCGCTAAAGCCGCGGCTGACCGTCAACGCAACGGCCACACCCGCCAGCGTCAGAAATACCGCTAAGGAAAGGCCATATTTATGCGCACTGAACCACCACCATTCAGGATGTTTGATATGAACCTGACGCCTTAATCCAAACTCAGTCGGACGTGGCTTTCCAAAGCGAATAATTGTGATGCAAATCGGGACAAGAATAAGCCAAATACTAACCATCAAAATCGCATGGTAATTCCAGTGGATATTAATCGTGCGATCAAGAAAGCCGATATAAAAATCTTCCTTGATATGGGGCATTTTTTCAAACATTTGAGGCTCCCTTACCGCCGCACCGACACCCCGGACAACAAGTGTTGCTCGTGCATTGAAAGTCTTTGAGATCTTAAGGCTAAAATACTGGAACAAGGCTAGATTTGCAACCGAAAGACTTAACAATACACCTTGTTTTGCGGTGAAAATCGGTCATTCTGAATTGGAGTAGATGATGGGCTCATCAGCGTTCGGCGACTGCCTTGAGAAACCAAAAACTGGAGCATGATATGACCAAAACCGTTGGAGTGATTGGCCTCGGCAATATGGGCCGCGGGATTGCCAAAAACATTGGCAAAGCCGGGTATGATTTGATGGTTTGGGACCTGAACGAAGACGCCCGAGGAGCCTTCATCAATTCTGCCAAAATTGTGCCACCGCCGGAGATGGCAGCAAAAGCAGATGTAATAATTTTTGTGGTCCCAGGCTCCGAGCAAATCGACAGTATTCTAGATGACATTCTATCCAAAGCTGGTCCACAACTGATACTATGGGATTTCACCACTTCTGATCCGGTTTATACTAAACGGCTCGCAACCCGAGCAGCGGCTGTTGGCGTACCTTATATGGATGCGGGCATGACCGGCGGCGGCGCGAAGGGTGCTGACGAAGGCACAATGACGCTGATGATTGGAGGCGATGCGAATGTGCTGGAAAGGTCGCGACCCGTACTCGAAGCCTGTGCGGGCGAACTCATCCATCTTGGCCAATCCGGCGCGGGCCACACAATGAAAGTGGTTCACAACCTGATTACACACACGAATTTCCTGGCTTGTTCTGAAGCCGGACGTCTGGCCGAAGCCGCTGGGATTGATCTGGCCGACATGATCAAGGTGTTTAACGCCGGAAACGCGCGCAGTTTTATCTCGGAACGGCGCTTCCCTGATCACATCATTTCTGAAACTTGGGACGGGCGCTCGAGGATTTTCAACCTGCGTAAAGATGTCGGAATGGCAGTCGCCCTGTCGAAAGAGCTTGGCAGCCCAATGCGGATCGGGCACCAAACACTGGCCTGGATCCAAGCCGCTGTGGACGCAGGCATGGAAGACGAAGATTTCACACGAATGTACCCAGCCTTAGAAACGCTTGCGGAACAGTAGCGAAAGGTCATTCTGGTGTTCAGTGACAAAGGCCCATGTGTTGCAAATATTCCTTTTAGCCATGCACCGACCCCGTTAGGGTTTGGCGACCAAAGAAATAGTATCCGCAAGAGCTGCCACAGCGATCTAAAGCGTGCACTTTGAGAGGAAATATTATCGTCGTAATTCGTGACGGCACCCCGGAACTAACTCAAAAAAGTGCGGCTATATACTAACTTAGTTTTGAAGAAAAAGTTGATCGCAAATGCAAGCGCAATTAGATATTATCCTTCCTGTTTTTATCGTCATTGGCTTTGGTTATATCGTATGCTGGAGGGGATTATTTAGTGAAAACGCAGTTGATGCATTAGTCGGGTTTACTCAAAATTTTGCAATTCCTTGCCTTCTATTCCGCGCCATTTCAGAAATTGAAATCGGCTCTGCATTTAGCCCTGACATCATCATAACTTACTATTTAGGGGCCTTCGCTAGCTTCTTTCTTGGATACTTTGGCGCCCGAAAGTTCTTTAATCGTAGCCCAATCGATGCAGCGGCAATTGCATTCTGTTGTTTTTTCTCAAACACGATCCTTCTTGGCTTGCCGATAACCGAACAAGCCTATGGAGCGGATGCGCTTAAGGGTAATTTTGCTATCATCGCGTTCCACGCGCCTCTTTGCTATTTTTTGGGTGTTTCCGCGATGGAAATAGCGCGCAATCGGTCGTCTAGCTTTGTTGAAATGTCATCGCGCGTGTCCAACGCAATGTTCCGCAACCCCTTTGTAATCGGCATTGCGCTAGGTTTTTTCGTAAACATCACAGGCTTACCGCTGCCGGGTCCATTAAGCGATGGAATCGACATACTTGCCCAAGCCGCTTTGCCCGCAGCTCTATTTGGTTTGGGCGGCATTCTCTTTCGGTACAAACCCGAGGGCGACACAAAAACAATTCTTATGGTTTGTATGATTTCATTGATTGTCCACCCGACAATCGTATTTGCAACCGGCACGGCATTGGCCCTTGACCAAGATTCTCTTCGTTCCGCGGTGGTAACCGCCTCAATGGCACCGGGCGTCAACGCCTATGTTTTCGCCAATATGTATGGCGCGGCTCGGCGCGTTGCCGCGTCTTCAGTTCTTATCGCGACAGCAGCTTCCATAGTTTCAATTTGGGTCTGGCTAAATATATTGCCTTGATTTCCAAAAAATGAGCGGGCCGTCAAAAATCGGGATTCATCTCGTATGAGCTAGCCCACATCCACCGGCTCATTATCACCCTGCCTAAAACTGGCTCTCACTTCTAACCGCTCGGGCAATTTCAAATACGGGCCTATTGGTACACAAATGTCTGCGCAAAGTAATGTACCGCGAAGGTCCGCCATCAGCGCATCCCGCAAGTTATCGGCCCACCGCGTAGGCTTGCATCAGTCGTGGCGTGGCAGCCGCTCGCAATATACCGTCAGGTTGGCGCATGGCTGCGGTTAGGCGTCCGATCGACCAAGGCTCAGCAACGGTTACCTTATGGCCTCGAGCGCGCAAGTCAGCGATCACACCCTCGGCGAAGTTAGGCTCAATCATCATCTCGCCAGGCTTAACCTCACGCGGGAAGAACGAGCCTTGGAAATGCATTGAATGAAACAGGGGTGCATCCATACATTCTTGCAGGCCAAGGCCAAAATGCACGAAACGTAAGAACCAGATCAGCTGCCATTGGTCCTGCTGGTCGCCGCCCGGCGTGCCGAAGACAAGTTGCATGCCGTCTTTTTCGGCAAGGCTGGGCGTCAAGGTGGTGCGCGGCCTACTTTTGGACACCAGCGAAGTCGGCAAGCCCTCGTCCAGCCAGTACATTTGCGCGCGTGAATTGAGTGGGAAACCAAGGCCGGGAATAACAGGCGAGCTTTGTAGCCAGCCACCAGAGGGCGTGGCAGCCACCATATTGCCCCAGCGGTCAATGATATCAAGATGCACGGTGTCGCCGCGTTTCTCGGTCAGATGCGACATGGTTGGCTCTTGTGCGGCGACATCGCCAACATTGAAATCCCGCTGGGCGCGCTCGATATAAGCGTCGGCCTGCGCCTCAAATCCCGGCACACGGCCCGGTCGTTGTTCGGTTGAGGCTTGCGGGCCGATCAGCTTGCGGCGTGCGTCGTTGTAGGTGTCACTGAGCAGCACATCCATTGGGATGTCGCTAAAATCAGGATCTCCGTAATAGGCTTCCCGGTCCGCATAGGCGAGCTTCATGACCTCGATCACCGTATGGACAAATTCGGGGCCATAAGGATCCATGACCGCCAGATCAATCCCCTTTAGGATCGCCAAAGCCTGCAACAAGACAGGGCCTTGCGACCAGGCCTGTGTCTTGTAGACCGTCCATCCGTGGTAGACATAAGAAAGGGGCGCTTCGAAACTGGCGCGCCAATCGGCCATATCAGACGGGGCCAAAACGGCGGAATGCTTGACCTCGGACACATCCATCACATGCGCATCCCTAAGGTAGTCGAAAATTGCATCGGCCACGAATCCTGTTCGCCATTCGGCTCGGGCCGCGTCGATCTTGGCCTCGCGGGTATCGCCTTGGCTTAAGGCCAATCGGTCATAAGTCGCGGCCAGATCGGGGTTTTTGAAAAGCGCCTGCGGCTCAGGGGCCTTGCCATCCGGGGTCCAGACCGCGGCAGAAGTGGGCCATTCCTCAGCAAAGAAATCCGCCAGTCCGGCAATAGTGTTGGCCACACGCGGCAGCATCGGATGCCCCTCACGCGCATAATCTATGGCCGGCTGCATCACCTCGCGCAGGCTCATTGTGCCGTGGTCGCGCAGCATCAGCAGCCAACCGTCGAACGCGCCGGGTACCACTGTGGCCAGCAGACCAGAGCCGGGAATAAGCGTCAAACCCTGCTTATTGTAATGAGTGATCGTGGCAGCTTCAGGAGCCACGCCTTGGCCGCAAAGCACTTCGACCTTGCCGGTTGCGGTAGAATAAAAGATCGCCGGCATGTCGCCTGCCGGGCCATTTAAATGCGGTTCGACCACTTGCAATGTCAGCGCGGTTGCAACGGCAGCGTCAAAGGCATTGCCGCCTTTTTCCAAGATGCTCATCCCCACGGAAGAGGCAATCCAATGGGTTGAGGTAACGACGCCAAAGGTGCCTCTTATCTCGGGGCGGGTTGTGAAATCGGACATCGGCTCTCCAGATCAATGTTCGCGCAGGGCAAGGGCATCGCGCAGCACGTCACCTAAAAGATTGAAGCCAAGCACCACAAGGGAAATCGAAATCCCGGGCCAAAGCGTCATCCACGGGGCTTGGTTGAGAAAGTTCTTAGCCGTGTTCAGAATGAACTGCATAAGAACCGTAGGCAACACGTTGGGTAGTGTTGCAATTATTCCAGCAATTTAATCAAGGCGAAAAGCTGCCCAGTAACCGGGGTACCAGTACAGGGAGCGTGGGCAACGGCACCAGCGCCTCTCAAATCTGCGAGTAAAAAATTCGGAAGCGTTCAACCTACTGCAATGTGCGTTCCGAGCTCAACAGTTATACGGCAAAATATTACCTTGAATGTGATGGAGACCGGAGGGCCCGACAGACATGTCGCGGCGGGTCCCGCTACGAAAGCACGGTACCGTTTAAAAAGGATCCATATTATTGCGACCCGGAAACGAACGAAAGAAACGGAAACGTTGTCGCTTTGATTTTCCAGGTCTGCAAATAGCCCCGCTACGCAGGTCCATTTATTGGCCAACTAGACACGGGACGACTTGATTTTTGACGCGTCGCCTTAGGTGTTTTATTTGTTTAGGTCTGGGTCGGACAGGATCTTGTTGGCTCTCTCAAGGTCACGTAGGCTCTTATCGATTTCCTCCTTTTTGTGGCTCAGTTCTACTATATTCTCTGTCATTTTCTGAAGTGTGCAGCCAGACTCATTGCCCAATTCACATGCCTTTGTATAGTAGCTCAGAGCGGTCAATTCGTTTACTTTGGTGCCGATGCCTTTGCTCGACATTTCTCCTGCCAGTCTGCACGACGGATTGTGGTCAAGAGCGCATCCCTTCTGGGCAATCGCAAAAACCGATTGCTCCGGTATGCTTGGATCCCTCAAGCGCATATACGTGTCCGCCGCAAATCCACACGCTTTGCCAATTCCTTTTGAACATGCAATCGAATAGAAATCTGCGGAGAGAGGTTCGCTTTGGGGTACGTTCATTCTTTTTCCGTTTTCTTCCATCCATCCTCTATAAAAGCCGTCACCTATGCCCATACAGTATGCCGCTGTGCCGTTATTACATCTTTGCATCAGCTCCTGCGCTCTTTGCCGCAAGACGATGTCGCGTTCCGTGACTTGGGCAAAGGCGTTGCCCGCAAAAAGAACTATGCTTGCAACAAGGATCAGACGTTTCATTTGGTGTGTTCCATCATGTCGGGATTCTCAAGAAGCCACTTTGGCGTGAGGCTATAAACGGTTTCGTTGAAGGGTTGGTCGAGGTCGCGCGCGTCAATAACGCCGAGATTGAAGTTACTGTAATCGCCCGCTGGCTCCGAGCTTGGGACCGCCTGAAGCTTGGACTTCAGCTCTGAAACAGATGCGACGGTGGCGATGCGGTAGAACGTGCTATCTCCCCAGCTGGGACTGCCGCTTTGATCTTCGATCACCAAAAAGGGCAGCTTGGCGACTTGGCATTGCCGATACTGGTCGAGCGCAGTCCATCTCATGCCCAGTGGAATATCGGGCGAATAATAGAACCTAAAGGTCGGCGGGCGCATTCGGAAGAGGTTTTGAGCATCCGCGATGCAGACAACGAGCGCATGAAACCGCGTTCCAGTCCTGTCCGCTACAATATGTGTTGAGAGGCCAATGTCACTGACATGTTCATAGTTCAAATGGGCGGCTTTCACCAATTCGAACAGGTCTTGGGCGGACTTATTCTCAAGGCCTTGCAGCGCAAAAAAGTAGGTTTCGAAGATGCGGCCTGAGCGATCTATCGACGTCTCGCTGACACATCTGCGCCCGTCCGGCATCGTCCAATACCCCGAACAGCGGCCCAAATCGACGTGAGTGTTGCCGCCACAGAATTTGAAAACCCGCTTTTTATTAGAGAAATCCGCAATCGGAACCATGCCTCAAACCTTGATTGATACCTTGTTTGACAACGGCATTTTATAGAGTGGATATTTGCAAAACAACATGCGCTCTACGCAGTCGGGACTCGGCCTTTCGGCTTGCAGGCAATGCCGCGTTCGACGTGCCGCTTTCCCTTACCTTGGCGGTCATTCCCCTGTTCATTTTTATGGGCAACTTATTGACGTTGTCCGGCGTGTCGGACGCGCTTTTCTCGACAGCCCACCGCGGATTGCCCCGCGTCAAAAGCGGCCTAGCGATGTCGACTGTCGTCGCCTGCGGTGGCTTTTCGGCGGTCTGCTGATCGTCGTTGGTGACGGCGGCAAGCTATTCCTTGCACGCATTCGTCGTGGTGGTCACCGAGATCAGCCTCGTTTCGCCGCCCATCGGGTTGAATGTCTTCGTCTTGCGGTCAGTGCTGCGAGACGTGCCGATCACAACGATCTTTCGGGGCGTGCTTCCGTTCTGGGGCGCGGACTTGGTTCGATTGGCGGTGTTAATCGCCTTGCCAGCAGTGTCCTTGGTCTTTGCCTGACGTTCCGGCAATAAATGTATTCGTAGGCGGATGGAAACTCTGAGCTCGATCCGGACCTTCGCTGCGTTTGCCTCTATGACCGCTATCAGTATGGCGTGCGCCAGTTGCTGCCTTTCACTATCCGAACAGGCCGGGAGTTGATAGAAATCGGTGCCCAACTTTGATCATATTTACATAGACGATGGTTGAAGTCCGCCCGGATTTAATTGATACGTCGGACCCGTTGAGAGCTTAAAATTTGACGAACGTGTTTGACCAGCCAATTAACCCTTGGTGAGCGGTAAACTCCAACGTTGATGATACTGCAAAAAAGTACTGGGAATTGGAATGAAGTTTTTCGCGTTTAGCTTGTGGTTTCTTCTGGCCTCCGGTGCCGCAATTGCACAGGGCTCGCTCGACGGCCTCACAGAAGGTGTAGCCAGTCGAAAGGCCGCACTGGTTGAGCTTGAAACACAATTGTCAGCCGCAGATACGTCAGAGCTTATCCAGATCAGGACACAGGTAAGGGCAATACGTGCCGCCACGACAGCAGGTTTACCTGGCCTTACGGAAAGCCGCGACAACCTTAGGACACAGCTTCAGGCTTTGGGCGAGTTACCAGCGGAGGGCCAACCGCCGGAAAGTGAAGAAATCGCATCTGAGCGGGCGCGCTTGACCGCTGCCTTAGGTGCGGCTCAAACTTTATTGGCTCAATCAGAGCTTAACCTTACCAACGCGACCAGTTTGCTCAATGATATTGCCGAGGAACGCAGAGGTAAGTTCTATGACCAAGTCTTCGTGCGTCAGCAAAGCCCCGTGCGGCCAGCAACTTTGGAGACAGGTTTGGCGGGCTTCATCAGTGGAGTGTCTCAATCCGAGACTTGGGTCGGAACTGAAATCCAAAAGCGACGCAGCGCCGGAAGTTTAACGAGAGACATCGCCATACTACTTGGAGCGTTTGCGCTTGCATTTGTGTTCATTGTCCCAATCCGCCGTCGATTGAACGCTCGTGTGACGGACTTTATGTCCGAGCCGGAACCAAGTCAGGGCCGCCTTGTCATTGCGGCTCTGTTTCGAGCTCTCGCACGTGCAATGCCAGCTATCTTGGGCGGTTTTGTCGTTTTCGTCGCAGTACGCTCGATCGGCTTAGTTGCTGTCGCCGCTAACGGCGAGACCGGGCTGGCCGGTGTTATCTGGGTCGCGTTTGTTGCGGTTTTTGCCTTGGACGGAATTATTGTTGCAGTCACGAACAGCCGCAATCCAACATGGCGTCTTTTGCCCTTGTCGCGCGCCAGTACCGCGGCTTTGCGCGGTGCGGGCCTTGCGGTTGTCGGCTTGATGGCTGCTGACGCGATCCTGCGCGCTGGAGCACCGCTTTTCAACGCGCCACAAGAAACCATCGTGTTGCAAAGTGCGGCCGCTGCCGTCGGCTTAATGATCCTTTTGGCTATTTTGGGGCGCGCTACAGTGTGGTGCAAGCCGAGCGACATAAGTGAAACCCGCGATACATGGCTGACCGGTCGCTGGCGCTCTGTCCCATCGATAACGCTATTTTTAGCCTTAGCCGTGATTGGAGCGGTGTTGGCGGGCTATGTTCCTCTAGGGTATTTTGCCGCCACGCGGATCTTCTATCTGTTGGCGCTCGTCGGCCTGTTCATCTGCGCCCGAGCTATTCTGCGCGAGACACTCAGAGTTGTCGTAGAGCGGTTCGCCGAGACCCCGATTGAAGACCAAGCTGATGATGAGGAAAGCGCCTTGATGTTCTGGTTGGGGTTCATCCTTGACGCTGCGCTGGCACTTCTGACGCTTATTCCCGCCGTACTCGTTTTGGGTGCGGATTGGATCGACGTAAGAGACGCCGTCACTGACGCATTCTTTGGCTTCACAATCGGCAACGTGACCATTTCGATTGCTGGGATACTGGCTGCGATTGCCACCTTCATGGCCATTCTTTGGGCCACGCGCGTGATCCAAGTGACCGCCGATACGAAGATCTTTCCCAAGACAAAGATGGACGTAGGGGTACGCAATTCCTTCCGTACGCTGATCGGCTACGCGGGCTTCACCGTTGCCGTCCTTGCCGCGATCGGCGTCGTCGGCGCGGATCTGTCGTCTCTGGCGATTGTGGCTGGTGCTCTGTCTGTTGGGATCGGTTTTGGTTTGCAATCTGTTGTGTCCAATTTCGTATCCGGTCTGATCCTGCTATTCGAGCGCCCGATCAAAGTGGGCGATTGGATTGTAACTTCGTCGGGACAGGGATTTGTGCGGCGCATTTCGGTACGCTCTACTGAGATTGAGACCTTTGATCGCTCATCCATCATTGTTCCAAACTCCGAATTAATTGCCAATTCGGTGACGAACATGACACTGGGCAACAAGCTCGGGCGGATCATCCTTCCAGTTGGCGTGTCCTACGATAGTGATCCAGAGACCATAATGGCGATCCTTCTTGAGTTGACCGCCGCTCACCCAAAGATTCTTAAGACCCCTGAACCAAGTGTGATTTTCTCAGGTATGGGTGACAGCTCGCTCGATTTCGAGATCCGGGGCTTCATCCGAGATATCGGGGGGGGTGTCGGGGTTTCGAGCGAATTGCGTGTCGCAATATTTAAGCGCCTAAAGGCCGAAAATATCGACATACCTTTCCCACAACGGGTCATTCATCAGGTATAATTATCAAGAAACCAAATGGAGATCAGCTGGCAAAAAGGACCATGCCGCCAATTTGTGTCTTCGATATTCGCAACGATTGGTACCGGCCCTGTTCACCTTGCGCCAGTCATTCAAAGATCGAATGTCGAAATCGACAAATCAACTGTAAAGAAGTCCGGAGATTGGGCGCAATACAATTGAGTGTTTCCACAGAATCGGCGGGAAGCGGACGTTTGCCGCATTTCCGCGATCTTTCGAAACGATGACAATATGACCAACACGAACGGCCCAATTGACCGTACCTTCGGACATTCGATTGAAAAAGGGCTGAGAATTAACTACGTGAAACTAAGCCCACAGAAATTCCAAATTGGAATTGATACACCCGCTATTGTGTCTGGTATGGACAGTGAGGCGCTATAGGCTTTCCCCATCGTTCGCAGAGGTCGTCGATTGATCGAATCAAGGTGCGTTCGTGTGGGAGGAAAAAATGAACATACATCCTAAAACAATTCTGTGCGTCGCCGCGGTGACGATTGCGGCTTTGAGTGCTGCTCCGGCCTTTGCTGAGTGGCCAGAAAAACCGATCACCATCATTTATCCATGGCCCGCTGCTGATCCAACATCCGTCGCAATTCGCACTATCGGAGAGCTGGTTTCAGAAGAGCTTGGGCAGCCGGTTGTCATCAACAATGTCACGGGAGCGGGTGGAACCAAGGCTCTTGCGACGGCGATATCTGCCGAGGCAGACGGCTATACACTGGTCAGCAATTGGGTTGCAGCGCAGGTAGGTGCCAAGCTTTTTAATCCGGACTTGCCCTATTCAAATGACAACTTTGTCCCGGTCGCCGGAATATTTGCGATCCCGTTCACATTGACGGTGGCAGCGGATCATCCTGCAAACGACATTGCAGAATTCGTGGACTGGGCAAAAGCGGAAGGCCGTACGCTGAACTTCGGGGTCTGCGCACCGCAATCGGTGCCACGGTTAATCGGTGAGCAATTCATGACGGTCGCCGAGGTGTCTTATAACCCAATCCCCTTCAATGGTGGATGCGGAGGAGACAATGTCACCGGGCTTTTGAATGGCACACTTGATGCGTCAGTCGCAGTGGTTCCGTTGATCAACGCGTTTGCAGGGCAGATCAAACACCTTGGTCTGATCACTGATGAACGCCACCCGATTGATCCCGAACTGCCCTCGGCGGCTGAGCAGGGATACCCTGTCGGATGGGGCGACAACGCATTTGGTTGGGGTGGGCTGGCCGCCTTGTCCGGGACGCCGGACGATGTGGTTGAAAAGTTGCAAGCGGCCTTTGGTGCGGTGCTAACGGGCGACGCACTTGCTGAAAAGCTAGAAGGCAATGTGGGGGCGATGATAAAATATGTCTCGCCCGAAGACTCGCAAAAACTGTGGGATGAATCTGCGGTTCTGTTGGCCCCGCATGTTGAAAATGTTCTGAAATCGGGGAACTGAGCAGAGTAAAGGCAGTCAGCCAAAGAAAATCCAGCGTAGTACCTACGCTGGATTTTTCTTTTCGGGACGTGCAGGCTTTGCCATGCGTAAGGCGGGGGGAACGGCAACATGCTGACGCCAAGGGTTGAACTGACCATCACAGGCATCTTCATAGTCCTGATCGCATTGGGGCTGTATTTCACAAGCCGGATCGATCTTGCGTTCAGTTCTGATCTTGAGACGTTTTCCGGCCCACGCGCCTATCCGCGTCTCATTCTGTTGATCCTGTTGGCGCTGATCCTGATCCCAGCCGTCGGTCAGCTTAGGGCCGTCATGCGTGCCAACGACAGAGGCTTCGGTTTTGAGCCGTTTTTTGACAACCGCGCCGTATTGTCGGCGGCCTTGTTCGCAGCGCTGCTAATCTTTGTTCTGTCCTTTGAGCCTGTCGGCTACATCCTAACGGTAGTGCCGCTCTTGGTTGTCGTCGCGATGCTGTGTGGCGCCACGTCCCTAACGCGGGCCTTGATGGTTTCAATCGGCTTGACTGCGCTTTGCCTTTTGATCTTTCGCTATGGGCTGTCCACCGTCCTGCCCGAGGGCATCCTTGGCATCGACGCGGCTTTCTGAACATGACCGAGCTGTTTCAAATCGCAACAGACTTGATTGGTTGGAGCGCATTGCTGTCTCTGATTGTGGGCCTTTCCATTGGTATCATTGTCGGCGCGCTGCCCGGTGTCGGCCCGTTGCTTGGCGTCATCATGGCGATCCCCTTCACCTTCTACGCCGAGCCGGTCACTGCGATGGCCCTGCTGATCGGCATCTATCAGGGCGGCTCTTATGGGGGCGCAGTCGCCGCAACAATGATCGGTATTCCGGGCACGCCAATGGCGGCGGCAACCATGCTGGATGCGCGCCCCATGGCACTGGCAGGTCGAGCGTCAGAGGCGGTGACGTTGTCAACAATCGGCTCGGCTTTCGGTGGAGTAATCAGTGCTCTTGTGCTCATTGCTGTGGCCCCAGAATTGGCCGCAATTGCGCTGCGGTTTGGGCCAGCAGAAACAGCCGCATTTGCATTGCTTGGGCTAACGGCCTTGGGCGCGCTATCAGGGAATGTGCCGATGAAAGGTTGGGCCATGGGATTTCTTGGGCTATTCATCGCCACCATTGGTCTTGATCCGGTGTCTGGCGTGCAAAGGTTCACTTTTGGCTCGCCCTATCTGGATGCCGGGATTGCTTTAGTGCCCTTTCTTGTCGGGTTGTTCAGCATCTCGGAAGTGTTGATGCAGGTCGAAACGCCTGTCCGTGCCTCTGACAATGACACCGGTGCTGCGGCTTCTGCGAAAGCCTTTGGCAGCCTGCTTGCCCGCCCGTTTAACTATATCCGCTCTAGCCTGATGGGCGTGTTTGTTGGGATCATCCCGGGGATCGGTGGCGTCACGGCCTCGTTTCTAAGTTACCGCCTGGCCATGTCATTTCCCAAAAAGGACGACCCTGATTTTGGCGAGGGCAATCCGGACGGTGTCATCGCATCCGAAACTGCTAATTCTGCCGTCACGGGGGGCGCATTGATTCCGATGATGGCGCTAAGCATTCCGGGCGATCCAATTGTTGCGGTCCTTATGGGTGGGTTGATGCTGCAAGGCGTGCAACCGGGGCCACAATTGTTCCTGCAAAACGCAGACGTGGCGCAGGGGATTTTTCTTATATTCCTAATAGGCGCTGTCCTGCTGTTGCCGCTTGGTTTGATGTTCATGCGCGGCGTGGTCCGAATCCTGAAACTGCCGCAATGGAGCATCATGGCTGGGGTTCTGATGATCAGCCTTATCGGCACCTATTCCGTGTCACGCCAAATCAATGACCTGTGGCTGCTGCTTGTCTTTGGTCTGCTTGGCTATGTGTTGCGCAAGGCAAACTATCCGTTGGCGCCGCTTGTCATAGGCTTTGTCCTGGGGCCGATCTTTGAATCAAATTTCCGCCGGTCCGTCTTGGTCTCGCAGGGCGACCTGCTGGCATATATCCAAACCCGTCCGATCACGATGGCCGTGCTGTGCGCGGTTGCGCTTTTCATCGCCTTGCCGCTGCTGCGCCAACTGATCGGGCCAAAACGCTAAGGCGCTTCATAATCTGCAGCGGCCAAACGGAACTGCTCCTTCACCTCTTCAAACACCAACCGCCCTGCAGCAGTGACCGGGCGATTGCGGCGAAAGCACATGCCCGCCGGAATGCGCCATTGCAGATCGCAGCAGGTCAGCTTGGCGACAGGAGGTGAGAATTCAGGGTCATTCAAAAGAGGCAAATAGGCGATCAAATCGGTTTTCGAAACGATCTCAAGCAGTGCCTGTCTGGGTAGGATTTCAATGTCTGGACTGCTCCAGGGCAACCCATGTTTCGTAAATTCCCGCTCAAGAAAACGCGTCGTTCTGTGGTCGCCATCCGCCATGATCCACCGGTATTCAGCTATGTCCTTGATGCGAATGTCAGGCAATTTGGTCAACGGATGATCCACCGCTGTCACAAGGCCAAACACCACTTCGCCCATGCTTTCCACAACGATCTGGTCGTCAATCTGTTGCGACATCGCCGAGATTGACAAGTCAATCCGTCCTTCCAGTAAAAGTTGTTCAAGATGGCCGGCATTGCTTTCGACAACGCGAAACTTCAGATGCGGGCGTTCCTCGACTAGCTTTGCCAGAATGCCCGGTAGAATTTGCGTCGACCATGCGGCCGTCCCTAGAACGACCCGCCCGGTTTCGCCTGACTTCAACGCAGCAATTTTGGATTTTGCGTCCCGCATTTCTTTGTCAATCGCCAGCGAATGCTCCAGAAAAGTCTCGCCAAACTCATTGAGGCGCATGCCGCGCGGATGGCGTTCAAACAAGCGCTCGCCAAATTCTTCTTCGATACGGTGCAGGATCTTAGTGATAGCTGATTGCGTATAGCCAATCGTTTCTGCTGCCGCCCGGATGCTGCCAAGCTTTGCCACTTCTTCCACCACGCGGACGTATCGTGTTTCCATTCGATATTCCAATCCCTCATCAACAAAGGCAAAATCTGCGTTAGTCAGTAATACCTCTGATCTCCTAGACTTTCCAGACATTTACTGAGAACGGGGCCGCCATGAAAATCGACGCGCATGTTCATTTTTGGGAACTTGGCGAAACGCATAACATCTGGAGCGCCAAGAAAATTGGTGGGTTGCAGCATGACTTCACCCCAGAGATGCTGGGGCCGCTTTGTAAGGCGGCGGGCATTGATGGTGTTGTGGTAGTACAGGCAGCCACGGATACGAAAGAGACCGAATACATGGTCCGTCTCGCTGGCGAGAACGACTTTATCAAAGGGGTGATTGGCTGGCTTGATCTGGAAAGCGATCCTGAAACCTTGCGGGCCGCGATCGAGCGGCAGCGCGATATTCCCAAACTCTGCGGCATTCGCGCTCATCCCCCCAAGGAATTCGACCCCAGTTGGTTCACCAATCCGGCAATGTTAAACAGCTACCGCGTTATTGCGGCGGAAGGTGTTCCTGTCGATTTCTTAGCCAATTGCACACAGCTTGGCCCGATCGGTGATTTGTTCGCGGCAGTGCCCGAGATGACGGCGATCCTTAATCATGGCGGGCGCCCGTTTGTGATGACCGGAGAATTGACACAATGGCGCGCCGACATGAAACGCATCGCGCGCGACACGTCGGCCTATGTAAAAGTCTCGGGCCTTGTAGAACGCGCAGGTGTGGAATGGCAGACTGACACGCTCAGACCGTGGGTCGAGGCCATGATCGAGGATTTCGGCTGCGAGCGTCTGATCTTCTCAAGCAATTGGCCGGTCATGACGTTGATGAGCACATACGATCTATGGTGGACCACCTTGAACGAGATTGTCGAGGATGCAGGAGTAAGCGCCGCCGACAGGGACATGCTTTTTGGCGGCACTGCTGCCAAAGTGTATGGGCTTGGGTGACAGCATGGCAGCCAACGTCCTTTTCATCCTGTCTGACGAACACAACCGCGACATTTCAGGTTGTTATGGTAACGGAATCGTCCAGACTCCCAATATCGACGCCTTGTCCGCGCGTGGTGTGACCTTCGACAATGCCTATTGCAACTCCCCGATTTGCGTGCCGTCTCGCGCCAGCCTTGCAACCGGAGACTATCCGCACCGAACGCGGTTTTGGGACAACGCGCATCCCTATGATGGCAGCGTACGAACGTGGCATCACGCGCTTCGCGCTGCAGGCCATGAGGTTAGTTCGATCGGCAAGCTTCACTATCGCAGCGCCGAAGATGACGCCGGATTTTCCGAGATCATCAACCCAATCTATGTGCCAGACGGACAGGGCGATATCATCGGACTGCTACGCGGTGACGGAAAACCGCGCAAAGCGGCAAGCGCGATGGCCGACAAGGCAGGCAGCGGGACATCGGATTACTCGGATTTCGACGGGCGTGTTGCCGATGCCGCTGTCTCTTGGCTGGGGGAGCGCGGGCGCACCTCGGACAAACCGTGGGCTCTTTACGTCTCGTTCGTAATTCCGCACTTCCCGCTGATCGCACCAAAAAAATTCTTTGAAAGGTACAAGGACGCGCAAATTCCGCTGCCCGATCAATATGACCCGGCCGAGCGGCCCAGTCATCCGGGTGTAGATGCCTATCGGACGGTTTTTAACTATGACGACTATTTCGACGACGCATCGCTGCGCGTGGCACTTCAGGCCTATTATGGGATGTGCTCGTATCTCGATCACAATGTTGGGCGCGTTCTGTCGGCCCTTTCCACAGCAGGGCTGACCGACGACACGCTGGTGATCTATGCCTCTGATCACGGGGAAAGCCTTGGCAATCGTGGGCTTTGGGGGAAATCGGTTTTTTACGAAGATTCTGCCGCCATACCGATGATCATGGCCGGTCCCGGCGTCGATGAGGGCACGCGATGCGCAACCCCGGTGTCTCTGGTCGATGTCTATCCGACGATTGTCCGGGCTGCGGGGTGCGATCTTGACAAGCGGGAACGTGAACTTCCTGGGTCAGATTTGCGCGTGCTTGCACAGGTAGAGCCCGAAGATCGCGTCGTCTTCAGCGAGTATCATGCGGCAGGGTCAACATCGGGCGGATTTATGGTGCGAAAGAGGCATTGGAAACTGGTCTATTACGCGGGCCATCCGTCACAGATTTTTGATCTTAAGAACGATCCGCGTGAAACGACGGATCTTGGTGGCTCTCCGGAAATTGCAGAAATTCAAGCAGAGTTGGAGGCCGATCTGCGCAAGATCGTCGATCCTGACGCCGCAAACGTTCAGGCTTTTGCGGATCAAGGACAGCGGATCAATGAATTAGGTGGTGAGGAGGCCATTCGTGCAAAGGCCGAAATCGGGTATACGCCCGCGCCAAAGCAATGAACCGACAGATGAAATTGCAATCAAGATGACGCGCCGACCCAATTTTCTGTTCATCACAGCCGATCAGCATCGGGGCGATTGTTTTGGTTTTGAAGGGCGCAAAGTTTCGACCCCGCACTTGGATGAGATGGCACGGAAAGGCACGGTCTTTTCTGCCTGCATGACCGTCAACCCGATCTGCCAGCCTGCGCGTGCGTCTATGTTGACGGGGTTGTTGCCACGGACGCATGGTGTGTCGGATAACGGGATCGACCTGCCGCCGGAAGTCGGGGAAGCGGGGTTTGCTGGAACGCTTTCCAAGGCAGGGTATCACACCGCTCTCATCGGCAAGGCCCATTTTTCGACGTCTCATAATTTTGCACCAAGCGGCACACCGGAGTGCCGAGACAGCATGCATCTGTTTGATGACGATTGGCACGGTCCCTACATGGGATTTGATCACGTCGAGATGGTTGTCGAGGGACACAACGCGCATCTGCCATTGGTTCCGCCAAATGGGCAGCACTATGAGAGTTGGTACGATGCGGGCGGTAAAAACGCGGATCGCAACGCAATGTATATGGATCGTTCAGGTCGAGACACCAAAGATGCTCCGCAAACCTGGCATTCGGGTCTGCCACCCGCCTTTCACAATTCCACTTGGGTCGGGGACCGCACGGTTGCACAGTTGAACACTGTTGCTGAAACAGATGACCCGTTCTGCATATGGGCTTCTTTTCCCGATCCGCATCACCCGTTTGACTGCCCCCTTCCATGGAGCCTTCTGCACCGGCCCGAAGATGTCGATCTGCTCGAACACCGCACATTGGATTTGGATCAGCGTCCGTGGTGGCACCGCGCGACGCTGGAAGGCCAGCCTGATATCCGGGCTGATATGGCAGAGTTTCGTTCGAAATTCTCGCGAGTGCCGGAGCTTAGCGATGATCACCTGCGTGAGGTGATCGCAAATTATTACGGGATGATTTCGCTGATCGATCACAATGTCGGTCGTATTCTGGCGGAGTTGGATCGGCTCGGCCTCGATAAAAATACAATCGTCATTTACACCTCGGATCACGGTGATTGGTTGGGCGACCATGGTTTATTGTTAAAGGGGCCAATGATGTACGAAGGTCTTTTGCGGGTTGGATGCCTGTTCAAAGGCCCCGGAATTCCGAAAGGCACGCGTGTGAGCGATCCGGTCTCTAACCTCGATTTCGCCGCGACCCTGCTTGATTATGCGGGCGTCACTCCAGCGTCGCCCTTGCACAGCCAAAGTATGCGACCGTTGATCGAAACCAACACCGCCAGCCGCGTCTACGCATTTTCAGAATGGGACCTAAGACCGTCGCGATGTGGCGTGGCGTTGCAGCTTCAAACGATACGCACAGCCACTCATAAACTGACGGTTGACCTGATATCGAAAGACGGGGAACTTTACGACCTTATAAAGGACCCCCGTGAAATGAAGAACGTCTATGGTGATCCTGCGTTCAGAACAGTCCAAACGAACCTAGAGGCCATGTTGGAACAACGACCTAATGACGCCCTGCCACAAGCGATGGAACAAACCGGCATGGCCTGAGCGCATTTACAATGCCATTCCCGTTTTATTAGGGGCCTTTCAAAAACTTCATGATGTTCATCGGCAGATGGACGCTCAACTGGATCGCGGATATCGTCGGCAGACTTTAGGCTCCCCAATTTCGGACCTTCGCTGCGCGATGCACCCGTGTCTTCGGGAAAGTACCTGCTCATGAACCTCCGTCTTCAGAGAGACTTTTGGGAATGCGACCGCGAAAGCACTCATACGCGGCGCTAGAAGCCGCGCGACGAAATCATCGCGCGGCTCTTTTCGTTCTAATGGTGGACACATGCCCCCTGTATTTCCAATTGGGCCGCACCTGAGCACGGACCTCTCAGACCAGTCGCCCAACAGAGCATTGAACCTTCTAAGCATCCCGCCGTGGGCCGCTCAGGTGTTGCCTGAAGGTCTGGGGTTCTCTGGTGGTCAAAATATCAGAATTCACCCGCCTGATGCACCAATATCCGCGACCAACACCCAACTTTCCAACTGATCAAACTTAGTAATAAATATGACCAAACGATCCAATGCGGAAAACGAACGTCTGGAACGGACGGAAAGACTTTTCCAGCTTTCACATCGAACAGGCGATGGGGTTTCGCCACACTTAGAGCAAAGCAAAACAATCGCTGGAATGCCGCTAGGCAATTCGACGATGCGGTCTGTCTTGTCAACATTGCGTGAATTCATTCTGGGGCTTTCGCAGCAAGATGGGTTTCGCAGCCGTATTAGGGCGTCAGACGCAGAATATTTTACCCTCTCGCGACGTGACGAAACGGAGGCACGCGCGACACCACCCCGCCCCGTGCCCAGTGTCAACCAAGCCAAACGCGCCCTTGGGCTTATGCCCAGCGCCACACCCCA
Source organism: Paracoccaceae bacterium (assembly GCA_028097405.1). Classification (GTDB taxonomy): domain Bacteria; phylum Pseudomonadota; class Alphaproteobacteria; order Rhodobacterales; family Rhodobacteraceae; genus CALKXV01. The sequence continues at coordinate 45,810 of JAOHEK010000002.1, read as the reverse complement.
GCAAAAACGTGACAAAGCGTCCTTGCCTTACTTTGCCTGACGGAGGTTCGTGTTGCGGCTTTGGTATCGCTCAAGATCAAACAAGTTGACCTGCAAGAACAATCCGTCAACCACCCCCCCGCGAGGTGGCCACCAGTTTTGGCAGAGCGATTGATGCCTTGTTTGCAAAGGGCTTTGAGGATGCAGAGGTCGCGCTTTCTGACTGGGTGACCTTTTGTGATGAGGTGGCTTTATATGGTCCAGTTGACCCATTGTTCGCATCAACAGCAATCACAGCCACGTCCAATGCAGGTTTTTTATCAAACGGCTTCACTCACGCAGACACTGGAAAACCACGGAACCCGTGCGCAAAATAGTGCGCTTGGCGTATGACGCTGCAGGCGTCTTCAATTACGGCCCGCACGCCTTTCGTCACATGTTGGCCCGCCATGCAGCCAAGCACTGTACGTCTGTGTCAGAACTGGTCGCCACGTCCCAAAACATTGGACACACAGATGTTTTGACGACATTGCGCAGCTACGGCCAAATCAGCCGCGATGAACAGCGAAACTGATCACGGGCAACACATCTGATTGGGCTTGATTGACCAAGTCAAACAGAAACCGATTGTGGGAACGGATGTGGGAACTAAGTGCTGGATCGAGTATGTTTACGTTTAATATCAGATACTTAAAGCGGTATGGTGGCGGAGGCTCAGGGATTCGAACCCTGGGGACGCTTTCACGCCCGTCGGTTTTCAAGACCGGTGCATTCGACCACTCTGCCAAACCTCCAACGCGCACTTCCTAGCGACCTTCGCGCGATTTTGAAAGCCCTACCTCGGCATTGCTTCGCCCGCACATGGGATGCTCTCTTTCCTTAAGGGTCTGTTAGGGATAAACTCACCTCAAAGAGCCCCTGAAGGCCACCCACATCATCCGATACCCAACGAGGACGGAGGAGCAGAACATGAGAACCGCGGTAAGAACGGCAGCGTTATCGACGCTATGTTTACTGGCATTGGCGGCCTGCGAAGATGGGCAAGTCTTCCCAGACCTTAGGAATAACGCGCTTGATGGCGAAGTCGAAGGAACGGACGCTGTTCAACAGGGCCCAACCTCTGTCCTGAAAGACGTCGAACGCCCTGATATATTTAATATTACTGAAAATGCGCTTTGGGACGGACGCCCCTCGCTTGGAGGCGTTTGGGTGGCACATCCTGACGTCACTGCGCCCGAACGCGTTATTTTGACCAACCCGTCCAATGGGAACTCTATTCCGGGCGCATTGTTTCGCCGTGAAAGAGACAACCCCGGACCACGCATTCAGGTGTCGTCCGACGCGGCATCGGCCTTGGGATTGCTGGCCGGTCAACCGACCGAGTTAAATGTTCTGGTGGTTCGTCAGGAAGAAGTTATCATCGAGGCGGAACCGCGTCCAATCTCGGACGAGGAACAGCTTTCAGCCGAAGAACTGGCGGCAGCAGGTGTCATAGACGACAGTGGTGCTGGCGATGAATTGGTCACCGAAGAAGCGATTGAACAGCCAAGACGACGCAACTTTTTCCAGCGCATGTTCGGTCGTCCTGCAACAACCACCGCTGCGGTTGTCACGATCGAAGGCGATCCCCTTGAATTGACAGGTGACGCGACTGCACCCACTGTAGAAACGACAACGCTTGATCCTGTCGCCACAAGTGCCGCTGCCGCCATTTCGCGTGCCGAAGCATCCGACAAACCTGTGGCCCGGCCAACACAAGTTGCGACCGCGCCTACTGCACCGGCCGTCAAAAATCCCTTTGTTCAAATTGGATTATTCACACTCGAGGCGAATGCTGATGCTGCGGCTGCTAACCTGCGTCAATCCGGTATCGTGCCCACGGTTCTAGTCAACGACTTAAACGGAGCGCTGTCATGGCGCATCGTTGCTGGGCCGGTCACAAATGCCGACGATCAGGCGGCTCTGCTCGCTCGGGTAAAAAGCTTGGGCTACACCGACGCCTTTCTCTCACCAAAATAACGGAGGCTTCCGCAATGCTCAGCCGCATCATCGCATTTTTCGCAGTCGCCGTCATTTCGGCCTGTGGTGTCGCGCCCGAACCCGCACGCGCAGGCTATGAAACCCAAGCCACCGCCGCAGTCCTTTACGACATCACCACCGACACGATGTTATTCGAAAAGAACGCCGATACGGCATTGCCGCCCGCATCTATGTCGAAGCTGATGACGCTATACATGTTGTTCGAAGCGCTTCGTGACGGTCGGGTGACCTTGGACACAACCTTTTCAGTGTCGACCAAGGCCCGTCGTATGGGCGGCTCGACCATGTTTTTGGATGAAACCGACCGCCCTAGCGTGGAAGATTTGATCAAAGGCATCGTTGTTCAATCAGGAAATGACGCTTGCGTGGTCGTCGCCGAAGGCCTTGCGGGCACCGAAGATGGCTTTGCACGCCAGATGAACGCACGCGGCGTCGAAATCGGCCTGCGCAATTCGACGTTTGCCAACGCTAGCGGCTGGCCGAACCCGAACCATCGGATGAGCATGCGCGATCTGGGCCGTCTGGCGACGCTGATCATCACCGAATTCCCGGAATATTACGGTTACTTTGCACTGGAGGAATTCGACTTTGATGGGCGCTCGCCCTCAAACCGGTTCAACCGAAATCCGGTTCTTGGCCTAGGATTGGGCGCGGATGGTCTTAAAACAGGTCATACCGAAGAAGCCGGGTTCGGCCTTGTTGGCTCGGCCCTTCAAGGAGATCGCCGGATCGTCTTTGTCTTCACTGGCCTGAACAGCAATGCCGAACGTCGTCAGGAAGCCGAAGCTATGATCAACTGGGGTTTCCGCCAGTTCATCAACAAGAAATTCGCCACCAAAGGCGACGCTTTGGCTGAAATCCCGGTCTGGTTGGGCAATTTTCAACAGATAAACGCAATAGCCGCAGAAGATTTGAACCTGCTGGTGCCTGCTATCGGACAGGAAAGCGTCGAAACACGGCTCGAATATCGCAGTCCTCTGGAAGCCCCTATCGAAGCGGGAACGCCGATCGCCGAGCTGGTTGTTACTGCGCCCGATGTCCCTGACAAACGCATCAAACTGGTTGCTGATCGCGACGTGACACGGGGTGGTTTCCTGCCGCGCGTCCGCGCATCCACTTCTGTCTTATTTGACAAGGCACTGGGACAGGTGCAAAGCCTTCTGGAATGACGGCTGGACGCTTTATTACGTTTGAAGGGATTGATGGCTCGGGTAAATCGACCCAGGCCCGGTTGCTGTCGGCCTATCTGAAATCCAAAGATGTCGATGTGGTGCTAACCCGAGAACCCGGTGGTTCACCGGGGGCGGAAGAAATCCGGCGGCTTTTGGTCGAAGGTGCACCTGATCGCTGGTCTGGCGAAACCGAGATTCTGCTGTTCACCGCCGCGCGCCGCGACCATCTGGAAAGAACAATCCGCCCGGCCCTTGATCGGGGAGCAGTGGTGATCTCTGACCGTTTCGCCGATTCCACCCGCGTTTACCAAGGGGCCGCCCGCGGCGACTTGCGTGACATCGTCGACCGTCTGCACAAGGCTGTCATCGGGTTGGAACCAGACCTGACATTCGTGATCGACATGGATCCGGCAACCGCGCTAAGCCGCGGCCTTGCCCGTCAAAGCGGCGAAGATCGGTTCGAGGATATGGGCCAAGGCTTTCAGGAACGGCTTCGGATCGGCTTTCACGAACTGGTCGCCGATAATCCGGGACGTTGCCACCTGATCGACGGCCACCGTAACCCGGACGCCATCGCACACGACGTTGCTCTGATCCTCGAGATGTCTTCGTGAGCGACGACGAGCTACCCGAAGCCGACCGCGCCGAGGGTGCCCCGCACCCCCGCGAAACGACCCAGTTTTTCGGACACGAGGCAATCGAAGCCGACGTGGCGACAGCCCTGTCTGGCGAACGCATGCACCATGCATGGTTGCTGACCGGCCCGAAAGGCATCGGCAAGGCCACCTTAGCTTGGCGCATGGCCCGTTTCCTAATGGCCGCCGAACCCGCCGTAGCCGGAATGTTTGGCGATCTGCCTGCTGAACCACCAAGCCGCCTAGACATTGACCCAGACCACCCCGTCCTCCGCCGTATTGCTGCGCTGTCTGACCCAAGATGCCTATCGATCCGCCGGGCTTGGGATCATGATCGAAAGCGCCTCAAGACGCAGATCACCGTTGAAGAAGTGCGCAAGCTGAACACCTTCTTCGGCCTCAGTGCAACCGACGGCGGGCACCGCGTGGTGATCGTGGACAGCGCCGACGAAATGAACCCATCAGCGGCCAATGCCCTGCTCAAAGTGTTGGAAGAACCACCCAAAGGTGCGGTTTTGATCCTGATCAGCCACCAGCCCGCCCGGCTTCTGCCCACGATCCGGTCGCGCTGTCGTGTCTTACGGATGTCGGAACTTGCACCCGACGCGATGGAAAACGCATTGACCGCTGCCCAGATCGACTTTGGCTCGAACCCGGCACTTGTTGAGTTGGCCAATGGCTCAGTTGGGTCCGCCATTCGGCTTCAATCCGAAAGTGGATTAAAGCTTTACGCCAACATTATGCAGGTCATCGGCACAGCACCCTCGATGGACCGCCAACGCCTTGCAAAACTCGTTGACCACATTGCTGCCCGAAGCGCAGACACCAGATTAGAGCTGTCTGTGAACCTGCTGGATCTGGCCTTGACCCGCATGGCTCGCGCCGCCGCAGGTGTCTTCCCAAAAGCCGAGGCTTGCGCGGGCGAAACCGAAGTTCTGACCCGCCTTGCATCTGGCCCTGGCCGCGCCCAACTTTGGGCCAGCCTGCAACAAAAGCTTTCGGCCCGCATCACCCACGGGCGCGGTGTGAACATCGACGCAGCCAGCCTGATGACTGACGCCTTCCTGCAAATCAACGAAGCGGCCCGCTAGACGATTGAACACCCCTATCGGGCGCGCATTTTCGTCTCGTCCGGCCTGTTCTGCTGCCCCTCCTTGGCTTGACGCCCTTGGCGAACCTACTCATACCAGACCCATGTCAGCGCCTTTGATCACCGACAGTCACTGTCACTTAGATTTCCCTCAGTTCGACGGCGAACTTGGGGATTTAATCGCGCGTGCGCAGGAACGCGGTGTGGCTCGTATGGTGACCATTTGCACCCGCCTTGCAGCCGAACCGCAAGTACGCGCCATCGCCGACGCCCATGATCCTGTTTTCTATGCCGCCGGCACCCATCCGATGTCTGTCGAAAAAGAGCCGATGGTAGCCTTGGACGACTTATTGACCATCGCCGCGCACCCGAAATTTGTCGGCATTGGCGAAACCGGGTTGGATTACCACTATACGATCGACAGCAAAGACGCACAGCAAGAAAGCTTGCGCATTCACATCGAAGCCGCGCGCCAAACCGGTTTACCGTTGATCATCCATTCTCGCGCCGCCGATGACGATATGGCGCGCGTCCTAAGCGAAGAATTCCGCGCCGGAACCTATACTTGCGTCATGCATTGCTTTTCCTCAAGCCGCGCTCTGGCCGAAGCTGCGTTGGACTTGGGCTTCTACCTTTCGATGTCCGGCATCGCGGCCTTTCCAAAAAGCACAGAACTGCGCGAAATCTTTGCCGCGGCACCCATCGACCGCATTCTGGTGGAAACGGACGCGCCTTATCTGGCGCCGCCGCCAAACCGAGGCCAGCGCAACGAGCCCGCTTATGTCGCTGACACCGCGAAAGTAGGGGCCGACGTGTTCGGGCTTGATTACAGCACCTTCGCAGAACAGACCGAAGCCAACTTTGAACGGCTTTTCACCAAAGCAGCTGCATGGCCGAGCTAGTTTTCACCATTCTCGGCTGTGGCTCTTCAGGTGGTGTGCCCCGCGTGGGCGGCCTTTGGGGCGCTTGCGATCCGAACAATCCCAAGAACACAAGGCGGCGCTGTTCTTTGCTGGTCGAACGCGTGACCGACACAGGCAAAACCCAAGTCTTGATCGACACATCGCCCGACATGCGCCAGCAACTGCTGGATGCTGGCGTAGTTCATCTGGACGCCGTCGCTTATACGCACGGGCACGCCGATCACATGCACGGTATTGATGACCTACGCCCGCTGGTGTTCGAACAACGTACGCGTATGCCCATCTGGGCCGATGCACCAACACAAAAACGGCTCATCGAAGGGTTTGGCTATGCCTTCGTCCAACTCGAGGGCTCGCCTTATCCACCTATTCTTGAGTTAAAAAACATCGACGGAGACGTGGTCATCGACGGTGCCGGAGGCAAGATCACCCTCACACCATTTCGGGTTGGCCATGGCTCGATCGACGCGCTTGGCTTCCGTGTCGGGGGGCTGGCCTATCTGCCCGACGTGGCCGAGATATATGATGATGCTTGGCCAGTTCTTCAGAATCTTGATATTTGGATTGTCGACGCGCTTCGACGTGAACCCCACCACACCCACGCTCATCTTGATCGCACGCTAGAATGGATCGCCCGCGTCAATCCGAAACACGCTGTTCTGACAGACATGCATCTGGATCTAGACTACGACACACTCGCGGCAGAAACGCCCGATTACATAGAACCGGCGTTCGACGGCATGCAGCTTCGTTTGCCGGATTAAAATAAGGCAGGCGCAACATAATGTAATCCTGCCGTCCTCACCCGTCAGCGGCGCATCAACGCCTCGGTTTCCCAACATCTATTGATCGCATCGGCGGATCGCTACAACATCTACCCAACAAGCGATGGAACCGTCGACATGGGCGGCGTGGCTTGGGCGTCATGTCATCGTTTCATTACATCTAAGTGCGATACGTTAACCGAAAAGATACCCAGATTGTGCCCATACTCGGACACAATAGAGGGGCCTATTGGGGTCGTGGTATCGGAGTAAAATTGATGAACAATGTCATTGCATTTCCCCAACCGGCGGCACCTGCACCGGTTCAAGCGACAACCAATCGTTCGATGACGCTGTTTTTGCATGTGAAATGCACAACATTGATCATCCACCTTGCCAACACAAATGTGACGGCTACCGAGACCAATCGGATCGTTAAATCCTGAACCGTTAGGGCTTCGCAGCCCGCAAAGCGCGCGCTCCTAAGCACATAGTTCTGTCTGCCAAGCTTATAAGCTTGCCCTTCACGGCAATCGCTTAAAGCGCCAGTGACACCCAAGCCGCATTCCGGGCCGAGGATCTCACACAAGCGTCCACAAATGCTACGCCCAACAATCCATCTTTGATGTCTGGGAAGACGACCTCGGGCGGCAGCGGTACCCCACTATCAGATGCGCGGATCGCCAAAGCGGCCTCGGCATAGATATTGGCGAAGCCTTCCAGATAGCCTTCAGGATGACCGGGCGGAATACGCGACATCCGAGCCGCAGCGGCGCCGGTTCCAGCCCCACCCCGTGTCAAAAGCCGCTTTGGTTCGCCAAGCGGCGTGTGCCACAAATAGTTAGGGTCTTCCTGGGCCCATTCCAGCCCGCCCTTGGTGCCGTAAATGCGCAAGCGCAACCCGTTTTCATTGCCGGGAGCGACTTGCGAACACCACAATATCCCCCGCGCGCCACCTTCAAACCGCATCATCACATGGCCGTTGTCATCGACCCGACGACCTTCAACAAAGGTCTGCAGATCCGCCGACAAAGCCTCCAAAGTCAGCCCCGATACGAAAGACGCCAGATTGAAAGCATGTGTGCCGATGTCTCCGGTCGAACCACCTGCCCCGCTCTTTTCAGGGTCCGTCCGCCAACCAGCCTGCTTTTGTCCGGTGGTTTCAAGGTCTTCGCTCAGCCAATCCTGCGCGTATTCCACCTGAACCAGCCGGACCTCCCCCAACTCTCCGCTCGCGATCATCTCACGGGCTTGGCGCATCATCGGATAGCCGGTGTAGTTATGCGTCAGGATGAACTGCGCGTCCGACGCTTCCACCGCCTTCACCAGCTTCTTGGCATCCTTCAGCGTCGACGTCAGAGGCTTGTCGCAGATCACGTGAATACCGCGCTTCAGAAACTCACGCGCGACGGGAAAATGCAGGTGATTGGGCGTAACGATTGCAACCGCTTGAATGCCGCCCTTCACGCGCGCCTCGCGCTTGGCCATCGCGGTGAAGTCATCGTAAACACGCTTTGGGTCCATCCCAAAATCTGCACCTGATGCTTGGCTTTTCTCGGGCGTTGAACTGAAACACCCCGCGACCAGCTCGAAGTGATCATCGATCCGGCTCGCGATCCGGTGCACGCCACCGATAAAAGCGTCGCGGCCCCCGCCAACCATGCCCAAGCGAATCCGCCCTGCACCAATGTCCGATTTTCCCTCAATTGCCATGTCACGCCCCCTGCTTATATGGTTGCTAGGGTTACCGCATAGATTGCTGAGGTACGTCAATCATTTTCGGCAATCGCCGGTCCCGCACTTAGAAATCGATACGGAATTTCGTGCCTTCGCCCTCGCCGGGTTCGATCAGCGCAATCCGGCAGCCATGCGCCAAAAGAAGTGTCTGCACAATCGCCAGCCCCATGCCCGTTCCGCCAGAATCGCGCCGGGTCGTAAAGAAAGGCTCGAACACGTGGCCCTTGTTGCCTTTACTGATCCCAGGCCCATTGTCTGCCACAGTCAGCCAAGCGTTATCATCGCTACGACCGGAATCGAGTATCACCTCTGTCGCTCCGGCTTCTTCCGCGTTTTCAACGATATGGCCCAAAACAACGTCTAAACCGGACTGCGCAAGCGGCAAAGGTTCGTCGGCGTTCAATATCTTGATCTGAAGCTTGTCGACCCGCATTTCCAGCGGCTTCACGCAATCCACCAACCGCGTCGAGCCCAAGTGTTCGGGCATCCGCGCCGCCGCGATGGATCTTGCGGCCCCCAACAATTTAACGGCCCGCTTTTCAGCACCTGCAATCGTGGCCACCAAACGCTGAGTACCGGGCGGCAAGCCTTCCTCGACCTCCAACAATTCAGCGGCTCCACGAATCGCAGTCAAAGGCGTTTTCAATTCATGGGTCACATGATCTGTGTAACCGCGCACCGCCATTTCACGCGATTGCAGCACTTCGGCCATGTCCAAAACGGCCTGCGCAAGTTCGCCAATCTCGGGTGTCCCATAGTGTTCCAACTCACCCGGAGCCGCCCCTGCCCGGATCGCTTCGGCTTTGGCGGCCAGTGCTTGCACGGGGGCCAGTATCAAACGCCACAACAGCCAACCCAATACCAAAGTCGCCAGAAAAGACCCAGCCGCCACGATGAACACCGCGTTCCGACGCCCAGTCAACGGCGTTAGGATGTCAGCCACCAAAGCGGCATAAATTGGTAAAACAAGGATCGCCATTAGTGATCCGCCCAGCACCAGCATCAACGGCGGACGCCACTTCGGGGCTACGTACCTAGACAAGGACCCATCCGAAGACCCACGCCATGCAGCGTCTCAATCGCATCACCACACCCCGCATCAGCAAGTTTTGAGCGCAAATTTCTCAGGTGACTGTCCAATGTTCTGTCACTCACAACCATGCCCGGCCCCCAAATCGCATCGACCAAAGCTGGGCGACTGAACACTTGTTTCGGTCGCGACATCAACTTGCCCAATATGGTAATCTCGGTCGAGGTCAGCGTGACCCCGCTTTCATCCACTTTACAGACATGGCTCTCGGGCACCAAAGACAGCCGCCCGATTTGCAGCATCCCGGTCTCGTTCGTTTCTGACTGAACAGCAGCGCCGCTTGTGCGTTTCAGGATCGCGCGCACCCGTGCAACCAATTCGCGCGGACTGAACGGCTTTGTGACATAGTCATCGCCTCCCAACTCCAAACCCAGAATTCGGTCTACTTCATCATCGCGGGCGGTTAGAAAAAGGATCGGCAGATCGCTGTCACGCCGGATCGCTTTGCAAAGCTCTAATCCGTCCATTTCCGGCAGACCTATATCCAGAACCGCAAGGGCAACATCGGCCGTCTTGGCCTGTTGCAGACCTTCGGCACCGTCGCGCGCCAAAATGGCGTCAAAACCGGCGCGTTCTAGCGCCATGCTTAGGATTTCGCGGATTTGAGGATCGTCATCGACGACGAGGATGGTTTGATTGCTCATGATATTTCTGCGGTCTGGGGATAATGAATACGAATTATAACTTCAAACAGTGAGAGGAGGTTATGAGCAAACCAACCGGGGAGCGAGGGGACAAAGCTCCCCGGCGTAGATAAGTGCGTGCTTCATCTTTAATAGACATCATGGAAGTGCAGACCCACCGCCAAGGGTTGTGCAGAGACCGTGCAGGGTTGATGCCAAAGACGAAACGATCCCGTAAAATACCGTATTGTAGTCGTATTTCGGAAATAGTTGCGCTTGTTTCCATGCGCGGGTAAGGCCAGTGAATGCCCCGCTATGCTATTAAAATCGAATACGATGGCCGCCCGTTTGCCGGCTGGCAGCGTCAAAATAACGTACCAAGCGTACAAGGCGCGATAGAATCAGCTCTCGCGAAGCTGCAATCGGATGTCCCTAAGATTGCAGCCGCTGGGCGCACGGATGCGGGCGTGCATGCGCTTGGGCAAGTCGCCCATTGCGATATGGCGCAAACATGGGACCCTTTCCGTTTGTCAGAAGCGTTGAACTATCACCTTAAGCCTGCACCGATTGCCATAATCGCCTGCGCGGCGGTTGACGACGACTGGCATGCACGGTTTTCCGCTTTGGAACGCCAATATCTCTTTCGCATCGCCGCACGGCGCGCGCCTTTGGTCCATGATGCTGGGCAAATTTGGCACGTCAAACGCGACCTTGACGTCGATGCCATGCGCCAAGGCGCCGCCCATCTGATCGGCCAACACGACTTTACGACCTTCCGCTCGACCATGTGCCAAGCAAAATCGCCGATAAAAACCATGGGCGAAATCACCTTCGACACACGCCCCTACCCCCGCGGCACGGAAATCATCGCCAAGCTGCGCGCCCGCAGTTTCCTACACAATCAGGTTCGTTCGATCATCGGAACCTTGGAAAAGGTCGGCACTGGCGCATGGGCACCCGAGGACGTCAAAACAGCGTTGCTCGCAAAAGACCGCGCGGCCTGTGGACCGGTGTCACCGCCCGATGGGCTATATCTAATCAATGTAACCTACGATCCGCCGGTCTTCTAATCAGTTAATAGCGGCGTCTGTGGGCACTTCAAACGTCAGGTTCGCCCAAAGGCTTTCCCAAACATACGGCTCGCCCGCATCACTCGCCTTGTCGGTCCGGCGCAAAACGACGGAATCGAGCATATATTCATGCCCCGCCAAGACCGGGACCAAAGCCACGCCCGCCTGATCTGTCTTCACCGTTGAAATCTCAACCGTTCCATCCGGCGCGCGTTGAAAGATCTCCACCTGCGTGTCCTCGCGCGGCTTACCCTCATACAAAACACTGACAGCAAAACCGTCAGACAGATCATCGGTGTAAGGGTTTTCCAACGCCACCAGCTCGGTCAGCATGCCCGTGGTCACGTCGCTTCCTTCGCCTGCCCCAACAGCGATCAAGGACTTGGCGTAGCGCGAATAGACCTCGCGCACGCCGTCCTTTTCCAACCCTTCGGCTTCATGTTCGCTTAGAACCCAGTCGGCATCCTTGTGGACGACGAAGTTTTGAAACTTTTCCCAAGTGCTCCACGTCACAGACAGATCCGTTGTTTGGTGCACCACAACGACCAATCCTTCATCTTCGACTGGAAAGTTCGCAGCCGGACGATCGCCCAAGATGCCCGGCACATCCAGCTCTTGTCCGTTCAAAGCGTACTGAAACCGTTCGAACCGGCGCGGAATGAAAGACTGCGAAGACCCTTCGTACTCGGTCCCAACCCGCAAATCCGCCACGATAGCCTCACCCGGCTCGATTTGATAATCGACGGTGTCGATCCAGAACTCATGGGTCTTGGCAGGCAGGGCGATACATGCGATGCAAATGGTCATTGAGAGGGTGGAGCGCATGACAAAATTTCTTTCTAATTCGGTTGTTATAAGGGTGATGCTTGTTGCCCTACTGTCAACCCTATTCACGGTCACAGCCTTGCGAGCACACGAGGTGCAACCGGGCGTGATGGACATCGAAATCGGCGCTCAAGACATCACCGCATTCCTTGAATGGACGATTGAGGCACCCGTTGCAGGGATCGATCTGGAAACCATCGAAGACACCGATGCGTCGGATCAGGAAGAGGAATATCTTCGTCTGCGCGCCCTATCCCCCGCCGAACTGGAAGAAGCTTTTCGCGCCGCATGGCCCGGTCTTGCCGACAAGTTAACCCTCCGCGCGGGCGAAACTAACCTGACACCCGAACTGGCCGACATCACCATCCCCGAAGTCGGCAACGTCGAAATCGCCCGCACCTCGACGATAGAGCTGCTCATTCCGCTACCTGCCGGAGACGACCCGATTGTCATTGGATGGACCAAAGACCTAGGCGCCCTGATCGTGCGCCAACGCACCATTGAAAACGGCTATGCAGGCTTCCTAACGCCAGGTCAACTTAGCGATCCAATCCCGCGCACTGGTGGCGTCGAACAAGGTTTTGTCGCGGCCCTTGTCAGCTATATTTCCGTTGGTTTCGATCATATCGTTCCCCAAGGGCTGGACCATATCCTGTTCGTTCTTGGGCTTTTCTTCCTATCCCTTCGCATGAGACCGCTGCTATTGCAGGTCACGGCTTTTACACTGGCTCACACGGTCACGCTGGCCCTTGGCGCACTTGATCTGATCCGATTGCCCGGCGACATTGTTGAGCCGATCATCGCGGCTTCGATTGTTTATGTTGGCCTCGAAAACGTCTTTATCCGCAAGTTAGCCCCTTGGAGGCCCTTCGTTGTCTTCGGCTTTGGTCTTTTGCATGGTTTGGGCTTTGCATCCGTACTTCAGGAATTTGGCCTTGGGGAAGACAATTTCGTCGCCAAGCTGATCGGTTTCAATGTCGGCGTCGAAGTCGGCCAACTTGCCGTGATCGCTGCCGCTTGGCTGGCCTTCGCGCTGCTCTTTGGTCGCAACGAATGGTTCCATCGCCGCATTGGCGCGCCAGTGTCCATAGGCATCGCCGTCATCGCGGCCTTCTGGGTCTTGGAACGGACAGACACCATCGCCACCACCGGCTCTTGGGGCTTGTTCTCGGCCCTGACCGAAGGCGGTTTTGCGCCCGTCACAGTTCTGATCGTTGCTGCTGCACTCGCCGGCATCCTTACTGTGTTGGTGCTGCTTATCATCACCGCTGACGGGTTCCGGGATCTTGCTGGCATGGCAACGTCCTTTGTCTTGTTCCTGTGCGTGATCGCCGCCTTCACGTCTGGCGCATGGATCATCAGCCTTGCGATAACCGGCATCTGGGTAATTGCGCTGCGTCTGCAATCCCTAGGCGGGCCGGAAGCAGAACCGGAACTTACATGAAAACCGCACTCGTCACCGGCGCCGCCCGGGGCATCGGTCTGGCCACAACCAAACTCTTTTCGGAACAAGACTGGCAAGTCGCCATGGTCGACCGCGACGGGGAAGAGCTTTTGGCGGCATCAGAAGGGCTGGAAAACGTGCACCCGATCGCCACGGATGTGTCAGACCCAGATCAAGTCGCCGCTATGGTCGCCGAAACGCTTGAGGCCTGCGGGCAGATTGATGCGGTTGTAAACAACGCCGGGGTCGCCGACTTTGGCCCCATCGAAGACACCACCTATGAGCGTTGGAAAACCGTGATGGCGACGAACCTTGATGGTCCGTTTTTATGCACCCAAGCCGCAATCCCCGCTCTTAAGGCGACCAAAGGCGCGATCGTCAACATCGCGTCGATCTCGGGCCTGCGCGCCTCGACCTTACGTGTGGCCTATGGCACATCAAAGGCCGCCGTCATCCAGCTGACCTTGCAACAAGCCGCTGAACTGGGCGAATATGGCATCCGCGCCAACGCTGTCGCCCCCGGCCCAGTGCGCACCAAACTGGCAATGGCCGTTCACAGCCCAGAAATCATTGCCGCCTACCACGACGCCGTGCCCTTAAACCGCTACGGATCAGAACGCGAGATTGCCGAGGCCATTGTGTTCTTAGCCTCGGACAAGGCCAGCTACATCACCGGGCAGTGTTTGGCCGCAGACGGAGGCTTCGAAGCCGTAGGCATCGGGCTACCTGCCCTTCGCGGTTAACGATAATGTAACAACAGCATCAAAACCTCCTCGCCAGCCTATCTTTTTCCTCAATATCTGTTAAGTTGTACCTGTAATTAAAAGGTTTCCGGGTATGTCAAATTCTGTCCAGCAGCACCCTCGTGGTGCCGCATCTGGTCGCGGTAGCGCTACGAACCGTGGCACTTTTCTTGAAAAAATGGATGCCGCTCGCGCACAACGGCAAGCTTGGCAGGATGCTCAGGACGCCGGGAATACCGCGTTAAAGCGGGAATCACGACGTTCGGAAAGTGCGCAGGTCATCGAACCACATGTATTGGTCGATCAGAAACAACCAGTTTCACACCCCTTGCCATCGATCGAAACGACGACACACCTCACGGCAAATCAACGCGCTGACGAACCGATACCGCGTAGGTTCCCATGGGCCACCAGCATTTTCGCAGCCGTCTTGGTTCTGATCCTCGCAAGCCCTGTCAATCGCGCGCCATTCGCGCCCGGCGACGCGCAACTTTGGTACGAGCGTTTCGCCCAGAACCTTTTCGAGCGGCTTGAGGCGGACGCCAATATCTTGGCCGAACTGACATCTGAATTCACCACACGGGTCACGAACCCTCAAAGCACAGAAATTCAGGACTAAGGCCCGGCGCCCAAATTTAGGTCCACTTTGCCAAAGGCGGCAGGCTCATCAGCACGGCATTGGCGTCATGTCCGGTCTCTAGCCCAAACTTTGTGCCCCGGTCGTAGACTAGGTTGTATTCAGCATAGAGCCCGCGATGCACCAATTGCGTGTCCTTGTCGGCATCTGTCCAAGGCATGTTCCGCCGCCGTTCAACCAAGGGAAAATAGGCCGCTTTGAACGCGCGCCCGACATCTTGCGTGAAACCGAAATCCGCGCCCCAATCGCCCGTATTCCAATCGTCAAAGAATATGCCCCCGACGCCCCTCGTCCGGTGACGATGGGGCACATAGAAATATTCATCCGCCCATGCCTTCAGACGGGGATAGATCTCGGCCCCGTGCGGGTCGCAATGCGCTTTCTGCGCGCCGTGAAAATCGCTCGTATCCTCATCATACTCGATACAAGGGTTCAAATCCGACCCGCCCCCAAACCACCAAGCATGGGGCGTCCAGAACATCCGTGTATTCATATGCACACTTGGCACATGGGGGTTCTGCAAATGTGCGACCAAGGAAATCCCACTGGCCCAAAACCGAGGATCATCGGCCATACCCGGCACACCGCGCGCCGCCATCGCCTTTTGTGCCCGTTCCCCAAGCTGCCCAAAAACCGCCGAGACATTCACCCCGACTTTCTCGAACACACGGCCACCGCGCATGACGCTCATCAAACCACCGCCCGCATCCGATCCATCCTCGGAAGCGCGGTTGGTTTCGGTCACTTCAAACCGCCCCGCTGGTAAATCGGCGAAAGGCCCTTCGGTCTGGTTGTCCTCGATGGCCTCAAAAGCCGCCACGATCTCACCTCGAAGCGTCCGGAACCATCCGCTCGCTTGCTGCTTTTTGTCTTCAAAATCCAACGGTCACATGTCCTTCAACCCTATCCCCCAAGATTGACATAACTCCCCAAGCTTTGGAATGCCTTGTTCTGGATCAAAAGGGCGTTGAGACCCGTCTTGCCCTGCATCACACAGGCACTTATAAGCTCAAGCATGACACGCATATGCGCCATCATTCGAATTACGAGGCCCGGTGCTCTGTGAAGAGACGCCGGGTATCAGGTGTTGAGCATCGCTCCGCCACCCTCCGAAACATCATCTGAAAGATCGTCCCATGTGTGCTGACACGCCCGACTATAAAGACACGCTTAATCTGCCCGAAACCGAATTTCCCATGCGCGCAGGCCTGCCCAACCGCGAACCCGGCTGGCTGGAAAAATGGGAAAAGATCGGCATCTACGACCGTCTGCGCGAAAAAGAAGGCCGTGAAAGCTTCACGCTTCACGACGGCCCACCTTACGCCAACGGCCATCTACACATCGGCCATGCGCTGAACAAAATCCTGAAGGACATGGTTGTTCGCAGCCAGCAGATGATGGGCAAAGACGCCCGCTATATCCCTGGCTGGGATTGCCACGGCCTGCCCATCGAATGGAAAATCGAAGAGCAATACCGCAAGAAGGGCAAAAACAAAGACGATGTCGACGTTGTCGAGTTCCGTCAAGAATGCCGCGCCTTCGCCGACGGCTGGATTGACATCCAGCGCGACGAGTTCAAACGTCTGGGCGTCACCGGCAATTGGGCCGATCCTTACTTGACTATGAACTTCCACGCCGAACGCGTGATTGCCGAGGAATTCCAAAAGTTCCTGATGAACGGCACGCTGTATCAAGGTTCCAAGCCCGTCATGTGGTCACCGATCGAGCAGACAGCGCTGGCTGAGGCCGAGGTCGAATACCACGACAAGGACAGCTTCACAGTTTGGGTGAAGTTTCGGGTCAATGAAACCACAGACGACCAGTTGAAGAACGCCCAAGTTGTGATCTGGACCACAACGCCGTGGACGCTTCCCTCGAACAAAGCTGTGGTCTACGGCAAAGACATTTCCTACGGCCTTTACGAAATTACAGGCCGCCCGGAAGAATGCTGGCTATCCATCGGTGATCGCTACATCCTGTCCGACAAGCTTGCCGACGACGTGCTAACGCGGGCGCGCCTCGATGACACGATGTACCGCCGCTTGGCCGACGTTGATTGCGGCCAAATCTCAGGCCTTAAGCACCCGCTCCATGGTGCGGAAGGCTCGCAGGCTGAATGGGACGACATCCGCGATTTCCGCGCCGCCGAGTTTGTCACCGACGACGAGGGCACGGGCTTTGTCCACTGCGCCCCGTCCCACGGGATGGAAGAATACGAGCTGTACCGCGACCTGAACATGCTGTCCCAAGTCATCACCTACAACGTGCTCGACGACGGCAGTTTCCGCCCCGGCCTGCCCTTCTTCGGCGGCAAATATATCCTGTCGCGCAAAGGCGGCGAAGGGGATGCGAACAAAGCCGTCATCGACAAGCTTGCCGAAGTGGGCGGCCTTCTGGCGCGCGGTAAAGTCAAGCACAGCTATCCGCACAGCTGGCGCTCTAAGGCTCCGATCATCTATCGCAACACGCCCCAGTGGTTCGCCGCCATCGACGAACCCGTCGGCGACGGCCAAGACCAGCACGGCAAAACGATCCGCGAACGCGCACTGACCGAAATCGACAACGTCAAATGGACACCCCAATCGGGCCGAAACCGCCTGCATTCCATGATGGAGGCCCGCCCCGACTGGGTGTTGTCGCGCCAACGTGCATGGGGCGTTCCGCTCACCTGTTTCGTCAAAAAGGGCGCATTACCCACCGACGAAGGCTTTTTGTTGCGTAACGAAGCCGTCAACGCCCGCGTTTTGGAAGCCTTTGAGGCCGAAGGTGCCGACGCATGGTACAAACCCGGCGCGAAAGAACGCTTCCTTGGCAATGACGTCGCCCACGACGACTACGACCAAATCTTCGACATCCTCGACGTCTGGTTCGATTCAGGCTCAACCCACGCCTTCGTCCTGCGCGATCGGACAGATGGCAGCGCCGACGGCATCGCCGACCTGTACCTTGAAGGCACCGACCAGCACCGTGGCTGGTTCCATTCGTCGCTTTTGCAATCTTGCGGCACCAATGGCCGCGCGCCTTATCGCGGTGTTCTGACCCACGGCTTCACGCTGGACGAAAAGGGCGTGAAAATGTCCAAGTCGCTTGGCAACACCATCGTACCCGAGCAAGTGGTCAAACAATACGGCGCTGACATCCTGCGCCTTTGGGTCGCCCAGACCGACTACACCGGCGACCAACGCATTGGCCCCGAAATCCTGAAAGGCACCGCCGACAGCTATCGCCGTCTGCGCAACACCATGCGGTTTCTGCTTGGCAACCTGTCTGGCTTCAGCGACGCCGAACGCGTTGATCCCGCTGATATGCCAGAGCTGGAGCAATGGGTGTTGCACCGCCTGACAGAAGTCGATGCCGCCGTCCGCAAAGGTTACACCGCCTACGACTTCCAAGGCGTCTTCCGTGAGGTCTTTGATTTCGCCAACGCCGATCTGTCGTCCTTCTACTTCGACATCCGCAAAGACACGCTTTACTGCGACGCCGACGATAGTTTGGACCGCCGCGCCGCACGCACGGTGCTTGACCTCTTGTTCCACCGACTCACCGCATGGCTTGCGCCCGTGCTGGTCTTTACGATGGAAGAGGTCTGGCTTGAACGCTTCCCGGGCGACGAAAGCTCAATCCACCTGACCGACATGCCCGAAACACCAAACGCATGGCAAAACGCCCCTCTCGCCGAGAAATGGGACGCCATCCGCCGCACCCGCCGCGTGGTCACCGCAGCGCTAGAAGTTCAACGGCGCGAAAAGGTCATCGGCGCCTCGCTTGAAGCCGCGCCCACGGTCTTTGTCACAGACGGCACAACCATCACAGCACTTGGCACCGTCGATTTCGCAGACATCTGCATCACCAGCGGCATCAGGGTTAGCGACAGCGATGCCCCAACTGATGCCTTCACCCTGCCCGAAACAGACGGCATTGGGGTTACCTTTGCGCTGGCCAATGGTGAAAAATGCGGGCGTTGCTGGAAAATTCTTCCCGATGTTGGCACACACAGTCATTCCGGCACCTGCGCGCGCTGCAACAAGGCGCTTTCCGGCTGATGCCGACGCATATCTGAGTTCAAAGTGCCAAATTGCCCATTGTCTAAATGGATGTGGCATATCATCTAAGGGCCAGCAGACGCACTAAAACATTTACAGGAGACGACTATGGGACTTGGCGACATGATGGGTAAAGCAGCTGGCGCACTTGGCGGCGGTGACTTTGATTTTGGCTCGAAACTGGGCGAGCTTGGCGTTGAGCCGTCGATGCTGGAAGGCATGGATATCGGAGCCGCAAAATCTTTTATCGAAGAAAAAGGCTTTGACCTCAGCATGCTGGACAACCTTGGTCTGAACGTCGAAGACTTGCTGGCAAAGTTTACCGGCGGCGGCAGCTAAGCCATCCAAGACCAAATTGATTTATGAAAAGACGGGGCCGCAGGGCTCCGTCTTTTTTCGTGGTGTTTTCCCCAAAGACCTTCATGATGGACTTGTCGAGAATCCGATAAGTTCAATATTGACAAAACTAGCATACTAGTATCTCACTTAGCTGCGTTCGGCTTGTCGAAGCCGTAGAATACCGAGGGAGCTTTTCGCAAGGACACGAAAAGGGAACACCACGGTTCAGGGCGGTATCGTCAAGAAGACTAAAATTCCTTGGGAGGAAACCATGAATATGAAACTGTCATCTACCCTATTGGGTGCGATCACTGCGCTTTCGATGATCTCAAGCGCCAATGCCGCAGAAAACTGGCGCGGCTGGAACATCCACGTCGACGGCTATCCAAACACCGTCGCCATGGACAAATTCGCCGAGCTTCTGACTGAAAAAACCGGCGGCGAAATCAATCTTCAGATGTTCCACGGCGGCACATTGGGCAGTCAGCCTGACGCAATCGAACAGGTTCGCGCTGGTGCTCTTGAAGTCGCAAACTTCAACCTTGGACCAATCGGCCCGATTGCGGCTGAAGCCAACGTTGTGTCGCTTCCGTTCATCTTTAAAGATGTCCCACACATGTTCCGCGTTCTGGATGGCGATGCAGGTCAGGCGATTTCCGATGGCATGGCCGCTAAAGGTCTTATCCCACTGGCATGGTACGATGCAGGCGCACGGTCGTTCTACAACGGTACCAAAGCGATCAATTCACCTGCCGACGTAACGGGCCTTAAGGTTCGGGTCATGAACAACGACCTATACTCAGGCATGATCGCCGAGCTCGGTGGCAACCCGTCGCCAATGGCCTTCTCAGAAGTCTATCAAGCGCTGAAAACTGGCGTCGTTGATGGGGCCGAAAACAACTGGCCATCCTACGAATCAACCGGGCACTTCGAAGTTGCCGGGTTCTATTCGCTTAGCCAACACCTGATCATCCCCGAGTGTATCTGCGTCAACGCAGACTCGTTCAATGCATTGTCGGCCGACATGCAAACCGCTGTGAGAGAAGCCGCTACCGAATCCGCAACACTTCAGCGCGCGCTTTGGGCCGATCGTGAAACTGCAAGCCGTGAAAAAGTTGTCGCCGCAGGCGTTACCCTGAACGAGATCGACAACAAGCTTCCGTTCCAAGAAGCGATGGCTCCGGTCTACGAAAACTATCTTGCAGCCAACCCCGATCTTCGTCCGTTGGTTGAGATGATCCAAGCGACCGAGTGATCCTTGGTTGAATTGATGCGCCCGGCCAGTTGTCGGGCGCATCACACTCAAAAAGCACAACAAAATGCATGATCCATCCCCCCAGCGTGCCTCGGGCTTTGTTCAGCGTATGGACTTTGTCCTCGACACAATAGCCCTTATGCTTCGGGTGCTAACCGGCATTGCATTGGTGATCCTGACAGTGATTTTCGGATGGTTGGTTTATGGCCGATACGTTCTGAACTCGACACCGACATGGGTCGAACAGGTTGCTTTGCTGCTTGTGATGACCATCGCTTTTCTTGGGGCAGCAGTTGGCGTTCACGAACACACCCACCTGTCTGTATCCCTGTTCCGAAAATGGGTGCCCGAGAAAGTGCGCCTCGCCATGGTTCTTGTCAGCGACGTCCTGCTCGCAGGCTTCGGAGCCCTAATGTTCTGGTACGGATGGCAACTAACGACCTTCAAGTGGGGCTCTCAGATCCCGCTTATCCACGTACCCGAGGGTCTGAGATCCTTGCCACTAACCTTGGGCGGGGGACTTATCATGATCTTCACACTCGCCCACATCCTGCGTCTCTTTCTGGGTCAGGACACGCGCAGAGACGAAATAGGGTAAGGACACCACATGGGGCTTTTCGTACTTCTAGGGCTTTTTGCGCTTTGCGTCGTGATCGGCGTGCCCGTGGCATTTGCCTTGGGAATTTCAGCGCTGGCCGCTTTCTGGTACGAAGGCCTGCCGTTGATGATCGGGTTCCAACGGATCATTGCAGGCATCAACATCTTCTCGCTTATGGCGATCCCGTTTTTCATCTTTGCAGGCGAAATCATGTTCCACGGCGGCATCGCGATGCGGTTGGTCAAATTCGCCTCGGCCGCTGTCGGAGCAGTGCGCGGCGGCCTTGGCATCGTTAACGTCTTCTCGTCTATGCTGTTTGGTGGCATCTCGGGGTCTGCTGTGGCTGACATCTCGGCGCTTGGCTCGATCTTGATCCCGGTGATGAAGGAAAAAGGCTATGACGCCGACTATGCAGTGAACGTCACTGTCACGTCTTCCATCGCAGGAATCGTCATCCCACCCAGCCACAACATGATCATCCTTGCAGTCGCAGCAGGCGGAAGCATTTCGATCTCGAAACTATTCCTAGCAGGCGTCCTACCCGGCATCCTCATGTGCATCTGCCTTGCGGTCGCTGCCTATGTCGTCGCGGTCCGCCGTGGCTATCCCGCCGAAGCCTTTCCCGGCTGGTACGCACTGGCTTACAGCTTTATCGGCGCAGTGCCGGGCCTGTTCACCGCAGTGATCATCGTCGGTGGCGTTCTGTCGGGCATTTTCACAGTTACCGAATCCGGCGCGTTTGGCGCGATCTACGCCTTTGTCGTCACTCTTTTGTTCTATCGCGGTATCACTTGGCAAAACTTCAAGGCCGCCGTCCGTCAATCCGTGCAGACGACATCAATGGTTATGATCCTGATCGCCTGCGCGGGCGCATTCGCCTATATGCTGACGTTCTACCGGGTACCGGACAAAACCGTCATCCTGCTGACCAGCATCACTGACAACCCGATCCTGATCCTTTTGATGATCAACGTCGCCCTGCTGCTATTGGGCATGATCATGGATATGGCCGCATTGATCCTGATCTGCACCCCAATCTTCCTGCCCGTCGCAATCAGCCTTGGCATCGATCCTTTGCAGTTCGGAATGATCCTTTTGGTGAACCTTGGTCTTGGCCTTTGCACTCCGCCCGTTGGAACGTGTCTCTTTGTCGGTTGCGCGGTCGGCAAATTGCCGATGGAGAAAGCCGTGCGCACGATTTGGCCCTTCTACTTCGCCATCTTCGCGGCCTTAATGATGATCACCTTCATCCCGGCCATTTCCCTGACACTTCCACGGCTGATCGGAGGCTAACCCCCCGTTGCGTTTACGAGCCAACCACGCCACGCTTGGACCCATGCCGTCATACACCACACAAAGCCCTCTCGGCCCCCTTACGCTGACCGAAAAAGACGGAGCCATCACCCATCTCGACTGGGGCGGCGATGCCACGGACGAAACCGAACTTTTACGGAACGCCACAGAGCAGCTCAACCAATACTTTGAAGGCAAACGCACCGAATTCACCCTCCCCCTCGCCCCAAAGGCCACGCCGTCGCAACAACGCTTCCTCGACGCACTATCTGTGATTCCCTTCGGAGACACGAAAACCTACGGCGAAATGGCCAAAACCCTCGGCATCTCGGCCCAAGCCGCGGGCCAATCCTGCGGCAACAACCCCATAGCCATCCTGATCCCCTGCCACCGCGTCACCGGCACGGGCAATCTGGGAGGCTTCTCGGCCCCCGACGGGATCGAGAAAAAGGTCGCCCTTCTAAAGCTCGAAGGCGCAGCCTCGCTTCTGATCTAAGGCTATCGTCGTCAGGCCTTACAGCCCCCATTCACTCAATATTTCGCCCGCGTGAACCAAGCACACCACACCGAAACCGCTATTTGACCAATCAAATGCGTCAGAACCGCTCCACATCGCCAGCGAAACATCGTAAAGTAGACTTCAGGCAGTAAAATAACGGACCAAACGCATGAGCGGGCCGACCAAAAAACGTCCTTCGGTGGTCGCTGAAAAGCGCGCCGCAAGCAAACCCAAAGCAAAATCGCGCCGGAAAAAACCAGCGGCGAAGGCAAAGGCACGGTCGCGAAACCCGCTTGTGTGGTTGATGCGCACTGTAACCCGGCTGGTTTGGGGCATTGGCTGGCGCGTCTCGGCACTGGTCACCCTAGCCGTCATAGGTGCCGTCGGTTTTTACGCCATCACTCTGCCCCCTGTAACAGCGCTTTTGGATGGCAGATCACGCGGTTCGGTGACCCTGCTGGATCGTGATGGCTCAGTCTTTGCATGGCGCGGCGAACAGTTTGGCGGCCAGATCACAGCCAATACCGTCTCGCCTTATCTCAAAGACGCCGTCGTCGCGACCGAGGACAGGCGCTTTTACGGCCACTTCGGAATCTCGCCACGCGGCGTTGCAAGCGCTGTACGCATCAACCTTAGCGAAGGCCGTGGCCCCCTGTCCGGTCACGGTGGCTCGACGATCAGCCAACAAACCGCCAAGCTTTTGTGCCTTGGCACCGCCTATGATCCCGCCGACGGCCTCACCGAAGCCGAATACGAAGCCGATTGCCGCCGCACCACTCTTGTCCGCAAGATCAAGGAAGCCCTTTATGCCGTCGCTATGGAGGTCCGTTATTCCAAGGACGACATCCTGACGATCTATCTCAACCGCGCCTATCTTGGTGCCGGCGCACGAGGATTTGAAGCCGCCGCGCAACGCTATTTCGGTATTTCCGCAAACGAAGTCCTGCCAGCCGAAGCCGCTATGTTGGCCGGGCTATTGAAAGCCCCCAGCCGGTACGCGCCAACCGCCGACCTGCAGCGCAGCCAGGATCGCGCAGCGACCATCATTCGATTAATGGAAGACCAAGGCTACCTGTCGAAAAGTGAAGCCGACGAGGCACGCCTTCAACCGGCCAAGCTTTCCGCCGCAGCCGAAGCACGCGCAGGTGGATATTTCGCTGATTGGGTGATGGAAGACGGCCCCAATTTCCTGACCGAAGACACCACCGAAGACGTAGTGATTCGCACAACGTTCGATCAACGCATCCAAACCGCTGCCGAAGAAGCACTTCAATTCGTCTTTGACACGAAAGTCCGTAAAGGCTCAAAAGCGCAGACCGCCATCGTCGTGATGAGCGCCGACGGTGCCGTCCGCGCCATGGTTGGCGGGCGCAAATTCAAAGGTGTTGCAGGCCAGTTCAATCGTGCCATCCAAGCCAAACGGCAGACCGGATCCGCCTTCAAACCCTTTGTCTACGGCGCGGCCCTTGATCTTGGCTTCGACACAAATGCGTTGGTCACAGACGAACCCTACTGTCTGGATGTACCGGGCTCAGGCGAATGGTGCCCCGAGAATTATACCCGTGATTACAAAGGGCAAGTCACTCTGACCCAAGCTTTAGCGCAATCCCTGAACATCCCGGCTGTCAAAGTATTCGAACGCGTCGGACGTGAAGCTGTCGTTAAAATCGCGTCAGATTTCGGTTTGGAAAGCGATCTGGCTGTCGGCCCAGCCTTGGCTCTCGGCACATCAGAATCGACACTGATAGAAATGACAGGCGCCTACGCCGGCATCCTGAACGGCGGGTCGTCGGTCGAACCCTACGGGCTGGTCCAGTTGAACATTAAGGGCGAAAGCGAGCCCCTTTTGGAGCAACTGGGTGGGATCGGCGAACGTGTGATTTCGGAAACCGCCGCCCGACAGTTGGTGTATATGATGAACCAAGTGGTCGAGGTCGGAACAGGCAGAAAGGCACGTTTGCCCGGTCGCCAAGTCGCAGGCAAAACCGGCACCACCCAAGCCGCGCGGGACGCTTGGTTCATTGGATTTACGGCGGATTATGTGGCTGGCGTCTGGATGGGTTATGACGACAACACCCCTTTAACGGGTGTCACAGGCGGGGGCCTACCCGCCGAAATCTGGCGCGAAACCATGCTTAGGGTTCAAGAAGGAACGCCAGTTACACCTCTGCCCATGGCCATACCAGACCGGATCGCCGCGGCCCCAACCACCAGACAAGAACGGCCCAGACCCTCTGGTGGTAATAACGCTGAACGTGTGATCATCAATATTCTGGAAGAGCTTTTCGGGCGCTAACGCCTTGTCTTAAAGCGGTTTCTTGAATCCAACATGGCTGGGTTGATACCCAAGGTCGCTGTAAAACTGATGCGCTTTTTCGCGCGCAACATTCGTCGTAAACTGCATCAACCCTGCACCTTCCAACCCGGCGCGATATTCCGCGTCCTCGATCAAAAGTCGCCCCACGCCTTGGCCGCGCAAATGCGACGCGACGCGAACACCCTCGATCTGAGCCCGACGTGTGCCCTTCAGCGAAACCCCCGAAATCACCGTCAGCTGATACACCGCGACGACGACGCCCTCGATCTCTCCGACAATCAATGTGTTATGCGGCTCGTTTTCCATCGCTTGAAACGCCGCAAGATAGGCCGGATCATCAAGCTGCTCTCGCGTCTGCCCCAAGTCATCATCCGCAAGCAAAGCCGCAATCGAGGACACATCACCCGATACCGCTTCCCGAAAGCCGACGTTACTCACGCGTTTTTCAAGAACCGAGCGATCAGCCCCGCATCCTTCTGTCCCGGGCTGCTTTCCACGCCTGATGACACATCAAGCTGCCGCGCACCGGTCAAAGCAATCGCCTCGGCAACATTATCGGGCGTCAGACCACCAGCCAGCATCCAAGGCAGGCTCCACCGCCGGTTCGAAATCAAACGCCAATCAAACGCCAAACCATTGCCCCCCGGAAGATCACCCCCTTTGGGTGGCTTCGCATCAATCAAAAGTTGGTCCGCAACATCCGCATATGCATCGATCTTGGTCAGGTCTCCGGAATCAGAAACCCCGACCGCTTTCATGACAGGCAGCCCGAACTTGGCGCGCACCTCTGTCACACGCTCGGGCGTCTCAACACCGTGAAGCTGCAACATATCCAAAGGGACGACGTTGGTGATCGCTTCCAACTGGGCATCGCTTGCATCGACTGTCAAAGCCACCTTGGCGATTCCCGGCGGCACTTCGATCGCCAGCCCGCGCGCGGCATCGATGGTCACATTACGGGGCGACTTTTCGAAAAAGACAAAACCCACATAACCCGCGCCCGCCTTGACGGCAGCGTCAAGGCTTTCCGGCGTGGACAGTCCACAGATTTTTACGCGGGTGCTTTGAGCCATAGGTCACAGTGTAGCGTCTTGGTCAGAGCGTTTCGAGCGAAACTTTATCGAGCATCAAGCAAGGCAAGCACATCGTCGCCTTGTTCCTCGGACGGTGCCACCTCTTTGACCTTCTGTTCCAATCGCTGACGCGCCTTGGTCTCGGTCACTGCGGTTGCGCGGTGTTTGTGTTCACGCACCCATTCCAACAGGTAACCAAGGGCGACACCAACGATGGCAGCAACAAAAAGGATGGCAAATGTGGGCAGAGTAATATCCCAGTTGAACCCAACAAGGCGCGACAGTTCGTCCGGCAAAAGCCGGAAAGTCAGCGGTTCACGATTGGCAATCGCAACGATAATCAGGGCAATTGCGATAATGCCCAGTATGAAAAGGCGTATTAAACGCATCAGGCTTTTCCGTTCAAACGATCCCGCAAAAGCTTACCGGTCTTGAAGAACGGCACATGTTTTTCATCCACCGAAACGCTTGTGCCAGTCCGCGGGTTCCGACCGACACGTGCGTCTCGCTTTTTCACTGAAAAGGCCCCAAACCCGCGTAACTCTACACGGTCCCCTTTGGACATGGCCTCGATAATCTCATCGAATATGGTACCGACGATACGTTCGACGTCTCGCTGATACAAGTGAGGGTTCTCATCGGCTATTTTCTGTACCAGTTCGGATCTTATCATCGTCCCCCCCTTTATAATGCTTAGCGGGTCATTCTTGACCTCATGATGAACTGAACTATATCGCAAAGACGCGTTTGCGGAAGATCCCTATTGCTGATTCTAGCGGAAAACACCGACTAATGCGCTGAATTCGGAAGAAAATTGTGGCGAGTTCCGTGGATAAACCGACCGCTTGAGTGGATTCCAGAACTTCTGCACCGAAGCAGTCGGGCGATTCGCACTGCTTTCACCCGCCCAGTTTTTTGTGGACCAGAGCTAAATCAATTTCACCCAGCGGCGAAGCATTGGCCGGGTTTTCAAAATCATACCGAAACAGTTCGAAATCCCGTTTGTAAATTTCGTACATAAGATGCATCGACAGGTCGTCAAAAAAATCTTCGACCGGATACGCCCGTTTCGGCCCGTGACCTTCGCTTTCGTTAAAACGCGGAATGTCCGACAGATCGACGGGTACTTTGACCGAGATATTATTCAACACATCCTGCATGCCGTCGTTAAATGTCTCGGTCCACAGAATCCGATCATATCGTCCACCATTCGTGATGAACGTCGCGATGTGACCCGACATAGAGGACCAGTGGATGTCAGGGTCCATGGGCTTACGAAACTGGATGGTGTCGCGCGCAAATAACAAGAAACGCCGGAACATGGCGATCTGGTCAAACTCGCCTTCGACTTCGACACCATAGTTCTGCGCCAACTGCGGGATCAGGTTGCCGCGATACCGCCGCCCATTGCGCTGCGTGCCACAAATCTTGTCGAAAAACGACGATAGAATCCGCGTGTAGGGATTGCGGACAAAGGTAAAAGCAAAGGTGTCCTTCTTACGGACGTTGTTTTCAATCGGTGCCTTACTATCGTCTTGGGCCCACTTGTGCAGCCCTTCACGGGTGTCATGAATGTCACCGTCAAAGAAGACACCATGGTCAGAAAAGTACATAATCTGCCCAATTGTTGAACATGCGCACTTCGGAACCACTCGATAAAGCACACTTTCACTTTCCGTCATCCATGTGCCGGGAAAACCCATCCGTTGAAAACCTTTCAAAACAATCGCCCTACCCGTGCAAAAGGGCCTTGGATGATAGAAAGCAAATTTCTGAGCTTTCTTCAATCCTTTGCAGTGTCTACACATCAAAGCAGGCCAACGACAGGACGGAACACGACGTGGCGCAGATCGCCTATATTCTTCTTTGCCATAAGAATGTTGCTTCGATCATCGATCAGGCACGCCAGTTGACGGATATGGGTGACGTCATGGCAATCCACTTTGATGCACGGGCGAAAAAGTCAGATTACGATGAACTACGCGCAGAATTGGCCGACAACCCCAACGTGGTCTTCCCCAAGACAAGGGAAAAATGCGGTTGGGGAGAGTGGAGCCTTGTACAAGCCACGCTTCTCGCGGTTCAGGCCGCAGTTGATGCCTTTCCACGGGCCACACATTTCTACATGCTTTCAGGCGATTGCATGCCCGTGAAGACGGCTCAATATGCACACAGTTTCCTTGAGCGTCATGATGTGGATTTCATTGAAAGCCACGACTTCTTCGAATCCGACTGGATTAAGACCGGGCTCAAGGAAGAACGACTGATCTATCGGCATTGGTTCAACGAACGCACGCAGTCCAAAATGTTCTATGCGTCGCTCAAGACGCAAGAACGTCTGAACCTCACACGCAAGATACCCAGCGATATTAAAATGATGATCGGCAGCCAATGGTGGTGTCTACGCCGTCAAACGATCGAAGCCATTCTGGATTTCTGCGCCGCCCGTCGCGACGTTATTCGATTTTTCCGAACCACGTGGATACCGGACGAAACGTTTTTCCAGACCCTTGTCCGCCACCTTATCCCCGAGGCCGAAATCGAGAACCGCACGCTGACCTTCTTGATGTTCTCAGACTATGGAATGCCGGTCACGTTCTACAACGATCACTACGACATGCTCTTGGCTCAAGATTATCTCTTTGCCCGCAAGATCAGCCCCGAGGCCTTTGATCTGAAAGCCAAGCTGGGCGCGCTTTACCATGAGCGCGATATCAACTTCCGCCTGTCCGACGAAGGGCAGCGTCTTTTCACCTTCCTGACCGGTCAGGGACGAATCGGTGAACGGTTTGCGCCACGGTTCTGGGAAAAGGATTCGACCATTGGCCGCGACCGAACGCTGCTGATCGTGAGTTGCAAGAAATGGCATGTGGCAAAACGGCTATTGGACCAGATCGGTTCGGTATCGAACATGCCTGCCATCGAATACCTCTTTGACGAAGAAGCAACATCTCTGCCCGATCTTGGCGGTATCCAAGCCACCCTAGCCAAGCGCACGCGTCATCGTCGCGCCCTGATGCGAATGCTGTTCGAATATTACGGGACAGAACAGTTATTGATCTGCTTGGATCCCGCGAACCTTGAACTTTTCAAAGACTTCTACAGCGACCGCAGCGAAACCCGGTTGCTCGAAATCGATTGCCACTACTCTGATGCTTATCTTGAAGGCCACGCGAAACGTGTTGGACTGGCAGGCGAACATACTTCGCCCGAAACCTTCAATACGCTGCTGCCAACGATCCGCAATGATGTCTACCGCGAGCTTGATTCGATCCGCGATCAAAACTTTCCCGAATTCTACCGGATCAAAGAAAAAGCGAGCCCCGATGAAAACGCCGGTCCTTTGGCAAGTTTCCTCGGCCTTGACCCCGCGCAGGCGCATAAGATCGCGTCGAATGATCACCTCTTTGTCGAATGAGAACACATATGTCCTACACCTATGACGACCAAAATATCTTTGCGAAAATCCTACGGGGCGAGATCCCGAACGGTACCGTCAAAGAAACCGAGCATACGTTGGCCTTCAACGACATTCAGCCGCAAGCCCCGCATCATGTCCTGGTCATCCCGAAAGGGGCTTATGTCACGGCAGATCATTTCGCCGCTTCCGCCAGCGATGCCGAAATCGCGGATTTCTGGCGTTGCTTTGGAACCATCTGTGGTGAATTAGGTGTCACACCGGATCAAGGCGACGGGTATCGGATTATTTCGAATGCTGGCCAGAACGGTGTTCAGGACGTTCCGCATTTTCACCTGCATATCTTAGCCGGTCGCCCATTGGGTCGGATGTTGAATTCGTAACCACTTGGCGTTAGCAAGCCCTAACGCTGAACAGTCTGGCACCGGAACCACAGGAACGTCGTCAAAATGAACATCGACAACGCCAATAACCAACAACCGCCCGAGATCGAAACCGTCTCAACAACACGCATTCACTGTGACGGCGGTGAAGGACCTCTTGGACATCCTCGCGTCTGGTTATCCATCAAAGAAGACACCGGTTGGGTCGAATGCGGCTATTGTGACAAAAGGTTCGTTCTGGCCGAAACGTAAAACTCCGTCGCCAGTTCAACCAGTTCTAAAGCGTATCTTCCGAACAATGTCGGCGGAAGGCACGCTTCAACATATCAAGTTCAGCCCGCAACAGTGACACTTCGGCGCGAATGTCGTCATCCAGAACTTCGCCAGCCACCAATGTTTCATGGGCCAAAGCATCGCCCGTCTCAGCATCTTCGATCACGAAGGTCTGAACACCATCCGACAAACGTTCCACCGGCAGGCGGAACCGCACCAGCCACTTGGAAAGCCCGCTTGGGTCTTGTCCGGCCTCAATCGTTTCCGGCTCGCCCAACACCTGATCCTGATGCAACAAACGCAATCGCGGCACGGAGGCATCCCGTACCGAAAGAAGCCCTTCCCAGACCCCTTCTGCCAATCGCATCCGTGTCAGCGTCATCTCGGACAGAGCGCCAGTCCTCTCGATCAGAATTCCGCGCGGGGGCGACGACTTAACGTCACATCGCGCAGGACGATTTCATTCATTTCCGGTCCTTCAAAAATCAAATCAAGCCAAGCCCGTTCCACCCGGGTTTCGTTCATCCGCGTTGCCGCCAGGTCAAACTCAACCGTGAATTCCCCGTTTGAGGCTTCGAATTCTCGCACCAATTGTTCCACATTCGGGCCATGCCGTATATTGAGCCGTCCGAAAATCTCCAACGGTTTCTCGGTTTCCACGCGGATTTCAAGGCGCATCAAGTGACGCCGCGACAAGCCATCGACACCCTCGGGCGGAAGATCCACCACTAGACTTAAAAACGATCCATCAAAGCGAAAAACATCCAAGCGAACCCCATAAGCCGCAACATCTTCGGCCCGCGTGTTTCGGACTTGGCGAAGCGCGATTTCGCTTAACATGCAATCGTGGAACACTTTTGCTTCACGCCCAACGGGGGTTTTGGTCTCAATCGACGCAAAACCATTTGGCTTTACAGGGCCACGCCATAACTCTGGACGCCAAGCCCAATCGGAATGCATTGGCCGGCGAATGGCCGCTTGCCGCACGATTGGCAACGCAAGCCGACCCTCAGCCACATGCAGCACACGATCCACCTGTCGGCTTAACGCCTTCGCGCGGTTCCGCAGCGCTTTCAGATCCGTCGGCTCAAGGTTTTCGACACGCTCCGCCGCATTCCGCCAGCGGCGCAATGTGCGTTTTTCGATCAAACCTGCCAAAGGTCCGGCCATTCAGCTCACCCACATGGATTAGCGCATACCTTAGACGTGACCACCATATCTAGGCAACAGCTGGTCAGCTTCGATCCGTTAACTTTATGTGGATAACTCGCCCCTCAAGGCGTGTTGATGGCGATCAACTGGTCGACCTGCGCTTCGACCGTCGCCAAACCATCCTCGGGTTCAATGAGTTGGTCGGAAAGCCCGTAAAGCGAAACCGACACAAACCGTCCGTCCAGATCGAAAAGCCCGCGCCACGTCATCGGCGAAGCACCCGGAAGCGCGCTTCGGTCCTCGGTTTGCATGATGAACCGATCTTCGCCTGCGCGTGTTTCCAAAATATCGACGCTTCCGGCCTGCCCGTCACGCGCCAAAGCAGCGCGCCCGGTGTCAGACACGAAAAAGCTCTCCAACTCCAGCGGAGTTGGTGCATCAAGCTGTTCGCGTTCCACCGAAACCGTCACCACACCCGGAACGCTCGGGCGCGGGCCCAATGCATCCTGACCAATGGCCGCGCAACTGCCTAACACAATAACAGCCGTATCCCCGCCAGCGCGACTGACCGAAGGATCAACACACCAGCCATTTGCGCCCGCGATAATCATACCATCTGGCAATTCGATCTGCGTCGACACCGCACGGGTCGGATTAAAACTTTCGGTGCAGCCCGGTAAAGCCAAAAGCCCTACCACCGCCCAGAATTTAAAGGTCGGCATAAATGTGTTTTTCTTCCTTAGCGCCGGGATGCGTCACCGCGCCCAAACGAGTTGGGCCAACAAGTTTGGCGAATTTCCAAATCGCACCGGACGTGTAAATCGATTCCCGCGGCGTATAGACCCGCGCCTCGATCTCTTCGTCAGTTAGATCAACGCTGATTTCACCCGTCAGCGCATTGATCGTGATCATATCGCCGTCCTGCAACTTGCCAATCGGCCCCCCGCGCGCACTTTCCGGCCCAACGTGACCCACGCAGAACCCCCGCGTCGCGCCCGAGAACCGACCGTCCGTGATCAAAGCAACCTTCTTGCCCATGCCTTGGCCCGACAAAGCCGCCGTCGTGGCCAGCATTTCGCGCATTCCGGGGCCACTTGCGGGGCCTTCATTGCGGATAACAAGAACTTCACCTTCCTTATAGGTGCGAGCTTTCACACCCTCGAACGCGTCTTCTTCGCATTCAAAAACACGCGCAGGACCGCTGAAAACCTGCTCTTCGTCCGACATGCCAGCAACTTTCACGATGGCACCTTCGGGGGCCAAATTGCCCTTCAGGCCAACGACACCACCAGTTTTAGTGATGGGATTTTCAATGGGATAGATCACGCGACCATCAGCGTCGCCTTCAACGGTATCCAGCATTTCGCCCATGGTGACACCGTTGGCAGTGATGCACTCTTCGTGGATCAGGCCAGCTTTGCGCAACTCTTTCATCACCACTGGGACGCCACCGACTTCGTAGAGGTCCTTGGCGACGAATTGACCGCCCGGCTTCAGATCAACGAAGTAAGGTGTGTCACGGAAGATGTCGCAGACATCGTCCAGATCAAAATCAATACCCGCTTCATGGGCAATCGCAGGCAAGTGCAAACCGGCATTGGTCGACCCACCCGTACAGGCCACAACACGTGCTGCATTTTCAAGCGACTTCCGGGTCACCACGTCGCGCGCACGGATATTTTTCTCCAACAACTCCATAACCGCAAGGCCAGACGCCGTCGAATAAGCATCGCGGCTCTCGTAAGGCGCTGGCGCACCGGAAGAATTCAGCAAAGCAAGGCCAATCGCTTCGGACACACAAGCCATGGTGTTGGCCGTGAACTGACCGCCACAAGCACCCGCCGAGGGGCAAGCAACCTTTTCCAAAGCGCGCAGTTCTTCGTCCGAGTTCTGGCCCGCCTGATGCCGTCCCACGGCTTCAAAGACGTCCTGAACCGTAACATCACGGCCCTCGTAGCGGCCCGGCATGATCGACCCGCCATAGATAAAGACCGACGGAACGTTCAGACGCACCATCGCCATCATCATCCCCGGCAGCGACTTATCGCAGCCCGCAAGTCCAACGATCGCGTCATAGCAATGACCCCGCATGGTCAGTTCAACCGTGTCCGCAATCGCCTCGCGAGACGCCAAGGAAGAGCGCATGCCTTCGTGGCCCATCGCGATACCATCGGTTACGGTGATGGTGGTAAATTCGCGCGGCGTCCCAAAGCCTTCTTTCACGCCCATCTTCACGGCTTGTGCCTGACGGTTCAGCGAAATGTTGCAGGGTGCTGCTTCGTTCCAGCAGGTCGCAACGCCGATAAAGGGCTGCGCGATCTCTTCTTCAGAAATCCCCATGGCATAATAGTAAGACCGATGCGGTGCCCGCGCCGGACCTTCGGTCACATGACGACTTGGCAAATTGGATTTGTCGAACTTTTTCTTAAGCATGGCTGGCCTCCCCTATCTCGCGAAAAAGCAATAGACGGCACGGGCAGGCACGGCAAGGTGAAGCCCTGAAAAATCCAACGGCACCGGCGACTTCCCGCGTTGACGCCCACGCAATGACGCTTAGGGTGCCGCCCATGAGTTACGCCTCCTTCGACCCCATGATCAACACGGCCCGACACCGCCCCGCCCTCTGGCGACTAATACTGGGCGTTATCACGATCGTCGTCGTACTGTTCGTGTGGTTCGGCGCGCTGGTGCTGATCACCCGCCGCCTGCTGGACACACCTGACACCGACGCTGTTCTAAGACTAGCGGTTCTGGAAACCCACCGCCCCGAAAGCGTCATTCTCAACCTCTTTTTGATCGCGGGTCTGGCACTTGGCACGTTTGTCGCGGCAGCCTTATGGCACAAAAGACGCCCCGCCTCACTCTTCGGCGCAGGCGCAAAAACCCTCAGACACTTCGCAATTGCCGCCGGTCTGACTTTCGCTGCAATGGCCTTTCTGCAGGTCATTGGTATGCCATTCCTTGACTCACCAAGCCTGAACCTCGACCCCATCGCTTGGATATCCTGGCTTCCACTCGCCCTTTTAGGCATCCTCGTTCAAACCGGTGCCGAAGAGATCCTGTTTCGCGGCTATCTCCAGTCTCAACTGGCCGCACGCTTTAAATCTCCGGTTTGGTGGCTGCTTCTGCCTTCTATCCTCTTCGCGCTGCTCCACCTCACGCCGGAATACTCAACAGCTTTAGCTACTTACATCCTTCTGGCCACATTCGCCTTCGGCGTCATGGCAGCTGACCTGACAGCAAGAACAGGCAGCATTGGTGCCGCTTGGGGCTTCCACTTTGCCAACAACACACTCGCCATCCTGCTCATCTCTTCACAAAGCACCCTTTCTGGCCTTGCCTTGTTCAAATCATCCATCGCTCTCGATCAAATCACACATCTTTCCCCCCTGTTCGTCCTCGACATCGTGATCGTCGTCCTTGTCTGGCTTTTGATCCGCCGAGTTCTTGCCAGATGATTGCATTTCCGGCCTGCTCGGCTTAACTAATTTGAAACCAAACCGGGCAGGCCCATGAACTGGATTTCGAACTACGTCCGACCCACCATAAATTCGCTCTTCTCGCGCCGGGAAGTGCCTGAAAACCTGTGGTCCAAGTGCCCAGAATGCGGGACGATGCTGTTTCACCGCGAACTGACCGAAAACCTTGGGGTTTGCACAAGCTGTGATCACCACATGCCGCTTACCGCGCGGGATCGTCTCATTTCGCTGTTTGACAACGGCGTCTTCACCGAAATTCCGGTCGCGAAACCCAATGCAGATCCGCTGCAATTTCGCGATCAAAAGAAATACCCGGACCGCCTGAAAGCCGCCCAACGCGACACCGGTGAAAAAGAAGCCATGATCGTGGCCGAAGGCGAGATCGGTCGCACCCCAATCATCGCCGCCTGTCAGGACTTCAACTTCATGGGCGGCTCGATGGGCATGTACGTGGGCAATGCGATCATCGCAGCTGCAACACGCGCCGTCGAACGCAAACGCCCCCTGATCTTGTTCTCGGCCGCAGGCGGAGCCCGGATGCAAGAGGGCATTCTGTCCTTGATGCAGATGCCCCGCACCACAGTTGCTGTTGAAATGGTCCGCGAGGCAGGCCTGCCTTACATTGTGGTCCTGACCCATCCAACAACGGGGGGGGTCACGGCGTCCTACGCGATGCTGGGCGATGTCCATATCGCTGAACCCAACGCGCTGATCTGCTTTGCAGGCCCCCGTGTGATCGAACAGACGATCCGCGAAAAACTGCCCGAAGGCTTTCAACGCGCGGAATATCTTTTGGATCACGGCATGTTAGACCGCGTGACTCACCGCCGCGATCTGAAAGAAGAACTGGTTCGGATCACGCGAATGCTCTTGAACATGCCACCCCCCGTCAAAGGCGACTTGCCAGCCCCCTCACCAGTTGCCGAGGATGCAACCGACAGTGACGACGCCGGTGCGCAGCCCGCCGAAACCTGACAACCGGTAAACGCTCATGACCAGCTTCACATCTTCCGATGCCGTTCTTGAACGGATGATGCGCCTGCATCCCAAGGTGATCGATCTGACCCTTGATCGCATGGGGCGCTGCCTGAACTCTGTCGGCAATCCCCATCTGCAACTGCCGCCCGTGATCCATCTGGCAGGCACCAACGGCAAAGGGTCAACCCAAGCCATGATCCGCGCCGGGTTGGAAACTGACGGTCAACGTGCCCACGCCTACACATCCCCTCATCTGGCGCGGTTCCACGAACGCATTCGCGTCGCAGGCAAGCTCATCTCCGAAGCAAATCTGACGGCGCTTCTCGACAAGGTCTATGCCGCCAATGGTGGCGAAACGATCACCTATTTCGAGATCACCACGGTCGCTGCATTTCTGGCCTTTAAGGAAACCCATGCGGATTGGACCTTGCTGGAAGTCGGTTTGGGCGGTCGCCACGACGCCACAAACGTCATCCCCGACCCAAAGCTAACGGTGATCACCACGGTCGACTTGGATCATCAGCAGTTTCTTGGCAATACCGTGGCTGAGATTGCTTACCAAAAAGCCGGAATCATAAAACGCGGCGTGCCGGTCGTTGTGGGGCCTCAGCATGATGAAGGCCTCGCAGTCATCGAAGAGGTCGCCGCCAAGCTGAGCGCGCCCGTCATTGCCCATGGTCAGCATTGGCACGCTTGGGAAGAACGTGGACGGATGATCTTTCAGGATGAAACCGGTCTCTTGGACCTGCCCCTGCCCAACCTGCGCGGCCCACACCAAATCGGCAACGCAGGCATGGCCATCGCCGCACTCCGCCATCTTGGGTTCGCAGATGAGGCTTGCCAAGGCGCCGTCACTCAGGCCTTTTGGCCTGCGCGCATGCAGCGGTTGCAGTCTGGTCCCCTGACCGACAGCGCGCTCAAAGCGGAACTTTGGCTGGATGGGGGCCACAACCCCGCCGCCGCGAAAGCACTGGTTGCAACGTTTTCCAAAATGCCCAAACGGCCAACCTATCTGATCTGCGGCATGCTCTCGACCAAAGACGTCACCGGCTACCTCGCACCTCTGGCCAATATTGCCGAAAGCCTCCACGCCGTCGCCATTCCCGGCGAAACCGCGACCCTCTCGGCCGAAGACACCGCCGAAGCCGCCAAAAGCGTCGGCCTGCCCGCACATATCGCCGCCTCGGTCCAAGACGCGCTAAACGACATTACGACCAAAGACCCGACGGCACGGGTGTTGATCTGCGGATCGCTCTATCTGGCAGGAACAGTGCTGCGCGAAAACGGCTAAAACAGACCGGACGCCGCCTTGATCAGACCGCAGGCCATCGCCGTGCGTCCCTTCATCTGGCCAAAAATATCCTGGGGGAGCGCGAGGGGGCAAAGCCCTCTCGCCCGTCGCGACGCGCAAAAACGCGGCGCAAACACGTTGTTAACCATCAGACTAGCAAACACCACATCTGGTAGCAGGTGGCCTCAGGGCAGCTAGAGGCACCGACGCAATACCGACGTGATACCGATACTATACCGATGGGCAACGGACACTCAGATTAAGCCCCGACGGCCACCATGGCTGCAGCCAAAAGCGGCACGGTTTCCGCGTTCAGACCGGCCACATTCATCCGGCTGTCCCCGATCATGTAGATGCCGTGCTCCTCGCGTAAAGCCAGCACCTGCTCAGGCGTGATCTCGGTCCGCGAGAACATACCCCGATGTTTCGCAATAAAATCAAAGCGATCAGAGTTTGTCCTTTGCCGCAACTCGTCCGCCAACTGTTGGCGCAAACCCAACATGCCCAGACGAACATCTTCCAGCTCGGCCTTCCAATCTGCGCGAAGCGCATCGTCGTCCAAAATCATCTGAACCACCCGCGCTCCATGATCCGGCGGAAAGGAATAATTCTGCCGATTCAAGAACGACAAAGTCACCTGCGCCTGACCATGAGACGCAGCATCAGGCGTGATCGCCATCAGCAACCCGGCCCGGTCCCGGTAAACCCCAAAGTTCTTCGAACAACTCGCCGCAATGATCATCTCAGGCATCCGCGACGCCAACAGACGCACGCCGTAAGCGTCTTCATCCAGCCCGTCGCCAAACCCCTGATAGGCGATGTCCACGAAAGGCACCGCGCCGGTTTGTTCCAACAGATCAGCAACTTGACCCCATTGCTCTGGCGTTAGGTTGGCTCCCGTCGGATTATGACAACACCCATGGAGCAAGACCAGATCACCAGCTTTTGCGCCCTTAAGGTCGCTTAGCATACCGTCGAAATCCACGCCCCGGCTCTCAGTGTCAAAGTACCGATAGGGCCGCATCGGAATGCCCAGATACTGAACGATCGTCGGGTGGTTTGGCCAGGTCGGCGACGACAGCCAAACCGTTGTCCCAGCCTCGCCGTAACGGGCCAGTTCGAACCCTTGGCGAAGCGCACCCGTCCCCCCCGGGGTTCCAGCCACCGCCACCCGGTCCGCGCTGACACTGTCACCCAAAACCAAATCGCGCAAAGCAGCCGTATAGGCCGGATCCCCGATCAAGCTGGTATAGCTTTTTGTCGTTTGCTCTTCGACCAACCGCCGTTCCGCTGCTTTCACGGCGCGCATCACCGGCGTGACGCCTTGGGCATTCTTGTAAACCCCTACACCCAGATCGATCTTCTGGCTTCGCGTGTCCTCGCGAAACATCTGCATCAGCTCTAAGATTTTGTCAGCCGGTTGCGGCGTCAGGTCGGTCAGCATGTAAAGTCCTCAACTGGGTACACGCGAAAGATCACGATCACGGGTCAGAACGCGCGAATTCTCTTCCCGTCGGACCGGCATGAACCCGTTTTTCTGGTAAAGCGCAAGAGCACGCCGATGATCCAAGGTGCAAGTGTTCACAGTCAGCTTCCGAATACCGTCCCGGTCCCATGCCGTCAGGATCGCCGTCTTCAAAAGCCAGCTGCCCAGGCCACGTCCAACGGCTTCGGGCACCATGCCGAAATAGGCCAGATCACAAATGCCATCACCTTGATCTTCCAACATGAAAAATCCCTGCGGCCAGCCATGATCCAGCAATGTGTAAAGCGTCATAGTGTCTTGGGTCAGCCAGCCCTTGATCTTGGCGTGCTCCCAAGTGTGGATATCTTCCCACGCATAATCCCGGCCAACCGCGTCATAAAGCGTCAAAAACCACCAAACAGGCGGATTTTCCGCTCTCAGCAAGGCGGCTGTCGAGCCAAGTGGCAAATGCGGCCAGTCGAAGGACGGGCAGGCATTCATCTCAAGGTAGGTGACAGTGTAATCGACCTTTGTTCCGGCTTTTTGAAGCGTCATCCGGTTTCTACCTTCAGATCGTCATACATGCCCCATTCGGCCCATGATCCGTCATACAGTGCATGGTTTCGATGACCGATCTGTTCCAGCGCAAGGCTTAGAATGGCCGCCGTCATACCAGATCCGCAGGTTGTGATCGCCGGCTTACCAAGATCAACGCCGGCGTCTTCAAAGACCGACTTCAACGCAGCTTCGGCTTTCATCGTGCCATCGTCGTTCAAAAGCTGTTGGAAAGGGACCGACTTCGATCCCGGTATATGGCCCGAGCGTAGCCCTGCACGGGGCTCCGCTTCCTCTCCCAGAAATCGACCCTTTGAGCGCGCGTCAATAATCTCGTAGTCCCCCAGCTTGGACGCAGCCGCGACCTGCGTGACATCCTTTACAAGCTGGTTCTGCACACTAACCGTAATGTGCCTGTCGCGCATGACGGTCGGCGTATCTTCGACGCCATGACCATCGGCTTTCCATTTGGGAAGCCCGCCATCCAAAACCGCAATGTCGGTCTTGCCCATCAATCTAAACAACCACCAGACCCGTGCCGCCGAAAGTAATCCTGCGCCATCATAGACAACAACCTGATGGCCGTCGCCCACCCCCATAGCCCGCATCCGGCTGATGAATTTTTCGACCGGCGGAACCATGTGCGGCAACTCCGAGCGGTGATCGCTTATCTCGTCAATGTCGAAAAACCGCGCACCGGGAATGTGAGCGTCTTCGTACTCGGCGCGCGCATTACGGTTCATGGCGGGCAAATACCACGACCCATCCAAGACCCGCAGATCCGGATCGTGTAAGTGATCGGCCAGCCAAGTCGTCGAGACAAGAGATTTCGGATCATCCGCCATAGAATGCACCTTTATTTGCTTGTCCCCTGCTAAGGCTTGAAACCGTGCGTGGCAAGCGCTGGACGCGATTGTAGGGGGTAAGCGCTTGGGCTAAAGTGCCCTCAAAGAGGGGGAGAATTGCGGCGTGACCGTACTGGCGAAATACCAGCGGCTTGAGACCGAAGGCATTTGGCGTGCGCATCCCGAAGCGCAGCGTCAGGATGTGATCGTTTCAATCGGCGAGGCCACCATCACCATTTCGGCTGGGAATGGCACAGCGCTGACCCATTGGTCTCTTCCTGCGATTGTACGTCTTAATCCCCGCGAACGACCAGCAATCTATCGGCCCGGCGACGAATCCACCGAAACGCTTGAAATTGCAGAAGGCGAGATGGTCGATGCCGTCGAAAAGGTTCTGAAATCCATTCGGCGCGGCACCCAACGTGGCAGCAGGCTTCCTAGCTTTCTGACCCTTGGCATCGGTGTTTTAATTTTGGCGGCAGCCGCATTCTGGCTGCCGGGTGCGATTATTCGCTACACCGCCTCGCTGGTCCCCGATGTTGCGCGCGCAACGATCGGAGACCAACTCTTGACCGAAATGGACCGCGTGGCCGGTATGCCATGCGCTGCCCCTTCGGGTCTGCGCGCCTTGGAAAATTTGAGTGCGCGGTTGTTTAACACCGAAACGACGCGACTTGTTGTCTTGCCCTCGGCCTTAACCAACACCGCCCATTTGCCCGGTGGCACAATTCTGATTTCGCACACTTTAGTCGAGGATTTTGAATCCCCCGAGGTTTTGGCAGGATATATTTTGGCCGAAGATCTTCGGCGGCAATTCAAAGACCCCCTAGCGCATATGCTTGAGTTTGCTGGGTTCCGCGCGGCGCTGGTGCTTTTGTCCCAAGGCCGGGTGCCCGAGACAGCGTTAGAACGCATGGCCGAAGGCGTGATCGCGGCCGCACCAAGTGCGGTCCCGGATNCCGGGCTGATCGCGCAGTTCAACGCAGCGGGGGTACAGACAGAACCCTACGCATATGCGCGCGATTTTTCCGGGGAAAGTACAACAGCTCTGATCCAAGCCAGTGCAACTGCCGGAGCCCCAATCCTTGAAGATGGTGATTGGATTGCGCTTCAGCGGATTTGCGAAGAATAGCCTCTATTTGGTTCCGTACATCCGGTCACCCGCGTCGCCCAAGCCCGGGACGATATAGCCTTTTTCATTCAGGCGTTCGTCCACGGCAGCTGTGACAATGGGCACATCCGGGTGCGCTTCTTGCATCCGTGCAATCCCTTCAGGGGCCGCCAGCAAACACAGAAAGCGAATGTTCGTCGCCCCTTCTTCTTTGATCAGGTCAATCGCAGCGACCGAACTGTTGCCCGTGGCCAGCATAGGGTCCACGG
This sequence comes from Paracoccaceae bacterium, assembly GCA_028097405.1. Classification (GTDB taxonomy): domain Bacteria; phylum Pseudomonadota; class Alphaproteobacteria; order Rhodobacterales; family Rhodobacteraceae; genus CALKXV01. The sequence continues at coordinate 4,402 of JAOHEK010000002.1, read as the reverse complement.
CAATTACAAGCCGATCCGAAATCTCGCCGGGCAGTTTGCAATAATATTGCACGGGCTCCAGTGTTTGTTCGTCGCGATAAAGCCCGACGAAACCAACGCGTGCCGAAGGGATCAGATCCAGCATGCCATCCAAAAGCCCGTTTCCGGCCCGCAAAATCGACACCAAAGCCAGCTTGCGGCCAGCCAGAACCGGCGCGTTCATTTCCTGTAGCGGCGTTGTGATCTGGCGCGAGGTCATGTCGAGGTTCCGTGTCACCTCGTAGGCCAAAAGCGTGCTGATTTCACGAAGCAACTGACGGAACACGGCGGTCGGAGTGCCCACTTCGCGCATCAGCGTCAGCTTGTGTTGCACTAATGGATGGTCAACGATTGTCAGATTTCCGCTCATGATCGCTCCCTTTTCGTGTCACAAAAAACTTTGGCCGTGGCCTTGGGCGTCGACACCCAGATGAGCCGCAATCGAAGCGCCAACATCGGCAAATCCCACATGGCCGATCGCACGCGCGCCCACGCCATATCCTACAACCGGCACGCGCTCGCGAGTGTGGTCTGTACCGATCCAAGTTGGATCGTTGCCATGATCTGCCGTGAAGAGGATCAGATCATCGGCACGCATCTTGTCGAACACACGTGGTAGTGCCGCATCGAACCATTCAAGCGCACGCGCATAGCCCGAGACATCGCGGCGATGGCCGAAGTTGGTATCGAACTCGACGAAATTGGCGAAGGTTAGGCTGCCATCTTCGGCCTCGCCCACAAGACGGATCAGATGCTCCATCAATTCGGCATCCGGCCCTTTGACGACATCATCAATGCCTTGCATCGAGAAGATATCCCCTATCTTTCCAATGCCATAGACCTTTCCACCAGCATCCGACACCCAATCGCACAAGGTCGGCGCAGGCGTTCTGATTGCGAAATCCTTACGGTTCTGGGTTCGTTCGAAAGCCCCGTCTTCGCCCACGAATGGCCGTGCAATAATCCGCCCAACCCGCATATCGTGAAGCATCGGTGCAAGGTCTCGGCAGAGGTCCAGCAGTCGGGTTAAACCAAAACGCTCTTCATGAGCTGCAATCTGCAGAACGCTGTCGACCGATGTATAGCAAATTGGCCATCCGGTGCGCAGGTGTTCTGCGCCCAAGCGTTCGATGATCTCGGTCCCGCTGGCGTGACAATTGCCCAAGATACCGTCGGTCTCAGCAAGCCGCGCGGCTTCAGCGCTGACATCATGCGGAAATGCGGGACTGGTGTCGGGGAAATAGTGCCAATCCCAAGGAACCGGAACGCCCGCCAGTTCCCAATGGCCCGAGGGCGTATCCTTACCCTTCGATATCTCGGTCGCAGCACCCCAAAGACCCATCGGCATCGGTTGACCCACCTCGGGTAGATCATTTGCAAGACGGATGGCTGCAGAAATGCCCAGACGACTAAGGTTTGGGATATTAAGCGCGCCGGACCGTCCGTCCGACGCAGCATCAGTAGCGCAAGCTTCCATGATATGACCCAGCGTGTTTGCGCCGGTATCGGGGGTCTGGCCGTTGAAAAACTGATCCGCGTCCGGTGCACCGCCAATTCCGACACTGTCCAAAACAACCAGAAACGCCCGCGCCATCAGTCGATCCTGTCGATCACAAGAGGTGGTGCAGCCATAGGTTCGCCCATTCTGATAGCCGACAGATAAGCCCGTTCGGCGGCGATTGCGGATTTTTCATTGGTTGCGTGCAGTGTCGCCAAGGGCTGGCCTTTTTCGATCCGAGCGCCAAGGCCCACGATATCCGAGAACCCGACCGACGGTTCAATGCGATCTCCGTCCCGCATCCTTCCACCGCCCAAACGGACCACAGCCATTCCGATGGCATGGCCATCTATCGCAGCGACATTGCCCGGGGTTGGCGCGGCAATCTCGCGGATCACGTTCGCCTCAGGCAATCGTGCGCGCCAGTCGTTGCTGAAATCAACTGGCCCGCCCAAGGCCGCAATCATCGCATCAAAGGACGTCGCCGCCGCCCCTGTTTGCAACGCATCGCGCAGCTTGACGGCAGCCACTTCCCGGGCGGTTTCCGTGCCGGCCAAAACCAAAAGCTCGGCGCCAAGTGCCAATGTCAGTTCAACAAGGCGCGAGTTTTTGGGTTCGGTCAGCGCCCGCATAACCTCAGCGACTTCCAACGCGTTGCCCGCCGCAGCGGCCAAAGGTTGGTCCATATTGGTGATCAAAGCCACGGTCGGGCACCCTGCCCCCTTGGCAGTGCTGACCAATGATCTGGCTAGAACGCCTGCGTCCTCGGCCGTTTTCATAAACGCCCCTGATCCGCATTTTACGTCCAATATCAGACCATTAAGGCCTGACGCCAGTTTTTTCGCCAAAATGGACGCGGTGATCAGATCGATGCTTTCCACCGTGCCCGTCACATCACGAATACCGTAAAGGCGCTTGTCGGCAGGTGCGATGCGGTTGCTGGCAGAAACGATAGCGCTTCCCGTCTCGCCAACGATCCGCCGGAACTGCGCTTCGTTTACCTCTGTCGAAACACCGGGAATGGCCTCCAGCTTATCAAGGGTGCCGCCCGTGTGTCCTAACCCGCGTCCCGAGATCATCGGATTGGCAACCCCGACTGCGGCCAACAACGGTGCCAACAAAAGCGAAACACAATCGCCGATGCCACCCGTGGAATGCTTGTCGACGACTGGACGACCAATGTCCCAATTCAGAACATCACCGCTGTCGCGCATCGCAAGCGTCAGTGCCACGCGACCTTCTTCTGAAAGACCGCGCAAGCACACCGCCATTGCAAACGCTCCGGCCTGAGCATCGGTGACAGCGCCATTAGCCAACCCTGCCGCGAACCAATTCATTTCGGCTTGCGTTGGTTCAGCATCATCCCGCAGTTTTTCGATAATTGCACGAGCTTCCATGTCAGGCCCGATCCATCTGGGATTTAACAAAAGCGCCCGGCAAAAGATCGGCCACGGCCATCGTCACGGTTTCCCCGGAAAGCGAAGCCAGCGTGACCTTGGCATCAGGGCTGGCGAATTCGAACATTTTCTGACGGCACCCACCGCAGGGCGTGACAGGTACCGGGCTGTCAGCGATCACGGTGATATCGGTGAATTGGGTGTCCCCTGCTGCGACCATGGCTGCGATAGCACCGGCTTCGGCGCAGGTTCCTTCGGGATAGGCCACGTTTTCGACGTTACAACCGACGTGAACCTTGCCCGATGTCGATATCAACGCTGCACCAACCTTAAAGTTGGAATAAGGGGTATAGGCGTTTTCGCGCACAGCTTTCGCCGCTTCGGTCAGGTTCACGGACATCATCCTTTGTTTTGGCCAAACTGGCCTCTCGATTGCGTGAAAGCAAGTGGCCTGCGGGCTTGCCCCCGCGCGTTCTTCGCATCAAGGTGGATTTCAGCGCTATTGCCATAACGACGAAACGTGCCACAGGCGTGGCCCAAAAGTAGTTTAGCGTTAAACTATTTTTCCGGGAGGAACCAAATGTCAGACGATCCACGCGAAACCGCGCTCCGGCAAGCAGCATTAGATTACCACGAATTCCCGAAGCCGGGAAAACTTGAAATCCGTGCAACCAAGCCCTTGGCAACCGGCCACGACCTAGCGCTTGCCTATAGTCCCGGTGTTGCAGCGGCATGCCTTGAAATCAAAGCCGACCCGATGGCAGCAAGCCGTTACACATCGCGTGGCAATATGGTCGCCGTCGTAACGAATGGCACTGCGGTTCTTGGACTAGGCAATATTGGTGCACTGGCATCCAAACCCGTGATGGAAGGCAAGTTCTGTTCAAGAACTTCGCTAACATCGATTGCTTTGACATTGAACTGAATGAAAGTGACCCAGAGAAACTGGCCGAGATCGTTTGCGCCCTAGAGCCGACATTCGGGGCGATCAATCTGGAGGACATCAAAGCGCCGGATTGTTTTATCGTGGAAAAGATATGCAAGGAGCGGATGAATATCCCGGTCTTTCACGATGATCAGCATGGTACCGCCATCGTAGTTGGTGCGGCGGCCACCAATGCCCTGCGTGTTGCTAACAAAAAATTCGAAGACATCAAAGTCGTCTCGACCGGAGGCGGCGCGGCTGGAATTGCCTGCCTGAACATGCTTTTGAAACTAGGCGTGAAGCGCGAAAATGTTTGGCTTGTCGATCTTGAGGGGCTGGTTCACGAGGGTCGCAAGAAGGATATGACGCCGCAAAAGGAAAAATACGCGCAACCCGGTGGCCCACAAGACCTAGCCGATGTCATCGTAGATGCCGACCTGTTTCTTGGTCTGTCCGGCCCCGGCGTCTTGACGCCCGACATGGTCAAAACCATGAAGTCCGCACCCATCATCTTTGCGCTGGCCAATCCAGACCCCGAGATCGACCCAGAAGACGCACGCAAGG
>JAOHEK010000019.1 GCA_028097405.1 Paracoccaceae bacterium | reverse complement strand
GGCCCTGTTGGGAGTACGCACGCGCCGCTGTCTCATTACTACCAAGATCTATGATGACCATCTGGGCTCTCAGACTTTGGGTGCGCCTTATTCCGTTCCATACAATTGAGGTTTACGAACATCGTGTGCGGCTGTGATCAGATCGCAGTCGCTAATTCCTTTTCTTTCCAATCAAAATATTTGCCGGAGTTCAGAACGCTCCAAGCGATCCTTGCGAGTTTGTTGGCAAGTGCCACGCCCAGCTTATTGTGCTGCATGCGCGTTGAGGCCGCTTCCAGCCATGCTCCAAAACTAAACTTATGCCAGTTCTTTGGCCGCATCATGATGACCTGAGCGGCCTGCACAAACAGCATGCGCAGATACCGACTGCCACGCTTTGTGATACGACCCAGAATGGTCCGCCCACCCGTGCTGTGTTGACGTGGGACGAGCCCCAGCCAGGCCGCAAAGTCACGGCCACGATCATAGGCCTCGCCAGTCCCGACGGCGGCTACGACAGCGGTCGAGATAATCGGTCCGATGCCCGGAATAGTCATCAGACGCTGGCAGCTGGCTTCACTTTTGCTGACGGATTCAATCTCTGACGTGGTCATCTCGATCCGCTTGTCTATCCAGATCCAGTCCTGCTGAAGGCCGAGGATCAGCTTGCGCATCCGCAACGACATCTCATCATCGCGGTTGTCCAGAATGGCTTGGAGCGAGGTGCGCAATGCCGCCACGCTTTTGCGAACTGTAATTCCTTGTTCAATCAGAAACGCTCGGATCTGATTCATTGTCGCCGTCCGCCGCGACACGAGCCGGGAACGCACGCGATGCAGAGCTTGCAGATCGAGCTGCTCCTGCGTTTTCTCAGAAACCGTTTTGAGATTGGGGCGCAGCGCGGCCTCCGCGATGGCCTCGGCATCATTGTAATCGTTCTTCTGTCCCTTGTTGAACGGCTTCACATAAATCGCAGGAATGATCCGCGGCTCGAACCCCATCCTGCGCAATGTGCGACTGACAAAATGCGCGCTCAGGCAGGCTTCCATGCCAACAATGCAGTGGGGCAGTTCCTCAAACGTCGCGACCAAGGCCATGCGCTTAATCTTCTTACGCAACACAAGCTGCCCCTCTTTATTGAAACCAACCAAGTGAAACACGTCTTTGCCGATATCAACGCCAACCGACATCAGCTCATCAAAATCATTCTTCGCCATGCTACTTCTCCTATATGCAGTATAGGCCAAGCCTAACCTGCTGGGTGAAGCAGCCGGTACATCCCATTAGTTCATGATGCTGCAATGAACATAAACGGCAAATATGCGGATGCCATCGCGTTTTTCAAATTTGCACCACGCCAATGTGAGGAATAAGAATTTGCGTCAGGGTACATTCGTTAAGATGGCCCGAATCTCTTCGGCCTATAGGCGTGAGTCCACCACGAGCTTTAGCAATGGCATCAATCAAAATCGCAGCGTCTGAAGCCGACACCTTACAAGGGGCTAGACTTGCTGTGGCGCAACAAGGGTATCCCGGGAAAAGAAAGGCCGGACGCAATCACGTCTGAGAATCTGGTCGTTCTTCTCCACAGACCGGATTGAAAGGATACAGCCTAAACGTGTAAGGGCGGCGATCAGCCGGGAATGAACTCGACCGTTACGATCCATCCAAGACGATCACAGGCCAACAGATCTTAGATAGTCGTGCGAGCGTTTTGCAAATCGCCGCCAGTCACCGGGATTGTCATGTTCGGTGCACAGATGATGCGCCTTGGTTTTGCGAAACAGCGGGGCCAACGCAGGCCAGTCAATCGTGCCGTCGCCGGTCGCAGCCCAGCCGTCATCTTCCTGCGTCCCCAAAGGTGCGATATCCTTGGTTTGAATGACAAGGATGCGGTCTGCATAGCGCTCAAGCTCGGCAGCAACATCAGCCCCACCGCGCGTGATCCAGCCGCAATCCATCTCAAAATAAACATCGGGAGCGGCGAGAATGTGATCAATGGGCCGTGTGCCGTCGCTGAGGCGGGCATATTCGAATGCGTGGTTGTGCCAAAGCACTTTAAGATCATGCGCAGCAGCAGCTTGTGCGCCTTGGGCGAGCATGTCGCCGATGCCTTTCCAGTAATCGGCAGTGGGGCGGCGGTCTTCTTCGGGGACAAACGGGGGTATCATGTATGACGCGCCAAGGGTCTTGGCGATGTCGATGTAGCGGTTCGGGTCTTGCGCCAAACCGGTCAGCGGCATGTGAAATCCAAAACAGGCCAGACCGGCATCATCCAAGGCCCGGCGAAACGCAGCCGGATCGGCCTCATAGGCGGGCAACCACGGCTCTATCGCGTCATATCCCATCGCCTTGAGTTCGGGAAACTGGGCCTCAAGCGGCGAAAAATTGCGGGATGAATAAAGTTGATAGGCGATCGGATATCTGGCGCCAGTCATGTCTGTGGTTCCATGTCCTTGTTGAATTCAAGAAGTTCGACCATCACGCCAAGGTCTTTTACGGTGTCGTAATAGGCATAGCGACCGTGGCCACCGTCGAATTCACCGCGTTGCAACAGGGCGTGACCCTTTTCCTTGAGATAGGCATCCCTTTGCTTGAGGTTGCGCGTGCGAAAGGCAATATGGTGACAACCGGGGCCTTTTTGTTCCAAAAGATCGCGCCAGGCGCTTTTTTCAGTGCCGGGCTCGAGGAATTCCACGTCTATATTGCCAAAGGCAAACATGCGGATCTTACATCCGACTTCGGCGGATTGATCTTTGTAGATTGCTTGCGCTTGGCTGGGTTCGGCTGCGCGTCCCTCGTCTGGAAGCGGCTTGCCTGTTAGGTCGGCGAACCATTGGGCGGATTTCAAAGCATCATGCGTGACGAAACAAATCTGCATCACGGCATCTTCATCGAGCAGGCGGGTGTCCATGGTGGCCTCTTGGCAGTTACGATTGATGTGCGGCCCGCCAGCACGGCGGACCGCTGCCCAGGGAGGGGCGGCTTAGTTCAGGATGATGTCATGCTGCGAATGCAGCGACGCGATCGCGTCATCGACCGACATGTCCGGATCGGACCAGAAGTTGAACGCCACTTCCCAGATCGCATTCTGCCAGTCTGAATCGACCGTGACAGATGGGTTGTTGACCTGACGAGAGCTGTCTTCCAACAGTTCAAGAACCCGCTGGGCACAGTTGTCGATCCCGTCGGTCGGGACGTCATTGCGCACCGGCGTGGCCCCTTTGACGTTGGCGAAATCCGCATTGACGGTCGGGTCAGTGACGATCTGGGCAAAGCGCATCATGGCAGCATCGGTGGCTTCAGGCTGACCGCCAAGCGCGCCCCAGCCATCCACAGTCACCACAACGGCCTTGTAGCCGGGGATCGGTATACAGCCAAAATCAACACCCGGTTCCTTGCCCGCTGCACGCCATTCACCTTTCATCCAATCGCCGTGAATTTGCATCAGGGCCTGACCGGAAATGACGTTGTTGGTTGTCATGTTCCAATCGCGGTTGACCGAACCGTCATCGGCGGCTTGTTGAAATTTGCGCAACCATTCGAACACAGACCGGACCTCTGCGCTGTCAAAGGCTGCGGGATCGGGCACCTCGCCGTAGACGCCGGCGTAAAGCTCTGGCCCGGCCAGCGTGCCCATCAGGGCATGGGTCAGATAGCCAATCTGCCATTGCTGGGCACCAACCGCGAGCGGCACATAGCCAGCGGCGGTTACCGCATCGAAATCAGCCATCATGTCATCAAGCGATGTCCATGATGTGGGATCGACCCCTGCAGCGGCGGCGACCTCCATGTTGTAGTAGACCATTCCGTCGATGTGGACGCCAAGCGGCATTTGGCGGATCTCTCCGTCGACGGTGATCGCTTTGAGCACCGCGTCAGAAAAATGGTCGATCGCGCCCGTTTCCGTGAACGCCTCTGTCAGATCGCGGCCAAGGCCCATTTCGGTCAGGTCACGAAAGACGCCGGTGTTGTTTTCGGAAAAGATGTTGGGCGGCTGGCCGCCGACAACGAGGTTCAGCAGGCTGACGCTGGATCCAGTGTTGTGCGGGATCGTGATGTCGATCCAGTTGATGCCTTCGGCCGAGACGGCCTCGTTCAACACCTTAAGGGCCGCCACTTCGGCGGGCGACGACCACGTCTGGTATACAACAAGGTCTTCGGCCTGTGCGGTGGGCGCAGATGTGCCGAGCAAGAGCGCGGCGCTTGCGGTGATTTTCATGAATTTCATGTCTTTCCTCCCGGTTAGGTTCAAAGTCGCCGCCCCTCCCGGGCGTCGAACAGGTTCAACTTGGCTGTTGGGTATTGCACCGAGACCGTTTCACCGGGTCTCGTCTTGGCAGCCCTGTCTGGCTCGGCGCGAACGAACAGCTGGTCGTCCGCGAATTCGAGCGAAATGAGAGCATCAGAGCCGGTTCGTTCGACCATCTTTACGGTCAGGTCAAACGCCGAATGGCTTTGTTGGGTGCCCTGCGTATCAATCAAAAAGTGTTCCGGGCGCATACCGACGGCAATGGCGTCACCGTCCTGCGGCGTGCTGACGAAATCATAGCCCGTCAAATCCATTTTTGTGCCGTTATCGAACATTGCCCCGGGCGATCCGTCCGTGATCCGGAAACGCGCGTTCGTGAGGTTCATCGCAGGCGAGCCGATAAAGCTGGCAACAAACAGATTGGCCGGGTTCTCGTAGACCTCGTCCGGGGTGCCAAATTGCTGGATCTCGCCGCCGTTCATGATCGCGATCTTGGTTGCCATTGTCATGGCCTCAATCTGATCGTGAGTGACATAGACAACAGTCGGGCTAAGCGTGTCGTGCAGTTTTTTGATCTCAAGCCGCATTTCAGTGCGCAGCTTGGCGTCCAGATTTGACAATGGCTCGTCAAACAAAAGCACATCGGCGTGTTTCACCAATGCCCGCCCGATGGCCACGCGCTGGCGTTGACCGCCCGACAGCTCTGACGGTTTGCGCCGCATCAGCGGGGTGAGTTGCAGCAACTCGGACGCCCATGTCACCCGCGCGTCGGCCTCGGCCTTGGGCAGCTTGCGCGCCGACAGGCCGAACCGCAGATTGCCCTCGACTGTTTTCGTGGGGTAAAGCGCGTAGGACTGGAATACCATCGCCAGCCCGCGATCCTTTGGATCAAGCTCGGTCACGTCGCGGTCCCCGATCATGATCCGCCCCGAAGAGACGTCAAGCAGGCCCGCGAGAAGGTTCAGCAAGGTGGTCTTGCCGCAGCCCGATGGGCCAAGCAGCACAAGGAAATCCCCTTTTTCGACGGTCAGGTTGAGCCCGTCCAGAACCGTGACGGCACCGAAACGTTTCACGATATGCTCGAAAGAAACGCTTGGCATGGGGCTATCCTTTGATTGCGCCGGCGGCGATGCCCTGAACAAAGAACTTGCCCAGTACAAAGTAGATCACCAGTGGCGGAATGGCGGTCAGCAAGGCAGCGGCCATGTTGACGTTGTATGAGACGGTGCCCGTCGAAACGGTCACCATATTGGCGAGGTGCACAGTCATGGGTTTGGTGCCGAGCCCGCCAAAGGTCACCCCAATCAAGTAGTCGTTCCAGATCGACGTGATCTGCAAGATCAGCACAACGATCAGGATGTTGCCCGACATCGGCAGGATGATCTCGACGAATATCCGCCAGAACGAGCCGGAATCCATGATCGCGGCCTTGATGAGTTCTGGCGGGATATCCTTGTAAAAGTTGCGGAAAATCAGCGTCAGGATCGGCATCGCAAGGACTGTATGAACAAATGCAATCGCTGTGGTCGAGCCGTATATCCCCATGGTGACCGTCAGGCGGATCAGCGGATACATGATGATCTGAAACGGCACAAAGGCGCAAAGAAACAGGACGAACAGGAACGGCCCTGCCCATTTCACATCCCATAGCGCCAGCGCATATCCGGTCACCATCGACAGGGCGATGGACGCGGTGAGTGATGGAACAAGGATGACAACGGAATTCCAAAAGCCCGCGCGAAGGCCACTACAGTTGAGACCTGAACAGGCCTCGAACCAAGCGAAATGCCAGGCCTCAAGGGTCCACTTTGTGGGCAGCGAAAACATCGCACCTTCGCGAATCTGATCCATTTCCTTAAATGACGTGACAATCAACACGTAAAGCGGCACGCAAAAGAACATTGCGGCCATGCTCAGGAACACCAGCACCGCAATCGACCGGCCGGTGATCCGCTTGGGCTTGCGTGGATACATGACGTTTGTGTCTGTCATGTTGCATGTCCCTTGCGGGCTTGGCGCTGTTGCCATGACGTAAGTGCCACGAGCGGCAGAAAGACAGCGAGTGTGATCAAAAGCATCAGGACAGCGGCGGCCGAAGCGAGGCCAAGGTTTCCCTTCGCCGACATGGCGTTGATGGTGTAATAGGCGGGCACCCACGTGGATTGCCCCGGACCGCCGTTCGTCATGGCAAGGACGATGTCGAAGGCCTTGATCACCCCCAGCGACAAAAGGATCGCGCAGGTGAGAAAAGTAAATTTCATCATGGGAATGATGATTTCGATATAGACCCGCCACAGGCGGACACCGTCGATGCGCGCGGCGCTCCAGATTTCGGTATTGATGCCTTTCAACCCTGCAAGCATGAGGGCCATGTAAAAGCCGGCGCTTTGCCAGATAGACGCGATGATAATGGCATACATCGCCGTTGCGGGATCGCTAAGCCAGTTGAATGAAGCGCTTTCCCAACCCAAGCCTCGCAGCAAGCTTTCGATGCCGAACTGCGGGTTCAAGATCCAGCGCCACGCCACTCCGGTGACGATTAATGATACCGCAAGCGGATAGAGGAACACTGTGCGAAAGACATCCTCACCCCGGCGTTCACGTTCGATCATCGCGGCGAGGATGAACCCAACGACAATTGCTAGAGCCGAGCCCAAGGCCAGAACGATGAGGTTTTGGAGCGAGATTTGCCAGCCCGCATCATTGAACAGCCGGTTGAACTGACGAAACGGGTTATCCCAATCAATTTCGTATTCCGGCAGCCTGCGGGACCGGGTAAAGGACATCAAGATCGTCCATCCGATCGCGCCGAGGAAGGCGACAAGGGTCACTCCGACCGCTGGTGCAAGCGCGATCTGCGGCGTGATGCGACTCCACCTCAGCGGCATTTATCCCCCCTTTAAACAGACCTACTTGTCAGCGATCAGTTCATCTGTATTATCGTTAATACTACGACGGGTTTCTGACCTGTCAAGAATTTTCGTGGACCACTTTCTGGCGCAACTCAGAGGGAAACAACGCGTGAAGCACATTCCCAAACTTGGATTTGGCACCTATGGCCGGACCGGAACCGCAGGCATTGCAGCCTTGGAAACCGCGATTGATGTTGGGTATCGCCACTTTGATACGGCGCAATCCTACGACACCGAAAAGGAGGTCGGCGCAGCGGTCCGCAACAGCGGTCTGGCCCGCGATAGCGTCTGGATCACAACCAAAATTGACATGGCAAACTATGCATCAGGGCGGCTTGTTCCGTCGCTCGAAGCCAGCATAGACCGGCTTGGGCTGATACCCGATCTGACGCTTTTGCATTGGCCGTCGCCAAACGGGGATCTGGCGCTTGAGGTCTATCTTGACCAGATCATCGACGCAAAGGCACGCGGCCTGACGCGTGAAATCGGGGTTTCCAACTTTCCCATCGCAATGCTGCGCGCCGCCATCGCACGGACCGGTAAAGGCGAAATCCTGACCAACCAGTTCGAGCTGAACCCACTGCACAACAATCATCAGCTGGCGCGGTTCTGCCAATCGGTTGGCGTGCTGGTGACCTGCTATTTGCCGATCGCAAAAGGCCGGTTGAAGGGCGAATCCACAGCAGAGGCCATCGCCGCAAAGCACGGTGCGTCTGTCGAACAAATCGCGCTGGCGTGGGAGCTGGCCAAGGAATACGCCGCCATCCCTACCTCGTCCCGCGCCGACCGGATTTTATCGAATTTCAAGTCGGTCGACATCACGTTGACGGACGAAGACATCGCAGCACTTGATGGGTTGCCGCAGACAGCAAGGGCCATCGATCCCGACTGGGGCCCGGACTGGGATTAGCGGCAGCGCACAAACAGCATCACATGCAAGGACCGGCCCAGCGGCCAAAGAAAGGGAGAAACGATTATGACCGGTATTACGGCACTCGGGCACATTGCACTTAGGGTGAAGGATTTGGACGCGATGGCGCACTTCTGGCGCGATCAGGTCGAACTACAGGAGATGGAACGCCTGCGTCACGATACAGGCGAGACGTGGCTGATCTATCTGCGGATCACCGACACCCAATTTCTTGAACTGATTTCCGGCGCAGAAACCGACAAGGCCCCCCATGACGGACCAGCTGGTGTGACCCATATTTGCCTGACCATTGACGACCTTGACGCAGAGGCCGCACGCCTGAACGCCAACGGCATCACACTGACCTCGCCGATCAAGACCGGTGAGGACGGGAATCGCGGGGCATGGATTGAAGACCCCGAGGGAAATCGGATAGAACTCATGGAAATGGCCCCGGACTGCATTCAGTACCGTGCAATTGAGGCCCTCAAGACCCGTTAGTGGATGGAACAATGGCGAAATCGGCGGCACGTCTTAAAGATATCGCCGAAAAGACCGGTTTTTCGGTGAACACTGTGTCGCTCGCCTTGCGGGGCAGCTCTCGCATCCCCGATCAAACCCGCCGCCAGATTTCAGAGGCTGCTGACCAGTTGAACTACCTGCCCAATCAGGTCGCCAAATCGCTTGTTCTCAAGGAGACAAAATCAATCGGCCTGATCCTGACGGACATCACGAACCCCGTGCTGACAGCCGTAGCACAGGCCGTTGAGTTGGAGCTGTCCGAACGCGGGTATCTGACGCTTTTTGCGACCTCCAACAACGATCCCGCGCTTGAACGCAAAATGATCGAGTCCTTCCGCGCCCGCCGCGCCGATGGCATCCTGATTTTTCCTTGCAACCATCGCGAGATCGACCACATCCGACATCTGCGCGCACGGAACTATCCTGTCGTGATGTTAGTGGGTGATCCGGATTCAGGGGTCGACGCCGTCTGCATGGACGAAAAAGCAGGCGCTTTCAAAGCCGTGTCGCATCTGATCGAACAGGGCCACCAAAAGATAGCGATGTTCGATGGCTCAGCCGAAAGAGGCAACCGCGACAAGCTTGACGGCTATCTTACGGCGCTATCGCAAGCGAACATTGCGTTCGACCCCTCACTTGTGGTGCCACCAGCCTTGCCGGATGTCCGCAGCGGCTATGACGCGATGGAAACACTTATCCGCAGGGACGTCGGCGCTAGCGCGGTCATTTGCCCGACAGATTCACTGGCACTTGGGGGGCTGCGATACTGCGTCCGCCACGGCATTGATGTGCCGGAGGATATGGCCATTTTCGGGTTCGACGATACCGAATTTGGCGAACATGCCGTTATTTCGCTGTCATCGGTCAACTACGATATTGGCGCTGTGACCACGCTGGCGATTGATCGCGTGATCGGGCTGATCAATGTTGAGGGTGACCTGCCCCCTGCCGTGGTCAAGCAGGTCGAGCCCGATCTTGTGATCCGCGAAAGCACGGCACCACCGGCACGGCGCTAACCCCGCACCGGATAGCGGACATAGGCAAAACGCTGCGAGTCCGGCGCCCATGACGTGACATTGATCGAACCCTGACCGCCGTTGAACCGGTCGATATCAACGATATTCGATCCGTCCGGATTCATCGTGCGAATGATCACGTCTTTGTCGGCGGGGTGACCCAAAGTTCCGGTCGGGAACGAGATGTAAGAAAACAGTGACCCATCCGGTGCGGCGTGAGGAAACCAGTTGACCCGCGCATCATGGGTCAGTTGCGCGACGCCTGATCCGTCCGGGCGCATGCGAAAGATCTGCGCGTGGCCCGGCACTGTCGCCGCGGCTTCGGAATTGAAATAGATCCAATCGCCATCGGCAGAAAACTCTGACCCGTCAACGGGGCATTGACCATCTGTCAGTACGACATCGGCACCACCGGCGGCAGGGATCGTGCAGATGCGGGTGACGTTGTTTCCGCTTTCGCCCTTCTCGTAGCCAACATAGGAAAGTGTCTCTCCGTCCGGCGAAATGCCATGCAAATAATAGCGGAATTTCCGGCCCGGGTCCTGATCGTTGGAGATCTTTACCGGATGACCGCCGTCGATGGGGCTGTGATAAAGGTGCCCATCATTGGCGCTGAGGAACAATGTCTTGCCACAGGGCGAAATGACATGGTCGTTGTTAAGGTCTTCGATCGGGGCGGTGTTGATCCGGTTCGGACCGTCGGCACCATCGGTGGAGATCCTGAAAACCCGCCCATCCGCATTGTAGATCAACCAGCGTCCGTCGGGCGACCAGTTGGGTGCCTCGATCAATTCGCTGGTTTCGTAGATGACGTCTTGTTGGCCGCCATCACGGGTGGCGATGACAAGTTCACTGACCTGATTGGGTAAAAGGCGGCGGGCGTGTCCTGGGCGCATGGTGTAAGACCTTGATCAATTCTGACTTAAGTATTAACGTTAATATAGAAAAAGGCAACCCGAAGCGATACGACCAATTGTATTGACGCGCCCGTCCGTGATCAGGTGATGACACAAGAACATGATGATGCGGGCCACCTATGAAAAGCTTTGATATGAAAACCGATAGTTTTACGTCTCATCCCCACGGAAAAATCCCCAACAGCCGGTTTCCCTTGCTTGTGCACCGCAATGCGATCCCCGGTGGTGGAGCAAAGGCGGTCAAGGACCGGTTTCGCCAGAATGATTGGTCCAACAACTGGGACTACCCGGGCGTCCATGAATACGCCCATTTCCATTCAACGACACATGAATGTCTGGGCTGTGCCAGTGGCTGGATGGAATTCAGCATTTCTGTCGGCGACACCGGGTTCAGTCGCATCCGGATCGAGGCAGGGGACGTCATCGTCATGCCGGCCGGGGTCAGCCACGAAATGACTAGCCAGTCGGATGACATACATATGTGCGGCGGATATCCCGATGGACGTGACTGGGATGACATCCAAGATGCGTTCCTGAGCGACGAAGATTACAAGCGGGCCTGCAAGCGGATCATGATGTTACCCATTCCGGCACAGGACCCGGTCACCGGACAGCCCATCGCGCAATGGCACGCTGCCCCCTCTTCTGTCGATGGCGGATGGAACGATTGGCGCAGCAGTCTGGACGCAAGAAGCTGA
Source organism: Paracoccaceae bacterium (assembly GCA_028097405.1). GTDB lineage: Bacteria > Pseudomonadota > Alphaproteobacteria > Rhodobacterales > Rhodobacteraceae > CALKXV01. The sequence continues at coordinate 48,252 of JAOHEK010000019.1, read as the reverse complement.
TCAAGACCGGTTTGACAAACAGCCGGGCCGCCCGGAAAAACCCGATTGTCCGAACCTTGGATCAAGGCTGCCCGAGACGCCCTTGACCGCTGCAATTTGAAATCCAAAGACGAAAGAAAAACCTATGAAGAACATACCGAACATCGGCTACGGCACATGGAACCGGCCCGAAGATGCAGCCTATCAGGGGGTGCTTGCAGCACTTGAGGCTGGGTATCGGCATCTTGATTGCGCCGAAGGCTACGACAACGAAGAATTTGTGGGCCGCGCAGTCGCAGACGTGGGCCTGCTCCGCGAAGATCTTTGGGTCACGACGAAAGTCGCCCCCGAAAGCTTTGGACCCAGTCAAATCCGCCCGCATGTAGAAGCATCGCTGGAAAAGCTGGGGGTGGGTCCGGTTGATCTACTTTTGCTGCACTACCCGTCGATCAAGGATGAATACGACATCGGCGACTACATGGCGCAGTTTGCAGAGGTGTACGACGCGGGGCTGTGCCGCAACATTGGGGTTTCGAATTTCACCAAACCCTATCTGGATGAGGCCCGCAACATTCTGGGGGATCGGCCGCTGTTGACCAATCAGGTTGAACTGCACGTCTTTCTGCACAATCGCCCCATCGTTGACTATTGCGCCGCGCACAAGATCCGCATGACCGCCTATTCACCTTTGGCCCGTGGCGCTGTGGCCGATGATCCGACACTTGGCCGCATCGCAAAAGAGGTTGGCGGCACCGCGTCGCAAGTCGCTCTCGCGTGGCTGCTTGCCAAGGGATATATTGTCATCCCGTCAGCAGGTAGCCCCGCAAGGATCAAGGAAAATCTGGCAGCGGGACAACTGGTTCTGAGCCCAGAACAACTTGTCGAAATTGACGGCCTGAACTCTCACATGCGGCTTGTGGATGGCCCTTGGTGCCCGCCTTGGGACGTCGCGTGACGCCCAGGCTTCAACACTGCACTGACTCTCAGAACTTGGCAAAACTGAACTGGCAACCCTAAAAAGGGACGAGCACGCATCACTTCTGCAAGTTTGGCGGAGCCTGATGGCACTCCAATTCTTCTACCTGTTCATCGGCCGTTCTGCTGCGATGGTTGGCAAACTGCGAAGGCGTTGACCGGCATCACCGCCCGCTGGCGTCCACGTGGTCTATGCCAGCGGTGACAGTCTTACCACCAAGAGTAACGTGATGATCTCTTTTTGCGAAAAGCAGATAGGTATTCGCAGATGTCGACCAGCCCCAATTATTCAAAGCAGACATTCGCGCAACTGCTGCGAATGCAAACTTTGTCCGCACTTTTCCAGTTGATGCGCGGTGCAGCGAACAGCACGCAGCCCTAGTCCGGCCATTCATGGATCTTGCGGCGAAGGTGTAGAGAGAGCCCTTTGCGGAAGTGCCTAATTCCTGCTGCGCGCGCTCGCAGCGCAATATATGCTGCAAGTGCGCCACTCACAGTGCTGCTACGCGGCAGTGATAACGGTCATTCATCTATGCGACGTCCATTCAAAGTCAGGGGACTATCCTTTGTTAAGTTTGGCGGATCCGGAGAACTGCTTTGTCGCGGCTGATGCCGGGTTGAGGAAGTGATTTGCCGTGGCTGGCCCTGGCCTCCGTGCCGTCTCGCACCAGCGTTTGAGCCCACGGTTCTCTTGCATCAGGGCGAGCCAGATCATCGGTGCCAGGAAGACTGCGAAAATCGTCGCAACGGGCCCAATCAGTTTGATCGTCAGGGTGCATTTTGTCCCACCTCCGCTGTAGGTCACCCGATGGGTGGCGGCCATGCGAAAGGCTTTGCCGGAGGTTTCCCATGCAAAGTACCGACCGTCTTCAAACTCTGTCACGGTCCAGATTGCTCTCGATTGCATCGGTTGTTTGATGCTGGCCTGACTACCGATACCAAAGTGCAGCCTGTCCAAACGGCGCGCGGTCTGCACGGTTGGCGTCCAGTCCGGCCAACTGTCGATGTTCGTTGTTGCTTCCCAGACCTGATGGGTGGGGCAATCAATGAATGTTCTATTTGTTATCAACATGATAGTAATCTCCTGCTGAGCGGGTTCGGTGCAATCGGCTGGATATGGCCGTGCGGCAAAGGCGACACAACACAAGCGAGCGTTCAGAAATCAAACGGACCCAAAGACGGAAGGCGGCAGTATCTGATTTCCTGTCCGAAAATTGCCGCCCATCGAAGGTGCGAGCTTGCGCTTCGTGGAAGTAAGTCACGCCGGCCTCCGTGTTCGATAGATTTGCGGCATCAACCAACGCGCGGCTCTTATCGTTTGAGCGAGGCGCGCCAAAGTCAAAATCGTGGTCACAACCATTCCAACCAACAAACCGATCCAGACACCTGTAATCCCCATTTGCATCACTTCACAAAGATAGATACCTAGGGGCGCGCCGATGACCCAGTTTCCTGCAATCGTGAACAGCATCGGCGCGCGGGTGTCCTTTCGTCCACGCAAAAGGCCAGCCGCTGCCAGACAAGGGCCCTCGAATAACTCGATGACGCCGAGCATAAGCAGAAGTCCTGCTGCAAGACCGGCTGTTGCGCTTACTTGACCGTCTCCGAGGAACGTTGTCGCGAGGGGGTCGGCCGCTGCGGCCAAGCCTGCAAATAACAGAATTCCACTAGCCAAACCCAGCCAAATGCTGGACCGGATGACCGAGTGTTGCAGCGCTGGATCGGCCAGCGTTTCGGCACGTGCCATGCGCACCATCGCGGCTTGAAGAAGTGCCATGGGGATTGCATAGGCCACACCCGCGACCCTGAGCACCAGAACATGTGCAGCAGCATCAGCGGCCCCGAGCGTCGCGGCATAGATGGTGGCACCAAGGTAAACGCCGACCTCGGCAACGGCCGTGATGCCAATTGGCAGCCCAACCCGAAGAACCGTAAATAGCTCACTCCAATCGAACCGAATGGGCTCTGACGTCGTCGTCTTAACCCGGCCTATGATCGCCAGCGTGACAAGGCTTGCCGCGGCGACAAGAAAGGACGAAATACCAGCACCCGTAACGCCATACCCGGGCAAGGGACCGGCACCCATCATCAGCAGATAGTTGAAGCCTGCGTTCAGGGGCAGCATGGCAAGCGTCACACAGAGAAAGACACGCGGTCGCTCTGCGGCGGTCAGCATTGTCCGGTAGAGGACCACGCCCAGCATGGGGAGCAAGGTCAGCGCCATCGCCTGAGTATAGCCCCGTCCTTGGTCAAGGAGTATGGGATCGATGCCCATGGGCCGCAACCAGTCTGGGGCGCTCCAGATGATTGGCACAAGAAGGGCAGCGACGAGCAAGACGCCAACTTGGCCGATCCGCTGCAAGCGGATCCGCGCGTCGATGTCTGCGCGCACGACTGCCGCGGTGTAAAAAGGGGCGAGACCGCCGAGGATACCGGCCCCAAAATAGTAGAGGATTGAATAGAGATCGCTGCCCACTGCAACGGCTGCCATAGCCTCGGTACCGAACAGGCGTGCAACCATGGCCGCATCGGTCACGCTCATGCCCATCGAGACAAGCGCGATTGCAGCGATAGGAGTGGCTAGGCGAAGGAGAGATTGCGCTTCTGAGAACCTGGCAGTGCCATTTGCGGCAACGGAGGAGTGCGCGACTGAGTTATCGAAAGAATTCATGATGCTACCTATGAAAGAAGCGAAAGCGCTGGTCCGTTTTCGAGGCAACGGCAATTTGTGTGTGAAAAGGCAGTGATGGCAGTCGGCAGGCTGATGCGCGCGCCGACTGCCAGGTCCGTGGAGCTCGGGCGGCGGATGCCGTTTTCCCCGAGCTAGGACGCGTCCTGCGACTGGCCGAGCTCGATCTGCAGGCGCACACCGTAGCCGTCGCTCATACCAAGCATGACTTGTCGGATCTCGGCTGGTGCGTCTGCATAATCGCCAGTGCCGCCGGTAACGGCGCGCGCAACTGAGACGTCGACATCCGCTAGTTCGGGGCCTTGGGAGATCAAGAGATCGCCGTCGGCAAACTGGATGATCTGGCGCGTGATGACGATTGTGCCGGTTTCGGTGCGCATGCCATCGCCAACCATGTAGCCGTCGCATGTCCAGATGCCGATCACCAAGTCGGGGAAGGCAGGGCTGCCGTCAGCCAAGGTGCCTTCGATGCCGCCATCCAGAGTACCTGCAGGATAGACGTACCCTTGAGTGATGAAGGGGTTGCCGTAGGCGGGCATTCCGTCATCGAACACCGGTGCGTCAGCGAAAACGAAACGGCTGAGGTCCTCGGCCACGTCAAAAGACGTCAGCATGTCATCAGCCTGCGCAGAGAACGCGGTAGAGGCCAATGTGGCGGCCAGAATGAATTTAGGAGTTTTCATTGGGTATTCCTTTTTTCGATTCAAGTTTGGGTTTGCGGTGGTGCCGTTTTGGCACGTCGCTTGGTGTCGGCCCGCACGTGAGGCAGGCCGGTAATTATTGGAAATGTTACTCGTCGGAGACGGTTAGAAGCCGTAGGGGCTAGAATCGGTCCGGTACCTGATCAAGACTTCGCAACCGATGTCGCGCAGCAGATGAGGCGGCAGCTCCTCGAGAATGCGCAGTTGGCGTCTAAGCTTTTGCCGTTCCAACCAGCGCAGCAGAATGACGGAGAGGATCGGGCGGACGCCAAAGCGTCGCGTTAAGGTAAAGGTGGTCATTTGGATGCTCCTGTTGAGGCAAATGGCGGTGTGAGAGTGTTTTGCTCCCGACTGCGCCGGGAGGCGGCGATCAAAAGACCTTCTGCGGTGCTCACAGCCATGGAGGTCGCAATCTGTCCCGCGATCCGGTCTGCGGTAACACCAGCGGCATGAAAAAAGCCTGTCAGGCCCGGTGTGAATCCGGCGAACCACAAACCCGGATGATCTGGATCGGGTCGACCCATCGGGTGCAGAGGACGCCCGCTGCGATCCAGCACGCCGAGGTGGTCGAACAGCGGCTCCAGCCCCGACCGATAGCCGGTAGCGCAAATCACCACATCCGGATCGACACGGCGTCCGTCGGCAAGATCGGCGCGGCAGTCGTCAAAGCCGACGGTTTCGGCGACGGCTTCGAACCGACCCGCCTTCAGCGCGGCGACAAACCCGTCGTCCAGTGCAAACGTCACGCCTTCGCGCTGCATCCGGCTACTGCCGCCCATCGGATGGCGGCGCAAGCCGTGGCGGCGCAGGTTGCCGAACGCCAGCCTTTGTAAAACGGAGAATGCTGGATCAAGTGACCATTTCGGCAGTCGGGTGAAGGCATATGCAAGACGGTGCAAGGGAAACCCGAAGATCCTGGTGGGCAGGATCGCTGGACCATGACGCACCGACACCCAGACCTTGGCTGGCTTGATCCTCGCGAGGTGATTCAGGACATCGGTGCCCGAGTTTCCGGCCCCGATGACCAGCACCTTGCGCCCTTCGTATTGGGCGACATCGCCAAAACCGGCTGCATGAATGATCTTGCCTCCGAAAGCGTCCATGCCGGGCCAGACAGGGATTGTCGGAATGCTGTCGCGGCCCGTCGCCACGATCACGTTGGAACAATGAAAGTCACCCTTGTCAGTCTCTACACACCAGCCCGAACCATGGCGCATGACTGCTGTGACGCGAGTGTCATAGGTGACGTCCGCGTCCAGGTTCCAAGCATAGTTTTCGAGATAGCTCACAACTGCATCACGGCTGACGAAGGTGCCATTCCCCTTGCCCATCGGGCTTCCGGGTAGGGATGCGAAATGGCGGTGGATGTTGAGCCGCAGCTGAGGATGACGTGCCCGCCAAGGATCGGCGACTCGTGAGCTAGCTTCCAGAATGGTGACCTGGATGCCCCGCTCACGCAGCGCATGCGCGGCAGCCAGCCCGGAAAGGCCCGCGCCGATCACGACGGCACGGTCAGAATATAGCGTTTTCATTGTCGTGTCCTTTGGTTCGTCATCAGCCAGTGACCGATCGACGATATTAGAGAGAAGTTTCCGGGCCAGTCAGACTTACCGCCCCGTGAAAATCGGGGGCCTCAGGTCGCATGCAGAGCACCGCAAACATGCGACACATGGCGGTGGTCGGTACCGCAACACCCACCCACCACACGCAGTCCAGGAAGAAGCCTTGCTAGTTCAGCATGAAGCGAACCGAACTCCTGAGGATCTCCCTCATCAAGGTGCTCCGCTACATCAAGTTCGGCATGGCTCAGGCGAGAAGCGTTGGCACGGACGCCACCAATCCTCGCGGTCCAATCTGCTGACAGCGCCCCCTGAAAATGCTCTGGATGGGCGCAGTTGATCATATAGTAGATTGGCGCTTGGTCGGTTTCGCGGTCGACCTCAGCGATCGCATCGGCGATCGACTGGCCGTTGGGCAGATTGCCATCCGTCTCGACCGTGAACGAAATTACAACGGGCAGACCGACGGCGGTCGAGGCCCGCGCAATACCGATGGCTTCACCCGCATGGGTCATGGTGATTGCTGAAACCATATCGACCCCCTCACGCGCGAATACTTCGATCTGTGGCGCATGAAGAGCTTGTGCCAAACCAGCATCCAGTTCGGATTCGGGCGCATAGCCGTCCCCGGACGGACCGACAACGCCGTTGATCAGGATAGGCGATATCCGCTCGGACCAGTTTGCACGCAGCTCTTTGGCGAATTCGACGGCATCTTTTGTGAGCCGCAACATGTCCACTGCACTGCGGTTCAGCACCGGGCCCCAATGAACCCCTGAGCGCCAGCTGTTGGTGTCCAGCACAAAACCTGTTCCGGATTCTGCAGCAATATCGAGATAGTGATTGAAATAGCGGGTCATCGCTGCGCGCCCTGCATCCTTGTCCAGGATGACGCAAGCGGCGAAACTGGGCAGGTCAAGCCCTTCGTGGTACAGCATTGAAGTTTCAAAGCCGCCGTCGGTCAGGAAAACGCGAGGGTCCGCCATCAGGCTTTGTGTGGCATCGTTGTGAATTGGCATTTGTTTGTCTCCGGTCATAAGTGATGCCGAAGAGATGCCAGTTTGGTATTCTCAAACCCAGTTGAGTTGCGGTATAGTTGGAAAAAGACTACGATATCTTTTAAAATCAAGACATTAACGATGGGCGAGTTAAATGCTCTGCGTGCCACGCACTCGTCTACTGCACTAAAGGTACACCAACTCGTATGGCCAAAGTCTCAAAAACCCGAGCTCTAATTCTGGATATTGCGCAGGATGCGACCCTTACAAAGGGCTTCGGCGCGACTTCGATCGAGGAAATTGTGGCCGCGGCGGAAATCTCGAAGGGCGGTTTCTTTTACCACTTTCCAGACAAGAACGCGCTCGCGCTGGCCCTGATCGAACGATACATTGACGACGATAGCGCGATATTTGAAGGTCTCTTTGCTCGGGCTAGAGTTTTGAGCGACGATCCCCTGCAACGGGCGCTTATCACGCTTGAACTATTCGCAGAGGTACTGGACGACATTCCCAAAGGCCATCCGGGGTGCCTCGTGGCCTCTTTTGTATATCAAGAACGGCAATTCGACAAACGCGTCCATGAGGCAAGTCGCACGGGCGTGCTTGCTTGGCGCCAGCGGTTTCGTGAGGCTTTCGATGAGATCGTAAAGGTCTATGAGCCGAATGAGGACGTAGATCTAAATGCGCTCGCCGACATGGTCATTGGCACGGTCGAGGGCGGGATTATTCTGGCCAAGGCGTTTGGGGACGCGTCCTTGACCTCGCAGCAGGTCCGCCTCCTGCGATCTTATGTGAAACTACAATTCACCAAGCGGCGAGAGTAGTTACCCTTTTGCGTCTGACAACACGGACGAAGATGCCGACTGCACCTCAAGAGGGCGGGGGTAATAGCTTACGTCCTTGAAAGCCCCTTCAGCCGCAAATCTTGCCCGTCGCGCACCCCAACATGGCCGGCGTACCCATCGTACATTGGCGCGGGTGCAGGATTTCGTGCATCTATTGATGAACTTGATTGAAACTGCGGTAATCTAGGTTCCTTGGGACTTTAGTTGTGAGGCCGCGGTCGTAATGCTTTTGGCCACCAGATCAGGAGATTGAGATATCGGTCTTGAAACAGCGCAGTACTGAAACGAAGAGAGATCGATTGATGACTATGGCGGTAGGGGACGGTTTAGGCTCGGTGTCTCGTGGCGGATTTCAAAGACCGCTTCGGTGACATCAGCTGCAACGCAGCGACAGGCATACTGCAGATGCGAATACTTTCTGTGTCAGCAATGGCCGCAGTTGCACAAGTCCGGTTCGTCCCGCTCAGCGGATGTTGACGCAAGGCGCAGCGAATGGCGGCTTCTTCAATTGAGTGTTGGGTCGTGAGACGGTTAAGCAGCCCTTGACGCCTGCGCGATATCGGAGAGAGCCTCTGCCGCAATCGAGAAAGATCTCAACCGTACGGCATGATCATGGATCATTCCCGTAACCATTAATTCTTCCGGTTTGTAACGTTCAACTAAGGCTACCAACTCACGCCGAACCATTTCTGGGCCGCCTGTTGCCGAGCAGGACAGGGCTTGCTCCACCTGCGCAAGGACCGGCGCTGCAATCTCCGCTGACAAGTCCTCAACTGGGTGAGGGAGTTTGCCAGGACGGCCTGTCCGCAGGCGGGCGAAGGCGAGCATCTGCGATGATCGTAGATACCGTGCCTCCTCATCAGTCGCCGCAGCGCAGACACCGGCGGCTAACATGAAATACGGTTTGGAAAGCCACTGAGACGGGCGGAACGTCGATCTGTAGGTAGCAATCGCGTCCTCAAGCATTGCAGGCGCAAAATGTGAAGCGAACGCGTAGGGCAGCCCAAGATGGGCAGCGAGTTGCGCACCAAAAAGACTGGAGCCGAGTAGCCAGACGGGAACATGCGTGCCTTCTCCGGGGATTGCGCGGATCCGCGCACCATCTGGAGCGTCACCAAAGTAGTCCAGCAGTTCCATCACATCCTGCGGAAAGTTATCATTGGCATCCATATGCCTTCTCAGAGCCTGCGCCGTCGCCCCGTCCGTGCCTGGGGCACGGCCAAGCCCAAGATCGATACGTCCCGGATGGAGCGTGGCAAGCGTGCCGAACTGCTCAGCAATGACCAAAGGCGCGTGATTTGGCAGCATGACGCCACCGGCGCCAACGCGGATGGTTTTTGTGGCGGACGCGACCGCCCCAATCACAACCGCCGTCGCGGCACTTGCGATACCCGGCATATTGTGGTGCTCAGCCAGCCAATAGCGATGATATCCGCTGTCCTCAGCCAAACGCGCTAGGTCGATTGTATTGCCCAGAGCATCAGCGGCTGTTCCGCCTTCCGGGATGGGCGCGAGGTCAAGCAGAGAGAAATGGTTCACCTTGGAGTCCTTGTTTTCTATGTAGCCTATATAGGACTGGCTCTGCCTATTTTCACTATCTTGGCTAAGCTAAAAATCCCTCCTTCGCCAAAGCAAACGCGCCAGAAAGAAAGGCGTTCTTCAAATAGACAGGCAGCTTCTCTGGATATTCATCACGGTCTTTCTTTGCAAAGTGAGAGAGTGCTACCGGACTGACAAACTTGGTTTGACACCCCTCAACAAGTTGGATCAGAGTTTCGATTTTAAACGATACCGCCCCACCTGCCATACGGCCTTTCTTGGCGCGGGTCTTGATCACAAAGGTATCGATTTCGTTTTCTCGGGCAAACTCCTGAAGATCCGCCAAGAATGATCGAAGATCGGCCTCCGACGTGTCATCGGCGAGCTCTATTCGTGTGGTCTTCAGGCGCAGCATTTCGATGTTGTTTTCATCGTCCAGATAGACAACGGCAAGCCGAACCTCCTGTGCCGATATCTCACATCCGCATATTCTCATAAGTTGCTCTCTCATTTGACAACTTGTCATTACCACATTGCTGACCTGAAAGGCCAAACCATCGCTGCACTGTGAAAGAACACCTTAGCCCCCTAACCAGATGCGCCCATAACGGCGCTATGACCCACCTGAAAAGATGGAACCACACCAACAAAAGGCTCAGGTAGTTACGATAACTGGAAATTATCATAACTTCGCAAAGCAGCTGTGATCGCGACAGCTGCGTCATATCCCGACTTTCGCTAGCTGAAGTATCATGAGTGCAATCATCATGCATTAAATGGAAAGCCTATATTGAGGCCTGCGCCATAGGTGGCGATTGAGCCAATCAACCAGCGTTCAATCCAGCGAGCTGCTGACGCAAGGCTTCTGGCAAGGCCCCGCCGTGACGGAATGTTTCGCGCTCCACGGCATTGTCGAGCCGCAAAATCATATCATGCTCTTCCTCAATGCCATCTTTCCGGATGATATTCAGAATCGCCGTTTCGAGACCTTCCGAAATGCGAATACCAAACACCTCTGACCCGCCGAGCTTCAGCGAACGCCGGGTCAAACCGTCTGGAAATTCTAGCGGGGCTATTCCCATGGAGATCAGATTGGAGCGGTGAATACGCTCAAAGCTTTCTGCCAACACGGCGCGCACGCCAGCCAATTTAGGGGCTTTCGCCGCAGTGTCACGGCTTGACCCACCGCCATAGCTCTTACCTGCGATCACGATCAGAGGTGTATGCGTTGACCTATAATGCCGGACCGCCTCAAAGACTTTCATGACCTGCCCAGACGGGAACACACGCGTCCACGACCCTTCCCTCTCGGGCACCAATTCGTTCTGCAACCGGATCGAAGAAAAAGTTGAGCGTTCAACGATCGCATTGCTGCCGCGCCGCGTGCCGAAGGAATTAAAGTCCGCCCGCGCCACGCCGCGCTCCAGCAAATAGGCTCCTGCAGCACTGTCTGCCGGAATGTAACCTGCAGGCGAAATATGGTCCGTCGTGATGTTGTCGCCCAGGACCACCAGTGCGCGAGCACCGACGATGTCATGGGATTCGGGCGCGTTCTCAGGAACACCGTCCAAAAACGGTGGCCGGGTAATGTAAGTCGATCCTTCGGGCCAAGAGAACGCACCGTCCGAACCCAATGCCGTCCATTCGGATGAGACCTCGGATACTTTATTATAGATGTCGCGGTAGGTTCCCGGTCCGGCATACGCGTCTAGGATCGCGCCTATCTCCTCTTCGGACGGCCAGAGGTCGTCCAATGTGGTAGGCGCGCCCATCGCATCGTAGCCCAAGGGTGCCGCTGAGAGTTCGGCGTGCAAGCTGCCCGCAATTGCATAGGCCACCACCAACGGAGGTGCTGCCAGCACGTTCTTGGCTGCGAGCGGGTGGATACGTCCCGCAAAATTACGATTTCCCGACAGAACAGCAGCACAGTTGAGATCATTGTCGGTAATTGTCTGCTCAATCTCTGGTGTGAGTGGTCCGGACATACCGTTGCACGTGGTACAAGCGAACCCCGTAAGATGAAAACCCAAGGTCTCAAGATCGCCCAGCAATCCGCTATCGCGCAGGTAGGCGGCCACCACGCGCGATCCCGGTGAGAGTGATGTCTTGACCCAAGGTTTCGCGCGCAAACCTCGCGCCACAGCCTTGCGCGCCAATAGTCCCGCGGTGACCATATTGCGTGGGTTGGCGGTGTTGGTACAGCTGGTGATGGCGGCGATGATCACATCATCATGACCCAGGTCGAAATCTGCTCCAGATACGGCGTGTCGCGCTTCCAGTGCATCGGCAAGCTGTGGGGCGGTTTGCAGCGGGATGTGTTGCTCTGGCCTCGATGGACCTGCCAGTGAGCGACCGAGTAGGTTCATATCCAAATCGACAACCCGGTCATAGATCACAGCGTCAGCCTCCTCCGGCAACCGCCAGCACTTCTGATGACGCGCCCAGGCTTCGACACGCTTGACCAGTTTCGACGGCCGGCCCGTCATCTTCAAATAGTCCAGCGTTGCCTCGTCAATAGGACAGTAGAGACATGTGGCTCCATATTCCGGCGCCATGTTGGCAATTGTCGCACGATCCGGAACCGAAAGAGTGGCGTAGCCATCGCCGCAGAGCTCGATAAATGCCCCAATCACGCCTGCCTCGCGCAAAACCTGTGCGGCCTTCAGCGCAATATCCGTTGCGGTGGTGCCCAAGGGCATCTTACCCTTTAGCCGTAACCCCACCACCTCTGGTACGTTCAGTGTTAACGGCGCGCCAAAAATGATTCGCTCCGCGTCCAATCCGCCAATCCCCCAGCCTAATACGCCCAGTCCGTTGACCATGGGCGTGTGGCTGTCCGTGCCCAATACCGTATCGGCCTGGAGCAGCGGCATCCCTGGCCCAACCAATCGCTCAGTTACACAAGATAAGTATTCCAGATTGACCTGGTGCATGATGCCGCCACCAGGTGGGATCACGCGCAGCTTTTCAAATTGGGCTTCACACGCCTTGAAAAAAGCAAAGCGTTCGCGGTTTACCTCAAATTCGCGAGTCTGATTTTTGGCAAGCGCGTCGGCACAGGCCCAATGCTCAACTGTCATGGAATGATCGATGATGAGATCAACAGGCAGGCTTATGTCCATGTCACCCGCGACACTGCCCCACATCGCGACCTCTTCTCGGACCAACATCAAATCCAGCAGTAGCGGCAGCGCCAGCATGTCTTGCAGGATCAGCCGCGAAGGTCGAAAGCGGATGGTCTGGCCATCTTGTGCAAGGATGGCGGCGATACCTCTGCCATCCGGAGACACCCCAAGAGAGTTTTCTGCGAGCAGGCGTAAAACATAAGGCAAGTCCGGGAGCGTACCCTTGAGCGCATGGTGCAAAGGTCGAACCGCGTGGGGCTCTCCGTCCAGATGCAAAATATCGGCAGGCATAATTGGCATTGGAGCGGCCTTATCCGTCGGAGAGTGATTGATCATGAAAACACTATTTGCATTATTGGCGGCAATAATGCAATAATGAGCAAATCACGCCTTTGATCAACTGGGAGTTAGATATGAAACCAATCATGAAATTAATGGCCGCTGCAACCTTGGGCCTGTCAGCGCTTACCAGCACCGCAATTGCTGAAGACTATCCAGACAAGACCATCACTTGGATCGCTCCCTTCAGTGCTGGCGGTGGGGCCGACCGTTGGTCGCGCACGCTCTCGTCCGTCGCGTTCGACGTGATGGATCAGGCTATGCGCGTGCGCAACATCCCCGGCGCGTCCGCCACCGTTGGCTGGGGCGAGATGCTTAAGCAACCTGCGGATGGCTATACCGTAATGCTGTCCTCGCCGACTCCAATTATTGCATTGGTCACAGAACCCAATGCGCCCTTCGGGCCAGACGAGGCTAAGATCGTCGCCTTTATCAGCGCATTCCGCGGCATCATTCTGGTTAAGCCAGAAACTGAATGGTCCGACTGGGACAGTTTTGTCGCCTACGCCAAAGCCAATCCAGGCAAGATCAGCCTCGGTTCAACGTTTTCAGAAATGGTCGGGGCGCAGCTGGCGTTCGATTCCGAAGGGATCGATGTGAACCTGATCCCCTATGACAGCACCTCAGACAGCGTGACCGACTTTCTGGGCGGCCATGTGGATGCCATTGGCGTTACAGAGTCCACCGCGCTGAACATGGTACCTGAAGAGGCATTGGCCCTGATCAACGTGACCACCCTGCCTCTGTCCGAAGAAGTGGCTGCAAAGCTCGGCAACCCGCCTCATGCCGCCGCACTTGGATATGAGACGATTAACTTCCCTCGCTGGGTAGGCGTGCACCCCGATACATCAGACGAGATCGTTGAGAAACTCTCCGCTCATGTCGGTGCGATGCTCGAGCAGGAGTCGGTCCAGACGATCACCGGCAAAATGGGTGAAGAGATCATCTTTGTACCATGGCAAGAGGCACAGCCCCAGTATGAGGCGCTGGTTGCGGGCATCCGCAAAGCAGCCCCCGCCATCACAGGCAAGTAAGGGCTCCAATCCGGCGCGGCTCTCCCCCGCGCCGGACTATCTGATACAGGATAAAAACCATGACATCTTTCACCGACCGGCAAGCCGGTTACGTTCTGCTGACCGCCTCCGGCCTCCTCGCTCTTTATGTCGTCTTCTCTGACTGGGCGTTCGTCGAAATGCGAGACGGTACCTTGATCGGCAGTTTCCCAATGGCCTTTGTTGCGCTGTGCCTGCTGTTTGCTGCCCGCATCGCCTTTGCCCGCGAGGCCCGCGAGCAAAAATTGGAAGATGTCGCCGAGTTGACCGCCACAGGGATAGCCAAGATCACCGCATTTCTTGTGGGCGCTCTTCTGCTGGCTTTCTATCACGAAACGTTGGGCTTCGTCGGGCTTTGCATCCTGTTTTTGGTGATGAACGCCCTGTTTATGGGCCAACGCAAACCGGTGGGTCTGTTGATCTATTCGGCATGTGTGTGCGCGGCGCTTTATCTGCTGTTCACCCTGCTGGGGTTTGAATTGACCGTGTTGCCCACTGTTTTGGGAGTGTAGGTCAGTGAGTATTGATTATGACGCGCTGATGCTGGCATTCTCGATGGTTTTCCAGGTCGAGACGATCCTCTGGATGATGGCAGGTATAGCCGTGGGCGTCGGCGTCGGGGCCATGCCGGGGCTGCAATCCTCGACTGCCGTCGCGCTGATGCTGCCCCTAACATTCAACATGCCGGCTGCAACCGCACTCGGACTGCTCATCGGGCTCTACAAGGGATCCGTCTATGGCGGATCAATCTCTGCGATTAGCTTTGCAACGCCGGGTGCTCCGGAATCGGCGGCAACAGTCGCCGATGGCCATGCACTGATGCGGCAGGGAAAAGGGAAAAAAGCACTGCACATGGCGCTCTATTCCTCGGTCACAGCAGATTTTCTCAGCGATGTACTAACCATTCTTATGGCCCCTGCCCTCGCCCTTCTGGCCTTGAAATTCGGCCCCTCCGAGCGATCTTGGGTGTTGATCCTGGCAATCACACTGATTGGCGCCCTCTCGGGCCGCAAGCTGTCCAAGGGCATGTTCAGCGCGGCACTGGGGCTTTACATCGGAACGATGGGCAGTGATCCAATCGGTATGGTGCCACGCAATACATTCAATCTGTGGTGGCTACGTGACGGCATTCCATTGCCGCCATTGGTGATTGGGATATTCGCGATGTCGATGGTCTATCAGGAATTGCTGCGGCCTGAAGTCGTGGGCAGCACCAAACAGAAACTGGCCGATGTAGGTGCACTCCTGAAATCCAAATCCGAAGGGTTAAAGCTGCACGAGTTCTTGCGCTGTTGGAAGGAGATCGGGATCGGTCTTGGCGTCGGGTCTTTCGTGGGCCTACTGCCCGGATTGGGGGCAACGGTGGGCGCGTTCCTGTCCTATGCAGTTGCCAAACAGGCCAGTCCCCACAAGGGCTTTGGCGAAGGGGCGCTGGAAGGTGTTGCTGCCGCAGAGGCGGGCAACAATGCCACTGTTGGTCCAACGCTGGTACCACTTATCGCCTTTGGAATTCCAGGCAGCGCCACGGCAGCATTGATCGGCGGGGCGTTGGTGATGCAAGGCGCTACCCCGAGCCCCCGGATGTTTACGCTGTTCCCCGAAATCATCTATTCGTTGTTCATTATCCTGCTGATTGGCAATATCGCAAACCTGTTTATCGGGCGCTTCTTCGCAGGCATCTATGCCCGCCTCGGCGAGGTCCCCCGGCGCTACCTGATCCCACTGATCGGTTTGATGGCGGTGATGGGCACTTATTCCTATCAGCAGAACCCTTACCACGTGATTATTATGCTAGGGATGGGCCTGATCGGGCTGGCGTTCCGTATGTTCCGCATCCCTGAAGCGCCCCTTGTAATCGCGTTCATGATCGCGCCGCTGGCTGAGCAGAACCTGAGGAAAGCGCACCTGATTAGCAGAGAGGATTGGTTCACAACGCTCTTCAACTCTCCTCTGTCGATCGGGTTGGCGGTCGCCTGCGCCTTAAGCCTCTATGTCTCGATCCGGTTCCAGATTGCGAGCCGCGTACGGGCAGAGAAGGACGATTGATGAACCGTCAAAGCACTCGTACGACATCGCTCTCTACCAATGCCGATCTGATCGGCATTCCCGGCGGACGTGCGCAACTCGACACGCCCTGCCTCTTGGTCGAATTGGATGCATTGAAGCGCAACATCTCACTGGGTGCCGAAATGGTGCACGCCGCAGGCAAGAGTTTTTCGCCACACCTCAAGGCGCATAAAACCCCGCAAATTGCAGCACTCCAAAAGCAAGCGGGGGCAAGTGGCTTTTGCGTGGCATCGATCGGTGAAGCTGAGATATTTGCAGCCGTTAGTATTGGCCCGCTGACGATCACTTCGGCCTTTGCCACTGATCGCCAGATCGCGCGCATCGCGGGCTTGGCCGAGCGTGGCACCGTCCTGACCGTGGTGGTGGATCATTCCGAGATCATTGACCGGCTGGCACGATTGGACGTTTCCCTGTCCGTGCTTGTAGACATCGACATGGGCCGTGGCAGAGCCGGATGTCGGGACGAGCGGCAGGCGATTTCGCTGTCCAAGAAGGTCTTGAGCGCTAAAAATCTGACACTTACGGGCCTGCAATGCTATGCAGGGCATCTGTCGCACACCAATGATTTCAAAAAACGCCACGAAGACGCGGCACAGGCCGACGCACGTGCCAAATCTTTCCTTGAGGCAGTCGGATCTGTCACGTCCGGCCCGTTGCGCTGTTCTGGTGGTAGCACTGGGTCATCCTTATCTGACCTGAACTCGTCCGCACTAACCGATCTTCAATGGGGCAGCTACGCTGTGATGGATGTGGAATACAATTCCGTCGAAAACAGCGCCGATGGCGAGGCCCTGCCCTTCGAGAACGCCTTACGTGTGGCCAGCCGCGTGATCAGCACTGGTCACGAGGATCACGTGGTGATGGATGCCGGGGACAAAAGGTTTGCCAGCAAATACGGTGCCGCCCCGCGTGTCGTATGCCCTGCGTGCAACGCTGACGGCGATTTCCGCCCGGTTAGTGACGAGCATGGCGAGCTGCGCGGATCAATGCTACCCGGACTGGGTTGCAAAATCGAAGTAATCCCGCCGCATTGTGATCCCACCGTCAATCTCTTTGATGTGGTCCATGTTGTCGACGGCGACACGCTGGTCGATATCTGGCCTGTTGCCGCGCGAGGCGTATACTAATGCCGCCTGCGCTTACCACCCGAACCGCCACCTTCGGCGACCTGGCCGATATCCTTGCGCTTTTGCGAGATGATGTGCTGGGGGCGAACCGAGAAACCACAGGTACAGCATCATACGAGCGCGCGTTTGACGACATTCTTGCAGATCCAAATGCCGACATAATGGTGGCGGTTCGAAGCGGCACCGTCGTGGGCTGTGCACAGGTCAATGTCTTAGCAAATCTCAGCCATCAAGCCACCAAACGCGCGCAGATCGAAGGGGTACGCATATCGTCAGATCACCGCGGCTCAGGTCTTGGGCGGAAATTCTTTGTGCTTTTGGAAGACCATTGTCGCGCCAAAGGCTGTGGGCTCATGCAGTTGACAACCAACACCAGTCGCGATGCCACGCTCAATTTCTATCGCGACATAGGTTTCGAGCTAACGCATCATGGCCTGAAGAAGTTGCTAGATTAGGTCTTGGCTGCGCGTGCACCTTGTAGATGCTGTAGAACCAGCGCTCGCGCGCGCTTCATGTCACCCTCTGCAATGGTATCGAGGATGTTAATATGTTCCGCAGCAAACCCGTCGATTTTGTGAGTCTCAAGAACCTTTGAATACTCGATCAACCGCCGCAGATCATTGCTCCGCTTCAACGCATCAAGATAAAATCGATTACCTGACCAACTCACGATAGTCTCATGAAGTTCGCGGTTGATCTCAAACAAATCGACAGCTGCAATCGTGCGATAAGCGCCCGCCATCAGCCGGGCCTGGATCGCCCGCAATCGGTCGAGTTCGGCCATGTCAGGGCTGTAGTCTGGCTCGCTTAATGCCGCGGGCTCAATGGTCTCACGGAAGCGGTACAGCCGCCGGTAATCCGCTTCCGACGTGATGCCTAGGCTGATTATCCAATTGTGCCCAGCGGACTTTCTGAGCCATCCTTCGGCACCCCCTCTGTCCAACAGAGTCAGAGCACGGGCGCGGGTCACGCCTAGCTTCGCTACCAGATCGGCAGCACTCGTCGTGCCATTGTCGCCAACGTCCTGCGCATACTTAGTGAGAGCCACATAGTCCCGGGAGGGAGGTGCCCGTTTGCCGAACTGCGCCTCTGCATCCCTGGCATCACAGGTCAAGAAATAGCCTCGGTTGCGGCGATGTTCCGCAATGCCGCGTTCTACCAACTCCTGAAGTGCGTTGACGACCGGCGTCCGGGAGACGGAGCAGAGTTTCGCCAGCTTGCTCACCGAAAGCGGGCTGCCTTCGGGCAATGCTTCACGTGACACGTGCGCGAGAATATTCTGGGAGAGTTGATGTGCAGTGTTGGCCATACCACCATACTAGGACAGAAAACTCTGGCTTGGTAGATTGTTCCAATTCGCGAGATTGATAGCAAATAGTTGTAGCGCCGTATCGTAGCTTCAGCATTCACTAAGGTACAAAAGCCCTCATTCCGATCATCCACTATCTAGGTCTCGGCGTGTGTGAAGATTCTACACAAAACAGCACCCAAACTTATTGTAACTTGACCGTGTTGCAGGGATCAAGCTTGAGCCGGATTGGTCCCATAGGCCTTCGTTTCAGAAGACACGCTCATACTCTGCACGACCGAGAGCTGTCATGCGGTTGAGCGCCTTTGAGGCAATTCTCGCCTCAACGATTTGATTGTAGAAGTCACGCACTTGCAGGCAATCGCCGATGACTTGTTTCCACCTGCCAATTTGGGCTTCAACCTGTGATCTCTGATTGTATCCTGCCTCAGTTTGCCATTTCATTCTACCATGTTCGGCGATGGCATCGATGTGTTGATTACGCTGTACATTCGCGCCGTGAACCGCGTTTTTCGGAGGCGGGACTATGATCTCTATCTCTGGCCCAAACTTGTCCGCCAGACAGTCTACGACGCCCTGGCCATCATACGCACCATCCGCAAGAAACCGGCCCACATCGGCATCAATGTTAGTAAGCAAGTCAGGCAGTGCCGTTTCGTCGCCCACATGCTCTGTAGTCAACTCCTCCGAGAGGATGTCGCCAGTTACTGGATCAAGGGCGATGTGGAGCTTGCGCCAAGTTTTGTGGGGCTTGTTACCGCCATGCTTCTCGGTACACCAGTCGTTCCCGCCATGCATTTTCAGACCTGTACTATCCACGATGAGCGTGACTGGCTTATTTGATGCGCGTCGGTTTTGGGCGACCTTCACCCCCCTACCGCGTCGCTATAGCGTCGAGTAATCCGGCACCACAAGGTCCAGCCCCATCAGCTTGGCAATCGACCGCATGAAGCCCTGCGTCTGTCTCAGGGCAAGCCGAAACACGACCCGCAACGTAAGGCAAATCTCGATCGCCAGGTCCGAATAGAAAGCCTGGCCACCGCGGGTTTTGCGGCGCGGCGACGACCACTTCACGGCCACATCATCTGAAACCCAAACCGTCAAATCACCTCGTTGCCGGAGGCTTTCGTTGTACTCTGCTACGTTAGCAACCCGATACCGTGTCTTTTCAATCTTGTCCCGGTAGGCGTCACTGAATTTATGGGGCATCGATCGTCGCTCACGTCATAAAAGACGCTAGGAATACCTCGAGCTGCCAATCCATGCAACACGGTCCCATCTATCGAATTATCGTGACCTCAACATCTTTGGGCAGTCGGTCAGACCCATTCGTATCGGCCATATCCTGCGGGCAGGCCGACAAGCATACGATCAAGTCAGCCAATGCAGCGAGTTCAACGGAGTCACCAGGACGGCTCGTTGGCGGGTAGATACCAGTATCTCCGCTAAGGAGCGGCGCATTCTCGAACAGGTTGAGCGGACATGGTACGTGCGTGACAGGGTTTCCGGTTTCAGCCATCGCGTTTTTTAGATTATCGCTGCAATTCGCGTGCGCGTCCGTGTGTCCCAAAATTTCGTATCTAACCTGATCGCAGGCCGCGAAAAACCAGTCATGATCGCCCGGCGAGGTATCATGAATGAATTCCAACATTGGTTGTCGTTTATTGGAGCGAAAAACCGTTCCCTTCACCGGTATTGGGGAAGGCGCGTGCACTCTTGTGTGTTCCATCGACATGAATTCGGCGCTGTCATTTGCGTTGAACGCCCATGCGTCGACCACCTGCGTGCCAAAGGTATTCACGATCCTTAGTGTCGCTCCCTCGCCCAAATAAAAGGCCCGCCCGGTGCATGCTATCAGAGTGAATGTGGACTCCATCAAAAGAGCGACGCGCCAGTTGTTGGTAAAAGAACTGCGTAGACACTTGTCGATGCCGTGATGAACAGGCGGTTTCGCTTTGGGCTGCCGAAACAAACATTTGAGACTTCTTCGGGGATGAAGATTTTGCCCAGAAGCGTGCCGTCCGGGTGGTAGCAATGCACACCATCCCTCGCACTGGTCCAGACGCGGCCTTGTGTGTCGAGGCGGAATCCGTCGAATACGCCTTCCTCGCATTCCGCGAAGACATCACCTCCGGACAGCGCTCCGTCCGTTCCAATCGGGAATGCTCGGATATGGTGTTCGCCGCTGGCGTAGCGCGTGCCACCACTGTCAGCGATGTAGAAGGTCTGTTCGTCTAGTGAGAAGGCAAGTCCGTTGGGGCAGGCAAAATCACTCGTCACCTGAGTGATGTCGCCCGTGCCGGGGTCAAGACGATAGACATGTTCGCCGTCCAGCTCCGGTTCAGCCTGAAATCCCTCGTAGTCCGACTCAATCCCATAGGCCGGATCGCTAAACCAGATCGTGTCGTCGGACCGGACAATGACATCATTGGGGCTATTGAACCGTTTACCCTCGAAGTGGCTGGCCAAGGTCGTGATCGAGCCGTCATGCTCGATCCGCGTCACAGAGCGTGTTCCGTGTTCACACGCTACGATGCGCCCCTGCCGGTCAAGTGTCGAGCCGTTGGTGTAGCACCCCAATCCGGATCGAATATCACCAACTTCCCCAGTCAGTTCGTCCCAACGGAGGCGACGGTCGTTGGGAATGTCGCTCCAGATCAGGCATCTGAATGCCGGAGAGTAAACCGGCCCTTCGGTCCATTTGCCCCCAGTCCAAATTTGTTCAATGGGTTCATCCAGCTTGATGCCGCGCTTGAATCGCTCATCTCGGATTTCGTAGTTGGTGGTTTTGGTCATTGGCGATGTCCAAAGATATGCTATAAATTGCATAGCAGCATAAGATGCTACAGAAAGTATAGCAAGTGACAAAGATACCGATCCCCGGGCAACCCGTCAGAGGCTCAAAGAGTGGCGCACCAATAATGGCCCTATTCGACCTTCTCGGAAGGCATTGGGCTATGGGCGTGCTTTGGACTTTGAGCGAGGTCGGCCCGTGTACGTTCCGTAAGCTTCAGGAAGAGTGCGAAACCATATCACCAGCAGCTCTAAACACCCGTCTCAAGGAACTACAAGCGGCTGGTTTTGTTCATCGTGTCGAAGCGGGATACGCGCCGACTGAGTTAGGTTTGCGCCTGTATGCACACCTGCGCCCGCTTGGTGACTTCGGCCAATATTGGGCGAAGCATCTAGAGGCTCAAAAATAGGAAAGCGGACCTTCAACAGGACAGGTTAGAGGTCTGTTTTGTCCCACATCTTACCAGTTCGTACGCCGTACAGCGAAGGGCAGTTCGTCCTAGACCCGTAGTTCGCGGTTGTTGCGGCGAATGCCGGTTGAAAGTCCTAAATGCCCGATGCTGCGTATCGCATGAGTGTCTGCGAAAAGATTGGTAAATAAAAGGCACGAAGGTCATTGCATCTGGCTTCGTTTCGAAGAACGCTGGAAGGAGAATGTTCTTGGAGGCCCTTCATGTTCGACTACTCAATGCTCCACTGGACGACGTTCTTCAGCGCAGCGGTGCTTCTCAACCTGTCACCCGGCCCTGACATTGCCTTTATTCTTGGACAAACGGTCAGAGGCGGTCGCCGCGCGGGTTTCGCGGCAATGGCGGGCATCTGGACAGGGGCTCTAGTACATGTGGGTTTTGCCGCCGTGGGGCTTACCGCAATCTTAGCATCGTCCGCCGCCGCATTCTCGATCGTTAAGTGGGTTGGAGCTGCTTACCTGATCTACCTTGGGCTGTCTGCGCTACGCTCAAAGGGAGGGGCGTTCATCAATGACAAGGTTGAAAGCAGTCCCTCTGGTTTGAAAGTGATGAGACAAGGCGTTCTGGTGTCATTGCTCAATCCTAAAGTCGCGATCTTTTTTCTGGCGTTCCTGCCACAGTTTGTTGTTCCTGGAATGGGACCTACATGGGCGCAACTTGCTTTACACGGCTCGCTCATCATCGGCGTTGCAGCCCTTATCGAACCGCCTCTTGTTCTATTAGGAGCCCGGCTAACCGACAGCCTGCCCAGCACCCCGGTTGTCGGAAAGTGGTTGGACAGAGTGCTTGGGACACTCCTGATCTCGTTGGGGATCAAGCTTGCATTGCAGGACCGTTAAGTTCTCAGAGAGCAACTGAAGCGGACGTTCAAAGGACAACTCTGTCAAGGCACGTTTTGTCCCGCTCTGCGACACTCGCGCGTAGCGCAGCAAAGGTCTGTAGTGCATGAATATATGTGCCCAATGTACGATAATGTGGGGCCATTATCATGACGTGTTTTTTCCGGGCAGTTTCTCCGCTCGACCTTCAGGATCATATCAACACCGAGCTGAATGTAGCTATCTAGCGCGGTTGCTGCTTCAACATTACTGTTACGGCAAGGGCACGGAAGTCACCCCATCGCCCGGGCAGCCTTCTGCTGGAGCCACGCAGGCAAGAGCGGTTTCAAAGTTGCTTGTATATCCGGCTCCTCCACCCCGTCACGGATCAGGCGCAAGATCTTGCGATCGTCGGCTGATAACGCGCTCTTGGGCCAAGCCTGAAGCAGCGCGCTGGCTTGTACAAACCCCTCAAGCCAGCACGTAAACTGGCGCACCCCGCGCTTGCGCAAGGCGTTCGCGAAATCACCGTCAAACAGTGCGTCTTGGATCACCCCGTAGCGCAACATCAAGATGTCCAGCACACGTTGCACGCTCCCTTCGCCCACGAAATTGATCTCGCCCAGAAGCGGCGGCAACCAGTCCGGCGGCGTGGTGAACTCCGGTGCAACCAGAATGCCGGTCAGGTAGCCATCAATGCCGTCTGGGGTGAGCGGTGTGCCCTCAAGCAACCGCGCCAACTCGCCCTTGCCCTCGGGCACGATATCATGATCGAAGACCGCCTCATCTTCCATCGGATCGAACCCCTCTTGCTCAGCCACATCCAGCGTCAGCGCGGCGATCATCTCAAAGATCGGGATCTTTTTTAGCGCCCTGCCCGTCTCAAGCCCCTGCACGACCGCGGCGAAGGCGTGCCATTCGGGATCATCCGCATTCCGCAACACAGCAGCGGCGCGGGCAAACAGCATGGACCATTCACTGCGCTGTGCCTCCAGCACCTCCCAGATTGCCTTTTCGGCCTGACGCTCGGTGCGCGCGGCCGCCAAAGCATCCGAAAGCGTAGCATTAGTGACAAACCAGCTCTGCGCCATATCGAATTCGCCGGCCCAGCTTAGGCTCTGGCCGATTAGCCGTCCGCGTCTTTGCGCCGACAAAGTAGTAACAGTACCGTCCGGATCAGCGATATCGATGGACGTTGCAGGTTGAGCTGGGGTGATGTCCGCCTGCCCCAGCATCTCGGAGACGTCGATAAACCCCGGCGCGGGTGGCAGGGTTTCCCCAAGCGCCTGTGACAGCGCAGCTGGCAAATAGCCGGGCGGCACTTCGTACAATTCGACACCGCTTTCGATCTCGGCAAGCATCTCTCGCTGTCCGGTGGCACTGGGACAAGGAATCGCGTAGGCGTCTTTAATTCCGTGTCCAGCTTTCAGCATCAACATCGCAACGCATTTTTCGGTGCCGCGACTGACGCTGGCTACAATGCTTTGACTTCCTGTGCCGTCTGGCAACGATGACATCAGCCGATGCAGCCGCCAGGGCTTCTGGATCGACCCGCCGCAAGCTTCCCGGCGCAGCGCTTCTTTGATCGCATGGTCCAGCTTCTGTCGAGCCTCGGAATTTGGCAACCATTTGCGTAAGCGGATCAGGTCAGCAAGGCGTGCCGCGTCGATCTCACCTGCATGCGCCAGATCTACAAAACCAACGGCGGCAGCACCGCGCATGCCCTCTTGCGCGTCCAGCAAAAAATACCGTCCCATCGTGACCATTTTGGGCACCGCTTGTATGATCATCTGATGCACGAAAGCCATCGCGGCATCTTGCGGCATCGCCCCGGTTGCCTCGCGCAATATCATGTAGGCCGAGTAACCCGCGACGTCTTCGGGGATCAAATCCAGGACCAAGGCTTCGATGTCCGGCGCGTCAAGGCCGCCCATTTCCTCCGGTAATTCATCATCATCCACGCCGACTCGGATCGCATCAGGTGGCTGAGATTCCGCACGGATGAAGGCTTGACACAGTGCCATCTTCTGCGCTCGTTCAAATCCCGACGCGACGGTTGATATCCATGAGTCAATGCAGGCGAAAATCAGGTCGGCGTCTTTCTCATCGTTCTCCAAATTCATTCGGATGCCGTCTAGCACGCCTGTGAAGAGCACGAGTAAATCGTCCGGCACATCCGGACTCATCTCCGCCAGCAGCCCGGTCACCGCCTCCAAATCCGCGGCAATCCGCGAGGCCCACTGTTCCGCCCAACGGTGAACGCGTCGTTCGTCCATTTGATCTGGGCACTGCTGGAGACAGGTTTGCAACAAGTTTCGAGTCATACTGCGGACGCTAGACAATCTGCTCGTAAGGTTAAAGGAGGTCCGAAGATCAGGTCCGCGAAGACCTCAAACTAGGAACACCATCCAAATCTACACGCCAGCGTAACGATAACCGAGAAGTACCGTCGCCGGATATGCCACCCCCGAAACTGGGGTTTTAGTCACGACAGCTGGGCCTTACGGCAATCCAGACCCGCTTTTTCGAACCGGCGCTTTGCTCCTCTTCATGACCTCGTAAAGCTTGTGATCAGCTTGGCGGAATCGAGTCCACACCTCGCGGCTTTTCGAAGATTTTGCTCAGTTATCGAATAGTTTGTTCGGTAGCCAAAGCGCTATCTCCGGAAAAAGCGTGATCAATAGGGTGCCCACGCACATCAACAGAAAGAACGGGAAGGCTGCAATCGCGACTTTCATTATTGGGGTATTGGTGAGCCCCTGAATGATAAACAGGTTAAACCCGATTGGCGGCGTGATCTGTGCAAGCTCAACCATGATCACCAGAAAAATGCCAAACCAGACCGGATCAAATCCCGCGGCTATGACCAATGGCAGCGTGATCGGCAGGCTCATCACTGTGATGGATATCCCCTCCAGAAACATCCCTAGTAGGATGTAGAATCCAGCCAGCACCAGCATCAGACCATAGGGCGTCAGATTGAGCGCGCTGATCGCCGCTGCCACGTCTTGCGGAACATGTAGAAAGCCCATTGCCGTCGACAGGAAGGCCGCAGCGATCAGAATGATCGCGATCATGCAGCTTGTATTCACTGACGCGGTGAGCGAACCAAAGAACACCTTGGCCGACATTTGTCCTGTCACCAGTGTCATTAACAACGTCGACGTGACGCCAACCGCCGCCGCCTCGGACGGGGTGGCGACACCTGTGTAAATTGTCCCTAAGATCAGAACGACCAGCACGCTGATCGGCACGAGGTTGCCAAGCCCGACCAACATGTCGCGAAACCCCGGTGGGTCGCTGTCGGGTGGTGCAATGTCAGGTTTGAAAAAGCTTACGATCATGATGTAGGCTGAATACAACCCCGCAATCAGAATTCCCGGAACCACGCCCGCTGCGAACAACCGCGCGATGGAAACCTCTGCCAGAACACCATAGACGATCATCACGATGGACGGCGGGATCAACAGTCCAAGGCTTCCGGCGCCGGCGAGTGAGCCGTAAGTTAGGGATTTGGAATAGTTGCGCCGCGCAAGCTCGGTCGTTGTAATCTTGCCCACCGTGGCGGTTGTCGCCGCGCTCGACCCGCTGACGGCCGCAAAGATGACCGATCCAAGAATATTGGTATGAAGCAGTCTTCCGGGCAAATAGTAGGTCAGCGGTGACAACCCACGAAACAACCGGTCCGATATATCGGTGCGCAACATAATTTCGCCCATCCAGATGAACATCGGGATCGCGGACAATTCCCATGATGTTGCGCTTCGGATCACAAGAGGGGCCATGATCGTCCCGATACGCGTCATCGGCATGTCGATCAGAAACGCCAGACCAGTAGCGCCGACCAGCAACAGACCGGCGAAAACCCAGACCCCAAGACCCAGAAACACAACGATCATCAATAACAAGATGCCAGGGATTACGAGAATTTCCATACCTTAGTGCTCCACGACATCGGCCTGCTGTACACCATCGCGTAGAGTGGTCAGCGCCGTTGCAAGCAGTTGAATTAGGAACAGGGAAAGACCCAGAAAAATTGCGGCATCTATCAACCAAATCGGGGTTTCGGTCAGTGTCGGACTAACGGTGCCACGGCTGAAATCACGAGCAAGCGTGCGCCAAATGTAGCGTGCCAAAAACAGCGTGATGCCAAACGTCAGCGCGATGCAGATCAGTTCAACGGCAATGGCAAACCGCCCCGTGGCGTATCCTTGCAGCACCGTCACCCGCACGTGTTTTCGTTGCTGAAACGTATGTGCCAAGGCCAAAAACGTCATTGACCCCACTGCGTATCCAACGAATTCATCCATGGAAAACGTTGAGGTGTCGAAAAACACGCGCAGAATGATTTCTAGATTGATGTGAACGACCATATAGACAAGCAGTGCGGACGACACCCACATGGCCCCAGTCGCGGCTGCGTTCGTTGTCTTTTCCAACCAGCTGCCGAGCATCAAGACCTACCTATGACAAGACATGTATCAGGCCGCGAGGGGCGGCCTGATACGATTGTTTTACGATCCACGACGCGCGGCGTATTCATCCAGAATTTCTTGGCCGACAGGTCCGACTTTATCCAGCCAATCCGTATAAACAGACTGCCCAGCCTCGTTCAGTGCGTCCAGGAATTCCGCAGGAACATCTTCAATGATTGTCATACCATTGGACGTCATTTCGGCATAATTTTCCGTCACCCGCGTATCCAACGCGGCCCAAGCAGCATCGCTGGCAGCCTCTGCGGCAACCAGTACGGCATCGCGTTGTTCATCCGAAAGGCCGTCCCAGGCGTCTTTATTGATGTGCGTCATGTTTAGAGACATGGAATAATTGATTGCCGAAAAGTGGCTGAGCTGTTCCCAGAACTTTGCGCTGGCTCCACCGTCAGCTGACGTCATAACAGCGTCGATGCCACCTGTTGCAAGCTGCGGAACCACGTCGGCCCAGCTTAGCTGGATCGGTGCGGCACCTGCTTCTTGCAATGTACGTGTGCCGCTGGCGTCCCATGTCCGGATTTTCAGGCCTGCGATGTCTTCAAGCGACGTTTCGGGCGCATTGGCCCAGATGCCAGCAGGGGTCCATGGGGACGCATAAAGCAGCACTTGGTTGTTCGCTGCAAAGACGTCCTCGTAGTAGGGTTTGCCGACTTCCCAAAGTAGCCGCGCTTCTTCCGCGTCCTTCACCAGAAACGGCAGGGACGACAACAGGAACAACGGCTCGATGCCAGCAACCTGACCCATCGACGTGTTTGCAATTGGCAATGCGCCATCCGCAACCGCATCAAAATGCTCTCTGGATTTATACCCGATGGACCCGCCGAAATGGTTCGTGATTTCAATTGCACCGTCTGTGGTTTCGCTCAGCGTTTCAGAAAAGACCAACTGGCCAATACCGTGGGTTGAATTTTCGTTGTACTCATTTGCCATGTCCCAGCGGACGTCTTGTGCAAGCGCTGGTAGCGATAGTCCAAAGCTTAAGGTCGCAGCAATGAATATTGTTTTCATGTTCATGATAATCTCCCTAGTTAAGTTTATCGTTTCAGTTTTTGGGTTTCTTACGGATAGTTCTCTTGCATGTAGTCATTGTCAAATTTCTGGGACGAGGTGTCGTGTGCTTTATCCTCGAGGCTGCGGTCCTTCGGCGGGCCATATCCTCCGGCACCCGGGGTTTCGATCACGGCCGTGGTCTTTTCGCTTAAGATGATGCCGGTGGCCTTGGATGGTAAGTCGACGGTTGTGTCGTCGTCTGAACACACCAGAAAACGTCCCGCACGACCTGCTTTTCCTCCAAAGATGCCCCAGGGCACATTGCGAAACCTCTCACCCACGCCGTTAAATTCACAATCATGTCCGACTGGCTGAATCGACCGGCGAATACCGAGCCCGCCACGAAACCGCCCTGCCCCGCCGGAGTTTTCCACAAGCGCGTATTCCGTCACACGCAAGGGGTATTCCATTTCGATAGCTTCGACCGGCAGGTTGGAGGTGTTGGTGATATTGACCTGAACACCATCCTTGCCGTCCTTGGATGCGCGCGCGCCCATGCCGCCTCCGAGGGTCTCTAGATAGACGTAGCGCTTGCCATTTCGAGGATCGATGCCGGTGAAAACCGCGCTAGTATTCGCACCGTTGGCAGCCCCGATCACACGATCCGGCAACGCATCCGCCAAGGCCCCAAACACAACGTCAACCACCCGTTGGCAGGTATTTGCACGCAGAGCGACAGACGCTGGTGCAACGCAGTTTACGAACGACCCCTCAGGTGCTCGGATTTCGATGGCGTCAAAAATACCCTGATTGTTCGGTACGTCCGGATCGAGCAGCGCTTTAAGCGAATAAAATACAGCCGATTGCGTCGCGTTCAGAGTCAGGTTGAAATTGCCCTTCACCTGCTTGTCGGTACCGGTGAAATCAAAGATGATATGATCACCGGATTTCTCAATAGCAAGTTTGATAAGGATGTCCTCGGTCCCCGCCCCATCGTCATCCATCACGTCTTCAAATGTGTACGCACCATCGGGTAATGAGGAAATGGCCTTTCGCATACGCAAATTTGTGCGCGCTATGATCTCTTCAAACAGCATCGCAAGCCAAGGCGCGCCTTTCGCTGCCAAAATATCGCTCAGCCTATCCACGCCCAAACGTGCCGCCGCAATCTGAGCGTTCAAATCGCCCTTACGTTCGGCCGGCAGCCGCATGTTCAGCAACAACAATCGCATCATATCGTCCTGCAAAACCCCTTTGCGGTACAAACGGACAATGGGGATGCGCAGTCCCTCTTTGTAGATCTCGTCCATGCCCCCCGACATCGATCCAACAGCACTGCCACCGACATCTGCATGATGGACAATGTTGGCGACAAAGCCGACCAGGACGTTGCCGTCAAACACCGGCATTGCCATGTTGATGTCAGGCAAATGAGTACCGCCTGCGACATGCGGATCGTTGGCGATAAAGATGTCCCCCGGCGCGATCGTGTCGCCGTATTGCGACAGGATGAAAGACATCAGCCCCGACATCGACGCAAGGTGGATGGGTAAGGACTGCTCGGCCTGAACAATCAATTTCCCGTTGGCATCGGCGATGGCTGTGGAGTGGTCGTGCCTCTCTTTAATGTTGGTCGAAAACGCGCTGCGCATCAGAGTGATGAAACACTCATCCGCGATGGACTTGAGACCGTTCCAGCCTATTTCCAGTGAAATCGGATCAATTGTAGGTCTTTCAGCCAAGGTCGAGCTCCATAATCAGGTTCATCGCAGAGTCGACCCGGATAACCGCACCCGATGGTACAACGGTGGTGGCGTCAAATTGCGTGATGATAACTGGGCCGTGCAACTCGGTGCCCGGAGCCAATGTGGCGCGGTCATGAATTGGAGTATCGATAGGCCCATTCGCGTTGAACCAGACAGGTTGGATCCCTACGGGTTCGCTTTCTTTCTCGGGCACCTCGAGCCCGGCCTGCGCACTGGATAACCTTGCCGTAGCCTTCAGGCGCAGGTTCACCATCTCGACCGGAGCGTCTGGATCGTAGTGGCCGTAACTGCGCTCGTGCTCGGCAAAAAAGGCGTCCAGCAGGATTTGACGAGTGGGCAGAACCGGTTTTTCTGGCGCATTATGGACTGTCACTGACAATTCGTAATTCTGTCCAACGTAACGCAGATCCATCGATAAAATGAGTCTGTGATCCTCAGCACCCGCCGCTTCATAGGCTCGCCAAGTCAGTGCACGATCGACCAGCTCATCCAGCGGCGCCTGTAATGCACTCAGATCACTTGCAAGCTCAAAACGGCAGGTGCTGACAAAATCTTCTTGTAGATCGGCCGTGATCAGCCCTTCGGCACACAGGATTCCGGGCGCGTTCGGGATGATGATCCGCGCCATACCCAGTGACCGTGCCACGTCTGCGGCATGCAATCCACCTGCTCCACCGAAGGGCATCAAGGTGAAGTTGCGCGGGTCATGGCCCTTCTCGACAGACACAGTCCTGATCGCGCGCGTCATGTTCGACGTGACAATGTCCGTTATTCCCAAAGCCGCTGCTTCGAGACTGATCTCCAGTGCATCCGCAACAGCCCTAACGGCCTGCACCGCCCGGCCCTTGTCCAAGGTCAGACCGCCGCCCGCAAGTGTAGTTGGCAATCGTCCCAGAACCGCGTTTGCGTCCGATACTGTCGGCTCGATCCCGCCCTGACAATAACACGCCGGCCCCGGCACGGCACCAGCACTTTCGGGTCCGACCTTCATCAAACCGTCCGGGCCGATCCGCGCGATCGAACCACCACCTGCGCCAACCGTATGGATGTCGACCATTGGCAACCGAATACTGAAACCGGCGATGTCGCGCATGTGCGACAACGTCGTTTTCCCATCGCGGATCATGCAGACGTCCGTGCTTGTCCCGCCCATATCGAGCGTGATGACGTCGCGAATGCCCGACAAGTTTCCCGCAGCCGCAGCGCCAACGGCACCCGCCGCCGGGCCCGAAAGTGCCGTCCTGACCGGAAATTTCTCAGCCTTTTCGACCGCCATCAGGCCACCACTAGACTGAAAGATACCAAATGCCGCATTTGGTGCACGCTCCGCAATCGCGGTGCGCAAGTGCTGCATGTAACGGCTCACCGGTGGTTGCAAAAAGGCGTTGATAACAGTTGTGGAAAACCGCTCAAATTCGCGAAATTCTGGCTGAACTTCACTCGAAACAGACAGAAACAGGTCTGGATAAGCAACACTGAGCGCCTTTGCCAAGGCCTGCTCGTGTTTCGGATTGAGAAATGAAAACAGACCACAGATCGCGAGGCTTTCAATACCGTCCAATTCGCCAACAGCCATCACCAGTTTCGCTATTTCCGCTTGGGTCAATGGTGTGATTGCCGTGCCATT
Organism: Paracoccaceae bacterium; assembly: GCA_028097405.1. Lineage (GTDB taxonomy): Bacteria > Pseudomonadota > Alphaproteobacteria > Rhodobacterales > Rhodobacteraceae > CALKXV01. Next base: position 16,991 of record JAOHEK010000019.1, on the reverse strand, counting down.
AGCGTCGATACGCTCTGTCACTTCAAGCCGGTTGATCCGATCGACTAATGTGGGAGGCGCATCGATTTGAAGATCGTAGATGCTGGGTCTGATCTGACGTCCTATCTCGACCAGGTCGCGAAAGCCGCGCGTCGTGACGAGGGCCACGTCGGCGCCTTTGCGTTGCAGCAAGGCATTCGTCGCCACGGTCGTGCCATGGGCAATCCTGACGACATCATCGCCATCTATGCCGGACTTTTCTTGCAGTTCGTCCAACCCGGTGAGAATAGCGCGTGCTGGATTGTCCGGCGTTGACGGTCGCTTGTGCAAGAACGTGGCACCAGTTCGCAATTCGCGCGCTGAGAAGTCAGTGAACGTTCCGCCGACATCAATCCCTATGACCCAAGATGGCATTTTCATCGTCCTAGTATCAGATGACCATCTCAGTATCCATTTTGGATACTGAGATCAACCGCAATATTTCTTTGTGGTCCTCAAATAGTTTTGCCCATAACTATAAAGCGATGAGGAGCAGTACATGGAGACGGTAGAGCGTGACGGCGCACGTGTTGCGCAAATGATCCGTGCAAAGATTCTGAGGCTGGAACTGCGTCCTGCGGCCGTTCTCGACGAAGCAGAACTGGCGACCCAATTGAAGGTCTCTCGCACCCCCGTGCGCGAAGCAATCATTCAACTCATCGCGGACGGACTTGTTGTGCGCGATGGCCGCAAAGCCAAAGTCACGCCGCTGGATTTTGACGAAGTCCCGAAACTCTTTGACGCTCTAATGATTTCAAGCCGGATGATTTACAGATTGGCTGCAGTCGCACGAACGTCTGACGATCTATCGAATATCAGAAAGCAAATGGAAGCGTTTGAGACCGTGGCCGACAAAGGCAGCGGTGTCGAGCGGTCAGAGGTAAACGTCGCCTTTCACAGAGCCATTGCTGACGCTGCTCACAATCGACATTTTGCAGAGTTTTATGATCGCATGTTGCTGGGCACCATACGTTTGGCCCGAGCTTGTTTTTCCGGTACAAAATCAGACGAGTATGGCCCCGCTTATCCAGAAGAAGATATAGAAAGTCATCTCAAAGAAACCGCACGCCAACACCGCGCGATGGTCACCGCTATCGAAGATAAAGACGTGGAAGAATCCGATAGACTGGCCGCGATACATTGCGACCTAAACCGCTACCGCGTCGAGAAAGTCCTGTTCAGAACCTCGTCTGCCCTACCGAACGCGCTTGACTTGTCTTTGCATAAATAGCGTTCGTCCGAAGCGTTTCTTTTTGATCCATCTCGTCCACGGATCAGACATCTGGAGCTTAAATCCTTCTACGCCTCAGAATCGCCGCCAACAAATTTATCAAATACGGTTCTGCAGACCTATTGTCACAATACTTCCTAGTTATCGTTACTTCTTAAATCTAACGAAGCATGTCTGACCCGAACCGGCATATCAAGCCTGATAAGATACCCATGAAAACTCCGTTGCAATCGCTTGGATTCGTGAGTGACCTTTGGGATCTGTGACCGTACTGGTTGGCGCTCATCCCTCCAGTATCTGTGGTTTGTGTTCGTAGTACAAATTCTCTGGGCACTTACTCGTCACTGCACGTGCCAGACAGGCCGCCAGAGCTTCTGCACATCTCGCCAATCTCTCGCAGACTTGAGAAATAGTCGTCAAAATCCTCAGCATAGTCTTCGAAATCCCCATTCTCATCAGGCCAGAGTGATATGTGGCTGTGTTCGGATCGCCGTGACGGAGGCATCGTTGCGTTTGCTGACAATTTCAGAACTGAACAGTAGTTGTCTCTCACTGGCCTGGAAGACAAGGCAATGTCATGACAACGATTGCAGCCATCGGTGGAGGCAACCACATCTGGATTGCACCAATTGTCTTCACCGAACGGGACGAAGTCAAAATCCCCTTCTTTCGTTTTTCCTGTTCCGAAGATCCTATGCAGAGTTGTTCCAGGATGGAGCAACAGCGGGTTGTCTCCTACATGGCACGAACTACAATTTCCTGAGTCCGCCACATGCGCCATTTCGCGAAACTCACTTTGCAGGGTTTCTTCTGGTAACATACGCACTTTCTGTCCTGCGCCGTCCTCGTATTTTAGATTGTCGAAAAAGCAGGCTTGTGTACGCAGTTCGTTCATACAAATGGTACCTATCGGTGTGCCGCCGGAAAGAACCCGCTCGAATGCAACGCAAAATCCATCAGAAGTTGATCCGCCGTCTTCGGCGATCCCATGAAGCCAGATAGACATTTCTGTCTCATTTGAAAAAAGCAGAGTGGTTTCCCCGCTAATATCGATTTTTGCACTCCAGTCGTTGCCGCCGATCGGACCTGGAACCGGAACGCCAGCCGCCCTGCAGTTCGCAATGTAGGGTTCCACAAGATGCGGATGCAGGTCGTCCTGCCGACCGAAAAGAAAACCTTCATCCGCAGCATTGGGTTCAATCTGTTCGAGCGGAATTCCCGCTTGTTCAACCAGCGCCCAAGCTACATCGACTTGGTCGTTGATCCAAACTTCCTCCGGCGTGTTACGAAACGAGGAGGAAAAACGGGTTAGCAGCGGCAATTGAGCGCGGCCCTCGCTATCAAGAAAAAGAAATCCATCATCAGTCTGAAGAATAGATTGGAGGCACGTGCTGACGTCAAGAAGCCTGTCCGCCAAGTTTTCAGGATCAACTTCGACCTCTTCACCGGTATCCAAGTCGTAGACATGACCATAAGCGAAACCATATTTGCACTCCTGAGCGCCAGCTGGGACTGCAAGAGTTAATAACAAAAAGACCTGAAGGACATATCTCATAGTGAAATTTCCAATCTTTGAATTAATGCTGAAATGAAAGTTGTGCGCGCATAGGAAATAGGCGGAGAAGTCGGAGAGCCCGGCGATGTGACCGTATTAAGAAGCAAGACCGCATCGCGTGTCTTCACAGCTGGACCAGAGGCATCAATCAAAGAAAGCAATGATGTGCATTGATCCGCATTGTCTAGAACTTCGCACAACAAGCTTTCCCAAGTCCGTTCCTTGAAAAACACCGACCGTCCAGTCTGCAAGAGTAGTTCGGCGGTTTCGGAATCGAAAGCGTTGGTAGAAAGCAATCGGGCAACAACGTCTTCCATTTCAACAAGCGAAAGACTCAACGGCGGGTAACCAAGTTCGCCCGGACCGTGGATGACAGCAACATCGGCATCAGACGAACGTCGTCCACTTACATACTCAGCGAATACTTGGCCAAGCCCGATCATGCCAAAGCAATGCAATTCTGCTGCGCGCAAAGCGCCCATGCTGGAGGCTCCAAACACTGTGCAGCCGCGATCCATCGCCTCGAGAATTTCCTTATGCCAAACCGCTGGACCCTGCTCGAACCCGCCGTCAATGAGCCCAATGGTCGTCCGGCCTTCCGCAACGGCTCTCAAGACATCTCCACAATTCGCTGGGGCCCGGAGGTCAACGTTTACGAATTCCTTGCGTTGTATGCCTTGAAGACTGGGGCCAGCGAAAACAATAGGTCTCATCGCGCCAGCATCCCATTCAGAAGTCGCCGTGAGGCGAATTCAGGCATAACCGTCCCAGGGATGTGTTCAATTGACATCAAATCGTCTGCGAGCACTCGGACTACCTCGAACTTGTCCGGCACGCGGCCTAGCGGAAAGACATAAATGCCTTCGATGCCCTGCACCTTCAGTGCCTCAATCAATCGGCTGAGCTCGCCGCCCGCATCAGAATGAACACCATCCGTTCGATAGGTAAAAGCTGCCCTCTGAAATCCGGAAGCTTCCTGCATTGAAGTCGCCTTGTACTCGTCCAAGTCCAGATCCTCACGCGAACCTGCGACAAAGGTCAACCGTGTCTGGATAGCCTCCAACAGCGCGGCAAGCGCGGCATCTTCGAACCTATCGCGGCAGGCCACCCCGCTAAACAAAGGATGAGTGCCGCCAGGGCTTGGTAAAAGTGCCGCTACAACAGTGGGTAACTCGAGACCCGTTTGTGGTGACATAAAGCGAACTTCCAACCCTGTACTCTCAACAATTCGAACGATTTCTGGCAACGGATGGTTGGACGCACAGTCGAACGTCATGGAATCTCCTGGGTTACGTCTTTGGGTTGGAAAATACTGTGCCGCAAGAAAGGCATCGTCCTCTACCAGCTCGCGCAACCCCTGCAGCACCGCGCCAGCTATGTTGCCGCCCGCCCCAAGACCGTTCGACGCCATTAGAAACAAATCTGGATCCCAGGGTGCCGCTTCGGTCATGTCCATCCCGACAAGATTGTAGGGCGCAAAGACCTCCTCGCCGGTTACAAGAGATTGCCCCCTGACCCATGCCACCTGAACACCCGGGTGAATCCGGCTGGCGGCACAACGCGGCTGGCGGGCAAGCGGGATCGTTCTGTGGCCACGCTCTGCCATACGGGCTGGAGTTTCGACCATGGCGCAAAGGTCAGGCGCTCTTTCAGCAAAGGCTTGCTCCAACGACTCGAAGACTGCCGACAGCCAAGCCGCCTCATCGCTCACCCCTTTTCCAGTTGCGACAGACAGACCGCGTGAAATCGGCCGAATTGCACTCCAGACAGGAACGCCAATACTGTCAAGGCCAGTCTGCTCCGCGACCCGCGAAATCCCGAACGAACTCAGAAGGGGTTCAATGTCTTCCCGTCGACAAAATCTTGCGGGTGCGGGTTGGCCCGCGGAGAGACGTAAGTGAAGATCATTCAATGCCTTCATAGTGACGCTGACCGGCTCGGCCACCAACTCAAGGCTTTGTCCAATGATCCGGTTTGTCGAGGGTATCCTCGTTAATATCACCGATTGCGTACTTCAGCGGACTGGACGAAACTGTTGGAGGCTTCTTCTTCCGACAGCCGGAATTATCGTCGAGATAGGCTCCAATCTGTTCCCCCAGCGTACCGACAGAACGGCCTCGGGCGACCAAATCACAAACGTCGTCCTTATGAATTGCAACACAAAAATCGACGTCGTAGACGCCGCTTCCGGAAGCGATATGTTGTGCGACCGTATCGGCGAAATGGATTTCACGAAAGAAACTATCCTCGACGTCACGCTCTACAGAGCCGTGGCCGTTCCTCTCAATGTCGGCATTGTAGTCCGCCAAGTCCCCAACATCGACGCCCCGCAGTTGGGGTAGAAGATGTCGCACAATAGCTGCGCGTCCCTTGTCGCCAAGCCCCTGGGCTTTCAAGTCAGACTCCGAATAATGCACAATCATTACTGGGTCGGTAACAATGATCGTCAATCCTTTTTCGGTGTCCCCGATAATGAAGATTTTTGCCGGAATCGCCATTTTCTCACTTCTCCTAATTTAATTCATTTCAGTCCTGCAAGCCTCAGTCCTTCGACAAAGGGTTCTAAGTCCGTCGCCGAGCGATGTGGTTGCAGCCGCGTCATCTCTGCGGCGGTTTGATTTGGATAGGTTTCAATCAGACGGCTTCCGTAGTCGCGTGCCTCTGAAGTGTTGCCAAGTTGCCCGTGACATGCGGCCAGAAGCCGGAGTACCGGTTCGTCGTTATCAAGTTGGTCGCAAAGCTCGACTGCATGCGCATAGTCCGCTTTCGAAAAGGCGATACTTGCCCCGGCCCACCAATAGTGCTCCGGAGGTAAAGGATTAAGATCAAGTGCCTGTTCAAAAAGCCGCCAAGCATGATCCGGTGATCCAATAAACCCGAGCGCATCGCTTTGGTCCAACAAGATATCCGCCGAGTTGGGGTGGAGTTCATGTGCCGTCTCGAAACAAGCCTCCGATGTCTCGAAGTCGTGTTGGTAAAGACTGACCATTGCCTTGCGCCAATGACCGCTCGAACACTGCGGGCGACTGATAATTGCACTGTCGGCAAGCTCTCGCGCCTCAACCAGTAATCGCGGTTCATTGCCTCCTGTCAGCAGCCATTCAAGATAGAGCGAAAATGAAATACCAGAATAGGCTTCAGAATGGCTTTCATCCTGTCTCAACACATCTAGAAAATGCCTACGTGCTCGACGGACACTTTTCAGATCACATTTCTTCAATGCTCTCTGTGCTAAGAGGAAACTCAAGTACGCCGAATTGGAATTACCGCTCTCGGAAAGGGACAGATCTTCAAGTGTCGCAGTCATTTCAATGGCGACGCGATTAACCAAGCGTCGCCCGGTCGAAAACAGACCGACCTCAGCAAGAGCAAACTCGTCGCTCCACAAAATCGTGCGGTTCGACATATCTACCAGCCTAGCGGATAGCTTCCCCAGTTCTGGCCCAGAGACTATCTTGCTGTGGAAAGTGAAGTCTGCCCGCAGTTCGCCGTTCTCATCGAGCACGCCGCCATCGTTCTTCGCCTGAAAGCTACTGTGTGCCGCGAGTGTCCGAAATCGGCGATCACGCGACATCTCGTTGGCAAGGTCCTCGATGAACGAGCGTGCGAGTGTAGCGCTTAAGCCCCCCTCGCCGATCTTCTTTGGGGCAAGAATGGCCAATCTTGGCGGTTCCATAAGTGATGTGTCTTGCCGCAACTCCCTTGGATTGGCCTGAATCCGGCTGAGGCGACGGGTTGTAGCAGGTCTCACGGTTTCTACCACCAAGCCGGCTTCCGCTGCTCGCGATGAAAATACTTCGAACAGTCGGCTAACCTCCTTGTCATGCCCGGCCGCGCGATAGGCTTCCATTAAGGCGCGGTAGGTCTCTTCGCGATCCGGATCTATACCGAGCGTGTGCTGTTCTATATCCATTAGAAGCGCGAAATTCGTCCGACCGTAACGGGTCAGGTTAGTTAATCCCGTTTCGATCAGGGAAAAGTAGCGACTCGCCAATTGGACCCTAAAGCCAGGCAGCTCTTCATCGAGACGGCTGCTATCTAGGTTCAAGCCATCTAGGACCGAGCCACGATAGAGATCCATCACGCAAGTTATCTGATCTTGCGCGGCGACCTCACCCATCGATAGGAACTGGACCAGATCGATACCTTTACATCCTTTGGTAACCCAAACCGATTGATTGTCGAAATTAATGCAATTCGTCAAATCTGGTTTTGATAATTGCATTCGCTTCAATAGCTGCCGAAGGTTCGCGAGATTTGCTGCGTCGCTCGAGTTTCTCCAAATCCTATCTGCTATTGCAGCCCTAGAAAGCCGGAAACCAGGACTCATGCATAACAATGTTATCAGTGCATATCCGCGACTAGGAAAAGATGCTGAGTACTCCGGCAATTCAGCAATCGGCTGACCGAGCACCCTAAACGCCATGGACGTATTAACGTCGCGAAGCATGACTTCCCCCAAAAACAACCCAGGAGAAACGTTTCACAAATCAAGGCGCAGAGCAATCTTTGGAACCTTTGATGTCACGCCGCTGTCACGCTGCTTGATCTAGCTCTTGATAAGACAAAATCGTCTAGCACAACGGAAGCTAAAAACGGTGTCGCAACAATTGACGCGAAATCACAACGCAATCGAAGTACTTATGGCAGAGGATGTAGGACTAGTTGCCAGCGAGTTTCTGTTCTTTGAGAATCGAGCGTTTTATCCAGTGGGTGCACTCCTCAGCTCTTTCGTGAGCCAAGTTTGGCTTGGAATCGGAGCAAAGGGCAACTCGACAGCAGGCGACCTTATCTTCGAAATGTGCCAATCAGCAGACCAACCTACAGGTTACTACCTTTACGAGATTGTTATCAGAACCGGCAAAGGAGCCTCTTACGGTGGTTGGGTTTTCGGGTCGAACTTCGTAATTTCAGACCGAATTCTGTCGGGGCACCGCATTATTGAAACCTCGTTTAGAGGGGAGCCGCTAGAATTCGGATTCGCGCCAGATACAGGCCACTACAAACTGATTTCTGGGGACCTGAAAGGGTTGTCAACGGGGGAGATACGAGAGCTGGCGAAGTCGTGCCAGCGAACGTCCCGATGATTAAGAAAATCATAAACCCGCATTCAAAAGAGCAACTTTTTTCGTGGTTAGCCGCAGAACGAAGGAGGAAACCGCGTCACGCTTGTGTCACGCCAAATCCTGCACAACGAAGGAGTCGCTTCTCTGAGGAACCGACAGAATGGACAAATTTATTGGAGAGCCTGATGAACTACGCCAAATTACCAATAGCTGCGGCACTAGCCTTATTGACCGTTGTCGGCGCACGAACAGCCGATGCACAGGGATTCACGCCCCGAAGCCTGCAAGACCCCGCGCAGACACTTACAAGAGAGGTTGGCAAGTCTAGAGCTGCCGAGCTTCGATCTCAAATCCCCCGCATCATCAATGGAGATGATGCGGCGACTGGTGAGTTTCCGCATCAAGTCAGCCTTCTGGAAGAAGGCAACGCGCCAGGGCTCGAGCGCCACTTTTGCGGTGGATCCATCATCGGCACAGACACAATTCTGACAGCCGCACATTGCGTGACTTGGTTTGTGGGAGTCACGGATTTTGTGCGCGTTGGCGCAGGTCACATCGATCTGGATCAATTGACCGAACACGAAATCGCTGGGGTGTGGATTCACCCTTTTTATGATGACATCACCTTAGATTTCGATTTCGCTATCATCAAAACAAGAACAAACTTCTTCGATCCTGCTATCAAACTAATAGACGCTAACGAAAATCAAACCCTAGGCGTCGGCGATCTGGCCACCATTACGGGATGGGGCGTGAATGAGAACGGTGAAATCCAACAGGTCTTGCAAAAGGCTGAAGTAAATGTCGTGGCCCGGACAGACTGCAATAGCGTCGACGCATACGACGGGATGGTTTCCGGACGCATGATTTGCCTTGCTTCCCCAGGGAAGGATGCCTGTCAAGGCGACAGCGGTGGGCCAGCGATCGCAACGTTAGAAGGATCGGATGAGCCTATTCTGTTTGGTACAACGAGTTGGGGATTCGGTTGCGCCGAGCCCGAGTTTCCTGGTGTTTATAGTAGGGTAATTTCGGTGCGGGATTGGATCGATAGCATTCTTTAATCCGATTTCCAAAGAGTAGAGTGAAGTGGTTTTGCTCTGCTTTTTTGTCCTCGGATGACGTCAGTTATTCAGTAGACGGCAGCTAAGAACCGATTTCCTTCAACTGAGCGTGTACCGGTCATTTGAGCCGATTCAAAACTTGAAAAGCCAAAACAATAGAGAGAATCAATGAAAAAGATATCGATCACTATAGGCTTCTGCATCCTAGTGATGGGATGTGCGGAACGCAGTTTGCTGGAGAAGGAGGGCGAAGTCCTCAGTTTGAGCCAAGTTGACAGCAGGAGTAATCTCAAGACCCTTGGCGAACACAGTGCACAGCTCTCCGTGGCCTATCGTGAGGCCGCACGCGAAGCTTCACGTGGCCAAGATATAGCAGCAACGATCACCTATCTGGCTGCGGCAACTTTTGTCAGCGGTGCTATTGGGAGTGCGTCCGAAACTACATTGGCCAATCGTGCCTTTCTCGGAGTAGGTTCCAACTCAATCGCAGGGCGAACTGTTTCGCAAGACACAATAGAGGGAATCTATGTCGCAGCGAAGAGAATGAATTGCATATCCACGACTTCGCGAATGGGCGCGTTCCTTTTAGATGGCACCAACTCCGCCACAAAAGGGATGGCCAGAGCTGCGAGCTTTGGAGCCATCGAAGAGACCAAAATAACTACTCGCGAAGCGCTGGTACGCGAGGTTGCTGATTTCACGCAGATACGGGACGACTTGCTTGCCGGTGCAACCCTCTCCGAAGAACAGACGGATGGTCTCGAAAGGCTAAGCAGGCTCGAAACTGTGAAGCCCATCGACATTATCTTACTCAATCAATACCTCAATTTGCTGGATAATTGCCTCGGTGCCACTGAGAACGTTACAGCAGTGGAACCGATTACTGAAGAGGATGCTGGCTGACAAGCGTGCCAATGCAGGTTGATAAAATATTGATGCTTTATGGCAGATGACAATAATACGGCCTCGATCATTACCGGCTGATAGGATCGGATTTCGACCTATTCAGAAGCTGCGGTGGGCTTGCAGGACACCTCAACTAGTGTCCTACACGTGTCCCGTCACGTTCAAACGATAGCTGGCTTAAACGAGCACCAATGGCGTCCCGAAAACGTGACAGATCCAGAAAAATCAATTTCTTAAGTAAAACTTCTAACACGGAGGAATTACAATGCCAGAATTCAGAAAGATCAATTTCGGTGCTCGCGAACTCGGGGACACTGCAGTACAAAACAGACTGCGCGGACTGATGCGACCATCTGCCTCTAGCCCGGGACGGGTCGCTGCGCCCGCAGAATTATCCGAACGGCTGACAGCGTCGACGCCTGAAACCGCCGGAAGGCTCTATCTTCAAACCTATCTCGAAGATACAAATAGTGAGGAACTGCTCGCTCTGACAGAACCTGACAGCCCTCAATCGGTCCCCCAAATGCAGCTCGAAGGGGTCACCAACGTTCCGGCTTTGAGTGCAGAGAACGTCACGTTCCAACAGACCTACAAGACCCTTCCTATCTTTTCTGGGCGCATCTCCATCGATGTCGACCAAGATGACAGAGCGCTTGTTTCGATCAACGGTCAACTTGCGCCCCTTCCAGATATAGATCCCGTCGAGAGAATCTCAGCGCTGGAGGCGGTTGGCCGGTTGGCCGAGTGGGCCGGAGTCGATGTCGAAAACGCGGTGGCGGCGACGTTAGGTCAGGACCGTCCAAGCCTTGAGTGGTTCCTCGATGAAAAAGAAGAGAGCTGGCATCTTGTACATCATTTCAAATCAGTTGCCATCGATCCGCCGGATGATAGCGCGGATGGTCCAAGCCATGACTTTTTAGAAGTCCCTCATTTCTGCGTTGGCCACTCACCACGCGCTGAAAAAGCACTCTATGACTATATGGTCGACGGACATACCGGCAAAGTTGTCTTTTACTATAGCTCCTCTCCGCGCATCGATATTCCCGTGCCCATGCAGGGCGAGGATGCAGCAGGCGACGTGCAAACTTTTTTTGGTCTTCACGGCGGCGGTCAGTTCTTGCTTAACGACCCGATCCGAAAGCTCAAGACTTACGATTTGGCGCATCAAGATCTTGATGGCACGCCAGCGCCCAGCATTCCGAATCTGCCTATTTCAAACAAGACAAACGATCTTGGAAACAGCCATCCTGCAGCGGTGGCCGCTCACAAGAACGCCACATTAGTTTATGACTTTTTCAACGACATACTGAAACGCGATAGTTTGGACGACAAGGGTATGACACTTGTTTCCATCGTCAACGCCTATGCAAGCCAAAACAATCCAGAACCTCATCCCAACTGGCTCAATGCCGTTTGGTGGCGTAAAGCAATGTGGTATGGTCAGGTCAACGGCACCTCGCTAGCCGAGCATCTCGACGTCATCGCCCACGAATTGACTCACGGTGTTACCGAAACCTCATCGAACTTGATTTATCGCCGCCTGCCTGGCGCGCTTAATGAATCTTTCAGTGATATATTCGGCATAGTCATCAAGAATTGGTATCCGAGCAAACCAGAACCGCTTATCACGTGGAACTGGGATATCGGTGCAGGCCTCAGACCTGGTGGCGGCCCACTGCGTGGTTTTGCAGACCCTGCGGCCGCTGGTCAACCTGATCACTTTTCGCAATACGTTGTGCTTCCGATAAGTCAGGATCAAGGCGGAGTACATATCTACAGCGGCATTCATAATCGCGCAGTCCATCTACTACTGACAAATACCGATGGAGCGGACGAACCGACGTTCCCTATACAAGAGGCAATACTACTCCTCTATTTGACGCTAACCCGCCTTACACCCACTTCGGACTTTAGCGATTGTCGGAGGACTCTGGAGAACGTCGTACAAGCCTATCATATCAGCGATCCGGCGACGATGTCTGCTCGCCTTCAGGCCATTGACGCTGCCTACGGAGCGGTTGGTATCATCTGATACCCGGCCCACAGCGACTGATATTGGCACCCACCCAATGGCATAATAAGGACGGGCCATTATCGTTACCGCTCCATTGGCGGGTTTTAAGCGGCCGATGACACCAAACTCGTGGATACCAATACAATCTAACGCAGAAAATAGACGAAAAAATCCCACGCTACTCAGTTAGCCTGGCTTGACCCCACCTTCCTGATGGCTGCTTGATCTGCGATTCCGCGCCCCATGGATTTGAGGGAGTTTCTCCATGGACGGTATGACCGAGTTTCTCACGGATACGGACAAAGGTAGTCGTAGATGTCCTCGTTGGCCGAACGATGTGAAGGCGCGGATTCTGGCCGAAACGCTTGTTGAGGGTGCAACGGAGAATTGGGTCTTGGAAAATCAAGGGAATAGCGGCTAAGCTACCATGCATATGAACGTAGTTTGAAAGCCTTATGGACAACGACCATCCGACATTGCCAGAAAGTATAGATTAAATGCCGCCAAAACTAACACACACTCTATGATAATAAACTGTCTACCTTACCTTTCCCGCGGATCCAAACTGAAGCTTCCAGAACCTGCACGAGCTACTCTTGGACTCTCAAAAGGGTCTGCCGGATATATGACTCGATCTATCTCAAACTCTGACCCAACAAAGCCGGAATATATAATATCGCCCTATGATCCATCTACTTGGGGTGATATGTGGCGCCTTGAAATTCAGATAATAGATAAAGAAGATCAGCTCACCAAGATCGTGAATCTTTTGGACAAGCACGGTATAATGATACTGTCATCCGAGTCTCGAAAAGCCTTTGATGAAACTTGGTCTGTAAAGAATCTGATGATTGACTGTCAAAACCTGAATTCGGAAGCGGACGGGAATTCCCAGGATAGAATTGAAAATCAAAGATCTGAGATACCATCTCTCAGGGATCTATTCTTTTGCGAATTTTCTGATAGCTTACGATACTCTGGAAAAGGTTACCCAAGGCTCAGCATTACTCGTAATTGGCCTCATTTCGGACTATTCAAAAGTGTCGCTGTGCAGCAAGACACAAAAATACACTCTGTTCCAGAGCGAATTATGGTCGACGGAAATGGAGAATTTGAGATTCCAGGCTACTTTCTTTCGGAGGAAGACAAGTTTCAACATAGCCTTGAGCAGGATCATAGAGTTTATGTATCAATCAACACCCGATCAAAGATAATTTACTCCTCAGTTTGGCGCGAAGAGGACGATCATTCTTATATAAGCGTGGCAATTTTTTTCGATGGAACAAGGCTTGTGCTCGCCCAAATTTTAAAAGCAATCGGTTCTCCAGATTCTCTAAACTTAAATGTTGTTCGGCATCAACTGCGAGGCGGGATTTTAAGCTCCAGAGTTAGAGCTACATGCAAAGGCAAAATAGAGGCGTGGACAAGTCCATACACGCTTAATCTACTGGTTGAGAGAAGAAGTATGCGTAGATTTATGAGAAGAGACGAGGCCTATCTGGAGATTGAAAAAGTGCTTGGACATATTCTGAATGCGGACGATTTCGAGCTAGAACATGTTCACCCCAAGCCATTTTCGTCCTTCGATGAATTTGTTGGAAACGATTAGGGTTACTGAGTAAAATGCGCCTATCTAATCATGAGATTTACCTGTCGGCAATTAATGCACGCAACCGCGACCGAGAGATTGAAGAAGATCAATTTGGGATAACGCGGAAAACTGAACTGCGCGAGATTATGGCAAAGTATCTCCATTCTGAAACCGCCTCAGGATCGCTTGATCAGGAATCATTGTCAGTGTTTGTTAGCTGCTCCGCAAGCTTTAAAGTTGGAAAAGCGCGAGAGCCAATTTATGAATTTGTGAAGGGTATCGTTGAACGGCGTTATCAATTCAAGGTTTCAACCGGCGGGCCAGATAAATCACAGAGTCTTAACATTATTGAAGATGCAAGAAAAAAGATTGAGAATTCGACACTCTTCCTATGTGTAATGACGCCAGATCTATCCTCACGAAGCGATGTCGAATCGGTGGAGAGTGCGCCTAGCCCATGGATACCTTTTGAGATTGGAATGGCTATCGCACTTAAAAAGCCCATTGGCTTAATAATATCTGACGCCGTCAGCGATGAGTTCTACGATAGATTCTTGCGATCTGTACAGTATCAAGTAACGCCAATAGATATCGATTTAGAACCAGAAGTTCGAAAGATTATAGATATGACACTGAGGCATTATTTTGACGCCGAGTACCGAACTTAGTTGGTCGCTGCAATTAGTGCATGAGGTATCAGAGAGCAATAGTTCTCAACCTTAAGATCTGCCTTGACAATTGCTACAGAGACAGTGTGCCTTTGAAAGCCCTCTTAGTCATTGCGTTTGTCTTTAATTAATTCAACTACCCGGCGCAAAGTGACCTATCCTAAATTGATCTCTTCGCCAGACTTCGGCCTCTTCCCGACGAAAGCACCAGTATCACAAAACTCATGGATACCAGAGCTACCAGTCCGCAAAAGCAAGCCTGGGCCGCCGGTTACCCAGTGTATGTCACTTGATACGACAGCAAATACCCCGTCCGAAAGGTCCGACGCTGACTGTGGGAAAAAGAAACCGGTCTCGAATTCTAAGTATTCCCCCGTTCCACCGAAACCTAGAGTCCTGAGCCTCTCCAGTGTTCTCAAAGCTACGTCCTCTGATGACGTGCAGCTGTCCGACGCTCTTGCAAACCAGCGCACCGACTTCAAACCGGCAGAACCAATCGGGCCGGGTTGGAGCCGGTACATGTTTTCAAGGCTTAGATGAGTTGCGTGAACTATCCCACGTTCACTGCTTCCAAACGTGATCAAGTTGGGGAGAACGGTCGGAAACCGTCCGCCCGTTGGCCTCCAGGGCCGACCAACGGTATCATCGCGCGGGGCAGTACTGTAGATAAACGAAAAGTCGGCCTTCCGCTCACAGACACGCATGAAATACTCCGATGGAGTAAGGTCTTCGTCGCCGTCAACTCTTTCGGATGCCGCGATTGATCCAACCATAGCATAGAAATGATCTTCGGGTCGCTCTGCAAAACGTTCATCCATTACAGACATCACCTGATAGGCTGACCGCGTAGCGTAGTCAGAAATGCGATAGTCGGCTAGAAGCCTTTCTAGGCTCCTAAGTCTCCCCGAGCGCTTCTCCCACGCATCGTCGTCCAACCCATTTTGCGATTTGTACTTGTCGATTGCGATCATAACGGCGTTCAAAAAGTCATGTCCCGAAACCATCTCGCTTCGCTCGCCTTCTGCTACGAAGGACAGACGTCTGCTATTGACGGCTTCTTGATAGGTCCAAGCGCGGCTTATCCAGTCTTCTTGCTCAAGAACGAGAAGGTCGTCGGGCGCGATCTCTTCATTCTTAACGGCATTTCGGACGGCTGCAGAGCACTGGTTTCCCAGAACGGCGACGACGTGAAGAGCCGAGCTGAATATATCGCCCATACTTTGAAGGCAGACAGTCCGATGCGGGTCATCGGCCGGGACACACAAGGCGTCTATCCAGAATGCACTCGACTTTCCAAGAGCTGCAGTTTTTTGCACGCCCGCCCCGTCCTCTTGTGCCCGTGAAGCATTTATTGCCACCTCAAGCACTCGGATAGTCCGCGACGACATTTCCTGCTCAGGATTAAGGGGGCTCTTCATTTTCTGCTTGCCCCAAGCATAGGAGATACATGTGAAAGGTGGCGTATCCGCTAGTTCTGGATACTCGGAGATAGCCCATTGCTGACCCAGCACATCGAATTGCAATGCGTTCGTACTAGACCCAAATTCTACAGGCTCAATTAGTCTAATCATTCATCACTTCTATCGAAGATTTGTGCCTCGTCATATGGCAACGCTACCGTTAGCGGCGGTTCTGGTGTGAGATGTTTTCGAGACCAGACGCAAGTTGCCATAAGAATTCTATTGGCGAAACCTATGCGCTGCAGTTACGCTCTCCGTACTCCCTAGTTAGGACTATTGTGCGATGAAAACGCCAATTTTTGTAAGCTTTGATTTCGACAACGACCGGCACCTCAAGGACTTCATCATTATGCAGGCGCGCCGCGCTGACTCGCCGTTTCAAGTCATTGATCATTCCTTGAAAGAGGCGGCACCCGAACGAAGCTGGGAGACTAAGGCCTCGCGAGCGATAGCACGCTCACGAGTTGTTCTAGTGATGGTTGGTCGTGATACATATCGTGCGCCCGGAGTACTCAAAGAAATCGCGATGGCGCGTCAGCACGGCAAGAAAATTGTTCAAATCATCGGCTACAAGGATGGACAATACACACCGGTCAAAGGGGCAGGACAGCTCTATCGATGGAACTGGGACAACCTAAGACGGATCCTCGCTTGACAGCACCGAAAGATCGCAAACCTAAATGAAGCCATTCTATGAAATCTGCATGTTCGGTCGAACCGAGAACGCCTCCAGGGAACTGGAGGCCGCGCTGACGGAGCATTTATCTGAATTTGATCTGAAGATCGGCGACGAAGTCGCTCTGGATCGAAGTGGGACAATCAAGACCAGGAATCCCAAATGTGCCTCTGTTGGTCTGTTTTTCGGTAACGATCCAGCGCCAGCATATGATCGGCCCGCAGCTCTCACAGACTACGACCCCATCATCCCTATCGTCTCTTCACTGGACCGATGTAGTGTTGAGTTGCCGCCAGAAGCATCCCCGTTCAATGCTATGGCGTCAAACGGACCAAACGCGTCAGTGAGGATAGCCTCTGCGACCGCCGAGTGCCTCGGACTGGTGCCAAGTCGGCGCCGGGTATTCTTAAGCTATCGTCGAATAGAGTCACGAGAGGTTGCGCTTCAGCTGTTTGACGAGTTGAGCCAACGTCAGTTCGATGTCTTTCTTGATACCCACGAAATTAGACCGGGAGCGTTGTTTCAGGACGTTCTTTGGCATCAAATGAGTGACTGCGATGTCATGCTCATGCTCGACACCAATTCCTACTTTGAAAGCAGGTGGACCTCGGAGGAATTTGGACAAGCAAATTTGAAGAGGGCTTCAATTTTGCGGATCGGTTTCCCAGGAGTCACGCTCGACAAAAACTTGTCTGTAACAGACACGATCGAGCTCAAAAAATCAGATTTCTTGGCGAAAGGCACG
>JAOHEK010000018.1 GCA_028097405.1 Paracoccaceae bacterium | reverse complement strand
GGATGAAGCTGCGTGCGCACGATAATATAAATGATGATAAACGACGCCAACATAAAGCCCGGCAAAAACGCCGCCGTAAACAGCGCTTTGATCGAGGTTTCCGTGATCAGACCATAGATGATCAAAACAATCGACGGCGGGATCATCGTGCCAAGCGAACCCGAAGCACAGATTGTGCCAATCGCAAGGTTCTGGTTATACCCAAGCCGCAACATCTGCGGCAGCGCGATCAGGCCCAACAACACGACTTCGCCGCCAATGATGCCCGACATAGCCGCCATGATGACGGCCATGATCGACGTGACGATGGCAATGCCGCCCCTCGTGCGGTTCAGCCAGACGCTTAGCGAAGAATACATGTCTTTCGCGATGCCTGAGCGTTCTAACAAGGACGCCATGAATATGAATAACGGGATAGATATAAGGACGTAATCGGTGAGTAGCCCGTAAACCTTCTGGGCCAAGATATTCAGCGGCCCCGATCCGGGTCGTCCGGTCAATATCCCCTCGCCAAAAGTCCAAGGCTGCATCAGAAGTGTTGGCTCGAACTTCATAATCAGCACAAGTACGGCCAATACAGCCGAGGCCAAACCAAGGGGCATTCCGATGGTTAAAAGCACAAGCAAACCCAGCATAAGAACGATTGAGATTGTGCCGATATCCATTACTTTTGCTCCTGCACGGTATCGTCCGCGCCAACGGCGGCACGTAGGCGCGCTAACTCATCTTCGTCGATGTCATCGGCCGCCGTATGAACCACCGGCTCAAGGTTCCAGTCGGCGATCAGGTTCACCAACGCCTGCAAGGCAACAAGCGCCATGATCAACAGAACCATGGGCTTAAGCGTGGCCGGAATGGGCGGATCGAATGCGGTTCCAAACGTCTCCCAACGATGCAGCTTGTCCAACGCTTCGCCGTATCCGCCATAGATCAGGAAGAAGGCAAAGGTGATGATCAGTAGCGTCGAAATGCAGTCGAAAAGCCGTTGCATCCAGCGCGGGCATAGGTCGTAGAGCAGATAGATCCGAATGTGGCTGCGCTGTTGCATCGCGTAAAGACCAGCGCAAAGAAACACAAAGCCTGCCAGCCAAAGCGATAACTCATTGGCCCAAAGCGTTGGGGCCTCGAAGACATAGCGCAGAAGAACCTCGTAAATCATGACGCCGGTCAAAAGTACGATTAGCATCATGGTGACCCGCCCGATAAAAACCGACGCAAGGTCCGAACGGCGCATGCTTTCAAATTCCATTGGGGCGCGACGCACCGTACGCATGCCGATTATGAAGAAAACCGGCGCACCGATCAGTGCCAGATAGTCAATCCAATCCGCTTCACCGCCGAATGGGCCGCCCATCATCGGTGTCACATCGTTGCGGCCATGCAGGCCACGCAGATTGTCGGCTTGGCTGGCATCGGGCGGATAAAAATCCAACGTAAATGCAGGCAAGTGCCATGCTAGCCAACCTGCGCAAAAGATGAAGCAAAGTGGAATGAGCCATTCGATAAGGCTACCTGATTTCTCGTGCATTATTCCCCCTCGCGCGCGCATTAGGCCCGCCGTTGCATACCGTTTTTCGGGATGTCTGACTTGGAATGAGCCCCACGCAACACGCGGGGCTCAAACTATCATAGGATTTGGATCAGTCGACCAAACCCAGGTTTTTCAAGTAGCCGCGGTGACTTGCAACAAGCGCTTTTGCTTCTGGCGTTGTCGCGAAATCGTCCCAAGCGCCCTGAGCGGCATTCCGGAACTTTTTCAGTTCTTCCGGCGACCATGTGTGGATCGTTACACCTTCGGCCTGCAAAGCAGCCAGTGCTTCGGTGTTGGCAACTTCGGTTTGCAGTGCAGTGTGCAAAGCAAGGCTCTCCATACCAACCGACAGGATGCGGCGGTGATGCTCGGGCATACCATCCCAAACTTCTTTGTTGCACGTCAGGTGGTCAGACGGCATTGAGTGGAAGCCCGGATAGTTCGCGTGCTTGGCGATATCGTAAAGACCAAGACCCTTGTTGTTCGCAAGGCCCGAGGCATCAGCCCCGTCGATGATACCGGTTTCCAGCGCTGTAAAGATCTCGGTGAAATCCATAACGATCGGCGATGCGCCAAGGCGATCAAAGATCATCGTTTCCATTCCTGGAGGGGAGCGGAATTTCCAGTCTTTCAGGTCTGCAGTCGATGCGATCGGACGGGTCGAGGCAAAGCTTTCCTGACCATATACCCACCAGCCAACAAGCTGCATGCCATACTTATTGTACAACTCTTGTGCCGCTTCTAGGCCACCGGCGTAATAGAGCCAGCTTAACTGCTGATAAGGCGTGTCGTAGCCGCCCATGATGTCGCCGACGAACTGGAACGCAGGGTTTTTGCCGGTCTGATAACCGCCACCATGCATCTCGCAGTCCAGAATGCCCGAAGCCGCAGCATCAAAGCCTTCAACCGATTTCACGACCGACGACGACCAGAACATTTCGATCGCTATTTCGCCGTTCGACATGGTCTGAACGTTATCGATGAACATTTGAATCAATTTGCCCGAGTTGTTTTCAGGCGTATAGTGCGTCTGCACACGCAGATTGGTCTGCTGAGCAGTCGCGGCAGTTGCACCGACAGCCAAAGCGGCCATGGATGCAGCAAGGACAAGTCCCTTGGTGAGTTTCATTGTATTCCTCCCTAAAAATACCTTCTCCGGCTTGAAGCCGGTTTGGTATGACCAAAGACTAAAGGAGATTCGAAAGCGCGCAAGAGCTTTGTTCGCCCGTTAACGCCCCATCCAGCCGCCATCAACGACTAAAATCTCACCATTCACATAGTCAGAAGCTGACGATGCAAGAAACACAGCCGGTCCGCCAAAGTCTTCCGGCGTGCCCCATCGTCCTTGCGGGATGCGCTCAAGTATCGAGGTGTAGCGCGCGTCGTCGTTGCGCAAAGCTTCGGTGTTATCGGTTGCGACATAACCCGGAGCAATCGCATTCACGTTGACGCCGGTGCCGGCCCATTCGTTTGCCAAAGCCTTGGTCAACTGACCAATTCCACCTTTTGAGGCCGCATACCCCGGCACCGTGATCCCCCCCCTGAAAGGTCAGCAACGAGGCCGTGAAGATGACCTTGCCCGCCCCGCGTTCAATCATGCCGCGCCCAATTTCCCGCGATAACACGAACTGCGCCGACAGATTGACCTCGATCACCTCGTCCCACCATTCGTCTGGATGGTCTGCGGCTGGTTTACGTTTGATGGTGCCTGCGTTGTTGACCAAAATGTCAGGTTCAACGCCGCCCGCTTTTAGTTGTGCCGCAAAGGCGGTCAGCGCGGATCGGTCAGCAAAATCAACTTGATAGGCAGTGAACTTGCGCCCCATCGCGGTAATGGCTTGCTCTACCTCTGAACCCGGTTGAAGCGACGCACTGACACCGACAATGTCGGCGCCGGCGGACGCCAAAGCCTCGGCCATGGCACGACCAATGCCGCGTTTTGCACCTGTCACAAGGGCGGTTTTACCCGTCAGATCAAAGGCCTTCATAATATTCAAATGTTGGCTCCTACTCTGCCCTTACGAAATCGAGGCATGGACGGCTTCGAGTTTTTCCCAATTAAACGTCACTCCGATCCCCGGCGTATCCGGCGCAACGGCCAAGGCGTTTTCAACGGCCAGCGGACGGGAGGTGTATTGATCAATCGGAAAGCTGTGAACTTCAAGCCATCCGGCATTCGGGCGCGCCGACACCAGTGACACGTGCAATTCCTGCATGCCGTGGCTGCAAACGGGAATGCCATGCTGTTCGGAAAGTTCCGCCACCTGCAACCATCCGGTGATGCCACCACAGTTCGAAGCATCGGGCTGAATGAAGCTTAGTCCGGCATCGCGGAACGCATATTCAAACTCAAAGATCGTATGAAGGTTTTCGCCCATCGCCAGCGGAACACCTGTCGCTTTGGCGATCTCTCCATAGCCGACATAATTATCCGGAATCGTCGGCTCTTCGAACCAAAGCACATCGAATTCGGCGAACGCGCGGGCGGCAGTGATCGCTTGTTCGACGCTCAGCGCATAATTGGCATCGACCATAAAGGCGCGGTCCGGTCCCAACACTTCGCGAATGGCGCGGGCGCGTTCGATGTCGGTTGCCAATTCCGGCTGCCCCACCTTGATCTTCACGCCGTTAAAACCGGCCGCCAAATAGCCCTCGGTCTGCCTAATCAACTTATCTAAGGAAAAGTTCAGATCGATTCCGCCGCAATAGGCCTTGCACCGATCCGACGTACCACCTGCCATTTTCCACAACGGCTGGCCCGCCGCGCGGCACCGCATGTCCCAAAGTGCAATATCCACCGCCGAAATCGCGAAGGACGCAACGCCGCCTCGCGCCACATAATGCACGTGCCATTGCATCGCCTCATAAAGCGCTTCCACATCGCCTGCTTGCTTGCCGATCAGAAACGGGGCCAGATCATGCTCGATCATCGCACGTATCGCCTGCCCGCCCTTGCCACCGGTATAGGTGTAACCCGTGCCCACCTGACCATCGTCCGTGCGGATTGTTGCTGTGATCAATTGAAAATGGGTGTGGTCGCCGTGCTTGGCATCTGTCAGCACCTCGGCAAGTGGCACGTCAAAGCACCGAACCCTCACATCCGATATTTTTGCCATCGCCCCCCCCCCTTCCCGTTTGCTTGCGGGATTTTCTGCCTTTTGGTATGACAAAAAATAACGATCCCGTCGAGAGTTTCAAAAATCCACAAAAACAAGGGCCTCTAGCGCCCAGTTTTGTCAGACAAAACCTGAGCCAAGCGCATGCCACCAGCGAAAATTATCGATAATCCAATCCGAGCCGCCGACAATTTGATCTTGGTTTTCGAACGTCAGATCATGGATGGCACCCTGCAAGACGGCGAACCCCTGCCCACCGAACGTGAAATCGTCCAAACCTATGGCGTCAGCCGTACTGTTGTGCGCGAAGCAGTGCTTGCCTTATCAAACAAAGGTCTGGTCGAAGCGCGCCCAAGGTTCCGACCGGTCGTGCGCAAACCCGGATACGACGCCGCGATTGATGCTGTCGGTTCGGTGGTTGCGCGGCTTTTGACGGTGCCCGGAGGCGTCAGAAATCTCTTTGACATCCGCATCATGATGGAGGCCGCCTTGGCCCGCGGCGCCGCCCTTCATGCAAACCGCGACCATATCGCCGCCCTGAAAACGGCGCTTGAAGCGAATGAAGCGGCCATCGACGACTCTCAGCTGTTTTTTGAAACCGACATCGCGTTTCACAGCGTCCTTTATGATGTGCCCAACAACCCCGTGCTGCCCGCGATCCACAAAGGCTACACCGGTTGGCTGTCAAACCACTGGATGCAAATGCCTCGCCAACCCGATCGCAACCGAAAGAACGCCCGCGCCCATCGCGCCATCTTCGAGGCGATTCTGCTACGCGATCCCGATGCCGCCGAAGCCGCCCTTAGAACCCATCTGGACGCCGCCTGGAGCCAGGTTCGCGAAACCTTCAACGATCTTTGAAAGACTGACATGCCCCCCATAACCCGCATTGCCTGCATCGGCGAAGTGATGATCGAATTGATTGCCGGACACGGAAATGCCGCCGAACTGAACGTGGCAGGCGACACTTATAACACCGCCGTCTACCTCAAACGTCACGCGCGCGGCTTAGACGTGGATTACGTCACCGCACTGGGGCGTGATACGTTCTCGGACCGTATCCTTGCCCATATGACGGCCCATGATGTTGGCACAAAAGCCGTAGCACGCCACCCGACCCGTATGCCGGGGCTTTACGCGATTGAAACAGACGCTTTAGGCGAACGCAGCTTTTCCTATTGGCGCGAGACCTCGGCGGCGCGCACGCTATTTGACAGCGACGGTGCCGAAGGGGTACCGCGCAATGCTGCCGAGGTTTTGGCGCACTACGATCTGGTTCTTCTAACCGGTATTACGCTTGCCATCTTGTCATGCAATGCTCGCAACCGCCTAATGACAGCCATCGATGCCTACCGCGCAGGCGGTGGCCAAATCGCCTTCGACAGCAACTACCGCCCCCACCTTTGGAACGACCCAGCCCTTGCCCGAAGGGAAACCGAAGCCATGTGGCAACGGACAGATATCGCCCTGCCCTCGGTCGATGACGAAATTGCATTGTTTGGCGACGCGGATGAAGCTGCGGTCCTTGCACGCCTTGCCGATTGCGGCATCAAAGCGGGCGCCTTAAAATGCGCCGAAGCCGGTCCAGTCAATCTGGGCTCAGACAGCACCCGCGCCAAGGTCTCCCCCGCAACCCAAGTTGTTGATACCACAGCCGCAGGCGACAGCTTCAACGCAGGCTACATCGCCGCCCTCGCCTTGGGCGCAACTCCAACCGACGCCATGATCGCTGGCCACACTTTAGCACTTCAAGTCATCGCCAAACGGGGCGGCATCGTCGACACCGATTAGGCCGCACCGAAATTCAGGGCTTGCCAGAACGCTCGGTCCACGCTTTTCTAACGCCGCATATTGGGCAGAGGGTGTCTCCCGGACCCGCCCAGCGTCTAACGGGCGCGCGAAACCCCTCGCAATCTGGAACCGCCCGGACTGCGTTCGGGCCTATGGGAGGCAATCCATGAAAACAGGCGTCATCGGCATCGGCGATATGGGCTCCGGCCTTGCCAAAAATTTGCTGGCCAACGGCTTTCAGGTCAGCGGCATTGATCTAAAGCCGGACCGCATGTCCGCGTTCACTGGCTTGGGAGGCATCGCAGCAAGCAGCCCGGCCGAGGTGGGCGCGAACGCTGACGCGGTCTTCGTCATGGTCATGACGGGCGACGAGGCAAAGCAGGTGATCTTGAGCGACGGCTTGGTTTCAACCATGGAAAAGGGCGGCGCGGTCATCTTATCAGCCACAATCAAACCGTTTGAGGCCCGCGACATCGGAGCCGCCTTAGAAGGTTCCGGCTTACACCTGATCGACACCCCAGTTTCCGGCGGGTTCCCCGGCGCACAAAGCGGAACACTCACGATGATGGCCGCCGCGCCGCCCGAAATTTTGGACACCTTCGCGCCCGTGATGGAGGCCGTCTCGGCCAATATCCACAGGGTCGGCACCGCTCCCGGCGACGGACAAACCGTCAAAGCCTGCCTGCAATCCCTGATCGGTGCGCAGTTTTCCGCAACTTTTGAGGCCGCAGCACTCGCCGCCAAAGCTGGCGTGCCGGGCCAAGTCATACTGGACGTCTTTTCAACCTCGTCAGCAGGCTGTGGCGTGGTCAACAACGCGCTCGAAAAGATCATAGACCGCCAATTCGAAGGCACCGGCAGCCACATCAACACAATGCACAAGGATCTGACGATTTCGATGGGTCTGGGAGAAGAACTGGGCGTCCCCCTGCACACCGCTGGGGCCGCCATGCAAATCTTCCACGCCGGTCGCACAAAATACCCAAATGGCGACAACTGGATCTGCACGCGGATCATGGAGGACATCGTCGGAGCCGAACTGCACCGAAACGCCGCGCGAAAGCTCTGAGCTTTCGCACATCGAAAAGGAGAACACCATGAAACTGGGTGTCATTTGCGACGGCATTTCACGCGATCTTACCCATGCCGTCGATGTCATGGATGAGTTTGGTCTGGACTACGCCGAATTGCAATTTGTCGGCGACAAAGAAGTAGGCGACCATTCCCCGCAAGAGATCACCGAAATCGGCCGGCTGCTCAAAGATCGCGGCAAATCCGTCTCCTGCCTCTCGCGCCACATCTTCGCTGGCCTCACAACCCTGAACACCCCCGGCGACGCGGGCCACACCGGACATATGAACGCCCTGAAACGCGTTATCAACATGGCTCATATCCTCGGCGCACCCCTCGTGCGGATCATGACCAACAAAAAGGAACAGATCCTCTGGGGCCATGGTGGGGCCGAAAACTGGAACGTCGCCCAAGGTGCTTGGGACAAAACACTACCGCTGATTGCCCCCGCGATAGAATTGGCCCGCACCGAAGGCATCACACTGGTTATCGAAACCGGCAACGGCACCATGGTGAATTCAAACTTTACGGCGCGAAAGCTCATCGACGATCTGGATGCAAAAGACGTCCTGAAAGTCCTCTGGGACCCGGCCAACAATTGCTGGTGCCACGAACGCGCCTATCCAGAGGGTTACGAAGAAGTCAAAGATGGCTATCTTGGCCACATCCACATCAAAGACGTCCAAGTGGACACCCCCCGCGCGACCCTTACTGTAAAAGAAATGGGCCACGGCCAACTGGCAAATCAGTTTGCCCCCCCTAGCGAATGCTCTTCGCAAGGATGCTTACGACGGCGTGATCAGCTTCGAATCCGTCTACCACCCCGGCAATGGCGACTTCGAAGCAGGGTTTCGCGCCTCGATCGAAACGTTCAAAGCCTACTTTGCCTGACGCCGAAAGGCCCCTTCATCTGGCCAAAAATATCCCGGGGGAGCCGCTCAATGAGCGGCGGGGGCAGAGCCCCCAACCGTCCCCAAATTCAAATCCTCAACCTATCCCCAACATCCGCCGGTTCGCCGCCTCATCCGTTCCGCCATCGGCGAAATCATCAAAGGCCCGTTCGGTCACCCGGATGATGTGATCTTTCACGAAGGCCGCCCCTTCGCGCGCGCCGTCTTCGGGATGCTTCAGACAGCACTCCCATTCGACCACGGCCCAACCATCGAAATCCGCCGCCGCCAGTTTGGAAAAAATCGCTGCGAAATCCACCTGACCATCGCCTAGCGACCGAAACCGCCCAGCCCGATCGACCCAAGATTGAAACCCTGAATAAACCCCTTGCCGCCCGGTCGGATTGAACTCGGCATCCTTCACATGGAACATGCCGATCCGGTCTTTGTAGATGTCGATGTTGTCCAGATAATCCAGACACTGCAGTACATAGTGCGAAGGATCATACAGGATACGCGCCCGGTCATGCCCGCCCACACGTTCCAGAAACATCTCATAGGTGATCCCGTCGTGCAGGTCTTCGCCGGGATGGATTTCATAACAAACGTCCACACCACAGTCCTCGGCATGATCCAAAAGGGGTCGCCAGCGCTTGGCTAGCTCATCAAACGCCGTTTCAACCAAACCTGCCGGACGCTGTGGCCAAGGATAGACATAAGGCCAGGCCAAGGCGCCTGAAAAGGTCGCCATTGCGCCGATGCCCATGTGCTTGGACGCGGTCAGCGCCATCTTCACCTGCTCCACCGCCCAAGCCTGTCGGGCGCTTGGATTGCCACGTACCTCTTGCGCTGCGAAACCGTCAAAGGCCTCATCATAGGCCGGATGCACTGCCACCAACTGCCCCTGCAGGTGGGTCGACAGTTCCGTCACCTCGATGCCATTGGCCGCCGCCTGACCTTTGAATTCGTCGCAATAGGTCTTGCTCTCGGCGGCTTTGGCCAGATCAAACAACCGCGCGTCCCAAGATGGCACCTGCACACCACTATAGCCGCAATCCGCAGCCCATTTGGTAATCCCGTCCCAAGTATTGAACGGCGCTTCGTCGCTTGCGAATTGCGCCAGAAACAACGCAGGTCCTTTGATTGTCTTCATGTCCAGTCCTTCCAAATATATGCGCCATCCGATTCGCCGGCGAGGATTTTGAGGAACGTACCTCACCCGCAACTCAGCCGAAACAGCAACAAGCATCAGAATAGCAGCTTCGTGCAAGATCATTGTTGCTACCCAAAGCCGCGTTTTCTAACGTATATCCTATGAAGACTGACGCCACCCACGCAAATCGTCTTGCCAACCGGATCGACGACAAGCGCGACGATCTGATCCAGCTGACCCAAGAGTTGATCCGGATCCCCACGCTTAATCCGCCTGGCGAAAACTATCTTGAAATCTGCGAATACCTTGCCCGCCGTCTGGAAAAACACGGGTTCGAAACCAATTTCATCCGCGCCACCGGTACGCCCGGTGACAGCGAACGTTACCCGCGTTGGAACCTTTTGGCCCGCCGCGATGGCCCTCGAAAAGGCGACTGTGTCCACTTCAATTCCCACACCGACGTGGTCGAAGTCGGCCAAGGCTGGACCACCGATCCTTTCGGAGGCGCTTTGATCGACGGCAAAATCTATGGACGCGGCTCTTGCGATATGAAGGGCGGCTTGGCCGCTTCGATCATCGCAGCCGAGGCGTTCCTTGAAGACGTCCCTGATTTCGCCGGCTCGATTGAGATTTCGGCCACCACAGATGAAGAAACCGGCGGTTTCGGGGGCGTGGCGTACCTGGCTGAACAGGGTCATTACGCCCACGTCGATCACGTCATCATCCCCGAACCCTTGCAGAAAGACCGAATCTGTCTGGGCCATCGCGGCGTCTGGTGGGGCGAAATCGAAACTCATGGCGAAATCGCGCATGGCTCTATGCCTTTCCTTGGCGATTGCGCGGTACGACACATGGGGGCGGTTCTGTCGGAAATGGAAAAAACGCTTTATCCTAAGTTGGCCCAAAAACGCACCGCGATGCCGGTCGTCCCCGAAGGGGCCCGCCAATCGACGATGAACATCAACAGCTTCCACGGCGGTCAGGCCGAACCCGAAGCGGATTACACGGGCCTGCCTTCCGCTTGCGTACCCGACAGTGCGCGAATGATAATCGACCGGCGCTATTTGATGGAAGAAAGCCGCGACGAGGTCGTGACCGAAATCGAAGATGTGTTGAACCACCTCTCGGAAACCCGTCCCAACTTCACCTACAGCCTCGAAGAACTCTGGAGCGTATCGCCCACGATGACGGAAAAAGACGCCCCCGTCGTCACAACCGTCGCCAAAGCAATAAAGGACGTGCTGGGCAAAGACCCGGAATATGTCGTATCTCCGGGGACTTACGACCAAAAACACATCGACCGGATCGGGAAATTGAAAAACTGCATTGCATATGGTCCCGGACTTCTGGAACTTGCACATAAGCCCGACGAATATGTCGGCGTCGACGACATGATCCAATCGGCCAAGGTGATGGGGCTTTGCCTGATCGATTTACTGGCCGTTGAATAACGGGCAACTGCTCGCCCAAGCTGGGAGAACCCAAATGAAAACGACCCTTTCGCTCACAACGGCAATGGTGCTGCTTGCCAGCGCCGCCTCAGCCGCCGAAACCGATGTCACCGTCGGATTGCAGCTTGAACCGCCGCACCTTGACCCAACCTCTGCCGCCGCCGGAGCCATTGATCAGGTCGTTTATTCCAACGTTTTCGAAGGCCTGACACGGTTTGGCCCTGATGGTGCGGTCAACGCAGGCCTTGCAGAAAGCTGGGACATCTCGGATGACGGCAAAACCTATACGTTCAAACTGCGCTCGGGCGTCAAGTTTCACGACGGCACGGATTTGGACGCCACAGACGTGGTCTTTTCGCTGGATCGTGCCCGCGCAGAAGACTCGACCAATGCGCAAAAGGCCCTGTTCGACGGCATCGAAAGCGCCGAGGCGGTTGATCCCACTACGGTCAAAGTCACTTTGAAGGCTCCACAAGGCAATTTTCTTTTCAACATGGCTTGGGGCGACGCTGTGATCGTTGCGCCGGAAAGCATTGAGAACATTAAGACAAACCCGGTCGGAACAGGTGCGTTCACCTTCGCCGACTGGAAGCAAGGCGACAGCATTACCATTGCGCGGAACCCGGATTACTGGGGAGAAGCACCCGCGCTGGACGAAGCGACGTTCAAGTTCATCTCGGACCCAACAGCTGCTTTCGGCGCGATGATGGCGGGTGACGTGGATGCCTTCTACGGCTACCCCGCCCCAGAAAATCTGGCCCAATTCGAAGCCGATCCCCGGTTCAACGTGCTTTCCGGCAGTACGGAAGGCGAGACGATCCTTGCCATGAACAACAAGCTAGAGCCCTTCGACGACGTCCGCGTGCGCAAGGCCGTGTCCATGGCGATTGACCGTCAGGCGATCATCGACGGTGCCATGTTCGGCTATGGCACACCGATTGGCACGCATTTTGCACCCCACAACTCCGACTACGTTGACCTGACCGCAAACACGCCCTTTGACCCCAGCGCAGCTAAGGCCCTTCTTGCCGAAGCTGGCTACCCAGACGGGTTTGAAACAACGTTGAAACTGCCACCCCCATCCTACGCGCGACGCGGAGGCGAGATCATTGCGGCCCAACTGCGCGAGATCGGGATCGAAACCGAGATCAGCAACCTAGAATGGGCACAATGGCTGGAACAGGTTTTCCGCGGATATGACTTTGGCCTCACAATCGTGAGCCACACCGAACCGATGGACATCGGCATTTACGCGCGGCCTGAGTATTACTTCCAGTACGACAACCCCGACATGCAGGCCCTGATCAAAAACCTTGATGTCGAAAATGACCCAGGCGTTCGCGCCAGCATCCTGCAAAAGGCGCAAGAGACGATTTCAAATGACTTCGTCAACGGCTATCTTTTCCAACTGGCCCTGACCTCGGTCGTTGATGCAAAGCTGAATGGCATCTGGGAAAACGCGCCAACACAAGCCGTCGACCTGACCGGCGTCAGCTGGTCGGAGTGAACCGCTTCTAAATGCTTCGATTTGCGCTCAAACGGCTGGGCTCGCTGGTAATCTCATTGATCGTGGCGAGCCTTGTCATTTTCTCCTGCATCGAAGTGGTGCCGGGCGATCCGGCGTCCTTCATGCTGGGGATCAACGCGCAACCCGACACGATTGCCGCCCTGCGCGAAGAACTAGGCCTAAATTCCAGCTTGCCTGAGCGATATTTTTCATGGATTTCCGGCATGTTAACGGGCGATCTTGGTACGTCTTACACTTACCGGTCGCCGGTCAGTGAGATCGTGGCGGAACGCTTGGTCATCTCGCTTCCTTTAGCGACATATGCCCTTTCGCTCACCGTTTTGATCGCCTTTCCCGTCGGCGTGTTGGCCGCAACACGGCGCGGGTCGGTTGCAGACATCAGCGTCATGGGCGCCACGCAACTGGGCGTCGCCATTCCCAACTTCTGGTTCGCGATGTTGATGGTACTGGTGTTCGCGATCAACCTGCGCTGGTTTTCTGCGGGCGGCTTTCCGGGTTGGGATGCGGGCTTTTTCGCCGCCATGAAAGCCCTAACTCTGCCCGCCATCGCGCTGGCGCTACCGCAAGCCTCGATCTTAGCGCGGGTCATGCGCTCGTCCCTGTTGGACACGCTGTCGGAAGATTACATCCGCACTGCACGCGCCAAGGGCCTCAGCAAACGCCAAGCGCTTTGGCGACACGCCTTGCGCAACGCCTTGATCCCCGTCCTGACGATCATCGGCTTGCAATTCAGCTTTCTACTTGCAGGCGCGATCATCATCGAAAACGTGTTCTTTCTTCCGGGCCTAGGCCGTTTGGTGTTTCAGGCGATTTCGCAGCGTGATCTGATCGTTGTGGAAAGCGTTGTGATGCTGTTGGTCTTCGCGGTGATCGTGGTGAATTTCCTTGTCGATCTGGCCTATGCTTGGGTCGATCCTCGGCTTAGGTCGCGCGTATGACCGACACTATCTTTTCGACCGCTTTTCGATCTCGGAACATCGTTTTAGGTGTGTCGCTGACGGCGATTTTCGCCTTAGCGTCCTTGGTCTCGCTGATCTGGACGCCTTATGACGTTACGCAATTCGAAATCGCGAACAAGCTTCAAACCCCATCTGCTACCCATTGGTTTGGAACGGATCATTTTGGCCGAGACATCCTGTCGATGATTATGGTCGGCGCACAAACCTCAATCGCGGTTGCCATCGTCGCCGTCGTGATCGGCATGGGGCTTGGCGTGCCTTTAGGGCTGGCCGCCGCAGCCCGGTGCGGAAGTTTACTGGACGAGATCATTATGCGCGGCAACGATCTGGTCTTTGCCTTCCCAAGCCTGTTGATCGCCATCATGATCACGGCTGTTTTCGGCCCCTCTGCCCTGAACGCCATCATCGCCATCGGCATTTTCAATATCCCCGTCTTTGCCCGCCTAACGCGTGGTGCCGCCCTCAGCCTTTGGACCCGTGACTATATCCTGTCGGCCCGCGTGTCTGGCAAAGGGGCCACGCGCATTTCCATCGAGCACATCCTGCCCAACGTCATGAACTTGTTGATCGTCCAGGGCACCATCCAGTTCTCGCTTGGCATCCTTGCCGAAGCTGCGTTGTCCTATGTTGGCCTTGGGGTGCAGCCACCGACACCAAGTTGGGGGCGCATGTTGGCAGATAGCCAGACGCTGATTTCGCTTGCGCCACACATGGCGCTGTTTCCCGGCTTTGCCATTATCCTGACGGTTCTAGGCTTGAACCTTGCGGGCGATGGCTTGCGAGACTTGCTTGATCCGCGATTGCGAAGGGTGGGACGATGAGCCTGTTGTCCATCCGCAATCTAAATTTGTCGATCCACGGCACGCCGATCCTAAGCGGCGTGTCTTTCGACATTGCGCCGGGCGAAATCCTTGGCGTGATCGGCGAAAGCGGGTCGGGCAAGTCACTGACCGCATTTTCCGTGATGCAGTTGCTGCCGGATGGCTCTGATTGCACCGGCGAAATCGCTCTGGCGGATCGGCAGGTTTTAACAGCCAATGAACCCGAGCTTTGCCAGATGCGCGGCGCGGACCTAGGCATGGTGTTTCAAGAACCGATGACCGCATTGAACCCCGTGCAGACCATCGGGGCACAGGTCGCCGAAACCATCCTAATCCACCAGAAGGTCAGCCGCGCCGAAGCCATGCGCCGCGCTGCTGAGACGTTGGAACGCTGCGAACTGCCGCAAGATCAGTTCCCGCTCACGCGCTATCCACACGAGTTATCCGGCGGCCAACGCCAGCGCGTGGTGATTGCGATGGCGATTGCGCTTCAGCCGAAACTGTTGATCGCCGACGAGCCGACCACGGCTTTGGATGTGACTACGCAAGCCGATATATTAAACCTTTTGAAGCGCTTGGTCGACGAAGATGATATGGGGTTGATGCTGATCTCGCATGATTTGGCCGTTGTCACGGGGCTGGCTGACCGGGTTGTCATCATACGCAAAGGACAGGTGGTGGAAACCGGCATTGCCGCAACCTTGCACCAAACCATGACCCATCCATACACCAAGGCCTTGTTCAAAGCCTCGAACCACCAACCGGATCGCACGGAAACCCGGATCGACGCCCCGCTATTGCAGCTGACGGATGTCAGTCGGGATTACCTGTTGCCGCGCAAGGCGTTCTTTGGCCCACACCCGACGTTTCGCGCCGTGGATACTGTCAGCTTCCAGATACGGCGCGGCGAATGTTTGGGGTTGGTCGGCGAAAGCGGCTGCGGAAAATCGACACTGACACGGGCGATCCTTGGGCTTGAGCCGATCCAAAGGGGTCAGATCCTGTTGGACGGGCGCGACGTTTTCACCGATCCGGATGTACGGCAGAAAATGCAGGTGGTGTTTCAAGACCCCTTTGGCTCGTTCAATCCCCGGCACAAAGTTTCGCGCTTGGTCGCCGAACCGTTCCACCGTTTGGGCCGTGGGGCGACCTTGTCTGAAATCGACGAAGCGCTTCAAAGCGTTGGATTAGAAACCGACGATAAACACAAGTATATCCATGAATTTTCCGGTGGCCAGCGCCAGCGCATCGCCATTGCCCGCGCCCTCATCACCAAACCCGAATTGATCGTTCTGGACGAAGCCGTGTCGGCCTTAGACGTTTCGGTGCGCGCCCAAATCCTAGACCTTCTCGTCGATCTTTCAGCGCGCTTTGGGCTGACCTATCTGTTCATCACCCATGATTTGACCGTTGTGCGCGCCATCGCGGATCGCATTCTGGTTATGCAGTCGGGCAAAATCGTTGAAACCGGCGACACCGACACGCTTTTCAACGCCCCGCGCGAGACCTACACTCGACGTCTGCTGGCCGCGGCCCCGAAGCTGCCCGCCTAACCGGAAAGACGCGCCCCATGTTCGAGCCCCTTTTGCCCAGAACCGACCAGTGCTTCATCAACGGCATTTGGCTGGACCCCATGGGGCGGCAAACCTTGCCCTCGGCCAATCCGTCAACCGGGGAAACGCTCTGTGAGATCGCGCGCGGAACAGACACCGACATCGATCACGCGGTTTCCGCGGCATGCAGGGCGTTCAACGGCGCGTGGGGCAAAACCACCGCAGCCGAAAGGGGCCGCCTCCTGACGCGCATTGGACAACTGGTGTTCGAAAACGTCGACAACCTCGCTCGGATGGAGGCCATGGACGTCGGCAAACCCCTGACACAAGCGCGCGCAGACGCCGTCGCCTTGGCGCGTTATATGGAATTCTACGGCGGTGCCGCCGACAAACTTCACGGTGAAACGATCCCATACTTGGACGGCTACACCGTTTACACCTTGCGCGAACCACACGGGGTGACCGGCCACATCGTGCCGTGGAACTACCCGATGCAGATCATCGGGCGATCCGTCGGCGCGGCCTTGGCCACCGGCAACGCTTGCGTTTTGAAACCAGCCGAAGAAGCCTGCCTGACCGCCCTTGCCTTCGCTGAACTAGCCCATCATGCTGGCTTGCCGCCCGGCGTTTTGAACGTGGTGCCGGGCTTGGGCGAAGAAGCGGGTGCGGCGCTGTCAGGCCACGCAGACATTGATCATATCTCGTTCACCGGGTCGGTTGCGGTCGGCAAGCTGATCCAGAAATCCGCCGCAGACCATGTGGTGCCGGTGACTCTGGAGCTGGGCGGAAAATCCCCGCAGGTGGTGTTTGAAGACGCCGATCTTAAGGCCGCACTGCCGTTCCTCGTCAACGCGGGCATTCAGAACGCAGGGCAGACATGTTCGGCCTCGTCGCGGATTTTGGTCCAAGCCTTGCGCTATGACGAAGTGGTCGCTGCCATGGCCGCGCGCTACACCGCCTTGAAAACAGGCCCGGCGCTGGATGATCTGGACGTAGGGCCGTTGGTGTCGAACGCTCAGAAAGCACTGGTCGAAGGGGTCTTAAGCCAGTCCGGCGGCATCGACATCGCAGCAACCGGGTCGATCATCGACACGGCACCCAAGGGTGGCGCTTATGTCGCCCCGATGTTGTTCGCAGGTGCCAGCCCAGATCACATATTGGCCCAAGACGAAATCTTTGGGCCGGTCCAAGTCGTGATCCCCTTCAAATGCGAAGACGAGGCCATCGCGATTGCCAATGGCACGGATTATGGCTTGGTCGCCTCGTGCTGGACGCAGGATGGTGCTCGGCAAATGCGCATGGCCAAGAAGCTGCGCGCGGGGCAGGTGTTTTTAAACAACTATGGTGCAGGCGGTGGAGTTGAATTGCCGTTCGGGGGCCGTGGATTGTCGGGTCATGGGCGGGAGAAAGGGTTTGAAGCGCTCTACAGTTTCACAGTGCTGAAAACCGTCGCTGCATTGCATGGATAAGGAGCGGATATGCGACTGAAGGACAAATGCGCGGTCGTCACAGGCGGAGCGTCGGGTTTCGGCAAGGGAATTGCCGAGAAGTTTTTAGCCGAAGGCGCGCGCGTCATAATCGCCGATTGGGATGGGGACGCCGCTATGAAGACGGCGCAGGAACTTGGCGCCACGGCCCTTCGCTGCGATGTTTCAACCGGGGTTGACATGGCCGCCTTGGCCGCCGCCGCGATCAAGGCCTTTGGGCGGATCGACATTCTGGTGAACAACGCAGGCGTCACGCATTTGCCTGCCGCCATGGAAGACGTCAGCGAGACCGACTTTGACCGGGTCTTTGCAGTGAACTGCAAATCAGTTTTTTGGGCCGCACAACATTTCGTGCCTTTGATGAAGAAAGCGGGCGCGGGCAATATCCTAAACATCGCCTCGACCGCAGGGATCAGCCCCCGGCCCCGACTGAACTGGTACAATTCTTCGAAAGGTTGGATGAACACGGCGACCAAGACCATGGCCGTCGAACTGGCCCCCGACGGCATCCGCGTTAACGCCCTGAACCCGGTTGCAGGCGAAACACCCTTACTGAAAAGTTTTATGGGAGAGGACACGCCTGAAATCCGCGCGAAGTTCCTGTCGACGATCCCTTTGGGCCGATTTTCAACGCCCGAAGATATGGGAAACGCGGCGTGCTTCATGTGCTCGGACGAGTCCAGCATGGTCACTGGCGTTTGTATGGAAGTTGACGGCGGGCGTTGTATTTGATGGGCGTAGTATGTTGAAACGATTACTGATCACGGGTGCCGCAGGCGGGCTTGGCACGATGTTGCGCCCTATGTTGGGCCATGTGGCTGAAACGATCCGAGTGTCGGATATGATTGAGATCACCGACGCAAGGGCGAACGAAGAGGTGGTGCTGTGCGATCTGTCTAACAAAGCCGCGGTTGAGGCTTTGGTTGCGGGCTGCGACGGCGTTCTGCACTTGGGCGGTCGCTCGCTTGAAGATACATGGGAAGTCATCCGCACCTCGAACATTGACGCGATGGTCAATCTCTATGAGGCCGCGCGCAACACCGGCAAACCGCGCATTCTTTACGCCAGCTCCAACCACACGATCGGATTTTATCCACAGACCGCGCGCTTGGACGCTCGCTCCCCAACCCGCCCCGATGGGTTCTACGGTGTGTCGAAGGTGTTCGGCGAAGCCTTGGCGTCGATGTATCACGACAAATTCGGGATTGAGACCGCGTGTCTGCGCATCGGCTCCTGTAAGCCCGAACCGGAAAATCACCGGATGCTGTCAACATGGCTTAGCCCCGGCGATTTTGTCCGTCTGGTCGAACGGGTGTTTACGGTCGAAACCTTGGGCTGCCCGATCATCTATGGCGCCTCGGCCAATGATGCCGGGTGGTGGGAAAATTCAAGTGTCGATTATCTGGGCTGGCACCCGCAAGACAACTCGGAAGTGTTCCGCGCCAAACTGGACGCAGCGATGAAGCATCCCGGTTCAGACGATCCGATGGTTCGGTTTCAGGGTGGGACTTTTGCGGCGGATCGTATTCACGAAGACTAGCCTTTTATAAAAACCCCAGCAGCGTTTCAGTCACCGCCCGCGTCCCCATATCTCCACCGAACTCGATCGGTCGCAACCGGTTGGCCTCAAACCCATCTTTCACGGCATCGTCGATCAACTGCCCAGCCTGGGCCAAACTCGCCTGCCCTGATTTCTCGGCCAAATAATCCAGCATCAAAGCCCCTGACAGGATCGCCGCCAAGGGGTTCGCTTTGTCTTGGCCCATGATGTCGGGGGCCGAGCCGTGGGCGGGTTGGAACAACCCGTGGTGGTCACCAATCTCGGCGCAGGCCGCCATGCCCATGCCGCCGACAAGACCACCCGCCAGATCGGACAGGATGTCGCCGAACATGTTTTCCATGACCATGACATCAAAGGCCCAAGGTTGCCGCACAAGGTCAAGCGCTTGGGCGTCGACGTAGTTATAACCCGTCTGGACGCCGGGGTATTCGGGCGCTATTTCGTCGAAGATTTTGCGGAAGAACGCCATGGAGGTAAAGACGTTGGCCTTGTCGACGCAGGTTAGTTTACCGGGCTTTCCGCGCAGCCGACGCCGTTGGGCCAGACGGAAACCGAAATGGTGCAGCTTCTCGGTTGTGGCGCGAGTGATGCGCAAGGTGTCGCGTACTTCTTCGTCACCGCGCACATCGCTGCGCCCATGAGCAGCAGCGGAGTAAAACAACCCTTCGGTACTTTCGCGCAAGATCACCATATCGATGCCAGCGGCGCGGGGATCAGCCAAGCGTTGCGGCGCATTCGGATAAGCCCGAACAGGTCGCACGCCAGCATAAAGTTGAAATCGGTCGCGCAGCCTGAGGTGAGGCGAAATTTCGGTACCGTCGCCGTGGCGCACACTGGGTAATCCAATCGCGCCCAGAAAGATCGCATCCGCCTCGCCTGCACGTTCTTCGCCGCCGGGTTCGATATCGCGGCCTGTCTCACGAAAATACCCAGCACCGGATTGGATCTGCTCGTAAACCAGTGAAGCGGCGCCGGTTTTGGACAGGGCGGCGTCGACTACGGCAAGCGCTGCCTCGGTCACGTCAATCCCTATACCGTCGCCCTTGATGACGGCCACGCGTAATTTGTCGGGCATGGTTCTGCCTCCATCGGATGCCGCTGTTTGGATTGATCCCCGTTCCGAACCCATCGGTCAATGCACGAAGGGCGTGCACGGCACGATTTCCCGCCACGTGGTCATAATATGCGATGCGCATGATGTGCTTGAACCGGTAAAGCACTTAACCCGGTTTGGGTGGGTTTTGTGCGGATATCGATACCAAAAAGTGCCCAATATACCCATAGATGACCCGATTAGATCATGTTTTTGACCTAATTAACCATGAGTATAACACAAATTGTCGAGCTAAACGATAGGCGTGGGACGCAAAAAATGCCGATAGATCCGAGTGCCGTGGGTGATCACGAAGCTGAAATTACGAACGAATTGCCTGCAGGCACTAAGCTGATGTACGGTCAATATACGATCGAGCAATACCTCAACTCGGGTGGCTTTGGGATAACCTATCTCGCACGTGACAGCCTGAACCGGTATGTCGTGATCAAAGAGTGTTTCCCCAATTCGTTCTGCCGCCGATCGCAGCAGATTGTGCGGGCCGATTCGCCTGATCATTCGAAAGAACTGTTGCAGATCGTCAAGCTTTTCACTCAGGAAGCGCTGAGCCTGGCTCGCGTTGAGCATCAAAACATTGTCGGTGTTCATCAGGTGTTTGAAGAAAACCAGACGGCCTATATGGCGCTGGACTTTATTCCCGGCCGGGATCTGCAAGAAATTGCGCTGATCAAAAACATCAAGCTGACACCTGTTCAGGTGACCTCGATCTTGGTCAAGCTTCTTGATGCCATCGGACATGTTCACAAAAACGGCCTGTTGCACCGCGATATTTCCCCAGACAATATCATCGTGCGCGATGACGGGGAGCCCGTTCTGATTGACTTTGGCGCCGCGCGCGAACAATCGACACGTGCAACGCGCCTCCTGAGCGCAATGCGCATCGTCAAGGACGGTTATTCGCCACAGGAATTCTATGTGGCGGACAGCAATCAAAGCCCGTCTTGTGATCTGTATTCGCTGGCGGCGACATTCTATCACATTATCACCGGCGAACGGCCACCCGATGCCCAGATGCGTATCACGGCTATCGCTTCGCAAGAGCCCGACCCCTACAGGCCATTGATCGACTACGATGTTGAATTCGACGCCACCTTCTGCGCGGTTCTGGATCAGGCACTGGCAGTTCTGCCACGAGATCGCGTTCAGACGGCGGATGAATGGTTGAATGCGCTTGGGCACAAAGCCACAAGGCGTCGCATTTCCAAGCGCGTCCTTGAACCCGAAGTAGTCGATTCCGAGAGTTCCGGCGAGACGCCTGATGCACTAAACGACGCCTTCGAAGGCGGGACTGCGTCCGATATGGTTGGCGACAACATCACAGAATTCACAAGCGGGCCGGTTCCACGTGGACGGCGTTCGACACCCGGTTCATTCACAGCTTCAAGCGCGCGCCTCACAAGCGGAAACAGCGAGATTGAGCAATTCGAATTAAGCAAAACGCTGCGCGAAGAAGCTTTCAAGGTTGAGACCTACCAAACGTCAGATGATGATATAGATACGCGGACCCCGGTCGCATCGTTGACAAGATCAAAAATTCCTAGCGTCATGAAGGCTGTCGCGGCTGGATTGGCCGCACCGGCACCCCCTGCATTCGCTGGCAGAAACGGAGTGGCAGCGGCCACACTTGTGGTGCTTGTCGGGCTTGGCGGTGGTGCGTGGTGGTTCATGAACCAACAAGACGCCGAAGCACCCGAGTTTACGGCTGCCGGCGTGACACCTGTCGACGCGCCGGCACCGGTTGCACAACCGGTTCTTCCGGTCGAAACCCCGTCTGTTGAATCGGTTCTTCAATTGGTGACACCATCAGTTCCCGATCTTACTGTCCCTGCGATACCTGACGTTGCGGTGACAGAAGCCGATATTGTGTTGGAAACTCCTGATTTGACAGTGGAAGCGCCAACTATCACGTCATTTGCACCGGACGTGATACTGGGAACACCGGGAACCGACATACCAGAAGTGACGTCAGGGTTGGCCGCAGCTACGTCGGACCCGTCGGCAGCAACAACCGCGACACCAACGCCATCAACACGCCCGGTCGGACGTCCCGTGCAAGTTGTGGCAGTTGCCCCAACCGTCTTCGTAGACGTTGAGGATATCGTACCGATCGACCAGACTGATCTGGCCATCAATCCCACAGCGCCAATTGACGCAGTGTCGACGCAATTGGTTGTCCCGACTGCGCTTCCGGAAGGGAACGACGTGTTGGCTAGATCTGTGTTTGCGCTTCAACTGCAAGCGCCACCAGCACCGATTCCGGCCGAACCGCCAGAGGCACTTTTCACTTTTGCGCCAACAATCTCTGACGATGATATTGCAGCTGCACCAGAAACCAACACATCAGCCATAACTGTGGGCGCAGGTAGCGTGGTTATGGACAATGGTAGCTTGATTTTTGATGCAACCTACGAAAATGGCAAATGGGTGACCCGAGTTATTGCCGCAAGCGAAGGTAATCGACTTGAAGTCGGTGACCGCGTTGTTTCTGATGCCACAACCGGCATCGAAGTCCTTACCGAGAACGGCCTTCGCAACTTGGTGGCCCGCGGCCGAGCCAAAGGCCTAGGTGCGGTAAATTTGATAATTGAACGAAATGATACCCTCCGGCTGGAAGGTATAGGTTTTTAGTGTGGCTCTATGACCGACAGGCTTACATTTGACGTTGCTGCCGAAAGTGATATCGGCGCACGTTCCAATCAGCAAGACTACTTTGCGTTTGATTTTTCAAGCGACGCAAACGCGGGTATCGCGGTTCTTTCTGATGGAATGGGCGGATACAAAGACGGCGTGGCTGCTGCCAAGTTTCTGGTCACCGGCGTTGCGGGCGAATTGCTTCAGGATCTGGATACATTTCAGGAAAACGAAGATCAGCTGCCCCAAAGGTTGAGTGATCTGACCCACGAAGGCAATAGCCGATTGGGCGACTTTATCCGCCAACGCACGTCGGGTGAGACGATTGGTGCAACGCTAGTGTCGGTTGCCATTTCGCAGAACCACCTTTACTGGGCCTCTGTTGGTGACAGTCCGCTTTATCTGTTTCGCAACGGTGTCCTTAGCCGACTGAACCAAGATCACTCCATGTCACAGCAAATCGATTTCATGATCGAAGCAGGAATGATCAGCGCAGAAAAAGGGCGTGACCACCCGGATCGAAGTCTTTTGACATCCGCCATCTTTGGCAAGGAAATTTCAAAGATCGACGTGCCGGATACGCCGTTTGTTTTGCAGGAACACGATATTTTATTGCTGGCCAGTGATGGGATCAATACGATTGGCCAGGATGCTATCGAGGATGTCCTTCGGCGATCCATGGCTGAGGACAGCGAGGTGATTGTGGACGCACTTTTCGCCGCTTTGGACGAAATCGGCGCCGACGATCAGGATAACGCGTCCTTGATTGTCATAAAATCCAAGGTGATGGTTGACGTGGTAAAGCAACCTCCACCAACCCCTAGGTTAAGCCCCGAAGACGCCGCCCGTTTGGTTGAGATGGTGCTGGCGCAAGCACAGTCAGGACCGGACGACGCTCTGCTCGACACAGAAATTCCAGAACTTACGATTACGCAGACAGAGGCGTCCAACGTCGATGAAACCCCTTCTGCGACTACGGGTATCACAAACCGGCCGTTTCCCCGAATGCCAACACGCCGCATTTACTCGCGCTGACGAACCCTCTGGAAAGTCGCCGATGTTACGAGAGCCAGCCGGTAGTCGTTAGTCGGACATCGGCTGGTGGCAGTAAGTACCATCGCATCTCGTTCAAGCTGCTCGTTACGGGTGAAGCCAACGTCTAACTCTGTGTGAATTTGCATTTGAAATGGCGCGTGTTGCGGACCACGTGTATGTGTGCACGCTTATCAATTCTAAGTTCTTTCCGCCCAACGTCAGTTGCCCCAAGAATCCCTGTGTGGTCTAATTTAGTAAAATCAGGGAATGGTCGGCTTCATGAAATCACTCTTACTTTCAACTTTCGTAGCCTGTGGCGCGCTGATGTCACCAGCCTTTGCAGCCGAGGGCGAGCGCATCAGCGTCAAAGGCGAAATCATTGATACTTGGTGCTATTTCTCCGGTGTCATGGGCGGGCCCGATGCCGTGATTGGCAGCGCACATCACACTTGCGCCCTTTGGTGTTCCGCAGGCGGCATCCCGGTTGGATTGCTGGCCGAAGATGGCACCGTTTATATGGTCATGAAGATCGAGGACAGTTCCGACAGCGCCAGCGGCGACACGCAGTTGCGTCTTGCCAGCCATGTGATCGAGGCCGACGGTATGCTCTATAAGCGTGACGGCTTGAACTATCTTGTGGTCGAAGAGGTGGTCACCGACTTGGACATCCAAGTGCGCAACGCCGAAGACTTTGGCACGGTTCCCCCCTTCGCAATTCCAAAGGCAGATAGATGAAAAAGACACTTGCTTTGATCGCCGCCTTGGTCGCGGCCCCTGTATCACTGATGGCTCAGGACTTCTCGCAAGGCTCCCAAGCCAAATCATGGAATCTGTACGGCGAAGTCCCCGCAATTTTTGACGCCAAAGTGGTTGATATCCTGTGCGAACTGACCGGTGACTGTCCCGACAACTGCGGCGACGGCAACCGCCAGCTTGGTCTGGTTCGCACCGACGACGATGTTTTGATTTTCCCCAACAAGAATTCACAAACCGGCTTTCAGGGTGCCTCGGCCGATCTTTTGCCGCACTGCGCCTCCACAATTGGAGTTGACGGGATGTTGATTGAAGATCCTGACATTGGCGCACAAAACATCTATCTGCTGCAGCTTATTCGTCCCGCCGGATCCGACGAGTGGATCAAGGCCAACACGTGGAGCAAACGCTGGGCTGAAAAGCACCCCGAAGCGGCTGGCAAAGGCCCGTGGTTCCGTCGCGACCCACGCGTGAAAGCCGAGATCGAAAGAGAAGGCTACTTCGGGCTTGGTCTTGAGGAAGACAAAGCCATCAAGGCGATTGTGTTCGAATGAGGATTCTAGCGCTGATCTTGGCCAGTGCCATTGCGGGTTCGGCACAGGCGACGGGCTTCCCCCTTAACGTCGGGGGCCCCTATTCACTGACTGACCAAACAGGCGCAGCCCGCACCGAAGCTGAACCCGACGGACACTTTCAGCTGTTGTTCTTCGGCTATGCCAATTGCGAACAAATCTGTTCGGCGGCCTTGCCCATGATGGCAGATATCGTCGACGGGATTTCGGACAAGGCGACAGTTAAACCCGTAATGATCACGGTGGACCCGAAACAAGACACCGTCGAAAATATCGGCCCGGCCCTGTCAGTGTTCCACAAGGATTTCGTCGGCCTCACCGGCACGGACGCGGAACTGCAAGTTGCCTATGATGCTTTTTCGGTCGAAAAAGAAGTGGTCTTTGTCGATCCCTCGGGTCAGGAGATTTTTTCCCACGGCAGCTTCATCTATCTGCTTAATGCCGCAGGCGAAGTTCTAACGCTGGTTCCGCCGATCATGGATGTCGACCAAGCCGTTGATATCATCACACCTTATGTGACGGGCGCAAACGGCTAGGCCCAGACTTTTGAAAGTAAACTGAAAATCGGCGCAAGGACAATCTTGCGCCGGTCTCGCGTTAAGGGGTGGCATTGAAAACAAACAGCCCCTGCCCGTCAATCGTATAGGCGTTGATCAGCGTTTCCGCCTTGTCAGAGGTTAGCCAGTTTTCCAGCGCCTCGGCAGCCTTGGCGTTCACATGATCGTGGCGCCTAAAGTTCACCGGCAAATAAGCGTATTGGTTGAACAACACTGCATCGCCCGAAAACAGCAAAGCCAGATCGCCCTTATTGCCAAAGTTCAGCCAACTGGCGCGGTCGGATAGGATGTAAGCGCTTAGGCCCGAAGCCGTATTCAAACTTGCCCCCATGCCTGCGCCAACTTGCTTGTACCATCCGCCAAAACTTTCCGCATCAAACCCGGCGTCGACCCACAGAGCGATCTCTTTCTTGTGGGTTCCACTGTCGTCGCCGCGACTGACGAAAGAGGCCTCGGCCTCGGCAATCTGCGTCAAGGCCTGCGCGGCAGTCTCAGCGGTTTGGATACCGGCGGCATCCGCTTCCGGCCCGATAAGCACAAAATCGTTGTACATGATCTCGCGTCGGTGCGTGCCGAACCCATCCGCCACAAAGGCCTCTTCCGCAGCTTTTGAGTGAACCAGAATGGCATCAACAT
The DNA here is from genome assembly GCA_028097405.1 of Paracoccaceae bacterium. Lineage (GTDB taxonomy): Bacteria > Pseudomonadota > Alphaproteobacteria > Rhodobacterales > Rhodobacteraceae > CALKXV01. Next base: position 33,763 of record JAOHEK010000018.1, on the reverse strand, counting down.
CCCCCGCCTCACCCAACCTAAGCGCCTGCCCAGTACCGACGACCAACAGTTGCACGTCCAAGCCGGTGTCTTCCTTGATGGCGGGCAAAAGTACCTCGGACAGACCGGAATTGTGAAAGCTGGTGGTGACGGCCAATTTCATTTGTTCCGCTGCAAGCGGCGTTGCGAACAGGCCTAAGAATGCAAGCAATCGGATCACAGTAAGATGTCTCCCTTTAGGAAGGATTGTGCTTCGACGGTTTTCGGGTTCGCGAAAAAACCCATCGCATCGCCCTGTTCATGGATACGGCCATTAAGCAAGAAAACAACCTCGCTCGCAAGACGTCGGCATTGAGCAAGGTCGTGAGTTGTCATAATAATTCGGGTTCCGCTTGCATGGGCTTCCAGCAAAAGCGCCTCGATATCCAGTATCGAACGACCGTCAAGATTGGCACAAGGTTCATCCAGAAAAAGCACATCGGGATCACGGATCAAAGCGCGCCCAAGGGCAAGTTTCTGTTTCTCCCCCCCCGAAATCCGAGGTGCGGGCCGATCAAGCGCATCGCCAAGTCCAATCCGTTCTGCCCATGCGGTGACGCGGGTCTCGATCTCGGATTTCGAGACCCCGACAAGTTGCAGCGGATAGGCCAAATTCTGGCGTACGGTCCGGCGTAACATGATCGGGCTTTGGAACACATAAGCCTGCCCTTGCCGCGCGATGTCCGCAGGCTGCGCCCAATCGATGGTGCCATCGGACACGCGTTCGACCCCGTGCAGCACTTTTAAAAGCGTCGTCTTGCCGGCACCATTGGGACCAATCACCATAGTGATGCCCGTGGCCCCAAGGTTCAGGTCGATCGGCCCAAGGATCGCCTTGCCGCGTCGTTTGACGGTGACGTCTTTTAGTTCCATGGACATCGCCATCACCACCGTCCTTCCCGTTCCGTCTTGGTCAATGCGTGGATCGCAAAGTTTACGGCCAGCGCCAGCGCGATCAGAACAAAGCCCAAACCAAGCGCCAGCTCGAAATCTCCCTTGCCGGTTTCCAGCGCGATGGCTGTGGTCAACACGCGCGTCGCATGGTCGATATTCCCACCGACGATCATGATAGCGCCGACCTCGCCAATCGCGCGACCAAAGCCTGCGAGCGCTGCGGTCAAAAGCGCACGCCGTCCATCCCAGATCAGCGTTATGATCCGTTGCCGGTTCGTCGTGTTCAGCGAGATTAGCAGATCATGGTACTCCGCCCAAAGGTCGCGCATGGCCTGATGGGTGATCGAGGCGATCAACGGCGTGATGATAATCACCTGCGCAATGATCATAGCAGTCGGCGTGAAAAGCAGACCCAAAACCCCAAATGGTCCGGATCGGCTAAGCAGCAGATAAACGATCAAACCAACAACCACGGGCGGCAATCCCATCAATGCGTTCAAGGTCGCGATGGTGGCACGGCGATATCGAAAGCGGCGAATGGCAATCCACGTGCCAAACGGCAGCGCGATAAGGGACGCGATGATAAGCGCTGTTAAACTGACCTGAAGCGAGCGAAGCGTGATTTCGACAAGGTCCGCGTCAAGGGCGAAGATCAGCCGAAAGGCAGACAGAATTCCGGCCCAGATTTCATTCATGGCCGGTTCCGACGGATCAGTTGTCGAGCCTGACGTCAGGCCCCGCTGCACGTTCTGCGCTGGAAAAACCTGCATTTCCCAGAATGATATAGGAACCGACTGAGATGACGACGAGGGCGATAGCCGCATAGATCATGGCGCGCATTTCAGTTCTCCTTTGCTTGCGTAGCGATACGCAAATAGTCAATCAAATCATCCCTGTCCACCTGTTTGGCGATGACCTGCATCGGCATTTTGGTGCCCGGAATATAATGATCTGGTCCTTCGTTGAACAAACCATTGATCGTGTCGGCTGACCAGACAATTGTTGAACCCGTAAGCGTGTCGGAATAGGCATAATCAGCGACCGTGCCAGCGCGCCGCCCAAACACCCCGAACAGACTGGGACCAGCCTTGCGCGCGCTGCCTTCGGTCACTGTATGACAGATCGAGCATTTCCGTTTGAATTGCCGCTCGCCATTGGGCAAGGCATCAGGGTCTTCCAGAAAGCTGCGCGTGCCGCCTTCCATGGTGTTGTGTTCGTCCAGCGTTGCGACGGGCCAAGAATACATCACATCCTCGATCCCGCCTGCGTGCAGATTTTGGCCATCGGGCGAAAAGGCCAGTGCCCAGATCGGACCGGTCCGCGCGGCGCGGAAATCCCGCGTGATCTTCCGCGCCTTGGTGTCGATGACCATCACATAACCTTCGCCGTCGCCAACCGCCAGTTGACGACTTTTTGCGTCATAGGCCATCGAAAGGATCGGGCGCCGGTCCAACGTGAAGTCGGCAATCAACTCACCGCTTTCAAGATCAACCATCCGCGTGCCGCCATCGACAGCGCCGTAGGCCAACCAGCCCTCGGCCTCGTTCACGATCAATTCGTTGATGCCAAACCCGTGGCTGACAAGTTGCTGCAACGGTTCGCCCGTGGCAACATCCCAGATGCGCACAGTGCCATCGGTCGATACAGAATAAAGCCGCGCACCGTCAGCGCTGAACACCACATCGTTCACGCCCTGGCGATGGCCCTTCAGAAACCGGGGCTCACCGTCCAGCGTCCAAAGCCCGATTGTCGCGTCCCAACTTGCCGTTGCGATAAGTCCGGTTGATGACACTGTGATCGAGATAATTTTCGCCTGATGTTTGCCCAGCGCTTTGGAACCGTTCGCACTGCCCGGCGCCCATGCCCTTAGCGTGAAATCGTCGCCGCCCGAGATGATCGTGCCGTCGCTTAAAAAGCCAACGCTGGTCACTGCGGCCTCGTGCCCGTCAAGCCACAGAGGTTCCCGCCCTTCCCAAACGCCAACGGCATTGTCGAAACTGGCGGTTGCGATCTGCCCCGAGGGCGACACGGCGATGTCCATGATCGGCCCACCATGGCCTTTCAGAGTAAAGAAGTCCTGCGCCGCGACGGGCGCGCTAAAGAGGGCCAGAATGCAAAACGCCCGCAACATTCATTCGGCGGGTGTTGCTTCGCTCGGCGGGGTGGTGGCCTTGGCCTCAACCTCCTCCACCCAAAGCGAATGGTGTTCGCGCGCCCATTGTTCTTCGACCTCGCCCGTGCCCATGGCGTCATAAGCGCCTTCCATCCCGACCGAACCGATGTAGATATGCGCCAAGATGATCGCCATCAGAACAAAGCTGACAATGGCGTGCCACAACTGCGCGTATTGCATTTCCTCGTGTGGCGCCAAAATTTCCGGCAGAGCGGCGTACCCCAAAAGCTCGGGGATGCCGAAGGCATTCAATTTGGCAAACGTGGGCGCGAACATGTTCATCTGGAATGGGAACAACAGCGCCAGACCTGATACGGAAATCGATGTGCCTAAGACGATGACGGACCAGAAGATCAGCTTTTGGCCAGCGTTGAATTTCTTCGCGGGTGGGTGGCCCTTGGTGAAAATCCCGCCGCCTTTCAACAGCCAATTGATGTCGGTGCGATCGGGCAGATTGTGAATAACCCACATCACAAAGACCATCGCAAGACCGATCATAAAGGCCCATGAGACGTTGTTGTGTATCCACTTTGAGCCGACCGCGAGAAACGAAAATGCATCATGCCCAAAGGCTGGGATCAGGAACTTGCGGCCCATCAAGCTGACAAGCCCAGTGATACCCAACAGGATGAACGAGCCGGCTAAAAGCCAATGTCCAAAGCGTTCGATCAGCTTGAAACGGGTCAACGTGCGGCCTGTTTTCTCACCATCGATGCGGATACGCCCCCGGATCAGGAAGAAAACAGCCAACAGGCCAACCGTGCCCAACAAAAGATAGCCGCCATAGGTGATCAGCGGGCCTTCGCGGAACGTCAGCCAGCGCATGCCACCGTCTTGGATCAACGTGGTCGCTGCGGGACCGTCATTGGACGCGGTGATCGCGACTTCGTTGAACCGCAGCCCGCGCCAAAGATCTGGATCCGAAGCACCGCCAAGCGTGCCAAGCTGGCTGGCAATGCCAGCCGCGCTGTCCGGGTCGCCAGTATTCTCTTTGCGGAATGTCTCATCAACAGGCTCGCCGCGCTGACGACGCATAATGTCTTCCAGCGTTTGCGCGCCGCCTGTGGCGGATCGGTCGGGTGCCGCTTCACCGGCCTCCTGCGCCTGAACAGCAGACATCCAGAACACGGCGGAAAGTACGACGATCAAAGCACGCAGCATGGTGGCCCCTAGAATCTATTTGAAAGCGAAAAGAGGCGATCCCTAATTAAAGCGACCGCCCCTTTTTATCTTGCGGTCAAAACGGATTATCCGTCCTGACGACCATAGGCCGAACCCCAGCCCCAAGCGCCGGAACCAAAGCCACGGGCCACCACACGTTCGCGGTAGATGCCCGAGACGATGTCGCCGTCACCTGCCAGAAGCGCCTTGGTGGCACACATCTCGGCGCAAATAGGCAGCTTGCCTTCGGCGATCCGGTTGCGGCCATACTTGGCGAACTCGGCTGTCGAGTTGGTTTCTTCGGGTCCACCGGCGCAGAAGGTACATTTGTCCATCTTGCCACGGCTGCCAAAGTTGCCTGCCTGCGGGAACTGCGGCGCGCCAAACGGACATGCGTAGAAACAGTAACCACACCCGATGCAGAGGTCTTTAGAGTGAAGAACCACCCCTTCCTCGTTCTGGTAAAAACAGTCCACAGGGCAGACCGCCATACAAGGTGCATCCGAGCAGTGCATACAAGCCACGGAAATCGACCGTTCCCCCGGTGAGCCGTCATTGATCGTGACGACCTTCCGGCGGTTGATGCCCCAAGGCACTTCGTGCTCGTTCTTACAAGCGGTGACACAGGCGTTGCATTCGATGCAGCGTTCAGCGTCTACGAGAAACTTAGCTCTTGCCATGTCTCATTCTCCCTTAAGCTGTCCAGATTTTGCAAAGAGTGGCTTTCGTCTCTTGCATCTGGGTCACTGAATCATAGCCATAGGTCTGTGCTGTGTTGGTACTTTCACCAAGCACATAAGGATCGGCACCGTCGGGGTATTTGTCCCTTTGGTCCACACCTTCAAAGTGGCCGCCGAAGTGGAACGGCATGAACGCCACCCCTTCGCCAACCCGTTCGGTCACCATGGCCATCACTTTAACCTTGGCGCCTTCCGGGCCTTCCACCCAGACTTGTGTGCCGTCACGAACGCCCAAGTTGTTGGCGTCACGTGTGTTTATCTCGACAAACATGTCTTGCTGTAGTTCTGCCAACCAAGGGTTCGAGCGGCTTTCGTCGCCTCCGCCCTCGTATTCAACCAAACGACCTGACGTCAGGATCATCGGATAGTCTTTGCTGAAGTCCTGCTTTTGGATCGAGGCATACATCGTCGGAAGACGATAAAACTTCCGGTCCTCGTATGTCGGGTAATCCGCAACAAGATCGCGACGGTTGGTGTAAAGCGGCTCGCGGTGAACCGGCACTGGATCTGGGAACGTCCAGACAACCGCGCGGGCCTTGGCGTTACCGAACGGTGCCATTTCGTGGGCGATCGCAACCCGCTGGATACCGCCTGAAAGGTCGGTTTTCCAGTTGGTCTTTGGCCCTGCAACAGCATCAATGGCAGACCGTTCGTCGGCCGTCAGTTCGCCGTCCCATCCAAGGTCCATCAGCATCTGCATGGTAAATTCGGGATATCCGTCCTGAATATCAGAATCCAAGCTTGCAACACCTTCGGCCAACAGATTTTCACCATCCCTTTCCACACCAAAGCGGGCGCGGAACGTCAGGCCACCTTCAGAGACACGTTTGGACATGTCGTAAAGGTTGGGCGTGCCGGGGTGGTTCATCTCGGGTGTGCCCCAGCATGGCCATGGCATCCCGTAGTAATCCCCGTCAGCTGGACCACCGATGGCCTGCAGCGTCGTTCTGTCGAACGTATGCTGGTTGGCCATGTGCATTTTGATCCGCTCAGGAGACTGACCTGTATAACCGACCGTCCACATGCCAGCGTTGAATTCACGGGTGATACTTTCGACATTCGGCGTTTCGTCATCTTCCATTTCGATGTTCCGGAATAGACGATCTGCCCAGCCAAACTTGTTGGCGAACTTGGCCATGATGACCTCGTCCGGCAGGCTTTCGAACAATGGTTCGACGACCTTGTCGCGCCATTGGATCGAGCGGTTCGATGCCGTGACCGAACCACGGGTTTCGAACTGCGTACAGGCCGGCAGAAGATAGACACCATCCGTCCGGTCATGCAGCACCGCTGAAACCGTTGGATATGGGTCTACGACGACCAGCATATCCAGCTCTTCCATCGCGGTCTTCATTTCCTTCATGCGTGTCTGTGAGTTCGGCGCATGTCCCCAAAGCACCATGGCACGAACCTTGTTCGGGTTGTCCATGTTTTCGGGGTCTTCCAGCACACCATCGATCCAGCGCGACACCGGGATACCAGTGAGTTGCTGCAACGAGGTGTCGTTGCCGTCGGCATCTTTTGGACCAGCCGCGAATTGACCTTTCAGCCAATCGTCGTCTTCGCCCCAGACCCGCGCCCAGTGGGCCCAAGATCCGGCAGACAGTCCGTAGTAGCCGGGAAGCGTGTGGCTTAGAACGCCAAGGTCAGTAGCACCTTGCACGTTGTCGTGGCCACGGAAGATGTTCGTACCACCACCCTCGGTGCCCATGTTGCCCAGCGCCAACTGCAAGACACAATACGCACGCGTATTGTTGTTGCCGTTGGTGTGCTGCGTGCCACCCATACACCAGATAACGGTGCCGGGGCGGTTGTTGGCCATGGTGCGCGCGACGCGACGCAATTGCGATCCAGGAGCGCCCGTTACGCGTTCGACCTCTTCAGGCGTCCAACGAGCCACTTCTTCTTTGATCTGGTCCATGCCCCAAACGCGGGTGCGGATGAACTCTTGGTCTTCCCAACCGTTTTCAAAGATGTGCCAGAGGATACCCCAGACCAATGCAACGTCCGTCCCCGGACGGAACCGCACATATTCGTCGGCGTGTGCAGCAGTCCGCGTGAAGCGCGGATCACAAACGATAACCGGAGCGTTGTTCTGCTCTTTCGCACGCAAGAGGTGCAGCAGGGACACTGGGTGTGCCTCGGCCGGGTTACCACCGATGATAAAGATCGCGCGGGAATTGTGGATGTCGTTGTAGCTGTTCGTCATGGCGCCGTAGCCCCATGTATTCGCCACACCGGCCACTGTCGTCGAGTGGCAGATCCGAGCCTGGTGATCCACGTTGTTCGTGCCCCAATAGGCAGCGAACTTACGGAACAGATAGGCCTGTTCGTTGTTGTGCTTAGCCGATCCCAGCCAGTAGACGCTGTCCGGGCCACTTTCTTCCCGGATATTCATCATGCCGTCGCCGATCTCGTCGATGGCCTGTTCCCAGCTGATGCGCTTCCACTCACCGCCTTCTTTCTTCATCGGGTATTTCAAACGGCGCTCACCGTGGGCGTGCTCGCGAACCGCGGCCCCTTTGGCGCAATGGGCACCTAGGTTGAACGGGCTGTCCCAACCGGGTTCCTGCCCCGTCCAGACCCCATTGGAGACTTCGGCAATAACCGTACAGCCAACCGAACAGTGGGTGCAGACCGATTTCACAGTCTCAACCGCCGCGTTCACCGCCGTTTGTGCCGTTGCAGACGACACAAAGCCACCCGTCGCAGAGATTGCAGTCAGCCCGCCAATGGCCAGACCCGAGCCGCGCAAAAACGCCCGGCGATCTACGGATTTTTCCGCGATGTCAGTTAGGATACCAGTCCGTTGGGCGCGTCTTGTCACCCCGTTGGTCTTTTTCCTTAGCATAGTCGTTCCTCCCTTGCCTGCTCGGACCTCTGCCCTTGCTTGCTTGGTCTTTATTGACCCTCGACCGGCGAGTTTTGCCCAACTCGTTATCTCGGGTTTTGCGTCTCCTAAAAGCGGGTGCTTTCGAGATAGGCGCGCGTATGCACCGTGTCTTGCATCTTTTCAGATGTCAGATCGACAGCTTTAGCTTCCACTTCGCTTGTGCCTGCGGCAATCGCAACGGCAGCAACCGGTGCGGTAGTTCCGGCCATCTTAAGAAAATCGCGGCGGCTAGCGCCTTCGCTCTTTTTCATCATGGGATGTCTCCCTCCCTTAGTTTTCGACGAGCATCCCCGTCGCATGCGATGCAGGGTGCTACCCTGCTGTCATTCTGAACGCCTCGCGCTCAATCTCGATAAACACACGTCCCACTTGGCCCACCGACGCATAAAGCACCGAGTTCTTCGCCGCCTCTAAGTCGGCAAAAAAGTGGCCCGCCCAGGGGGCGATGTGTTTGTTAAAAAACATCTTTTGGTCGTCGAGCGTCGCAGGCGCACCAAAGCGACCCACAATCATGCCCGCCATCATTTCCATCAATGATGCGATGTTGTCTTCAGGCTCGTAAACGTTTTGAGCCCGCGTCATACCACGCGTGGCCATATCATTGCGCAGGATCGCCAGCGGCTTTTCGTTCAGAAAACCCGTCAGATAGTAACTGGCATAAGGCAGCAACTCACCACGACCCAATCCGATAAAGAGCGCGTTGAATTCGGCTTCAACCGTCTTCGGCTTGGTCGCCTTAGCCACCCGTGACAACCCGCCAATCGCTTCGCCAAGATCGCTGGCGTCGCCGCTTAGGCCCACGCATTGATCCAACAACATCTGACCCGGCGGGGCTGCAAGCATCAGCCCAATGAAATTGTACAGATCGGCGCGCAACCGGTCTTCCGACGCAATCTGGATATCGGGTGCTGCGCTCACGCGGTTTCCTCAATTCTAAATGACATCCGGCGCGGAGCCGGTGGAGTGTAGACCTCAACGTCGGTTTCAGCTTCTTCCTCAACTTCGGAAACTTTAGTGTCCGCGCTGGCGTCAGCAACCAACACGTCTGTTTGGTCTTCCAAAACTTCGGGATCTTCTTCTTCGACCTCTGGCTCGGGCAGCTTCGGGTTTTCACGTTCTTCAGCTTGCCGGGCCATTTCTTGGACGTGCTTCAACATGCCTTTGCCAACTTGATAGGTGGTTTGCATGTTTTCGACACACATCGCATTATCGGTGAAATCTTCGCCGTAATCGACCAGCATATCCACATTCGCCAGAACCGGATTTGACCGCCAAAGCACGCGCAAAGCCCGGCGTCGCAGACGATCAGGAACGACTTTCGACATGAAGACCGAAAAGTCATCCCCCAGCCCCAAACTCTCCGGCACCGGCAAGTTCAATTCGGCCAAAATCTCGCCGTCAGACTTTTCTTCAAGTTCGGCGTGTTCTTCGGCCAAAAGGCGCGCTTCGACGGCAGCCTGTTCGGCGTCCGCCTCGGCTTCAACCCCTGCCCTGCGGCGGGACCAAAAGCTTTGATCACCGCTCAATGGAGTGTCTCCGTTTTGCGGGGCGCACGATAGACATCCGATGTCTGCCGAATACGCGCGTCGCCAATCCCGTCTTCTTTCAAATCAACCCGAGACTTATCGCGGCGACGTTTCACAAAGACCTCGTCTTGGTGGTGAAGTTCGACATAGTCGCGAATAAGCGCCACCAAACCTTCGGGCATCGGGACTTTTTCAACCATCTCTTCGCCCGTATCCGCATAATCCTGCGCCTCGTAGGGCGAGGCTGTGGCCAACACGATCTTAAGCGGCTTATCGGTTTCGCTGTCGCGCATCACAACGTAGATGGATGGTATCTTGTCGGACAAACCCGAAAGATAGGCTTCGGTATCGGTGCGGAACAACTCAAGCGGTACGGTCGCGGCGTGAAATTCAACGGCGTCACCATCGCGGCGAAGCTCTTTCCAATCCGCCTTGGCAGCCCCCGGCAAAACGCCCACGGCTTTCCAAACATGACTGACCCAGCGGGTCACGCCGGGCATACGCTGGATCACTATTCCAAGCGGTATCGAAATTGATTTTTGTTCCCTGTCGGTCACACGCTCTCCGGCTGTGTTTTTATTCTTAAACAACTTTGGATGATGCGCTGCGAATTTCAAAGTAAAATTTGCGCTCCCGAAGTCAGTAAAATTCCCAATGCTGCGTCGCGGCAAGCCTCTGCATCGCTGATCACTCAATGGAAGATGGCTTTAGTGCGATAACGCGGCGTTCAGTGGCAAAATATCTATAAAAATCTCGCAACTGCAGCATTTCAATTCCGTGATCCGATCGCCCCAGAAAATGGTTACGCTGATCACGAATCGCGGCTAGCTTGTCCTGCAAGCTGGCGAATGGCTTGGCCCACGAAGGAAGTCTGGCATGACCAAAAAGCTTGTTCTGTGTGATTGTCTGGGAAGCCAATCACTGGATGGTGACGCTATTTCTGCGGCCACCGGCATGGCGTGCTCGAAGGTTTATGCGGGCCTTTGCATGGACCAGATCGAACAGGCGGCCAAAGAGATCGAAGGCGGCGATGTGATCATCGCCTGTCAGCAGGAACGTCAAACTTTCGAAGACCTTGCCGCAGAATTGGACGCAGACATCGCCGGTTTCGTAGACCTGCGTGACCGTGCCGGTTGGGGCGAAGGCACGGCCACCGCAAAAATGGCTGCGCTGGCCGCCGAAGCCGCCATGCCCGCTGAGGCCGGCAAATCCGTCGATATCATTTCCGAAGGCACGATCCTGATCATCGGGGGCGATGCCGCGCTGCGCGCCGCCGAAGACCTCTGCAACACCATGGCCGTCACCGTCTTGCTGCCCGACGCGGCCAACATTCCTTTTGATCGTCGCTTCGATTGCGTCGTCGGCGCAGTGCAACAAATCAACGGAGCTTTGGGCGGCTTCCGCATCAAGTTCAACACGCTTCAACAACCCAATCCCGGCGGTCGCGGTGAGATGCAATTGGGTGCCGCGCAAACCGGTGTGGTGTCAGACTGCGACATCGTACTTGACCTTAGCGGCAACCCGGCCCCCATCCCCGCGCCCGAAAAACGCGAAGGCTATGTGCGCGCCGAACCCGGCCACGCGCCCTCGGTCGCCAAAGCCGTGCTTGAGGCATCGCAATTGATCGGCACCTTCGAAAAACCGCTTTACGTCCGGCTGGAAGCCAGCCTTTGCGCCCACAGCCGCGCCGAAAAGCCCGCCTGTTCCAATTGCTTAAACGTCTGCCCTACGGGCGCGATCACCTCGGCTGGCGAACATGTTGCCATTGATCCGATGGTCTGCGCGGGCTGCGGTTCTTGTGCCTCGGTCTGCCCGTCGGGCGCGATCAGCTATGACGCACCATCGATCGATGTGCTGTTCCGGCGGCTAAACATATTGGCCACAACCTATCGCAAGGCTGGGGGCAAAGAGGCGCGCCTGCTGGTGCACGACAGCGCCCATGGCCGCGAGATGATCGCCCTTTCCGCACGCTTCGGACGCGGCCTGCCCGCAGATGTGATCCCATTTGAGATCGACGCCCTTTCAAGCTTTGGCCACGCCGAGATGCTGGCCGCCCTCGCCTGCGGCTTCACCCATGTCGACGTCCTGTTGTCACCGACGGCCGAACGAGACGTGATCGAAAACCAAACGGCCCTCGCAAATGCGATCACCGGAAAAACTGGCACAGCGATGATCGAGCCCGCCGATCCCGACGCCCTATCAGAGGTGCTGTATGGCGCTGAAGTTGACCCGATCACATGCGACCCCATCCTTCCTATCGGCACCCGTCGCCAAGTGGCGCGCCTTGCCGCCAAAACCCTGCAACCCGATACCGACATGATCGACTTGCCCGAAGGCGCACCTTACGGAGCCATCATCGTCGACACCGAGGCTTGCACCTTGTGCCTTGCCTGCGCCTCGCTTTGCCCGTCCGGAGCCTTGGGCGACAATTCCGATCTACCACAGCTTCGCTTTCAGGAAGACGCCTGTTTGCAATGCGGGCTTTGTGCGAATGTATGCCCCGAAAAAGCAATTCAACTGAAACCGCAATTAGACGTTTCAGACCAAGCCTTTACCCAGCAGATCTTAAACGAGGAAAAACCCTTCCCTTGCGTCGAATGCGGCGCCCTTTTCGGCGTCAAATCCACCGTCGAACGGATCAGCGCACAACTGGCGGGAAAGCACGACATGTTCGCCACATCGGGCACCGCCAAAATGATCCAGATGTGCGAAAACTGCCGGATACAGGCGCAATTCCACTCGACTGATAATCCCTTTCAGGGGGGCGAACGCCCGAGGGTGCGCACCACGGAAGATTACTTTTCAAAGCGTAAAGACCACTGAGGTCAGTTCGCCGCCAGCGGCGCTCCAAGGTCGGCAGGCTCGATTGAGCCGACATAAGCCGTGATCGCTTCGATCTGTTCCAATGTGACCTCAATAGGCGACATAGGCGATGGCAAGTGATCGGGAAAGGGTTCGGTCACGTCCTCAACTTGCGTGAACGCCGGATGCGGCTTTAATACGAAAAACGCTTCGAAACGGTTCTGCCAGTCGGGAAATCCGCGCAACAAGGCAAAAGACGGTGACGAGCCAATCGCTTTCATGCGGTTCGTATCATTGACCACATGGCAGCGACCGCAAAGCGACAGGCTGACTTTTTCACCCAGAACGACATCACCAGTAAGTTCGTTTTCAACCACTGCCTTTTGCTGCTGAACATCCGGATCATAAACCGCAACATCATCAACCTTGAACGCCGCAATCGTATTCTTGCCAACATCAGAGGTCAGCCAGTCCAGAAACGCGTCCGTATAAGGCCCATCCGTTTTTGAGAAATGCCAGACCGTCGCGCCGTCTTGAAACACCGGAACGCCCTTCGTTCCAAAGCTTGCATCACTTGGCTCGGAGATCGAGATCCGTATCCCTGACTTGAGCGAGAACCGCGGCAAGAGGTGCTTCAGAAACCCATTCGCCGTCATCGAATCGGGCGCTGAAAGAGTAAAAGATTTATCCTGCCCAAAAGCCGGCCCCGCAATCAGGCCAGCAATCACAATCCAGTATTTCATCATTCCGCCGGTTCCATATGTCCGCGTCGGGTTGCATGTCAGCCTACGGTCGCTAGGGTCGGACCGTCAACAATTTCGGTCCATCTGGGGGGAAACAATGAGCGAAGAATTCAACATGTCGATGCGGAAGTTTCTAAAACAGGTCGGTGTCACGTCGCAGCAAGCCATTGAAGAGGCGATGCGCAATGCAGGCGAAACGACTGGCAAAAGCTTTTCTGCAAAAGTGGTTTTGACGATGGACGACCTCGACATCGAACATGTCGTGACAGGCAAGATCGAAGGCGCCTAAATGGCTCTAACCCGTGACGACGTGCTGAATTGCCTAAAAGGCATCAAGGCACCATCTGGCTCTGATCTTGTGGAAGCAGGATTGGTCCGCGCGCTGAACGTGGAAGACGACGCCGTGCGCTTCGTCATGGAAGTCAGCAGTCCCGAACCCTTTGCGGCCGCAAAAGCCGAAGCCGAAGCCGCCTTGACCGCTCTTGGTGCAACGACGGTGTCCATCGTAATGACGGCACACTCTGCACCGCAAGCACCGCCCGATCTGGGCACAGCCCGCAAATCCGAACCATCAGGGCCTGAGAAAATACCCGGTGTTGACCGAATCATCGCGATTGCGTCGGGCAAAGGTGGCGTCGGCAAATCGACCGTTGCAGCAAACCTTGCCTGCGCTTTGGCCGCCGAAGGTCGCAAGGTTGGCATGTTGGACGCCGATGTCTACGGCCCCTCGCAACCCCGGATGCTGGGCGTGTCCGGCAGACCCCAAAGCCCCGACGGCAAAGTCATTCTGCCGCTTCGAAATTTTGGTGTAACAATGATGTCTATTGGCTTGATGACAAACGAAGATCAAGCTGTCGTCTGGCGTGGACCAATGTTGATGGGTGCACTTCAGCAGATGCTGACCCAAGTGCAATGGGGCGCATTAGATGTGCTGATCGTCGACCTGCCGCCCGGTACCGGTGACGTGCAAATGACGCTTGCGCAAAAAGCTCATCTGGACGGAGCGCTTATCGTTTCCACTCCGCAGGACGTCGCCCTGTTGGACGCGCGCAAAGGTATCGACATGTTCAGTCAACTGGGCACCCCTATCCTTGGCATGATCGAAAACATGAGCACGCACATATGTTCCAGCTGCGGTCACGAGGAACACGTTTTCGGTCACGGCGGCGTCACTGCCGAGGCGGAGAAACTGGGTGTGCCGCTTCTGGCCGAAATCCCGCTACACCTTGATATACGGATCGCAGCGGATGGGGGCGCACCGATTGTTGTGTCCAAACCCGAGTCTGCGCAATCTCAAGGCTTCCGTGACGTGGCACGCAAACTGATCGAAATGGGAGCTGTATGACCACGCCAAGCTTTCCTCCCCTGTTCACCGGTCTAGCGGTAGAAGGTTCGACCGATCCGTTCGATCATGCTTGCGGCGAAGCCACGCGCGGCTGCGATGCAGGCTTGGTGATCTACAACCTTGGCTCAACCGAGCTGCGCGGTGCGATGGTGTTCGCCCCCGACGTGACGCTGGCAAATGCGATGACGATGCTGCCGCTCTGTGGTGTCAGCTTTCAGAACGCGCTCGGCGCATTAGCCCCGCCCGAGGTTGCAGTGCACTTGGATTGGAACGGTGGCTTGCGGATCAACGGCGGCGCCTGCGGGCGGTTGCGCGTTGCTGCATCAGACAAATTACCCGACGCCGACCCCGGTTGGCTGGTCATCGGGCTGGAGCTAACCCTTTGGCCAGAAAGCGACGACGGCGGTACAACGCCCAATCAAACCGCGCTCTATGCCGAGGGCTGCGCCGATGTCAGCGCTGACGATCTGATCGAATCTTGGGTAAAACACACGCTGGTCGGCATCAACCGCTGGACAGAAGACGGCCCCGCCAGCTTGCACAAAGACTGGCGCGGCTTGGCTCACGGGATCGACGCGCCTATCGAAATGGATCAAAAGTCGGGCATCTTTCTAGGGGTCGACGAACGCTTTGGCATGCTGATCCGCAATGACACAACGACCCACCTCGTCCCCCTTACCCACTTGCTGGAGAACGCCTGACATGATGTTGGCCCGTGCCATTCACTTCGACGAAAGCGACATGAACGTCTTTCATTCCCCGGCCCGCACCGGCGAATGGTGCATTTCGGGTGGTTTCGAGTTTTCGAACTGGGGCGAAGCTGATCTGGTAGGCAAAGCCCGCCAAGCTTTCACGAACGGATGGCTGGGCCTTGAAACCTATGGCCGCGTGACCTTCATTGCTGTCACCCAGATCGAACAGATCGAAGTCGAGACCCTTATTGCAGGGCTGTCGCAACACTTCGTAGATTTGTACGGCGCGCCCTCTTTGGACGACGCAAAGACAGTCGCGCAAGACGAGGTCATGCAGATGATCGAAATGTGCGACGGCCAAGCCGCCAACACCCTGATGACAGTTACCCGCGAACTGACCAAGGCTGGTGTGAAAGAAGGCTTTCGCACAATCGAACCCCAAGACGCAGGCCTCGACCAACTGGCTGTCCACGGCTCACTGGATGAGCCACACCAACATTAGCGTCACGGATACTATTAATATTAGGCCTCTGGTGCTTTTGCGCAGCGCTCTAGAAGCTAAGAACTCGTGCGTTGCTATTCACCAAGATAGCCGCCATGTCCCCTAGGCTTGCGACACCGAACCCAACCGCGCCGGATTTGACCGATCTGTCATTTTCGGATCATTGGTCGAACCGCCACTGCACTGATCTAAAGCCTTTTTCAACTTAGGGATCGCCCTTGACAAACCAAGACAGGGAATTGACATCTTAGGGCTGTGGATCTTTTTGTTCAGGTAGCATAATGCCTTTGCAACACCCATTACCCTTGTAGGCGACTTATGACAGATTCATCGACCCCCGACATCATTTACACAAAAGTTGACGAAGCGCCCGAACTGGCTTCGGCTTCGTTCCTGCCGATCATTCGCGCCTTTACGAAACCGGCGGGTATTTCGATTGGAACCAAGGACATTTCGCTTGCTGGCCGCATTCTGGCGACCTTTCCCGAGCGGTTGAGCGACGATCAACGCCAATCTGACGATCTGGCCGCTTTGGGCGAACTGGTAAAAACGCCCGGCGCAAATGTCATCAAACTGCCAAACATTTCAGCCTCGGCTCCGCAACTCTCCGCTGCTGTAGAAGAGCTTCAGGCCCAAGGTTATGACATCCCCGACTACCCCGATGCGCCAAAAACTGACGCCGAAAAAGAAATCCGCGTCCGGTTCGATACCATCAAGGGCTCGGCGGTGAACCCAGTTCTGCGCGAAGGCAACTCGGATCGCCGCGCCGCGAAAGCCGTTAAGAATTATGCGATGGCCAACCCTCATTCGATGGGCACATGGAGCAGCGACAGCAAGACGCGCGTGTCGACCATGGGTGCGAATGATTTCCGTTCCAATGAAACCTCGGTCACCTTGTCGGCTGCCCAAGCAGGCCCCGCCAAGATCGAATTGTTCGGCACCGATGGCACGACCACGGTTCTGAAAGACGCCGTGGAATTTCCAGTGGGCACGGTTGTGGACGCGACATTCATGTCCGCCAAGGCACTGGGTGCATTTCTGACAGACGAAATCGCATCGACCAAGGCAGAAGGTACGCTTTTCTCGATCCACCTCAAAGCGACGATGATGAAGATCTCGGACCCGATATTGTTTGGCCATGGGGTGAAAGCCTATCTTGCGCCGGTTTTCGAAGCCCATGGAGCGGCTTTGGCCGAAGCTGGTGTCAATCCAAACTCGGGCCTTGGCACCTTGTTCGAGCGCGTGGCCGAAATGCCAAATGGCGCCGCGATCAAAGCCGAAATCGACGCCGTTCTGGCCGAGCGCCCGCCGCTTTACATGGTGAATTCCGACAAAGGCATCACCAACCTGCATGTACCGTCTGACGTGATTATCGACGCTTCCCTGCCCGCTTTGATCCGTGCTGGTGGTAAAGGTTGGGGACCGGATGGCGAAGCAAGCGACACGAACTGCGTGATCCCTGACAGTTCTTACGCTTCGGTCTATGAAGAGGCGGTGAACTACTTCAAAGCCAATGGCGCGCTTGATCCGACCATTGCGGGCACGGTGCAAAACATCGGCTTGATGGCGCAGAAGGCCGAAGAATACGGCTCGCACCCCACCACCTTTGAAATCACGAAACCCGGCACCGTGCGCATGACCGCCGCCAACGGCGACGTCTTGCACGAGCACAATGTCGAAGCCGGTGACATCTGGCGTTCGGCCTCGACCAGGCAAGCCCCGATTGAAGATTGGGTGAAGTTGGCGATTGCGCGCCAGAAGGCCGAAGGTTGCGAGGCGATCTTCTGGCTTGACGCAAGCCGCGCCCATGATGCCGAGCTGATCAAATACGTGAAGCCTATTTTGGACGCTGAAGGCGCTGCAGGCAATTTCCAGATCATGGACCCACGCGACGCGACACGCGCGTCGCTGAAGACCATCAGCGCTGGTAACAACTCGATCGCGGTGACCGGCAATGTGCTGCGCGATTATCTGACCGATCTGTTCCCAATTCTGGAACTTGGAACCTCGGCCAAGATGTTGTCGATTGTGAAACTGATGAACGGCGGCGGCCTGTTTGAAACCGGCGCTGGGGGTTCAGCACCCAAGCACGTGCAGCAGTTGGTCGAAGAAAACCACCTTCGCTGGGACTCGCTTGGTGAATTCTGTGCTCTTGGCGAAAGCCTCAAATTCCTGGCAGAGACCAAAGGTAACGATAAGGCGCGCCTGTTGGGATTGGCTGTCGAGGTCGCGACCGAAGGCGTGCTGGATCACAACAAATCACCCGGTCGGAAACTCGGCCAGCCCGACAACCGCGACAGCCATTTCTACTTTGCGCTGTATTGGGCACAGGCTCTGGCCGCTCAATCCGAAGACGCCGAACTGGCCGCCCACTTCGCGCCCATCGCCAAGGCGCTGGCTGAAAACGAAGCGACGATCGTGGCTGAAATGGCTGCCGCGCGCGGTGGTGCTGCGGACGTTGGTGGGTATTACCACACCGATGCGGCGAAAACCGCAGGCGTAATGCGTTCGTCAGAAACGCTGAACCAGATCATCAGATAATGTCAATTGGCCCCGCCTGATCGGCGGGGCCTTTCAAAGACGCGCCGCGCCAAATCGTACCCCTACCGACCGCGCGCGATAACCCTGTAGTCGCCGTCGGACAGGTTCACTTCCATGACTTCGGCGTCGTCGCCAACCGACCAAATGACCTTTTCCGTATCCCCGTCGTATTGCGCGACACGTCCCCCCGCTTTCAATCCAAAGGTCGGTAGTTCGTCTTCAAATGGCTCCAAACAGGGCGAGGCACGGGCCAAGTCTATCCAATCGTCGCTGGTGATTTTGATGTCATCCAAAACCTGCCCGGCGGGCAGCACATATTTCGCGAGTGTCGAAGTGAAACAGGATTCGTCGATGTGAAATTCGGTGTACGAAACAACCAAAGCCCGGTTCGCCCCGTCGCGCGCAATCATCACATCGCTGTAACGCAACTGTTCCGAAGCATCCAAGACGTTGCCAAAATCACCTTCGTCCAATTGTTCTTGCAGGAAGTTCGCACCGTTGCGTGGTAGCTCTACGTCCAGACGAATAGTTTCATCAGAATTGACCAAAAACAAACCCGCAGAACGATCAAGCAACAAAATACGCCCGTCGTCTGTCGCCGTGATCCCGCCAGCAACAACTGCGCTTGTCGTGAGTATCACGGCAAGCAACCCCGTTAGATTGCGCATCATCAATGTCCCTTTTCTTCGGCTTTCAATCACCCTAGCACAGACACCGGAACTGACATTGACGACTGCGTGATCAGATCATCCGTCTCGTGTCGCGTCTATCGCCACGCCGTACGCGAAGGCCAAGGCCCCATCGCAATGGGGTTCTTGGGTAAATCAATATCAACGCCATCGTAGAGGTTTCAAACTTCAGGCTTGGTAACATAAGGGTCGTCGGGATGGATCAATCGTCCAACTTTTGTCGGTCTGTAGGTCGCAAGACGCCGCGCCTATCAAAAGAGCGATCTGGTTCTTCATGAAGGGCTGGTAACCGGGGCCTCAATGGCCGACTATAACGCCAAACAAACCGGGAGACGTAAGAATGAATAAATTCGTATTGGGAACCGCCTTTGTCTTGGGATTGAGCGCGGCGACAACCGCCTCGGCGGACTGTGGCGACGTATCAATAACGGAAATGGACTGGGCCTCGTCGGCTGTGGTCACCAATGTTGCCAAGTTCTTGATGGAACAGGGCTATGGGTGCAGCGTGACGGTTGTGCCCACGACGACCGTGCCTGCGATGACCTCGTTGGCGGAAACAGGCGAGCCTGACATTCTGACCGAGCTTTGGACCAGCTATACCGAAGTCTATGAAGATCTGCGCGCGGAAGGCAAAGTGGTCGAATTGTCGAAGGTTCTGACCGATGGCGGCGTCGAAGCTTGGTGGATCCCGGAATATCTTGCCAAGGCTCACCCCGAATTGACCACGCTGGAGGGCATCAAGGCCAACCCAGAACTGGTCGGTGGTCGGTTCCATGATTGCCCCTCGGGCTGGGGTTGCGATGTGACGAACTTCAACAACTTCAAAGCCGCCGGATTGGATGGTTCGGGCGTTGAGCGGTTCCAGCACGGTTCGGGCGAAACGCTGGCGACATCCATCGCCGCTGCGTTCGAGGCCGAAGAGCCGTGGTTTGGTTACTATTGGGCCCCCACCAGCGTTTTGGGCAAATACCCAATGGTGCAGGTCGAAATGCCGGACTATGACGCCGACAAGCACACCTGCAACGGTCTGGAAGACTGCGCGACGCCTGCTTTGTCGTCCTACCCGGTGTCCAATGTCGTCACGGCAGCAACGCCATCCTTTGTCGAACGTGAACCCGATGCGGCTGCCTTGATGAAGAATATTACCTTCACCAATGCTCAGATGGGCGAAGTGCTGGCGTGGCAGGAAGCCAATCAGGCGTCCTATGAAGAAGCCGCAGTGTATTTCCTGACGAACTACAAAGACGTCTGGAGCGGTTGGCTGAGCGACGATGCGCGCGAAAAGCTCGCTGCCATCATCAAGTAATGGATCGGCCCGCGCTTTAACGGCGCGGGCCTTTGCTTTTGGGGGTATGCGATGGCGGGTTATGATGGCGTTTTCGACACGCTTGGCCTGCGCGACTGGTGCGATCAGGATAAGACCGACGCACCCATGTCTATGGCGCAACTTCTGGCGCAATCAGGCGGGGCCACCGAAAAAGCGCCGCTGCCGTTTCCGTCGCTTGATGCCCTTCATGACAGTTGTGCCCGCATCGCTCAAACCCGGGACGTCACCCAAGGGCTTGAAGACGGATTCCTAAGCATTCGGCCTGAGTTAAAGCTGGTTCTTGATCCGATCACCCAACCCCTAAGCTGGCTCTTGGATGGCGCTTTGTTCCTGTTTGAAACCACGCCTTGGTGGCTGATGATCCCGCTTTTGGTGATCATCGCTTACGTGGTCAGCCGATCCCGCCCTGTGACGGGGTTCGTCGCTTTGGTGTTGTTGTTCTTTGGGCTGATCGATCACTACGAAGTCGCAATGCAGACGCTTGCTATTGTCTTCGTGTGTACCGGACTTTCCGTCCTTCTGGGTGTGCCGATTGGCATAGCGATGTCAAAATCGGACACCGCGCAACGGATGATCGTCCCAATCCTTGATCTTTTACAAACGCTGCCAACCTTCGTGTATCTGATCCCCCTCATATTTCTTTTTTCCGTAACTGAATCAAAGATTTATGGCATCGCCGTCATCGTTTATGCGATCGTTCCGGTGATCAGGCTGACCGATCTTGGCATCCGTCTGGTCGATCAGGATGTGGTCGAGGCGGCCAACGCCTTCGGCATGACACCGGGCCAAAAACTGACCCGCGTGGAACTGCCCCTTGCCTTGCCCAATATAATGGCCGGCGTGAACCAAACCATTATGATGAGCCTTGCGATGGTGGTGATTGCCTCGATGATTTCAGCGCCCGGATTGGGCGTCTTGGTGCTGCGAGGCATCCGAAGCCTTGATCTGGGCGTCGGCATCGTTGCAGGCCTTGGCATCGTCCTTCTAGCGGTCATCTTGGACCGCGTCTCGAAGGCTGCCTTGGCCCGCATCGACACGCATCGGAACGAGCAATGACGCCCAAGGTTGCGATCCGCGCGCTTTACAAGATTTTCGGTCCCAGAGACCGCGCCATGGTGCCTTTGGTGCAAGGCGGGATGACCAAATCCGAATTGCTCGACCAACAGGGCCATGTGCTGGGTCTGCAAAACATCAACGTCGATATGCAAGCCGCTGAAATTACCGTGATCATGGGGCTTTCCGGCTCGGGCAAGTCCACGCTGATCCGCCATCTTAACCGGCTGATCGAACCCTCAGCGGGGGAAATCCTGATCGACGGCGAAGACGTCATGAAACTGGGGCAAGCGGAACTGCGGGCAATTCGGCAAAAGAAAATGTCGATGGTGTTTCAGAAGTTCGCGCTTTTGCCCCATAAAACCGTCCAGCAAAATGCCGAGATGCCGCTTAGTGTCCAAGGTGTCGATGCCGCGCAGCAAATCTCTGAGGCGCGAAAGTGGCTCGCGCGGGTTGGCCTTGACGGCTTTGAGGATCGCTTTCCGGCCCAGCTTTCCGGCGGCATGCAACAACGGGTTGGCATTGCCCGCGCACTGGCCGCCAACACCGATATCATGCTGATGGACGAGGCCTTTTCCGCGCTCGATCCCCTGATCCGCACCGACATGCAAGGCCTGCTGTTGGAGCTACAGGCCGAGTTACAAAAAACTGTTGTGTTCATCACCCACGATCTGGACGAAGCCCTAAAGATCGCTGACCATCTGGTCATTTTGAAAGACGGCGCAATCATCCAGCAGGGCGATCCGCAAACCATCCTTCTGGCCCCGGCTGACCCCTATATCGAAGCCTTCGTCGGTGACATCAATCGCGCCCGCGTGCTGCGCGTTCGTTCGGTGATGACGGCGCTGAGCCAAGATCGCTTTGACGGAGAAATCTCGGCCGACAGCACATTGGAAGCCCTGATCCAGCAAGCCGAGGGCGACACAACCCAAACCTATCGCGTCTCAGACGGCAGGGCCGTTGTGGGCCAAATCGCGATGAAAGACCTTGTGAAAGCTTTGGTCCCACGCCCAGCCATCACGGAAGACCAAACGCGCTAGGCGGCACCGCGCAGTCAAAGCCTGCGCAAAACCTCATGTCGCCACAGGCGCCCTTTTGGTCAACCCCAAGCGTTCGCGCACTGCGTCGGGACCAATCACCGTGCTGCCCATGCCTTCGATCAGGCTGACCGCGCGGTCCACCAGTTGCGCGTTCGTCGCCAACACGCCTTTGCCCAGCATTAGGTTATCTTCCAATCCGACCCGCACGTTGCCCCCCGCCAGAACCGAGGCCGCAACAAACGGCATCTGGTGCCGTCCCAGCGAAAACGCCGACCATGTCCAGTCGCCCGGCACGTTGTTCACCATCGCTATGAAGGTATTCAGATCATCGGGCGCGCCCCATGGCACGCCCATACAAAGCTGCACCAAGGCAGGTCCGTCCAACACGCCTTCTTTCACCAGTTCCTTGGCGAACCAAAGGTGGCCGGTGTCAAAGGCTTCGATCTCGGGCTTCACGCCAAGCTTGGTCATCATCGCCCCCATGGCGCGCAACATGCCGGGCGTGTTGGTCATCACGTAATCTGCTTCGGCGAAATTCATCGTGCCGCAATCCAGCGTGCAAATCTCGGGCAAACAAGCCGCCACATGGGCCATCCTCTCTGTCGCGCCCGCCATATCTGTGCCGCCTTCATTCAATGGCAGCGGCGCTTCGGTTCCACCAAAAATCATGTCCCCGCCCATGCCCGCGGTCAGGTTCAAAACCACATCAACCTCAGCGTCGCGAATGCGGTCAGTGACCTCGCGGTAAAGATCAAGCCGCCGCGACGGTGCGCCGGTGTTGGGATCGCGCACATGGCAATGGACAACGGCAGCCCCGGCTTTTGCCGCGTCAATCGCACTTATGGCAATCTCTTCCGGCGAGCGCGGGACATGGGGGCTTCGGTCTTGCGTTGAGCCCGAGCCGGTCACAGCGCAGGTGATAAAAACCTCTCGGTTCATGGTCAGCGGCATCGTGTTATTTTCCCTTCCAGACAGGATCGCGTTTTTCTGCAAAGGCGCGCGCGCCTTCAAGCTGATCGTCAGACTGATAAAGCGCTTCAACCGTGGTAAACTGACTTTTCGTGATCCGGTTCATCGCATCTTGAAACTTCATATCCTCGGCCTCGCGCACAATCTCCTTGATCGCGGCGTAAACCAAGGGCGGGCCCGCCGCCAAAAGATCGGCCATCTCGCGCGCTTGGGTCATCAGTTCTGCCGCCGGCACGACCCGGTTGATCATCCCCCAGCGTGCTGCTTCCTCGACATCAAGCCAGCGGCCCGTCAGCAACATCTCCATCGCGATGTGATAGGGAATGCGCTTTGGCAGTTTGATCGAGGCCGCATCCGCCACCGTGCCCGAACGTATTTCAGGCAGTGCAAACGTCGCGTGATCCGCCGCCAGAATGATGTCGCCCGACAGCGCCAATTCCAAACCACCGCCACAACAGATCCCGTTCACAGCCATGACCACCGGCTTGTTCAATCCGCGCAATTCCTGCAGGCCACCAAAGCCGCCCTTGCCATAATCGCCGTCCACTGCGTCGCCATCTGCGGCAGCCTTCAAATCCCAACCCGGACAAAAGAATTTTTTGCCCGCCCCCGTCACAAGCGCGACGCGCAATTCAGGATCATCGCGAAATTCGGTAAATACATCGCCCATGATAATACTGGTTTTCAAATCAATCGCATTGGCGTTGGGGCGGTCTAGCGTCACTTCCAGAACATGCCCGCGACGTTCAGTTCTGATGGGGTTTTCACTCATGTTGGTTCCTTTAGTCGGATCAGGGCATCGGCGGCAACGGCGCTATTCGGTGTGACAATCAACGGGTTCACCTCGACTTCCAAGACGGTGTCTTGATGCTGGGTAACATAGCTTTGCACTGCCAGTATCGCATCGATAATCGTCTCGATGTCCACCTGCTGGCCACCGCGATAGCCGCGAAGGACAGGTGCGGTCCGAAGTAGACCAAGGGCAATTTTAACATCATCGCCTGTCACTGGCAGCAACAGTGAAACGGTATCATCCAAAAGCTCGGTTAGAATTCCGCCCGCGCCCAGCGTCAAAACAAAACCATGCGCGGGATCGGCGATCACCCCAATCAGCAATTCAGCGATGCCACCCTCGACCATGCTTTCAATCAAAAAAGAGGCTGCATCCATGTTTCGCGCCGCATCTTCAACGTCGACGACAGTACCAAGGTTGACGATAACGCCGCCCCAATCGGATTTATGCGCCATGCCTCCGGCCTTCAGTACAACGGGAAACCCAAGCTGACGTGCCGCCTGCCCGGCTGTGATCGAGGTTCTTGCGACCGCGCCCTGAGGCACCGAAAGACCGTGCTTCGCCAAAGCAAACTTTGCATCAACTTCACTTAAAGTAAAACCGGGGCCCGCTGATCCCGGCAGCAAAAGAGGCGTCGATGTACGCCGTCCTAGCCCCAACCACTGTGCAGCGTCCAAAGCGCTCAACGCATCGGCCAAACCCGCCAATGGCAGGATACCCTTGGCGATACATTCCAACGCAATCTCTTCGGGAAAGGTCTCAGGCAGGCTCGACACGATGGCCATCGGGCGCTGGCAAAGGCTTTGCGCGGCGACCACGGCATCAATCACCAATCGCCATTCCGAGATGTCACAGGCCTCGGGCTTAGGAAAATCGAGGATCACCATACCAAGCGCAAGATCTCCCTGCATCATCGCGGCAAAACAAGCTGTCATCGCCGCCAGATCACCCCAGATATATGTGTGATAATCCAACGGGTTGGCCAGCGCCACCTTGGATCCAAGCGTATCTGCCAACGCCCGCGCCTGATCCACCTCCAGAGGAGGAAAGACCAACCCCGTCGCCAAAGCACTATCTGCGACCAAGCTCGCCTCGCCACCAGAACAGGACATCGACGCAATCCGGTTTGACGAGAGCGGCCCGGTCACATGCAGGACCTTCAAAGTCTCTAGAAACGCCCCAAGTGTGGTCACTTGCGCGATCCCCAAGCGATCGAACAAGGCTGCCGCCCCGGCGGCATTTCCGGCAAGCGAGGCAGTGTGCGATACCGCCGCCGCTTGCGCCTGATCCGACGCCCCAACCTTCAGCGCGACGATTGATTTGCCGCCCGCCCGCGCCTTTGTCGCCAAAGCCTCGAACCGGCGGAGGTCCCTAATCCCTTCAACGTAAAGGCCAAGCGCTGTGACACGATCATCATCCAGCAAAGCGGCACCAATCTCGGCCATATCCGTTTGCGCCTGATTGCCCACGGTCACGACATAAGCCAATGGCAAACCCCGCCGCTGCATCGTCAAATTGATCGCCACGTTCGACGATTGCGCAATGATCGCAACACCAGCGTCAACCCGAACGGCTCCGTGCTGGTCAGGCCAAAGAGCCGCACCATCCAAAAGGTTCAAAACACCATAGCAATTGGGACCAAGAACCGGCATGTCACCAGCAGCCTCTAACAACGCTGCTTGCAAACCTGTGCCCCCTGCCAATTCCCGTTCGGCCTCAGAAAATCCGGAGGCAAAACACACCGCTCCACCCGCGCCCATGGCCGCCAAATTTCGGACCACTTCGACAGTGACATCGCGATTAACGCCAATGAAGACGGCATCAGGAACCGCAGGCAGATCGGCAACTGAACGGAATGCACCCTCCTCATAGGGGTGCACCCGTAAAACCGACCCTTCAAATCCGATCTTTACACATTCCTTGACTGCATTCGCGCACCAGACCCCGCCACCCACGACGACAATGGAACGCGGAGCAAACAAGCGGGACAGGTTACGCATCGCGTCCGTCCCTATCACAGGCGGCGACCGAAGGACGCTCCGCGGGGGATATTTTTGGCCAGATGAAGTAACGGAGCATTAACCTAAAATTGGAACAAACCTCTTGCGGTACAGGCGGGGACGCCGATGACCGCGCCAGGTGAAGCCCTCCGCCGATGCGCGGAGGGTGGAGCCTTATAGTCTTCATCTGGCCAAAAATTTCGCGAGGTCTGGGGCAGAGCCCCAGTCGGCCGTCGCCGAAGCCGGCGAAACTGATCATGCGCCCAAGGTTCGGAACAACTCCCGACCGATGATGTGGCGCTGGATTTCGGATGTGCCGTCCCAAATGCGTTCAACGCGAGCGTCACGCCAGAACCGCTCGATGGGAAAATCGTCCATCAATCCCATACCCCCGAAAATCTGCAAAGTGGTGTCCGTGACCCGCGCCAACATCTCGGTCGCGTAGACCTTGGCCGAGGCAATCTCGCGGTTTGCAGGCAAGCCTTGGTCCAGCCGCCATGCACCTGCCAATGTCATCCAGTCCGCCGCGTCAATCTCGGTGATCATATCGGCCACCTGAAAGCTGACGCCTTGGAACTTTGCGATCGCCTGACCAAACTGTTTGCGCTCGGCTGCGTAAGCCACGCCCATGTCAAAACACCGCCGTGCACGTCCCACTGAAAACGCCGCCACGGTCAAACGGGTCGCATATAGCCATTCGTTCATAACGGCGAATCCGCCATCGACCTCGCCCAAGACCTGAGCGACCGGCAGTCGGCAGTCGTCAAAATTCAGGATATAATTATTATAGCCCCTGTGGCTGACCGAATTATAGCCATCGCGCACCTCGAAGCCCGGATGGCCGCGATCCACCAGAAAACAGGTGATCCGTTTTTTGGGACCTTTTGGTGTTTCATCCACGCCCGTTGCGACGAAAACAATAAAGAAATCCGCGTGTTCCGCGCCAGAGATAAAGTGCTTTGAGCCATTCACGACCCAATCCCCGCCATCACGAACAGCCGAACATTTCATGCCCCGCACGTCAGAGCCTGCCGCAGGTTCCGTCATCGCCAAGGCATCCATCCGCTCGCCCCGGACTGCAGGTAAAAGATACCGGTCGCGCTGTTCGCCCTCGCAGGCCATCAGGATATTCTGCGGGCGCCCGAAAAAATGCGTCAAAGCCATTGATCCGCGTCCCAACTCGCGTTCGACCAGCGTAAAATCCAGATGAGACAACCCGGCACAACCAACGCTTTCGGGGAAATTGCAGGCATAAAACCCCAGATCGATGACCTTTTGTTTGATCTCTTGACCCAATTCCAAGGGTACCTGCCCGGTGCGTTCAACCTCGGCCTCGAATGGATAAATCTCGCGTTCGATAAAACTGCGCACCGTCGAGACAATCATCTCTTGTTCGTCGCTTAATCCGAAGTCCATCCGCGCCTCCCTTGGAATACTCCCAAATTACAGTTAGTAATCAATCCAAGCCATGCAGATTTAGAAAATTTTATGCCAAATACGAAACATATCGCCATTCTGATCTATCCGGGTTTCTCGGCGCTTTGTCTTGCGAATGCGGTTGAACCCTTACGTGCCGCCAACACATTGGGTCGAAGCACGCTTTACTCTTGGGCGTTTCTTGGTGGATCCGGCCAGCCCATTTTGTCGTCAAGCGGATTGCCGGTTCAACCCGAAGCCTTTGGCGCTCAAACCGGCGATCTGTTGTTGGTCATGCCAAGCTATGGTCATCTGGACCACGACACCCCCAAGGAGCGGCGGCAGTTACGCGCCGCTGCGGATCGTTTTTCGATGATCGCAGGGTTGGATACGGGCAGTTGGCTTTTAGCGGCAGCGGGGCTTTTCGACGGTGTTCGTGCAACCTCTCATTGGGACACGCTTACTGCGTTCGAAGAGGCTTTTCCCGAGGTTCATGTCACCACGGATCGTTTCGTCATTGACGGCAATCGGGCCAGTTGCGGCGGGGCGACGACCACTTTGGAACTGATGCTGGAGCTGATCGAACGCCACCAAGGCGCTGCACTGGCCCTAGAAGTTGCCGCCCTTTTTATGTACGGTGAGCGTAACCCTGCGACCGATCCTAATCGCCTGCTATCGCACCATCAAACCGTGCGCGCGGCCGCTGCAATCATGCGGCGTCATCTTGAAAACCCTGTCAAGATCGGGGCGATTGCGGGTGAACTTTCCATCGGCCAGCGCGCCCTTGAATTGGCCTTCCAGTCTCACCTAGGTCAGACCCCTGCTCGGCTTTACCGCAGAATTCGACTGTCAGAAGCGCGCCGCCGTCTGGAGCAGACCCGTGAGAGCGTGACCGAGATTGCGCAGCGTTGCGGATATGACGATCCCTCGGCCATGGCGAGGGCTTATAGGGCTGAGTTTGATCAAACCCCCAGTGCGACCCGGCGGGCGGTTGTGGGATCTCGGCGTTAAGGACGGGTCTTAAAAGTTGCCCAAATAGCGATCACGTTCGACATCGGTGACTTGCTGGCCCAAGAAATCCAATTCGCGCTCGGATTGCTGCATCATGATTTCATATTGATCGCCACCGATGACATTTTTCAGCCAGTCAGAGCTTCGCGCCAATCCGATGGCGGTGGCTAAGTCTGTTGGAATGGGGTCGGCTTCGGCGGTTTTGTAGCCGCTGCCAACCGTTCTGGGCGACGGTTCGATCTGTCCTTCGATCCCGTCAAGACCTGCGGCGATATCCGTTGCCAAAAGGAAATAGGGATTTGCGTCGGCACCGGCGTCTCGTTTCTCGATGCGTGTTGCCTTGTCAGACCCTTCGATGGCGCGCAGTCCAACGGTGCGGTTGTCGCCGCCCCAGCTGTTGTTAATCGGACAAAAAGAAAAAGGCGTCCGTCGGCGATAGCCATTCGGGGTTGGCACGCCACAGATCGAAGCTTCGGCCATCCGTTTTTGCAGACCGCCCACAAAGTGACGCCCGGTTTCGCTAAGGGTGCCGCCGTCAGCGAAGATGTTTTTGTCGCCCTGCCACAGTGAATAATGGCAATGGAACCCATTGCCGGATTCTTTTAAAAACGGTTTCGCCATGAAGGTGGCCAGATACCCATGTGCATGGGCGATCTGTTTGACCAGCGACCGGAACAAGACCACATGATCCGCCGCTTCTAGGGCATCGCCGTAGCGAATGTTTACCTCGACTTGCCCCGCGGCGTATTCGGGGTTAGATTGTTCAATCGGGATGCCCACCTCGTTGATCTGACGGCGGATCGGGCCCAGAACGTGTTCCAACTCGGCGGCCCGGTCCAGACCGTAAACCCCGATCCCTTTATCGCGTGGAAGCTTTGTTTCGGGGTCTAAAAGGTAGAATTCCAACTCGCAGCCCACGTTCACTTCGATGCCCATAGTCGCCGCGCGTTCGACCTGACGGAGCAGTACTTGTCGCGGGTCAATGGGAACCGGTTTGTGGTCCATACCTTCGGCCCTAGCGAAGCAAATCGCGACGCCTTCTTCCCAAGGGATGGCCACGGGTTTGGTCAGCGGGAACATATGAAAATCGGGATAGCCGTTTTCAAAATTGCCGTAAGGCGTGTCCCAGACATCGCAGGTCATATCCATGGCGAACAGAACATTGGAATAGGCATTGCCCTCGCGGCAGATCGTTTTCCAATGACTGGCCGGGATACGTTTGCCGCGCAGGATACCATTCAGATCGCCCAGCCCCATAACAACGGTGTGGGTGCCTTCGGGCAGCGAGAAATCTGTTTGGGCCACGGGCACCTCTCTTGGCGTAAGTCACGCATGTTTGGCTATATTTTGGATAAGTTAGTCTGTCCGGCGCGGATGAACAACGGTTGAGACGGCTGGCTCGGGGCCTTGCAGGTTTTCCAAGGGGCCTTCAAGATATGGCTCAACCAACGGATGAAGCCCCATGACCGACCCCAAGCCGCCTGTGTTCACCGGCCCTGAGCTTTGCAGTCTGGAAGCCCACGAAGCCGTCGCACTATTGAAAGCCGGTAAGGTATCAGCCCGCGACTTGCTAGACGCCGCTTTGTCGCGCATCGCGACTGTCGAACCAGAAATCAACGCTCTGCCGACCGTATGTGGCGCGCGTGCGTACCGCGCGGTGGATGCGTTGAACCTGCACTATGCCGATCATCCCGGTTGGCTGGGCGGTTTGCCGTTAGGGATCAAGGACCTTGACCGGGTCAAGGGCGTGCGCACCACCTTTGGCACGCCCGGCTTGGCCGATTACGTTCCCGACTTTTCGGATCATTTCGTCGAGCGTTTGGAAGACCGTGGCGGCGTTGTCGTGGGCAAAACCAACACGCCGGAATTTGGCGCGGGCGGCAATACGTTCAACCCCGTGCACGGCACGACGCGAAACCCTTGGAACACCGCGATGAACGCCGCCGGGTCGTCGGGCGGCGCGGCGGCATCTTTGGCGACAGGCGAAACATGGTTAAGCCAAGGTTCGGACCATGGCGGATCCCTGCGCACGCCTGCTACTTATTGCGGTGTGGTCGGTTTGCGCCCAGTCCCCGGTCGGATTGCGACGACACAGACACCGGGCTTCAGTTCGGGCTGGATCACAGAAGGCGTGATAGGGCCGATGGCGCGGTCGGTTCGGGATGCAGCGCTTTTTCTGGACGCCTTAAGCGGCTTTGAACCCGCGATGCCCTTTTCGCTGCACGAACCCCGCGCCTCGTTTCAACAGGCGGTTATCGAAGCATCGCCCAAGGTGCGTATTGCCTTCGCGCCCGATCTGAAAGGGTTTGGCGCCGTAGAACCCGTGATCCGCGACGCGATGTCAGACGCCTTAAGCAAAGTCGAGGCTTCAGGCGGAGCGGTGGTCGAAGCCTGCCCGGACGTTGGCGGTTTGGACAACACCTATCGCCGGATGCGGGGCCTTGGCATGGCGCCTGCTTATGCCAATTTGCCGGATGAGATTTTTGCCCAAGTGAAAGAGACGCTGCGCGAAAACGTGGCATACGCAAACACGATGACGTTGCAGGATTTCAATGCCGTCAACGTCGACCGCACCCGAATTTTCCTGTCGGTACAGCAGTTCCTGCAAGACTTCGACGTTCTGGCCTGCGCAACCGTTGGGGCCATGCCGCGTCCGGTTGAAGTCGAATGGATCGATCAGATCAAGCACGAACGATACGACGATTACCTTGGCTGGCTGCGCTTTGCATTCCTTGCGACAACAACCGGTTTACCTGCGGCGTCCGTCCCCATTGGAGTGTCTTCTGAGGGCATGCCCATTGGATTACAACTGATCGGTCCGCCCCAAGGCGAGGCAAAGGTGCTTGCGGTTGCGCGCGCCGTCGAAATCGCTGTCGGAGGGCCTTTCGCGCCGATCGATCCCGTTGTCAGACACACTTAGTTCGCCTCTGTTTCCAGCCCCAATGCCTCGGCATGACAGTCCATTCGGTATGGGCGGGCGGTTTCGGGCAGTATTTTCTAAACCCGATATTCGCGGTCCGTCATCTGGTGTCTCAATGCGCCAAAGATTTCATGCAGGGCCGCCGAGGCCAACCCGATCATCGATTTGAACCTTAAAAGCATGTCGTCTATGCCCTTAGGAATATACACCTCGACATGTGTCGAAGGAATTGCCGCCCTGCGATCTCGATCAATTGAATAGAAAAGCCGATCAAAGAAGGCCATCAAACCAATTCACCGTTGGTCGGCACACGTAAGAGGTTTTGGTCATTCTGGCCGACCCGGATAGAAAAGGACAATTGATGTCTCGCAAATTGGCTCTGGTCGGTATCGGCAAAATTGCACGGGATCAGCACATCCCTGCCCTTGCCGCCAATCCTGACTTCAAGCTTGTTGCCACCACCAGCCGCAACGCATCGGTTGCCGGTGTCACGGCTTACACGGACCTTGCCAGCCTCTTAAAATCCGAGCGCAACATCGAGTGCGTATCGCTTTGCACCCCGCCTATGGCGCGCTACGATGATGCCCGGCGTGCGCTTTTGGCGGGCTGTCATGTGATGCTGGAAAAACCACCCGGTGCGACCTTAAGCGAAGTTCACGATCTTGAAGCCTTGGCCGATCAGAAAAACATCACGCTATTCGCCTCTTGGCATTCGCGCCACGCAGCCGCTGTACCAGCGGCCCGCGATTGGCTTGCCGAAAAGACCATTGTGCAGGTTCTGATAGAATGGAAAGAAGACGTTCGGTATTGGCATCCGGGGCAAGATTGGATTTGGCAAGCTGGCGGTTTGGGGGTCTTTGATCCCAGCATCAATGCGCTGTCGATCCTGACCGAGATCATGCCTCATGCGATCCATCTGACCGACGCCGTTCTGACCTTCCCCGAAAACCGTGAGACACCCGTGGCGGCTTTTCTGACGTTTCGCGGCTCACATGGGTCTGACATCACCGGCGTATTCAACTGGTTGGAACAGGGTCCGCCCAAGTGGGACATCACGGTGAAGACCAATGCAGGAGTTGCAGTGCTAAGTGAAGGTGGTGCGAAACTTGCCATCGACGGAGTGCC
This sequence comes from Paracoccaceae bacterium, assembly GCA_028097405.1. Classification (GTDB taxonomy): domain Bacteria; phylum Pseudomonadota; class Alphaproteobacteria; order Rhodobacterales; family Rhodobacteraceae; genus CALKXV01. The sequence continues at coordinate 1,390 of JAOHEK010000018.1, read as the reverse complement.
CGTGAAGACCGGACCGCACGAAGAATATCCAAGTCTTTACAAGCGCTTTTCTACATTAGTTCATGATGGTAAAAGCGACGTCGATCTGGCCCCTCTCACCCATGTGGCGGATGCATTCATGATGGGCAAACGCGAGTTCACCGAGGCATTCGAATGGTAAATCAAACAACGGCTGTTCTTATTGTCGCCGCGGGACGTGGATCGCGGGCGCAGACCGACATCCCCAAGCAATATGTCGAGATTGGTGGTAAACCGATCCTTCGCCATACAATCGAACGCTTTCTGACCCTGCCCGAGATCGACCGTGTTACCGTCGTCATTGCGGCGCAAGATCGGGCCCTTTATGCTGGCTCGATCCATGGGCTTAATGACCCGCGGATCACCTTGCCAGTGATTGGTGGCGGCACGCGGGCGCAATCCGTCTGTGCAGGACTGGAGTCCATGATTTCGACGCCGCCCGACCGGGTGTTGATCCATGATGCAGCGCGTCCGTTTGTTGCCCAAGACGCGATCCGGCAGGTGATCAAAGTGCTTGACGTCCATGAGGGAACCATCGTCGCTATCCCCGCAACCGATGCGATCTGGCGTGCTGACGGCGGCTTCGCGATCAGCCCACAAGACCGCAGCGTGCTTTGGCACGCGCAAACGCCGCAAGGCTTTCGATTTACCGGCATCGTGAATGCTCACCGAAACTATCACGGCGTTGCTGTCGATGATGCGACCGTTGCCCGCGCCGCTGGTATGTTGGTTCAGATCGTTCCGGGTACGCCACAAAACTTCAAAATCACAACTCCCGCAGACATGGCCCGCGCCCGCGCTTACCTGTCCGATATTGAACCGTCTGGCGAAGTTTAAGTTCTGTCTTTTTCTCTCTTGCCGCAGACCACCCCCTCGGCTAGACCCGTCGACGGAGACGTGGCCGAGTGGTCGAAGGCGCTCCCCTGCTAAGGGAGTAGGCGGTAACCCGTCTCGAGGGTTCGAATCCCTTCGTCTCCGCCAAGTATTCTTTTAAGATATTGTTTTTATTAATTTATTTGAAGTGTGATGAAATCATCCCCCATTTCAACCCCAGCTAGTTTAAGTTTATTTTCGGAGATACGATTGCTGGTGATCGGCCTTAGGCCGACTCTTGGACGTCGATCCTCACTGCCGCTATGCAGCCTTTAAAAGCAGCCGTTCGCCGCAGCCGCACGAATTCGACAAAGCTAGAGGTCCGCTCAGCGGGGCGGTCTCAACTGATCGACGCAACACATGCATTGAAACGCTCTGCCGGGGTTTCATATCCCAGCGTCATTCGAGGTCGCTCGTTGAGCTGTCTGGCGACGGCGCTCAGCTTTGCTTGACTGTGTATCGACAAATCGGTGCCCTTTGGAAAGTACTGTCGCAGCAG
>JAOHEK010000017.1 GCA_028097405.1 Paracoccaceae bacterium | reverse complement strand
GTTTGGCGGGTCAATGGAACGTCAGTATCGCGTCGGTATAACGTCGGTATTGCGTCGGTGCGAGGATCAGTTTGTTGGGAGTTTTGCGGGGATTGGGGGCGTGCGATAAGGAAGGTTAATGAAGGGTCAAAGTTGAGAGGTCGTTGGTGTTACCCCATTTCTGTAATGGCATGTGCGATCCTGCGGAACTTGCGGTCGAAACTCAGATCCGAGCGTTTAAGGCTGATGATGCCTCGTCTCGAATCTATTATGGCAGGATTTTGCGGAAGGCTCATATTTTGTCTACAATCGTCGAAAACTATTGGTGATTGTTTCGATAAAAATTCTAAAAAGGGCGTAATCGCCGGCTTCGACCAAGCACATTTTCGACCGGCTTAGGCCCCCGAAAACACTAAAAAAAAATTAGGTGCAGTGCAAGACCATCTTAGGTTGTGTGTTAATTTTTTCCGCACACGCCAAAATTGCACCGCAATCATCGCACACCCTAAATTCTTGTGACAGTCGTCAGACGTTTCGCGGCCGGATTGGCCACACCATCGAATTTGTCTGGTTGGTGTCAGTAACCCTTGAAGGAGAAAGTCTATGAAGAACTCATTAATCTCAGCGACACTCATTTCCGGTCTGGCTGTTGGTGCAGCCGGTGCGACCGGACTTCTGGGTGGGGAAACATCAGCCTCAGCCTCAGTTGGTGTCGGAGGCGGAGGAGCCTCTGCTTCAGCAAACGTTGGTAGCGGAGCAGCGACCGCTTCTGCTGGCCTCGGGGGCGGCACAAGTGGCGCCGGCGCTTCGGTCAATGTCGGCTTTGGAAGCAACACATCGACTGCGTCAAACAGCGCTTCTGTCGGACAGGACGGCTTGGCAGTGGAGCAGGATGACGAGTCAATTCTTGCGACGAGCTACCTGATCGGAAAGCCTCTTATTACGTCGGATGGCGTGGTTCTGGGTACGATCACTGATATCCGCCAAAGTGGCGCTGGGTGCCCGGCCTTTGAAATCGCGCCGAGCCGCTCACTTGCCGTAGATCACAGCAAGGTCTTGGTTAAGAGCAATGGCTGTGCGATGGGCGCGAGTTCAGTTCGCGTTTCAATGGCCAGCAAGTTTTTCATCAGTAAAACGCGCTAAGCGGCATCTTTTGTGGAACGTCTGTTGATCGGGCGTCCTGCGACTGGATTGCTTTCATTGCGACCGGGGGCAATTTGCCCCCGGTGATTTTATAAAGGCTAGGTTTAGGCTTCATTGCCCGAAGCGACTTCTTCGAGATTTTCTGGCGGTGATGTCACCTTCATCTTGTGAAGCATACCGCCAAAGAATGCGCCCAGAAGCGGGGCCGCGATAAAGAGCCAAAGCTGTGCAAGTGCTGTTCCTCCGGCAAAAAGTGCAGGCCCGATTGAGCGCGCTGGATTTACCGACGTCCCGGTAACGGTGATGCCCGCGAGGTGGATCATAGTCAGCGTCAAGCCGATCACGAGACCTGCAAACATTGGCGTGCCGGTCTTTTCCTCGGTCACTCCGAGAATGACAACGACGAAGACCATCGTTGCAATAACTTCAAAAAGAAAAGCACCAAAGAAGTTGAATTCACCGCCATACCCGGCGCCATATCCATTTTGGCCCATACCATGTGCGGCGATATCAAATCCACCTGAGCTATTTTTGGCAATTATGAAAATCGCGAGGGAGGCAAGGATCGCACCAGTTGTTTGTGCAATCGAATAGCTGATAAATGTCTTTTGATCGATACGGCCCGCGATCATTGCTCCAAGCGATACCGCTGGATTTAGATGCGCCCCTGAAACTTGCCCGATCGAGTAAGCCATAGCGACAACGGAGATGCCGAATGCTAGGCTAATTCCGGTTATAGAAATGGAATCCGCGATACCGATTCCGCCTCCGGCGAGAACGGCTGAGCCAACGCCAAAAAACACCAAAACAAATGTTCCAAAGATTTCTGCAATTTCTTTTTTCATAATATACCCTCCACAATTTTTCTTTGTGAGGGTTGTTATGACGCAAACGAATTTTCTATTCAGGGGGAATAATGGCGCAATTCACTCATACGGCTTTTGCGCGTGCTGACAAAGAGCGGGTGGAGGCTATGGTGTTTGGCTAACCTAACGCCGCCCCGATCACCTCGACCAGCTCGCTTTCGCTTGTCATGCCTGCCATGTCATCCGCCTTTAACGTGAGGCCCCAGTTGTCGGCCATGGCGCGGTAGCGGGGTTGGCGGTGGGCGAGGGCGCGGCGATAGGTCCAGCGCACGAAGGCATCAGGGTCGACGGCTTCGGGGGCGTTGTTGGTTTCGGTCAGGTAATCGCTCCATGCGGTTTGCAGGAAGTCGTTCTGATAGCACATGGGCTTTGGGGCTTTGTCAAAGCGGCGGGCCAGTTCATCGGCGTGGTCTTCGCTGCCTTCGATCCAGATCATCAGGACGCTGTCCGAGAGGGCCGAGAGGACGGGATCGTTTTCGTCTTCGGGGTCTACGATTTCGCAGATTGAACCCGAGGTATCGCAGACGAAGTTATCATAGCCATAGATGTCATGGGCACGGGCGGCGAATTGTGCAGTGTCGCGCATGGCGGCTTGTTCGGCGGCGCGGTGTTGACGTTGGCGGCGAAGGTATTCGTCCCATGGCACGCCGCCTTTTGCGGGATCACCCGGTTTGCCAAGGTAGGTGGACAGGGGCGACAGATCGTTGAAGGTGATGTTGGATTTCACCTGCACGCTGTCGGTCATCAGCAAGTCGCGCAGAAGCGGACTGCGCATGGCTTCGCGTTTCAGATTGTCGGAAATGTATTCGCCCATATAGCGCGTGCCGATCCGATAATCGACCGAGTAGTGGAACCAGTTGCCGGTGGCGCGCAGCATGTTCGAGACATGGGTTTTGCCAAGGCCCGACATGCCAAAGAGCATGATCCGTTTGTCGGGGGCGTTCAGCCAATCGGATTTAGTCTTGTAGATCATGGCGCCGGGATAGGCGCGTGTAGGCTTTCGGTCAATCAGCGCGTGGCGATTTTTCTCAATACGTGGCCAAGTCGCCCGTCCATCAGCAACAGGCCAACCGCCAGAATTGCGAAGCCGAGGTAGGCGTTGGGGCTTAGGGTTTCGCCGCGCACCCATGCACCCAACAGGATAGCAATCGGCGGGATCATTAGGGTGACCAGTAGCAGATTGCCGGCACCTGTTGCGGCCAGAATGCGGTAATACAGGATATAGGCCAGCGCAGTTGAAGCCAGCGCGTAATAGGTGATGGCGGCCCATGTTGTGGCGCTTAGGGCCATCGGCAGGGGGCCTTCGACGGCCCATGCCAGCGGCAGCATCACGACGGTGGAGCCGGTGAGCATTCCGGCGGCGGCGACCAGTGGAGGATGCTCGGACAGGTTCGCGCGCGCCCAGCTTCCGGCGCAGGCATAGCTAAGCGTGCCTGCGATGACGGCAAGTTGGGCGAGGGATCGGATATCGAAGCCGGTGAAATTTTGCAGGCCGATTGCGATGGCGACGCCGATGAAACCGATGGTGACGCCAAGGGCGCGGCTTACGCTAAGGCGTTCGCTGGAAAAGACCATCGCGGCGATCAGCACGCCCCAGATCGCGGTGGCGGCGTTCAGGATGGCGGTTAGCCCGACTTCGATGCTGAGTTGCCCCCATGCCATCAGCGAAAACGGAATGACGTTGTTGAGGCAGCCCATGACAAGGAATGCGCCCCAGACTTTTGGGGATTTCGGGACGGGTAGTTTCTTGAACCAGACGATGGCCCAAAGCACGATCGTGGCCCAAAGGACCCTATGGGCGACAGACGACAGGAACCCGATTTCATCAAGCGCGGTGCGGATGGCAAGGAAAGAGCCGCCCCAGAGAAGGGCGAGCAACGTAAGATCAACCCAAGCGCGGGCGGGGATTTGGGTGTTTGTCATGGAAGTGTGGTAGCGGGATCAACCGGGTGCGGCGACCCGGAAGTTGCGGGAAAGAAAAAACCCCGCCGATTGGGGCGGGGTTTTGCATGTCTTAAAGGCCGTTGTTTTAAAATCTGATCCCAACGCGAAGGCCGCCAACGATGGCATCATTGTCCTCAAAGTTCGCAGCGACTGTCGTCGTTGTTGCATCGCCAAGACGGATATAGCGAAGACCGCCAGTGATCTCGACATTGCCGATGGTGTATGTTGCGCCGGCCCCTAAAGAAACAAAACCATCTGTACCAGACAGGTTGCCTTGCGGGCTACCGTGATCTTCTTCGTAACCGACGGTGATCGCACCTGACCAACTATCGTTAAAGCGCCGTCCGACTCCAAGGTTATAGGTGATGGTGTTGTCCGGAAAGCTGGAAACCAGCGGTCCGAATTCGCCGTCAATTTCGAATTCCGTCCATTCGACCCAACGCACTGATCCGAAGACAAGCGTGTCTTCGGCAACGCCGGTTTGGAACTCTAAGGTCACTGCCTGCGGGATGGTGACGTCCAACGTTCCGGGGAATGGGCCGACGGGGCCGCCCGCGGTTAAAAACGTTTCGGTTGAGTCAAAGGAGTGATTTCTTTCAGTCTCATATGTCAGCGCAACGCGTGCAGCAATCTCGGGCCGTTCCCAGGCTATTCCTATAACTCCACCCACTTCGGTCGATGTTGCGGCTTCCAGATCGTAAAGACTTGGCGCTGGGATTGCGGGGTTCGGAGGTAATGGTAAGCTGCGAACATTACCACTGATTTGTTCAATTCTGACGCCGCCATAGACGCTAAACTGCCTTGGCAGTTTGTATTTCAGAAGGCCTGTTACCGTATTTGAATCGACAACGGCAGTTGTGCCTGCAAATACCGAGTCTGAGCCAAGCGGGTAATCGACATCAGCACCAACGGGTTGGCTGAAAATTATTCCCAAAGCCAATCTGTCGGTCAAATCGCGTTTGTAAGTTATCCCGACAGTGGTGAATGAGGGCGAGATGTCCCCGGACACACCGGCTCCGCCTGTGCCAGAGCCAGAAATCGACGGGTCAGCAAACCCAAACGAAAGTTCGATCTTTTCGCCTTCATCAAACAGAAAACCGGAAGAAAACGGTGATCGTTCAATTCCGCCCGCGTATAACATGCTTGCGGTCAATGTGGCCGCCGCGCACGTGGTTCCTAGAAGTTTCAACATAGCCCCCTCCCAAAGGTTTGTTGGGTCTATGTTGACGTATCGGTCAGGCGTCGGTCAATTCTTGACGATGCGTCAAGTTTGCAATTCTAACGCAGCGTCATAAAAACGTTACGATTTGTGAGGCTGCCGCGTTTCGCTGAGAAGATTGGCGTAATTGCCTGCGAAAATCAGGGCCGCACCAAGGAAAACCCATATATCTAAGGGCTCGGCGTAAAATAGTGCTCCGATGATGGCGATGGCGGGTAGGCGTAGGAAATCCATCGGTGTGACCACAATCGAGGGGGCCACGGTGAGCGCGTTGGTCACACATGTGTGTGCTAAAAGCCCCGCGCAGCCGATCAGCACAACCCATGGCCATGCTTGCGCAGACGGCCATGCGATGTCGCCGTCCCAGCCTGTTACAATTACGCCCATAACGGCCTGCATGACGGTCAGCCAGAACAGCACGCCAATGACGGTTTCGGTACGGGTTAGAAGTTTGGTGGTGACGATGGAACAGGCAAACATGATCGCCGAGGCAGCAGCCAGCGCCAGCCCCATCGGATCTCCGCCGACGCCGGGGCGAGCGACAAGAATGGCTCCGACAAATCCTAGAACGACGGCCAGCGTGCGCGGACGGGTTAGTTTTTCGCCTGCAAAGGTGAGTGCAAAGATGACCACCCAGATCGGTGTGGTGAATTCCAGCGCAAAGACTTGAGCCAGCGTGACCAGTGGCAGAGCCGAGAACCAAAGGTTCTGACCGATGAAATGGGCAGTGTTGCGTAGTCCGTGAAGGGGTAGGCGATCGAAGCGGACTTCGCGGAGTTTACCAGTTGCGATGCCAACGACTAGAATGATGACCAACCCGATGAACGAGCGATACATCATCATCTCGAAGCTTGAGAGTTCATCTAGGATCGCGCGGCCCGCTATGGCCATTGCCGAGAAGCTGACGATGGCTCCTGTCATCCAGAGGGCAGCCAGAAGTGGGCGCGAGGTTTCTGTCATTCGAGGTACTTGATATAACTTTCCCGTGGCACGTTACCGGCATTTGCTGCGCTGGCTGCTGCGGCCCTTAGCGCGTTATAGGGCCATTTTATCGCTTCCCACAACAGGCCTTCGGAAAACTTGAAATCCGTGTCGGGGTCGGCAGCATGGTTGATCACATCGCCAAAACCGGCCCAGCGGAACGAGGCATTGGCGCGGGGCAGGTGATATCGGTTTGTGACCAGAATGACCGGAGCGCTTTTGTCGATCCGCTCGAAATCTGCGGTGAACAGCGCGTTTTGCAGGGTTGAGTGCGACTGGTTTTCCATCAGCAATGCGTCGGGTGCGACACCTGCGGCAAGTGCGGCGTCGCGCATGATTTCTGCGACCGCTGGTGTGCCTCCACCGGTGACAACCATTAAGGTTGCAGCACCCGATTTATAAAGCTCAAGGCCTGCGTTCAAACGATCTTGGGTTTCACCGCCAAGACCTGTGCCGTCTACATTCGCGCCGCCGCCAAGGATGACAATGGCCGCCCCGTTGGGCGCGTCTTCGGGCGCATCGTAAAGGGCGACGTACAATGCGGTTCCGATCAAAGCGCTCCAGATTGCTAAAACGGCAATCGCAACGATCCAGCGAATAAATGTCATAAACAGAGCCCCCGCTCCTAAATAAGTGTTGGATATATAGGGGATAGGTCCGCCTGGTCGAGGTCTTATGTCTGCGGTCGGTGAATTTACATCTGGAAGTTGCGAATGCGTACTGGGTGGGCATTTTAGCGCCGTTAACGCTTAGTTCCGCGTCATTCCCACTCAATCGTACCGGGTGGTTTCGACGTGATGTCGTAGGTCACGCGGTTGATGCCGGGGACTTCGTTGATGATCCGGGTGGCGGTTTCGCCCAAGAATTCGTGGGTGAAGGGGTAATAATCGGCTGTCATACCGTCGACGGAGGTGACGGCGCGAAGCGCACAGGCGAAATCATAGGTGCGGCCATCGCCCATCACGCCCACGGTGCGGACGGGCAGGATGGCGACGAAGGCTTGCCAGATCTCGTCATACAGCCCGTGTTTGCGGATTTGATCGATGTAGACGGCGTCGGCTTTGCGCAGGATCTCAAGCTTGGGCCGGGTGATTTCGCCGGGGCAGCGGATTGCAAGGCCGGGGCCGGGGAAGGGGTGGCGACCGATAAAGCTTTGGGGCAGGCCAAGTTCACGGCCCAAGGCGCGGACTTCGTCTTTGAAAAGTTCGCGCAACGGTTCGACCAGTTTCAGGCCCATTTTTTCCGGTAGACCGCCGACGTTGTGGTGGGATTTGATGGTGGCTGAGGGGCCGCCCGAAAAGCTGACGCTTTCGATGACGTCTGGATAAAGCGTGCCTTGGGCGAGAAATTCTGCGCCTTCGATCTGATTGGCGTATTTCTGGAATACGTCGATGAACAGCTTGCCGATGATCTTGCGTTTGGTTTCGGGATCGGATTGGCCGTCGAGTTCGCCCAAGAACAATTCGCTTTCATCCGCCGCGATCAGGGGGATGTTGTAGTTGTCGCGGAACATGGCAGTGACTTCATCGGCTTCGCCCTGGCGCAAAAGCCCGTGGTCGACGAAGACGCACGTCAGCTGGTCGCCAATGGCTTCGTGGATCAGGATGGCGGCGACCGAACTGTCGACGCCGCCCGAAAGACCGCAGATGACTTTTTTATCGCCGACGGTTTCGCGGATTTTGGCGATGGCCTGTTCGCGGTAGGCGCCCATGGTCCAATCGCCCTTAAAGCCAGCAAGCCCTACGAAGTTTTCGTAAAGCGTGGCCCCTTTTGGTGTGTGGTGGACTTCGGGGTGGAACTGGACGGCGTAAAAGTTGCGCGCGGTGTCACCTGTGATGGCGAAGGGCGCGTTGGGTGATGTGCCGAAGACCTCAAAACCGGGGGCAAGCTTTGAGACGTGGTCGCCGTGGCTCATCCAGACTTGTTCTTTGCCTGTCGTGAACCATCCGTTCAGTAAGGGCAGGGTATTTTTGGGCTCAACAAAGGCACGCCCGAATTCAGCCGTACCGCCGCCACCTGAGATTTTACCGCCTTCGACCAGACCGCCCAGCATCTGCATCATGACCTGTTGGCCGTAACAGATGCCAAGGATGGGGACGCCAAGATCGAATACACCGGCGGGCGGGCGCGGGCTGTCGTCGTGGACAACGCTGGCGGGACCGCCGGACAGGATCACGGCTTTCGGTGCGAAATGGCTAAGGAAATCATCCGTGACGTTCTGGAAGGGATGGATTTCGCAATAGACGTTCAGCTCGCGCAGGCGGCGCGCGATCAGTTGGGTCACTTGCGATCCGAAGTCGATGATAAGAAGGCGGTCATGGGCAGTGTCTGTCATGGCGTTGGAATAGGTCTGTGCTGCGCGGATGTCGAGACCTTGGAGCGTATCAATCAAAGTGGATTTGCGGGTGCTGGCGGCTTGGCGCAAATCTTCGGTTTGCGCAGTTCATGTCGGAAACGGGTCGGAACTGACGTAAACCGCCACAAGCTTGGCTGGGCTGTGGTGTAGTTTCAGAACCTAGGGCGGAATTTGGAGCAGGTCTTATGGCGGACGGCAATCCTCGGCGAGGACGTGGTGGCGGTGGAGCTGCACGGCGGGCGGAACGTACAGCGGTGCGGATCGAAGCGGCGCGCTATATCGAGCGTAAAGTGCCGAACTTTGAGATTTTGAACGAAGAGGCGCTTGAGATTATCGAAGCGAATGCCGAGATCGTTTTGGAGGAAATCGGCGTTGCCTTCACCGACAATCCAAAAGCGCTAGACCTTTGGCGCGCGGCGGGTGCGGATGTTCAGGGCGAACGTGTGCGGTTACCGAAGGGTTTGGCGCGCACGTTGTGCAAGACGGCGCCCGCCACTTACACGCAGCACGCGCGCAATCCGGATCGTAATGTGGTTGTTGGGGGCACTAATCTGGTGTTGGCCCCGGTTTATGGTCCGCCCTTCGTGCGCGATGCGGAAGGTGGACGGCGCTATGCAACGATTGAGGATTTCCGGAATTTTGTGCGGCTTGGGTACATGTCGAAGTGGTTGCATCATTCCGGTGGCACGGTTTGTGAGCCGACCGATGTGCCTGTCAACGTGCGGCACTTGGATATGCTTCACGCCCATATGACGTTGTCGGACAAACCGTTCATGGGGTCTGTCACCGACCCTGATCGCGCTCGTGATTCGGTGGAAATGTGTGAGATTCTGTTCGGAAAAGATTTTGTCGCCGAAAATACGGTGATGACCTCGCTGATCAATATTAATTCTCCGCTTACCTTCGACGCCACGATGATGGGATCGTTGGAGGTTTATGCGGCTGCGAATCAAGCCTCGATCATTTCGCCGTTTATCGTCGGCGGGGCCATGTCACCGGTTTCGGTGGCGGGAACTTTGACGCAGGCTTTGGCCGAAGTTTTGGCGGGCATCGCCTATAGCCAGTTGGTGCGGGTCGGTTCGCCTGTGATTGCGGGCACGTTCGTGACCTCGATCGATATGAATTCGGGCGCGCCCACGTTCGGCACGCCAGAGGCAGCGCAGGTGACCCTTGGCATGGGGCAATTGGCGCGGCGATTGGGTTTGCCTTACCGTTCAGCGGGATCGTTTTGCGGATCAAAGCTGCCGGATGCGCAGGCGGGTTATGAGACAGCTAACAGCTTGAATATGGGGCTGTTGTCGGGCGTGAACTTTATGTTGCACGCGGCCGGTTGGCTGGAAGGTGGGTTGGTGGCAAGCTTTGAGAAGTTTGTGATGGACGCCGATCAGCTTGGCACTTTACACAAGCTGGCGGAAGGCATCGACCTTTCCGAGAATGGCCAAGCGATGGATGCGATCCGCGAGGTTGGACCCGGCGGGCATTATCTTGGGTGCGCGCATACCCAAGAGAATTTTAAGTCGGCGTTCTGGCGAAGCGACGTGTTGGATTACAAACCCTTCGAAACATGGTCTGATGAAGGCGCGAGCGATACCGAAGGTTTGGCAAGCGCGCGGGTGGCCAAGCTGTTGGCTGACTATCAGCAACCGGGGATCGATCCGGATAAGTTGGCCGCTTTGGACGCCTATATCGCCGAGAAAAAGGCCAATGCGCCCAAAGCGTTTGGCTAGCGTTTAGGCGGCTTTCGGCATCCGGCTTTCGGCAAGCTTCGATTCATCAATGAGCGCAATCAGCAGTTCGATGTGACGCGCGACAGAATAGGCTGCGTCGCCGTTGAGGCGGCTTTGGTTCATGATGTCTTCGCGCTCGGCCAAGGCATGGAACGCTTGTCCGGGGCGCGGTGTTGCTTCGCCGGGCATCAATCGGCGTAACCAGCGATCCCGATTATAATCGGCCAATCCCAAACGAGCGGCGCGGACCAGTAAACGGGGGCGGCGCAGAGACGCGATATATGTCTGAGGATCGGTCATTTATGTGTGCTCCTTGGCTGATTTCTGTCGTCAAGATATACAACCTAAGAGTGTGTTGCGTTTTGTGGGATCAGAGCGTTCGGGCGCATTTCCCTTTATTTACATAGTTAATTAATCATCAGGACAGACCTGCCGTGTTAACATTGTCGTAACCAATACTATCAAAAGTTGAATCTGTCGGTTGTTGGAATTGGTGGGAAAAGAGGGCTGTTGGATGTTCATGGATACAGAAATTAAGGGCAAACGTGGGGTGCCTGAATGGGTCCCGGAAACAGCTTTAACGTATCTGGAACATGTCGAAGCAGGCCGGTCTATCCGGTCGCTGGCGCGGGAAGCAGGGTGTCACGCATCGACGATCCTGCGGATGGTGCGGCGGTATGAACAGCGTCGGGACGACCCATTGGTCGATCTGGCACTACGACGGTTGGGCGATGCCAAGGGCGCGCTGGAACCTAACATTTTCGAAATTGGGGGAGCTCAGGAATTGACGATGAGTGAAACGATCACAGAGAACGATCTTCCAGATGATACGCAACTGAAGCTGGCAGCCGTTCGCATCCTGCGTCGGCTGAATGAAAGCGGTGCATGTCTGGCGATTGCGAATGACATGGATAAGGCCGTTGTCGCGCGTGAAACGCCGGATGGCCGGACCTTGAAGACCGCCGTGGTCGAGCGGCCTTATGCCGAAGCGATGGCCTTGAAGGATTGGATCAGTGTCACCAGCGAAGGCCGAATTACGCGGTATCGCATAACTTCGGCGGGCCGGATGGCGTTAAAGCGCATGTTGGCGGAAGAAGAGGCCATCCGTGTCGGAATGGGCGAGGCGGCTGATCCCTTTTCCGATCAGCAGCGCGATTGGGCCCAGCGGAACGGCTCGGATGAGACCAACAAGCGGCGGGGCATCCGGTATAGTGCTGCCGAAAGCCCTTTGTCTGCCTTGGCGCGGCGCAAGGATCGGGACGGCAAGCCGTTTTTGCAGCCGGATCTTGTGGCGGCCGGCGAGCGTCTGCGCGAAGATTTCGAACTGGCTCAGATGGGCCCGCGTATCACGCAGAACTGGGAACAGTTCTTGGCCAGTGGTGCGCGTGGGGCTTTCGTTGGCGGCGGTGAAAGTGGCGGGTCTGAACCGGCCCGCGACCGGGTTTTGAGGGCCCTTGGTGATCTTGGATCGGGGCTTGGCGACGTGGTGCTGCGGTGCTGTTGTTTTCTGGAAGGCATGGAATCCGTTGAAGAGAGAATGGGTTGGTCTGCGCGGTCTGGTAAGATCGTTTTGCGGATCGCGCTTATGCGTTTGAAATCCCATTACGACGAGAAAAGCGGGAATTGGTCACCGCTGATCGGTTAGGTCAGATCTTGAAAAAGCCGGGTGCCCTTCGCATATGTAAATCAGATTAACTTATGTGAGGGGGAACCCATGACGGACGAACAATCAAAGAATGACGACGGAAAACGGACCTGGATCGAAGATATTGAGGTAACCGGACAAGAGCTTTTATCCCGCGTCAAACAACTGGCGGCGGACAATAAAGTGAAACGTATCCGGATCGTTGAGCCCGATGGCGATATCGCATTGGAAATCCCCTTAACATATGGCGCAATCGCGGGCGGTGCTGTGGTTCTAGCGGCTCCGGTACTGGCCGTTTTAGGAACATTGGGGGCTTTTGCGGCCCGTCTTAAGATTGAGATTGTCCACGAAGAAACAGAAGAAAAAGTTTCCGAGGACGCGACATCCTAATGCTTGCGTGTTTTGCGAGGGGGAGACCCGTCCCCCTGCATCCGGTAATTTAATCGGCCAGATGCCCGAATCTATTTAATTCACTGGCCAATTCACCGTAACCTGTCACGCGATGTTCAAAGGCAAGCCCCAACCGGTCTGCGCAATCGCGGGCTTTTTCTAAAAGGGCCGGGTCTTTTATTTGGGCCTGATACACCAAAGTTTTGTAGTGGCCGAAATAGCTATTGCGCAATTCTGGGTGGCGGTCGAGCCCAAGTGGTTTCCATACAAAGGCGTCAAATTGTCTGACTAGAAAATCGGTCAGATAAAAGGATGTGAACTCTTCGCTGGTGCGACTTAAGAAATCTTCGGTGCCCTGATAAAAGGCATAGCAGTGTGGCCCGGGCATCATTTCAATGTTCAGATCGCTTGCCAATTTGGCCAATTCACCACCCGTGCCGCAATCGGCGTAGGCCAGAAAAATCCTGTCGTAGTCCGTGCTTTTTGCGACTGTTTCGCGCACGGCGGGTGTAATACGCTCGGGGTGGTTGTGAAGGATGGCTGGTAGGCATTGGACGTCGATGTGGTCGAAAGCTTTGGTAAGCGCTAATAACTCACGCGCCAGTGCGCCGCAGCCCAGCACCAGAATGCGACCAGCCCCGGTAGGGGTTAGCCCCTTTGTTGTCAGGGTGTCATCGTCAGGTATGTTGCCGTCAGCAGAAATTTTGGATCCTAACTGCGCGGTTCAAACCAGCTAGCCAGCCGCCATCTGGTTGTGTTTGCGCGCCATGTAGTCTTTGGCCGTTTCAACCGCGACCGCAGCATCGCGGCAATAGGCGTCAGCGCCAATGGCTTTGCCGAATTCTTCATTCAAAGGGGCGCCGCCCACAAGGATCACGTAATCGTCGCGGATGCCCATTTCGATCAACGTGTCGATCACAACCTTCATGTACGGCATCGTCGTCGTCAGCAAAGCAGACATGCCCAGAATGTCGGCGTCTTCTTTTTTCAGGGCTGCGATGTAATCTTCGGCAGGGTTGTTGATTCCGAGATCGACAACCTCAAATCCAGCGCCTTCCATCATCATCGTCACAAGATTTTTGCCGATGTCATGGATGTCGCCTTTGACTGTGCCGATCACCATTTTGCCCATCCGGGGCGCACCGGTTTCCGCCAGAAGCGGTTTCAAGATGAACATACCCGCTTTCATGGCATTGGCGGCCAACAGAACTTCGGGGACGAACAGAATGCCATCGCGGAAGTCGTCGCCAACGATTTTCATGCCGCCGACCAATGCTTCGGTCAGAACACGGTAGGGTTCCCAGCCGCGACCAAGAAGGATGTTGGTGCCTTCTTCGATCTCTTCTTTCATCCCGTCGTATAGGTCATCATGCATCTGCAGAGTCAGCTCTTCGTCGCTGAGTTCGTTCAGGATGATTTCTTGTTCTTCGTCGGCCATGACCACATTCCTAAAAATTCACGCGGGTTTCCCACGATGTAGGGGGAAACCCGCGTGATTTGAATGCCAGTTTACGACTTAAAGGTTTACGAGAGCGACTTGCGACGCCTACCCCACACTCCGAAACCGACCAGACCGGTCAAAAGCAGTGTTGCACCGGCTGGAAGAGGCACAGGCTGCAGCACCTGATCCGAAAATTCGCCCGCAAGGATTGTGTGAACACCTTCGACGGGATGGATGTTGTCAAAGAACAAGAAATCCTCGGGGTTGGTGCAGATTGCTATGCCGTCAAAACAGCTTGCTTGCTGCGTCGCTTCGGGAAGGTCCGGTAGAACGCTTTGAAGAACGGCGTCCAGATCAAAGAAGCTGACATCGGTGTCTGCCAGTGCGCCGTCCAAGGCGCTGGTTGTTCCAACAAGCGCACCATTCAGCAGGCCTGAGACAAAACTGGCTCCTGCGGCATCCGCCGGATCGCCTGCAAACTGAGGCAGAGCGGCAAAGTCGGGCAGGCCGAAGACGGCAACTTCGCTGACACCGGCGCTCGCAAGGCTTTGCACGCCTTGGCCAATCGTTGTGGCAATGCCTGAGATCAGGTTGCTCAGATCGCTATCTGTCGGTGCCGTGATTTTGCTGAAATCCAAGAAATCATTGCCGCCCGCCCAGATGACCGCCAATGCGTTTCCGGAAAACGCGTCAATTGTGGACGTCGCGGACCCGATTTGCGCCTGAAGGTCGGGGATGAAGTCCCCGTTGTCATTCGCGCGCGCGCCGCCAAAGGCAAAGTTGGTTCCGCCCGTCAGGCTGGGCGTCAAACCCAATTGGGTCGCCCAAGTATCGCCGTTTGTGAACTGGCCGTCTGGATAAGGTGGATTTGGCACAGCCTGGGGTGCGATAATGGCAAGATTGCCGCTGTCGCTCAGACTATCACCAAAGACGTATATGCTATGGAATGGACCGAACGTACCTGCACTTGCAGGCAATGCTGCGCATGTCGCCAAAAGGCATGATAATTTTTTCATCGTCTCCCCCCGTAAAAAAAGTTGACCCCACTTGCACCCTTACGGCTTGCGCATTTTTGCGCAAGATTTTCTTAGCGTAACGCTTAGTTGCCTTTTCGCTTGTGCGTGTTCTTATTTTGTTCCTATATTTTCATATGGCGATAAACAAAACACTGGTTCGCGGTATTCCAAAAGGGCGGGCGGCTGTCTCTAATGATGTTGGCCGTTTCGAGACCTTTCACCGTGAAAGCATGGATGACGGTTGGGATATCGACGAAGACCCGCCGCCGTTGCGTACCGAAGTGACCCTTGAGCGACCAAGGTCGGTGATTACGCGGAACACCTCGCCGGATGTATTTTTTGACCGCTCGATCAATCCTTATCGCGGTTGCGAGCATGGCTGCATTTACTGTTTTGCCCGCCCGACCCACGCCTACTTAGGTCTTTCTCCGGGGCTGGATTTTGAAACGCGATTAATCGCGCGGCCCGAAGCGCCCGAGGTTTTGGAACGCGAATTGCGCGCCAAGTCCTACAAAGTGGGACCGATTGCCATTGGGACGAACACCGACCCCTATCAGCCGATTGAAAAAGATCATCGTATTATGAGGGGCTTGCTTGAGGTTCTTTACAAATATCGTCATCCGGTTTGCGTTGTCACCAAGGGCACTTTGATCGAGCGTGACGCGGACATTCTGGGTGAAATGGGGCGGATGGGGCTGGCGCGTGTTGGCATAACGGTCACGACGTTGGACGCGGATGTGTCGCGCAAAATGGAACCTCGTGTGCCTGCGCCCGAACGGCGGATGCGCACGATTGAGCGATTGTCGGAGGCAGGATGTCCGGTGCGGATCATGGTGTCTCCGGTGGTGCCAGCGCTGACGGATCACGAGTTGGAAGCGATTTTGGCGCGCGGTTCGCAGGCGGGTGCGACTTACGCCAGTTGGATCATGTTGCGGTTTCCTTTGGAGGTGTCGCCCTTGTTTCAGGAATGGGTGGCCGAGGCATTCCCGGACCGCGCGGCGCGGATCATGGGGCGGGTACGGGATTTGCACGGCGGCAAGGATTATGACCCCGAGTTCGGTAAGAGAATGACGGGCGAGGGTGCTTTTGCGGATCTTGTCGCGCATCGGTTTTCCATAGCGGTCAAGCGCTTGGGACTGTTAAGTGATCTACCCGACTTGAGATCGGACTTATTTCAGTACCCGGTTCAAAAAGGTGATCAATTGTCTTTGTTTTGAATAATTGTCTTTGTTTTGAGGGATGTATCGAGAGGTTGTGCCCCATTCCTGCCGGATTTCCCCGTTAACCTTTTCCGATGAGTCTATCACTGATCAGTGGATGCCTGTGGGTGTTCCTTGCGACTTTCGTCGCGTTTTTGCCGATGCGTCTACAATACCCGCCCGGCATTGTGTTGTTGGTGGCGGCTCCGGTGCTTTTGGGCTGGATCGCTTGGGATCACGGCAGTTGGATTTTTGCGGCGGGGCTTTTTGCCTTTGTATCAATGTTCCGCAATCCGTTGATCTATTTTTACCGTTGCGCACGCGGCGAAAGCCCCAAGGTGCCAACATGAGCGCCCCTGTTTTGCTGGCCTTCCTGTGGTTGATTTTGGCTAATGTTATCGCGATGTTCCCGTCAAAGCACCACCATTGGCCAGCGGCCTATGTGTTGATCACATTCGGTTTGCCGATTTTGGGATGGGTCTTTTGGACCGACGGTTGGATCATAGGATTGATCATCACAGTCGCGGCAATGTCGATCCTGCGCTGGCCGGTGCGCTATCTGATACGGTGGTGCCGGACTTTAGTAATGCGTAAAGTGGAAAGGTAGAGTTACCAGTGGAAATGCAACTTGTTTACCTAGTTTTGGGCGGCTGGTTTTTGATGCTGTTTATCGGCTCGGTTGTTCCTGCGTTTATTCTGGCGGCAGCCATTGGCGGCGCGGGTGGCTATCTGGTGTTTCTTGACAAGGCCGGCGGCAGCGACTTGATCGCGGTGATGCAGGTTGCAGCGCCCTTGTTTTTTGCGGTGACCTTTGTGGCATGGCCGATCGGCGCGGTGTTACGACTAATGTTGCGGCGACCGATGCGTAGGTTCTAGATCACTTGGGATAGATGAGCCGCAGGCGACCGCGGTTTTTCTGTTTGGAGGCGTTGTTTCCCTTGGGTTGTGGTGCTAGCGCTTTGCTTCATGGCAGATGTAAGTAGTATCGCTATTCAAGGGCGGATAACGCCGAATTATGACCTGTCGGGGCTGACGTGGCTGCGCGCTGGCGGGCCGGCGGATTGGTTGTTTCTTCCAAAAGATGTGGGTGACTTAAGCGCGTTTCTTGGCGACTTGCCGATGGATGTCGCGGTTTTCCCCATGGGCGTCGGGTCGAACCTGATCGTTCGGGACGGCGGCTTGCGGGCTGTTGTGATCCGTTTGGGCCGGGCTTTTGCGGATGTGACGGTTGAAGGCGATACGGTTACGGCTGGGGCCGGCGCGTTGGATGCACAGGTGGCCAAGCGTGCCGCAGAGGCCGGGCTGGATTTGACGTTTCTGCGCACCATCCCGGGCGCCATTGGCGGCGCTGTGCGCATGAACGCGGGTTGCTATGGGTCTTATGTGGCGGATCACCTTGTCTCGGCCGATGTGATTATGCGGGACGGGACGCATGATGTTTTGGGGCCGACGGATTTCAACTTTCGCTATCGCCAAAGCGATCTTGCCGAAGGTGCGGTGATTGTTTCGGCGAAGTTTCGCGCAGAGGCGGGTGACCCTGACGCGCTTGTCGCCAAGATGGAAGCGCAGTTGGCCAAGCGCAATCAGACGCAGCCGACCAAGGCATTGACGGCGGGGTCCACCTTTCGCAATCCGGCGGGGTTTAGCAGTACCGGAAAGGCGGATGATACCCATGAGTTGAAAGCTTGGAAGGTGATTGACGACGCAGGCATGCGCGGTGCGATGCGCGGCGCGGCTCAGATGTCCGAGATGCATTCGAACTTTTTAGTCAATACGGGTGGCGCCACTGCGGCTGATCTGGAAGAATTGGGCGAAGATGTGCGGGAAGCTGTTTTCCAAAGCTCCGGAATTAGATTAGAGTGGGAAGTACTGAGGGTCGGTGAACCGACCCCTGAGGCAAAAGACGAATAACAGGGGCGAAAAACGCCCATATTACAGGTGGCGGGTATGTCGAGCAGCTTACCCCCGAAAGTGACGATTTTGATGGACGGGCCCTCGGCTGAACGCGGGGTGTCTTTGTTCACTGGGCGCGAATGCGCGGAGGCACTTCGGGAGGCCGAATACAAAGTTAAAGAACGGGACGTTGGGCCTGATGTCGCCGTGCGCCTGAAGGCGTTGACGCCTTGGAGAGGTGTCGATCGCTTGGCGGGTGAAGCTTGCGCTGTGATGATGCGCACTTCGTTGGTGCCTAGACAGGCAGCTTATGTTGGCAGCGGCTTTCCCGACCTTGGTGTCGGGACCGTAAAGGGTGCCTTATGGGACAGATGAAGGATCCTGCACCTTCGCGTTTAGCCTATAAGCTGAACCGCATCATGTTGCGCCCGTGGGTGCGGCGGTTTCTGCGCTATGGGTTGCCGGTTTTGATCCTTGCCTCTGGTGTGGCTTTTTGGGGGTCGGATCAGGGGCGGCGCGACGGAGCGATGGACCGCATGGCCGAGGTGAAACGGCAGATCGAAGAACGGCCCGAATTTATGGTGCGCTTGATGGTCGTGGAAGATGCCTCGCCCAATGTGGCGGCTGACATTCGCGAAGTGCTGTCGATGGATTTTCCGGTGTCATCGTTTGATTTGGACCTGAGCGGTTTGCAAGAAGCCGTCGAGACGTTGGATGCGGTGGCTGATGCTTCGGTCCGCATTCGCTCGGGCGGGGTTCTTGAGATCGAGGTTGAGGAACGTGTGCCATCTGTCATTTGGCGCGAAGAAGATGCGTTGGTTCTGCTTGATCTGACGGGGCATCCGGTTGCCGCCCTAAGCGACAGAATGGCCCGATCGGATTTGCCGCTAATCGTTGGTGCTGGCGCGGATACCAAGGTGGAAGAGGCGATGGCGCTTTTCGCCGCAGCCTTGCCGATCCGGGATCGGTTGCGGGGTTTCCTGCGCGTGGGTGAACGCCGTTGGGATGTGGTTTTGGACCGGGATCAGCGGATCATGCTACCGGAATCCGAGGCAGCGGCGGCGATGGAAAAGGTGATCGCGCTTGATCAAGCGCAAGATCTTTTAGAACGCGATCTGTCCGTCGTGGATTTCCGAAACCCCGGCCGTCCGGTTTTGCGGTTGGGTGTAGGGGCGAGTGACATACTATTTGAAACGGGGTTTGTGGCGGAATGAGAATACTCAACGATCTTTATCAAAACCAACGATCGATGCGGGCGATGCGGCAGGCGGCCATTCAGCGTGGTGTGATTGCCATTCTGGACGTGGGCACGTCGAAAATCGCCTGTTTGATCCTGAAGTTTGATGGTCGCGAGGGGATACCATCGGGTGAAGGCATTGGCGCGATGGCGGGCCAGACCAAATTTCGGGTGATTGGAGCGGCCACAACGCGGTCGCGTGGGATCAAACTGGGTGAAACCTGTGCGGTACAGGAAACTGAACGGGCGATACGGACGGCGGTGCAGGCGGCGCAGAAGATGGCGAACTGCCGGGTTGATCATGTGATTGCGTGTTTGTCGGGCGGTCAGCCTCGGTCTTATGGTGTTGCGGGTCAGGTGAATATCGGCGGCGATGTTGTGAACGAGTCTGATATCGCCCATGTGCTGGCGGCTTGTGATCTGCCGGATTTCGGGGCAGATCGTGAAATTCTGCATGCTCAGCCGGTGAACTTTGCGCTGGATCATCGCTCGGGTCTGATTGATCCGCGTGACCAAATCGGGCAGCGATTGGCGTGTGATTTGCATATGCTGACGGTCGATACGCCGGTGATCGAGAATCTGATCTATTGTCTGCGGCGGTGCGATCTTGAACTGGCTGGTTTGGCTCTTTCGTCTTACGTGTCGGGCATTGCGGCTTTGGTTGAAGACGAGCAGGAACTGGGTGCGGCCTGCGTTGACATGGGCGGCGGTACGACGGGGCTGTCGATCTTTATGAAGCGCCACATGATTTATGCTGACACTGTGCGTCTTGGCGGCGAGCATGTGACGCAAGATATTTCCAAGGGTTTGCAGATTGGGCTGGCGTCGGCTGAGCGGTTGAAGACGTTCCATGGCGGCGTCGTGGCGACCGGAATGGATGATCGCGAGATGATCGAGATCGGTGGCGAGACGGGCGATTGGGAACATGACCGGCGCACGGTTAGTCGGGCCGAGTTGATCGGGATCATGCGGCCACGGGTTGAGGAAATTCTGGAAGAGGTGCGCGAACGTCTGGACGCGGCAGGGTTTGAGCATTTGCCAAGCCAGCAGATCGTATTGACGGGTGGGGCGAGCCAAATTCCGGGATTGGATACGCTTGCGCCGAAGATACTGGGTCAGCAGGTACGGATCGGGCGACCTTTGCGTGTGCACGGGCTTCCTCAGGCGGCGACGGGCACGGCATTTGCAAGCGCTGTCGGCCTTAGCCTGTTTGCGGCGCATCCGCAGGACGAGTTTTGGGATTTCGAGATGCCAAGCGATCTTGGCGCGCCGCGGTCCCTGCGCCGTGCGATGAAATGGTTCAAGAGCAACTGGTAGAAAGTGGGCGACGGTGTCAGGCGAATCTGCTAAGGTATTTACAAGGTCGGACAACGGCCACGAAGGAGGCAGAGCAGCCACTTCAGATTGTAGGGTGCAACCAAGGGTTGTGGTGCGTTCCGCGCGACGCCACGACTTTGCGTGAAGATGATGACGTAAGTCCGTATCATCTCACAGGATATTGTTGGTCGCACGACATGATGGGGAAGGCCCACAAAAAAATGCCATATTTCGTGGTTTCGGCCTCGAATCGGGGTGACCTATTGATTGCCTTTGGGTAAGGTCACTTTCATCCAGCAGACGGCCTTAAGGGTCGTACAAATCGCGCTTCTGCCCGGTAGTGCGATGACAACAAACAGGCGGACGAACCTATGACCCTAAACTTGACTGTGCCCTCACACGAAGAACTAAAGCCACGCATTACCGTGTTCGGTGTCGGTGGCGCGGGCGGTAACGCCGTTAACAACATGATTGAAAAGAAGCTTGAGGGCGTTGAATTCGTTGTTGCGAATACCGACGCACAAGCGCTGCAACAATCGCAGGCATCGACGAAAATTCAAATGGGCCTGCGCGTTACCGAAGGTTTGGGTGCCGGAGCGCGGCCAAGTGTTGGCGCTGCTGCCGCTGAAGAGACGATTGAAGAAATCGTGGACCAGCTGGCCGGCGCACATATGTGTTTCATCACGGCAGGAATGGGCGGCGGTACTGGCACGGGCGCGGCTCCGATCATCGCGCAGGCGGCACGCGAGTTGGGTGTGCTGACCGTTGGTGTTGTGACCAAGCCATTTCAGTTCGAAGGCGCCAAGCGGATGCGTCAGGCGGAAGAGGGTATCGAAGCCCTGCAAAAGATGGTCGACACACTGATCATCATTCCGAACCAGAATCTGTTCCGTATTGCGAACGAAAAGACTACGTTTACCGAAGCTTTCAGCATGGCCGATGACGTTCTGCACCAAGGTGTTAAAGGCGTGACCGATCTGATGGTACGCCCGGGTCTGATCAATCTGGATTTTGCCGATGTGCGGTCTGTGATGGACGAAATGGGCAAGGCGATGATGGGCACCGGCGAGGCCGAGGGCGAAGATCGCGCTGTTCAGGCCGCCGAGAAGGCGATTGCCAACCCATTGTTGGACGAAATCAGTCTGAAGGGTGCCAAGGGCGTCTTGATCAACATCACAGGTGCCGAAGACCTGACATTGTTCGAACTGGACGAAGCCGCCAACCGTATCCGCGAAGAAGTCGATGCCGACGCGAATATCATCGTGGGTTCGACATTGGATATGGCGATGGAAGGCATGATGCGGGTCAGCGTTGTGGCCACAGGCATCGACGCCGAGGTGCAAATCGCGGCTCCACCAGCAACGACCCATATTATGTCCGAGCCGGTTGCGCAGCCTGCGCCAATCGCCGCGGCACCGGTTTACGAACAACCTGTTTTTGAGCAGCCAGCGGTTGCGCAGGCCCATGCCGAGCCTGCGGCTCACGTAGAACCCAGCCTTTTTGAAGGGCTAGAGCCTGCTGCCCCAACCACGGCGGACGGTTTGCCAGCCCCAGCTTATCAGCCGCAGCCCGCGCAATTAGATGCCCATGGTCGCCCTGTTGCCGGTACGCCGACACCGGAAGCCTTGGCGCGTCTGGAACGGGTAACGGGCCGTGCACCGGGGTCTTTGGCCAACCACCAGCCGGGAGAGGCACGTTATATGCCACCAGCCCAGCCGGTCGCGGCTCCGATGCAGTCAGAACCTGAACGTCCCCGTTTCGGGATCAACACATTGATCACGCGGATGGCCGGTGGTGTGGCTAACGCCGATGGTTCGGCCGATACACGACGTCAGCAGCCACCCGTTGGGCGCGCAGTGCCTGCAGAAGAGCCTCAGCTGAGCGAAGATCAAGAGCGGATCGAGATCCCCGCATTCCTGCGTCGTCAAGCCAACTAGAGTTTAAAAAATCACTCCCACTGGGTCGGCCTTTGGGCCGGCCCTTTTTCTGTTTGTGCACGTCCTGTGCAGATCGGCATTGTTCCTAGATTGGAACAGACTGTTCTCGGAAACACAACGCGCTGTTCCGTAATGCTTTTTTTCACAGCTTATCGACGGTTGCCACAGACTGGCCATGATCTCCTCCCACTAAGAACACTCTCATTAAGGACTGTGATGTCCAGACCGCTGCTGCGGACACAAGTGTGAACGGATTATGAAAGAGGAGACTGCAATGCTGCTACGAGACCACCGTACAGCCTGGATGACCGCCAAACAGCGTGCCAGACAGTATCGTCGCGATGAGGACGGATCGTTGATCATTTTCTCGCTCTTCATTTTCCTGGCCATGCTTATCTTCGGTGGTGTCGCCGTTGACCTGATGCTTTATGAAGACCGTCGGACACATGTTCAGAACTCGACTGACCGCGCGGTGCTTGCGGCGGCGAACCTCAACCAAACCTTCGATCCGAAGGAAGTTGTTAAGGACTACCTTTCGAAGGTTGGCATCACGGTCACCGATGACGACATTTCGGTGGTAGAAGTCGGTGGCGGGGGCGTTATTACCGGTCGTCAGGTCTCGGTGACTGTTGGCGGCGGTTTTGACACGGTTTTGATGAACCTCGTCGGTGTAGATACCTTGCCCTACAACACGACGTCGGGCGCCGAACAAGCGATCAAAGACGTTGAAGTGTCTTTGGTTTTGGACATTTCGGGATCAATGGGCGCCGGAAACAAGCTTGACGACATGCAGGAAGCTGCGAAGGCTTTCTTGGACGACATTCTGGCTGGTGCCGAAGACGACCGCGTCTCGGTATCGCTTGTTCCCTATTCGACACAAGTTTCGGCAGGGTCGGACCTTTTGGACGAACTAACAATCATTCACAGCCACGACTATTCGCATTGCGCGAATTTCGAGGAAGAAGATTTTGAAACGACAGCCATTCACCGCCAAAGACAGAGCGTTGACGGATCCGGCAATAATATTTGGGTGATGGAAGCCGATGGCATCACGCCTGCGTTGGATGCCGATGGAAATCTAATTCCGTTCATGGAGCCGGTTCCGTTGTCTCAGACTGCGTCGTTTGATCCATGGAGAAGCTATCGGTCAAGCATGGATATTGGGTCCCCTGTTTGCCGGGACAACAGTTATTTTGACATCACACCGTGGTCCAACAATGCGACCGCTCTGAAAGACCAGATCGATGATTTCCGGGCGAACGGCAACACGTCAATCGACGTTGCGGTCAAATGGGGTGCAGCGTTGCTTGACCCCTCGATGAATGATGCTTTGAACAATCTGATCCCGGGCGGTGGCATCGACAACGCATTCTCTGTACGTCCCCACCCTCACAACGGCGTTGATCTGGCGGATGGCAGCGATGACTTCTTGAAGTTTATCGTGGTGATGACGGACGGGATCAATACGACCCAGTACGAATTGGAAGACAAGTATAAAGAGGGCCTAAGCCCGTACTTCCGCGACCCCGACGGTGACGATGACATTCTGGTTTCCGAGGAGCCCGACCCGGGCCATAATCTGGGCGACCCAAACCGTGCTGGCGATGTCTTCAGCTTTCTAGAGCCTGGCGACCGCGATGGAAGCGGTGGTTCGAACGAACTTTGGTACAACGTATCGCGTAAGAACTGGAAAAACGTGTCGCCCGCGCCGACCGAGCAACTGACATGGTTGGAAGCTTGGCACAATATGCCAATATCGCGCCGTGCATTCGCGATCTACGATCAGGGTACGCCGCGGAACGCCAACCACTTCTATGACGCGCTTGAAGAACCTCGCAATGAGATTGACCAAGACGAAAAGAACGATCGTTTGGCCGATATCTGTCAGACTGCCAAAGACCAAGGCATCGTGATTTTCTCAATTGGTTTTGAGGTGACGAATGACTCGGCGGCTATAATGGAAGCCTGCGCTTCGTCCGAAAACCACTTCTACCGGGTTAGCGGCGAAGATAACTTGGACATTGAAGAAGCGTTCGCGTCGATTGCGAACCAGATCAACCAGCTGAAGTTAACAAAATGAGACATTTTGCTCGAAAATTCAGTAAAAGCCTGCGCCGCCTTGGCTTAAGCGAATCCGGCGCAGCTACGGTTGAATTGGTCATCGTATTTCCGTTTTTCCTAAGTGTTTTTATCTACGCCTTCGAAGTGGCGATCATGAACACAAGGGCGGTGATGCTTGAACGAGCCACCGACATCGTTGTTCGGGACATCCGTTTGCAGGGTGGCGCAGATCTGACTTACGACACTGTTTTGGCTCAGATCTGTGGCATCGCGGTTGTTGTTCCCGATTGTTTAGAGACGACAAGGATCGAGCTTCAGGCCGTCGATAGAGATAATTTTCAAGGCCTCACTGGAGGCGTCGATTGCATCAAGCGTGACCGTGCTATTCAAGCGCCGATCAGATTCGAAAACGGTGCTGAACATGAAACGATGCTGATGCGGGTCTGTTCGGTCATTGATCCTATCTTTCCGGGCTTTGGTGTCGGGCGAACGATTCCGTTGGACCCAGTAACCGGTGACTACAAGGTGATTGCTTCCACCGCCTTTGTAAATGAACCGGCGTAGGAGAGATGAAATGAGACTTCGAACAGCACTTAATCGTAACATCAAAGATGAACGCGGCAGCTTTTCAGTGGAAGCCATCTTGATGTTCCCGCTGCTGGCATGGGCCTTTTTGGCGATGTATGTCTTCTTTGAGGGATTGCGCGAAAGCAACATTAACGTGAAGGCAGCCTATACCGTCGCTGACCTTCTGTCGCGGGAACAAGACGACGTCACCAATGAACTGTTGATCGGGACGCAGCGCGTTTACGAATGGTTGTCGCGCTCGCGCCAGCCGGTAAGGCTTCGCGTCTCGGTCGTCACTTATGACGACGTCACCGAAGAGCATAACAGGCTCTGGTCCAGGGAAATAACTTCTGAGGGTGTAGGGCCAGGGCTCACTCAGGCAGACATTGCCACGGTTGTCAGCCCTCATGTTCCAATTATGGCGAGTTCCGCGCAAGCCATCGTTGTTGAAAGCTGGTCGACTTATGTGCCGGTCATCGAAATGGGTCTGACGACGACAGAGTTCTACAATATCGTCGTCACAGCACCTCGTTTCGCCGGGCAGCTGGGCATAGAGGGCCTAGGGGACAACACCGGCCTTGGTCATGACGATGATACGGCCGAAGACAACACTATTCCGGATACTTAATCGTTAAAAACGAATCACGTTTTAAAGGGCCGGGTTTCCGGCCCTTTTTCCTTTTTAACAGGTATTAATTGGCCTTCACGCATCGTCGAGGCAGCAAACCGCCGAAATGTAACAGTCATGTTTCAGGATGTTGCAATGATTGTGTTGAGGACGTTAACGACCCAGCCTACTTAGATTACGCCGGAACCAAGTCAGGCAGGACCGGTCTAAAAAATGGGACAAACCCTTGCAAACGACAATTAAATCCACGGTGGTGTTTACCGGGACGGGGCTTCATACAGGCCGAACCGTCCGCGTTTCCGTGCAGCCGGCCTCGGCAGAATACGGAATCTGGTTTCGACGCACGGACATTAAGGATCGTGATCCGTTGATCCCTGCGAAGTGGGACCGTGTTTCAAACACCGAATTGAACACCAAGATTTCGAATGATGACGGCGTTTGTGTCGCAACGATTGAGCATTTGATGGCGGCGTTGGCGGGGTGCGGGGTGCACAACGCTTTGGTTGAGATCAATGGGCCCGAAGTGCCTTTGTTGGATGGATCATCGGCGCCTTTCGTGGCCGGGATTCTGGCCCGAGGTATACGCAAGCTGGACATGCCGGTGCGCGCTATTCGCGTGCTGCGGCCAATTCACGTACAACAGGGCGATGCTATGGTCACGCTGATGCCTGCAGACGAGTTGAAAATTGATTTTAAGATAGATTTCGCCGACAGCGTTATCGGACGTCAGGAAAAAAGCCTGAATATGGCCAATGGTGCGTTTGTTCACGAACTTTGCGATAGCCGGACGTTCTGTCGCAAGGCCGATATCGATCAGATGCGCCAGCGTGGGCTGATTGTCGGCGGGTCGGTGTCTTCGGCTGTGGTAGTTGACGGCGAAAAGGTCGTTACACCGGGCGGAATGCGGCATCATGACGAGCCGGTTCGCCATAAAATGCTTGATGCATTAGGTGATTTAACCTTGGCAGGGGCTCCGATTTTGGCTCGCTATGTGGGTCATCGCGCTGGGCATGCGATGACAAACCAGCTGTTACGTGCGTTGTTTGCAGACCCTACGGCTTTCGAGATGGTCGAGTGCGATGCCGCGTTGGCCGCGCGCCTTCCCGGTGCTGGTCTGAAAGGCACGGATGCAGCAACAATTGCGGCATAGTCACGACGGTGGGATGAAACGCTAAAACCGTTTGCACGGCCTGTTTCCCATGGTACCAGTCGGACCGGCACCGGTGTGGTGAGGGTATGAAAAAGACGCGTATATTGGGTTGGGGCTTGGCAAAAGTCGTTGCAGCGGGGGCTTTACTAGTCTTTCTGTCGGGCTGTTCAATTTTTAGCCAAAGTGAAGATGATCGTCCGTTGGAGAGTTTTTCAGCGGAAGAATTGTTTCGTCAGGGCGAATTCAACTTGGAAGAGGGGGCGCGCGAGGACGCGGCTGATCTCTTTGGTGAGGTCGAGCGGCTTTACCCGTTTTCCGAATGGGCCCGTCGTGCGCTGGTGATGCAGGCTTATACCTTCCATCTTGAACGCGACTATGAATCTGCACGAGGCGCTGCGCAGCGGTTTCTGGATATTTATCCCGCCGATGATGATGCCCCATGGGCGCAGTATTTGCTGGCCCTGTCTTACTATGACCAGATCGACGACGTTGGGCGGGATCAGGGACTGACATTTCAGGCGCTGCAATCGCTGCGGGATGTGATCGAAATCTATCCGGATAGCGAATATGCGCGATCTTCAGTCCTGAAGTTCGATCTGGCCTTTGACCATCTGGCCGGCAAGGAAATGGAAATCGGGCGCTTTTACCTTTCACGTGGGAATTACATCGCCGCCATCAATCGGTTTAGGGTTGTTGTCGAAGACTTTCAGACCACCAGCCAGACCCCAGAAGCGCTGCACCGATTGGTCGAAGCCTATCTGGCCCTAGGCTTGACCGATGAAGCGCAAACGGCTGGAGCTATCTTGGGTTTCAACTTTCAAAGCACAGAATGGTATCAGGATAGTTTTGATTTACTGACCAAGCGGGGCCTGAAGCCCGAAGCGCGCGGCAACGGCTTTCTTGCACAAATCTATCGCCAAACCGTTCTTGGCGAGTGGATTTGACGATCCGGACATGCTGACAAGCCTCGACATCCGGGACATGTTGATCATCGACCGGCTTGAGCTTGCCTTGTCGCCCGGGTTGAACGTGCTGACCGGGGAAACTGGGGCGGGAAAATCCATTCTGTTGGATGCGCTTGGTTTTGTTTTGGGCTGGCGGGGCCGTGCGGAATTGGTGCGGGAAGGGGCCGAACAGGGCGAGGTCGTGGCCGAGTTCGATTTGGCCCCGGGCCATCCGGCTTTTGCCGTTTTGGACGAAGCCGGGTTGCCGACCGAAGATAGTCTTATCATTCGCCGCGTGAACGCCAAAGATGGGCGCAAGACCGCTTGGGTCAACGATCGACGTGTGTCGGGCGAGGTTTTGCGCCAATTGTCGGACACATTGGTCGAACTTCACGGTCAGCATGATGATCGTGGCCTGTTGAACCCGCGCGGACATCGTCAGCTTTTGGATGCCTTTGGTGATCTCGACGATTTGGTGGCGCGGTCTCGGGTCGCATGGCGCGATCTGCAAGGTGCACGCGCCGCTTTGATCGAGGCCGAAGCACGGTTGGCAGAAGTCCGCGAGGAAGAGGATTTCCTGCGCCATTCGGTGGCCGAAATGGACAAAGTCTCACCCGAAGTTGGGGAAGACGCGGTCTTGGATACGCGGCGGCGTTTGATGCAGGTAGCCGAGAAAATCCGCGAAGATGTCGTGAAAGCGCGGGATGCTTTGGGCGGAGCCGGTGCAGAAGGCACCATGCGCGACGCGGCCAGTTGGCTGGCAGGTGCGGCGGTTGAAGCAGAAGGCACTTTGGATGACGCGATTGCCGCGCTGGATCGGGCGCTGGAGGAATTGGGTCTGGCAGAGCAGGGCGTGACGCGGGCATTGGACCGTTTGGCCTTTGACGCCAGCGAATTAGAGCAGGTCGAAGAACGGCTTTTTGCGATACGAGGATTGTCGCGCAAGCATTCGTTACAACCAGATGACTTGCCTCAGTTCGGCAATGAGCTGCGCGCGCGTTTGTCTACGTTGGATGAAGGCGCAAGTGATTTGAAGGGGTTCCGGCAAGCTGTGTCGGATGCGGCGGGTGCTTATGATGATGCGGCGGATGCTTTGGGCGCAGCACGGGCGCGGGCGGCTGAAGCATTAGACAAAGCCATGGCGAAGGAGCTGCCGCCGTTGAAGATGGAGCGCGCCAGTTTTTCGACAGAGATCACACAGGATGACGACGGCCCCGAGGGACGTGACCGCGTTGCCTTCACGGTCGCGACCAATCCGGGCGCGCCGGCGGGGCAGTTGAACAAGATCGCATCAGGGGGCGAGCTTAGCCGGTTTTTACTGG
Source organism: Paracoccaceae bacterium (assembly GCA_028097405.1). Classification (GTDB taxonomy): domain Bacteria; phylum Pseudomonadota; class Alphaproteobacteria; order Rhodobacterales; family Rhodobacteraceae; genus CALKXV01. The sequence continues at coordinate 34,403 of JAOHEK010000017.1, read as the reverse complement.
CCTTGAAGGTGTGCCTAACCGCCGAGGCCGAAGGCTTAACGATGATCTTTGACGAAATCGATCGGGGCGTGGGCGGAGCGACGGCGGATGCTGTGGGCCGTCGGCTGGAGGATTTGGCAGCTGGATCGCAGGTGCTGGTTGTGACGCACAGCCCGCAGGTGGCGGCCCGTGCAGCGCATCACTGGCGGGTTGAGAAAAAGGTGGCAGCAGGCGTGACCCAAAGTCAGGTCGTGGTGCTGTCCGAGTCCGACCGGATCGACGAGTTGGCGCGTATGTTGGCAGGCGACACCGTCACGCAAGAAGCGCGCGCCGCCGCGAAAGCCTTGTTGGACGCTTAAGCCGCCTTAACCGCGGCGGCGAGGGCGGCGCATTGGTTGGCCTTCGGTATTCGCTTCGGTGCCGTCAAAAGGCGATGAAAATCCCCCCAATTTCCTTGCGATCAGATCTAACGCCGGGCGTTCGCCCTTGGGGCGCGTTTCCAATGCATGGCGCATTGTGCGCAAGTGATCCGGTGTCGTGCCGCAGCAGCCACCGATGATCGTCGCACCACAGTCGCGCGCCAAAGCGGCATAATCAGCCATCAGATCGGGCGTGCCGTCATAGTGGATGTGACCGTCGACGTATTTCGGGATGCCTGCGTTGCCTTTTGCGATGATCGGGCGGGTTGGGTTCGCCGCTGAAAAGCCAAGCACGGTGCGCAAAAGATCCGACGCGCCAACACCACAGTTGGCACCAAAGGCCAGCGGCGGTGTTTTTACCTTTTCGACCAAGCCGACCATGTCGGCGCTTGTGACGCCCATCATGGAGCGCCCAGCGGTGTCAAAGCTCATCGTGCCGCACCATGGCATTCCTGCAAGTCCAGCGGCTTCGCTGGCGGCGCGGTATTCTTCGGGCGCGCTGATGGTTTCAACCCAAAGCACATCCGCGCCACCTTCTTTCAGTCCCTCGGCCTGTTCGTGGAACATTTCAACGGCGACCGCATGGCTAAGCGGGCCAAGCGGTTCGAAAATTTCGCCGGTTGGGCCCATAGAACCTGCAACGATCACGGTGCGCCCGGAGGCGTCAGCAACGTCGCGGCCAATTTCAGCGCCCGCGCGGTTCAATTCGCGCACACGGTCTTGACCGTTGTGTAGTTTTAGGCGTGAGGCATTGCCGCCGAAGGTGTTCGTCAGGAACAGATCGCTTCCAGCGTCGACAGCGCCCTTGTATAGCGCTGTAATGTCTGCGGTACGGTCGATGTTCCAGAATTCGGGCGCGTCACCTGCGGCCAACCCCATGTTGAACAGGTTCGTTCCTGTCGCCCCATCGGCCAAAATCCAGTCATTTGAAGCGAGGTAAGCGCTGAGCCTATCGGTCATCGGCGTCCTTTCAATGTGCCCTGCGGGCATTGCATGAGGACGCCCTTGAATCAAATCGTATTTTTTCAGGAGGATTATGAGCGAAATTCATTAAGGAATTGAGTCTGTAGAAGCTGAATAAAAAAAGGCCGGGCACAAGGCCCGGCCAGTCCAACAGGGAGGTTCGAAGCAGCAGCAAGTACTGCGTCGAAAATCATGTGGGCGTCTTAAAGGACGTTAACAAGGTTGGGAATTGACTGTTTGGTCAAACCCGCTTTGCATTTTGCGCATAGCTTAGGCGACAAGCCCTTCTTTTTTGCGCTTTTTGCGGTAGGCGATGATTTCTTCCGTCACGAAATCGCGAAAGGCCGCGATCCGACGTGATTGGCGCAGTTCCTCAGGGTAGGCGAGGAAAACCGGCACGTCGTTTGATTGCACGTCGGGCAAGACCCTTAAAAGATTGGGGAAATCTTGCGTGACATAGTCTGGAAGAACGCCGACACCGAGATCGGCCAGCACCACCTGCAAGACGCCAAAGTAGTTGTTCACCGTCAAAAGAAGTGGGACTTCGTGGGTCAGTAATTCTGTAACCAGTTGCGATGCCGCACCGACTTGTGCGGAATTGACGCTTTGGCTGATAAGACGTTGGGTTTTCATGTCGTCCAGTGTGTCCGGCATCCCGTTTTTTTCGATGTAGGCAGGCGTGGCGTAAAGGCACATTTTAACCGACATAATCTTGCGGCGGACCAGATCCGCTTGGCTGGGCTCCTTCATGCGAATGGCCACATCGGCCTCGCGCATGGGCAGGTCAAGTACGCGTTCTTCCAGCATCAGATCAAGCTTCAGATCGGGGAATTTTTCGTAAAGCTTGGGCAAGCGCGGGGCAAGCCAAAGCGAACCAAACGCGGTCGTCGTGGTGACACGAAGCTCGCCGAACACCTCTTCTTCGCTGTCGCGGATGCGGGCTTCGGCGGTATCCAGACGGCGCGACATGGCTGAAGCGGCGTCGAACAAAAGTTCGCCCTGCTCGGTTAGAATTAAACCGCGTGCATGTCGATGGAACAAGGTTGTGTTCAAGGTTTCTTCTAGGGCGCGAATTTGGCGAGACACCGCCGATTGGCTTAAATGAAGCCTGTCACCAGCATGTGTTAGGCTTCCAGCATCGGCGACCGCGTGGAAAATTCTTAACTTATCCCAATCCATTAAGGTCTTCTTTCCAATAATATGACATGTGGAATGCCCTCAATATGCGCGCCATATTACGAAAAGCAAACACCCTCGTGACAAACTTTGATTTTGTAGGTCAGTAAATTTGACCTAGAGTCAAAACGTGGCAACCAGGAGGCCCGAATGTCGATCCGTGATGTGACACTGCACGACAAGTTCGATCTGGCTCAGAACCGGGTTTTGATGAACGGAACCCAAGCGCTTGTGCGTTTGATGCTGATGCAAAAAGCGCGCGATGAAGCGGCGGGATTGAATACGGCGGGCTATGTGACGGGCTATCGTGGCTCGCCTTTGGGTGCCGTTGATTTGCAGATGAATGCAGCCGCCAAGGACCTTGCCAAGGCGGATGTGATCTTTCAGCCGGGCTTGAACGAAGATCTTGCGGCCACGGCGATTTGGGGCACGCAGCAGGCCGAGTTGCGTGGCGAAGGCACGAAGGATGGTGTTTTCGCGCTTTGGTACGGCAAGGGGCCCGGTGTGGATCGTTCGGGCGATGTGATGCGTCACGCCAATATGGCGGGAACATCCCCCAATGGCGGGGTTGTGATGGCTTTGGGCGATGATCACACGGGCGAAAGTTCGACCGTCTGTCATCAGTCGGACTGGGCTTTGGTTGATGCCTATATGCCTGTCTTGTCGCCCGCGGGCGTTCAGGAAATTCTGGATTACGGACTTTATGGCTATGCGTTGTCGCGGTTTGCTGGGGTTTGGGCCGGGCTAAAGGTGATGAAAGATACTGTCGAGGTGACTTCGGTTGTCGATGCGGGGTTGAACCGGCATTCGTTCGTGACACCTGAAATCGACATGCCCGAAGGTGGGCTGAACATTCGGCTTGGGGATCATTGGATCGAGCAGGAAGCGCGCATCACTGATCACAAACGTTTCGCTGCCGAAGCGTTTTCCCATGCCAACAAGATGGACAATCGAATTTGGGGTAAGCCGGGGGCCAAGATCGGGTTTGTGGCGGCGGGTAAGAACTGGCTTGATCTGGTGCATGCGCTTGGGCTTTTGGGGATTGATGAGGCCGAGGCAGATCGGCTTGGGCTGACGACCTATAAGGTTGGGCAGACATTTCCTTTGGACATGAAGGGTTTTCGCGATTGGGCCGAAGGGTTGGACCTGATCGTGGTGGTCGAGGAAAAACGCAAGTTGCTGGAAGTGCAGATCAAAGAGGTGATCTTTGACGACCGGCGCGGGCGGCGGGTTTATGGCTGGCGCAAAGGGCATCCAGGGGCTGAGGAGTTGTTTCCGGTGCGCTATGCTCTTGATCCGGCGATGATTGCCGAAAAGATTGGCGATATTCTGATCGAAGAAAGTCGCGGAACCGATGCGGTGAAAGCCGGACTTCAAAAAGTGCGTGCGGCTCAGGTCGGGGATAATGCGCCTGATATCGCGACGCGTTTGCCGTATTTCTGTTCGGGTTGCCCGCATAATACCTCGACCAAGTTGGAGGACGGCGCGCGTGGTTATGCAGGTATCGGTTGTCACTTCATGGTTCAATGGATGGACCGCGAAACGACGGGCTTTACCCACATGGGGGCCGAAGGCGCAAACTGGATTGGCGAGGCTCCGTTTTCGACGCGCGACCATGTGTTCCAGAATTTGGGCGACGGAACGTATAATCATTCCGGAATTTTGGCTGTGCGTGCGGCCATCGCGTCGGGCGTGAACATAACCTACAAGCTGTTGTATAACGACGCGGTCGCGATGACCGGGGGGCAAGCCAACGACGGAGACTTACCGCCCGAACGCATTGTGCGCGAGTTATTGGCGGCTGGTGTGACCTCAGTTGATGTAGTGTTCGATCCTAAGGAAGAACCAAAGCGCGGGGATTTCCCTGCTCATATCGGGTGGCACGAACGGGATCAGATGCCAGACGTTCAATCGCGACTGGCCAAGGTCAAGGGCGTGACGGCGATTGTCTTTATCCAGACCTGTGCGGCTGAAAAGCGACGTCGCCGCAAGCGCGGCACCTTTCCCGACATCGACAAGCGCGTTTTTATCAACACTGACATTTGCGAAGGCTGCGGTGATTGTGGCGTGCAATCGAACTGCGTGTCGATTGTGCCGGTCGAAACCGAGTTGGGTCGCAAACGCGCGATTGATCAGTCGTCCTGCAACAAGGATTTTTCATGCCTGAAAGGGTTCTGTCCGTCGTTCGTCACGGTCGAGGGGGCTGAGCTGAAAAAGCAGGCTAGCATCGAACTGGACACGGGGTCTTTGCCCTATCCAGAGGTGCCCAAGATCACTGGAACCCATAACATCGTGATCACCGGGGTTGGTGGTACAGGGGTTGTGACCATTGGCGCGTTATTGGCGATGGCAGCGCATCTGGATGGCAAGGGTGCTGGCGTGATGGAGATGGCCGGTCTCGCCCAGAAGGGTGGTGCCGTTCACATCCACTGCCGGATCGGCAATGCGCCCGAAGACATCAGCGCGATCCGTGTGGCGGTTGGCGAGGCGGACACGTTGATCGGTGGCGATTTGGTGGTGTCTGCGGGCTCGAAAACCACGCAACTGATGACGGTTGGTCAAACCAAAGGCGTGGTGAATACCCACGAAATCATCACAGGCGACTTCACACGCAATCCCGATTTCCGCGTTCCGGGCGACCAGTTACGCCTGTCACTTGAAGCAAAAATGGGCGACGGATTGGTGGCATTTGATGCTTACGTTCTGGCGGAAGCGGCTTTGGGTGATGCGATTTATTCGAACATGATCCTATTGGGAGCGGCGTGGCAGATGGGGCAGGTGCCGCTAAGTCTGCCGGCTTTGATGCGCGCGATTGAGTTGAACGGTGCCAAAATCACTGAAAACACCCGCGCATTCGAAATCGGTCGTTGGGCGGTTTTGAACCCTGACAATGTGGCCGAGATCACGACGGATAAGGTGGTTGCGTTGCCGAGGACGTTGGAGGAAAAGATCGCGTTTCGCGCAGATCATCTGACGGCCTATCAGTCGCGCCGGTTGGCTAAAAAGTACCGCAACTTTGTCGACAAGATTGACGATGCAACCCTGAAAGAGCTTGTGGCAAAAAGCTATCACAAGCTATTGGCCTATAAGGATGAATTCGAAGTGGCCCGGTTGCTGAAAACGTCTCGAGACAAGGCCGAGGCGGCGTTTGATGGCGACCTGAAGCTGACGTTTCATCTGGCGCCTCCAGGCTTGGGCGGCAAGGATTCGATAGGGCGTCCGAAAAAGCGCGACTATGGGCAGATGATGGAACGCCTGTTTCCGCTTTTGGCGCGTATGAAGCGCTTGCGCGGGACGCCGTTTAATCCCTTCGGATACACAAGTGAACGGAAGATGGAGCGGGGTCTGATCAAGACTTACCGCCGTGACATGACCGAAGTTCTGAGGAACCCGGGTCGCAACATGGAGGCGGCACTTGCTCTGGCAGAATGGCCGATGGAAGTTCGTGGATTTGGACCTGTGAAAGAGGCGAACGCTAAAAAGGCTTTGGCGCGACGCGACACGCTTTTGGAGGCGTTTCGAGGCGGTGAAAAAGACCCAGTTCTCGAGGCAGCTGAATAGCGAGGCGTGCAATGGTGCCACAGGGGGCGTTCAGACGTCATCAATTGGTAATGTTTGCTCGCCAAACTAACCACAGGCTTTATATCTACGCGCAAGCAACTGGAGCACGCCACATTGGGACGGCACGTCGCCCGTGATATCAGCTACTCGCACTCCGCTGAAACGCGGGGAGGGCGCGCTTTAATCCGCACATTGGAAAACGCCACGGGTCGATTGAAGCTGATCCGACGCGCCGAAGGGTATGAAGACGAGGTCGCGCGCGGTGCCGATTTTTGGCAGGTTATGGTTCAACGCTATGGGCTAAGTCTGAATGTGACGGGTGGATCGATTTCGAACCTACCGACAGAAGGCCCGTTGGTTGTCGTCTCAAACCACCCTTATGGCATCCTTGACGGCCTGACGATTGGGCACATTCTAAGTTCGCTGCGTGGGGGCGATTTCCGTATCCTTGCCAACAGCGTTTTCAAGAAAGCCGACGAGTTGAACCGCGTTCTTTTGCCGATCAGTTTTGGCACCACGCGAGAGGCCATCGCCGAAAATCTGCAGACCCGCAAAGACGCATTGTCCTATCTGGCCGGTGGCGGTGCGATTGGCGTGTTTCCCGGCGGCACGGTATCGACCTCGGCCAAACCTTTTTCGCGGCCTATGGACCCGGCATGGCGGTCGTTCACGGCGAAGATGATTTCGAAAAGCGGGGCGACTGTGGTTCCGATTTTCTTTGAAGGCTGCAATTCGCGGCTGTTTCAGATTGCAAGCCATTTACACCAGACCTTGCGCTTGGCGCTGTTGATCAAGGAATTCAAACGCCGCACGGACGACCCAGTCAATCTGGTGATCGGTGATCCGATCCCGGCGGCGGAACTGGACGTATATCGCTCGGACCAAAAGGCCATGATGGACTTTTTGCGCGCGCGCACCTATGCCCTAAGCCCAAAGCGACTTGAGCCGATTTATGGGTTTGAGTTCGAGGAAAAGCACAAACGGGCGAGTACAGATGGCGGTCGGAATATTTGACAGCGGATTGGGCGGGTTAACCGTTTTGAAGGCAGCGCAAGAGCGTTTGCCGGATGTGCCATTCGTGTATCTGGGCGACAATGCCAATACGCCTTATGGTGTGCGGGACGCGGGTGATATCTATGATTTAACAACGGCTTGTGTGTCGCGGTTGTTTGAAGCCGGGTGCGATCTGGTGATCCTTGCCTGCAACACCGCATCCGCTGCCGCATTGCGTCGGATGCAAGAAAGCTGGGTGCCGTCGGACAAGCGTGTGCTGGGCGTCTTTGTGCCCTTGATCGAAGCTTTAACCGAGCGGCAATGGGGCGATAACTCGCCCCCTCGGGAAGTGGGCATTAAGCATGTGGCCTTGTTTGCGACACCCGCCACGGTGCAAAGCCGTGCGTTTCAGCGCGAACTGGCGTTTCGCGCGATTGGCGTGGATGTTGAAGCTCAGGCCTGTGCGGGTGTGGTGGATGCCATCGAAGACGGTGACATGATCTTGGCGGAAGCCCTTGTGCGCAGTCATGTGGAGGCCTTGAAGCGGAAGATGCCTAAGCCTGATGCTGCCGTACTGGGCTGCACCCATTATCCCATCGTCGAGGATGACTTTCGCGCCGCAATCGGGCTGGACATTCCGGTGTTCTCGCAGCCTGCACTTGTGGCGGAAAGTTTGGTAGACTATTTGCAGCGACGCCCCGATATGCGGGGGGCCGGTGAGGTTGGAATGTTTTTAACGACTGGCGATCCTCAAAGGGTGTCTGATCAGGCGACCCGGTTTTTGCGACGACGAATTGAGTTCCACGCAGCGTGATTGCGGCGTGCCCGTTGACGCCTTACACATTCTAAAAATCTGAAGGAGGGGTCTGATGCCCCATAATATCGCCATTTTGGGTGCCAGTGGATATACGGGCGCCGAGTTGATCCGGTTGATTTCGGTTCATCCATCGTTTCGCATTGTTGCATTGACGGGGGATCGAAAGGCGGGGAAACCCATGGCTTCGGTCTATCCGCATTTGCGTCATATGGACTTACCAGACCTGATCAAGATCGACGAACTTGATTATTCGGGCGTCGATTTGGTGTTTTGCGCCTTGCCGCACGCCACATCTCAGGCGGTGATCCCGTCTATTCCGCCGCCTGTAAAAATCGTGGATTTGTCGGCTGACTTCCGACTGCGTGATCCTGCTGCCTATGAGGCGTTGTATGGCAAGCCCCATTCGGCTTTGGAGATGCAGGGCGAGGCGGTCTATGGGCTGACAGAGTTTTATCGGGAAGACATCCGCGGGGCCCGTTTTGTGGCTGGCACGGGGTGTAACGCGGCGGCGGGTCAGTTTGCTTTGCGCCCCGTGATTGCTGCCGGCGTGATCGATCTGGACGACATCATCATGGATTTGAAGGCGGGTGTGTCCGGGGCTGGACGGTCGTTGAAAGAGCATTTGTTGTTGGCCGAATTAGACGAGAACGTGAAGCCCTATTCAGTGGGCGGGACGCATCGGCATTTGGGCGAGTTCGATCAGGAGTTTTCCCTTGTTGCGGGGCGGGATGTGCGGGTGCAACTGACGCCGCATTTACTGCCTGCGACGCGGGGTATCGTCATGACCTGTTATCTGAAGGGCGCCCCTGACGCGGTCTATGGGGCCTTGGCTGAAGCCTATGCATCCGAGACATTCGTGCAGGTTTTGCCGTTTGGTGAGATGCCGCAGATGAAGGATGTTCGGGCGTCGAACTTTTGTCATATCGGGGTTGCGGGGGATCGAGTTCCGGGGCGAACAACGGTTGTGGCGACCTTGGATAATCTGACCAAAGGGTCCAGTGGTCAGGCCATTCAGAACGCCAATTTGATGCTGGGTGAAGATGAGACGGCGGGTTTGATGGCGGCACCGGTATATCCTTAAGGGTTTGCGCCGCGCTGAGGCGCGTCGCGGTGGTGGGGGCTCTGCCCCCACACCCCCGAAGTATTTTGGGCAGAAGAAGTTGAATTGGTGCGGTTTTGGGCCCATTTGTGTATAATGGCGAAAAGAGAGGCGTTATGAAGGGTTTAAAGAAGCAACGACGGGTTCAGGTGATTGTGCTTGCAGGGATATGTCTTGTGGGCGTTTTGTCGGTGCTTGCTTTGTTGCCGAAAGATGCGTTTCAGTTTTTCCGCTCGCCCACTGAAGTCTTGGCGGCACCGCCTTCTGAGGATGAATATTTTCAGTTAGGCGGTCTTGTGAAAGACGGCTCGATGACGCCGGTTGAGGGTGTTGAGTTTTCATTTGTGGTGACCGATGGTGCCACAGAGGTGCCGGTGCGCTATGTGGGCGGTGATCCTGCTCCTGATCTTTTTGGGGAAGGACAAGGGACGATCGTGAAGGGCTATTTTGTGAATGGCACCTTCCAAGCCTCTGAACTTCTTGCAAAACATGACGAGACCTACATGCCAGCCGAGGTGATTGATGCGCTGAAAGAGCAGGGTGTTTATCAGGCTCCGAACGGCTAGTTACCCATGCGTTAAGCCATAAGGCCCACCGTTTGTCGCAACACAAACAGGTGGGTTTATGCAAAGCGTTACGTCCATTGCGAAAGAGATATTGGCCCGCGAAGGCGGCTATGTGAACGACCCTGACGATCCGGGTGGGGCGACGAAGTATGGTGTGACGGTGCATACCATGCGGCGGTTGGGCCTTGATCTGACGGGCGACGGTCGGGTGGATGCGGCGGACGTACAGCGCCTTAGCCGTGCGGAAGCCGAACGAATTTTCATCAAACATTATTTCGAAGCGCCCGGTATTGCCGAGCTGCCTGAGGTTTTGCATGCGAGTGTGTTCGACATGCAGGTGAATTCGGGCGCGAATGCTGTAAAAATTCTGCAACGGCTTTTCGGGAAGATGGGGTTTCAGACGTCCGTTGATGGGCAGATTGGGCCGAAGACGCTTGGCGTGGCGGTACGTGTTTTTGAGGTGGCTCCGGATCATATTCGTGATGCTTATGGGATCGAGCGGCGTAATTATTACTATGCTTTGGCGGATCGGCGAGCCGCATCCCGGAAGTTTGCGCGCACCCGTAATGGTGGCAAGGGCGGGTGGATCCGAAGGGCGGAAGAGTTTATTGCGCCCCGGTTTCATTTGAGCGCTGCAGAGCATCAACATCGGGTGGCGTCATGGGGATAATTGGCGACATTTTCGGCACGATCTTTGGCGGTGGCCGCAATGTTATTCGCGATACGGTTGAGGTGTTTCGACCGAACGCCGAGGCTTCGGCGGTGCGGGACGCCGCACGCGAGGCGGCGGTTCTGGCGCAGTTTGCAGCCGAGTTTGCGCAGCCAAAGCAAGGGATTTTTGATCGTTCTATTGACGGATTAAACCGGTTGCCGCGTCCCTTATTGGCGTTTGGCACGCTTGGGCTTTTTGTTTCGGCCATGGTGGACCCGATCTGGTTCGCGCAAAGGATGCAAGGCGTGGCTTTGGTGCCCGAGCCGCTTTGGTGGCTGATGGGGGCGATTGTGTCATTTTACTTTGGCGCGCGTCATCAGGCGAAAAACCATGATCTTCAGAAAGGTCTGACGGCGACGATTGCGCGGACAGCGGACGTCACACGTCACATCCGAGATTTGGAAGACTTGCGTGTATCCGAGACTGACGATGTGTCTGACGCCGCTTTCGACGCGCCGATGTCTGAGGATGAAGCGCGTGAACCTGCCCAACCGACCGAGCGTACCACTGGCCCCGTCGATTTCCGTGGAAACGCAGCTCTTGCGGAGTGGCGGGCAGGGGGATGACTGGCGACGTTCTTTTGAAACTGCTGGCTGAACATGGGCCTTGGGTGATCTTAGTATTTTTCCTGCTTTGGCGCGATTTGGAAAAAGACAAGGCGACGCGCGCCGTTCTGGACAAGAACGCCAGCGTCTTGACCGAGATTGCCACTGTCATCAAAGAACGAATGCCGAGGAATTGATATGGTCAAATCCATTTGGAAACGCCTGCGCGACTTCTTAAGCGGGCGCCGTCTGGCCGAGGCCATCAAACGCAATGATCGGGCGTTCGACATGCTTGACCAAACCGTCCGAGAGGTTTTGAAGCAATGATCCAACCCATCATTATCCTTGTTGGTGTTTCGGCGGCATTTCTACTGTCGAATGCTCTTATCGGTCATGATCGCTCGTTTGCGATTGGCTATGGTGCCTTGGCCTTGATGGCGGCGATGGTGTCGCTGACGTTTCTGTGGCTTTGGGCGCGCCGCGCGACGCCTTTGGCGATTGGCATGTTCTTTGGCTGGGCAGGTGCGGCCAGTGTGATTGGCTGGTGGTGGATGTTTTACCTTCAGGGCAATCCCCATTGGATGGTTGAGGCACCGGTGCCGTTTATCATGCTGTCTGTCTATTTCGTGGGCGCGATTTTGCATTTCAAAGTGATTTGGCAGTCTTTTGGCCTGACGGGATCGGGATACCTGATCCCGGTTGGTGTCAGCCTTGCACTGTCCGTGCTGGCGCAATTCACGATTTGATGATCGAACTCCTGCGATAAGACAGCGCAGGACCTTGGATGTTTCGCGCGGTCGATCTATCATTCGATCATGATAGTTGAAATCGGTCACTTCGCCCTTATCCTCGCGCTTTTTGTCGCGGTCCTTCAAACGGTTATGCCCCTTGTCGGCGCTCATAAGCGTTGGAGCGGCTGGATGGCCATGGCCGAACCCGCGGCACTGGCGCAGGCGGCCTTGTTGACGATCTCGTTTATGGCGCTGACCTATGCCTTTGTGGTGTCCGATTTCTCGGTCCGCATTGTCACCTTGAACTCGCACACATTGAAGCCGATGCTGTACAAAGTGTCGGGGGTTTGGGGAAATCACGAAGGCTCGATGCTGCTTTGGTGCCTGATTATTGCGGTGTTTGGCGCATTGGTGGCCTTGTTTGGAAGCAATCTGCCCGATGGATTGAAAGCCCGCGTGTTGGGCGTTCAGGCCTCGATTGGTGTGGCTTTTCTGGCCTTTTTGATCTTTACGTCGAACCCCTTTCTTCGTCTGGAATTTCCGCCGCTGAACGGGCAGGATTTGAACCCGTTGCTGCAAGACCCGGGCCTCGCCTTCCATCCACCGTTTTTGTACCTCGGCTATGTTGGGCTTTCGACGTCGTTTTCTTTCGCGGTTGCCGCTTTGATCGAAGGCCGCGTTGATGCGGCTTGGGGTCGGTGGGTGCGACCTTGGACTTTGCTGGCTTGGCTGATGCTGACCATCGGGATCGCACTTGGATCATGGTGGGCGTATTACGAGCTGGGTTGGGGCGGCTTTTGGTTCTGGGATCCGGTCGAAAACGCGTCCTTTATGCCGTGGCTGATTTCGGCGGCCTTATTGCACTCGGCCATCGTGGTGGAAAAGCGCGAGGCGTTGAAAGCTTGGACAATCCTTCTGGCCATCCTAGCCTTTGGATTTTCGCTGATCGGTGCATTTATTGTGCGTTCGGGCGTTTTGACCAGTGTGCATGCTTTCGCGAATGATCCCGAGCGTGGTGTTTATCTGCTGGGGATCACGGGCTTTTTCATGGGCGGCGCGCTGATGCTTTATGCCGCGCGCGCAGGCTCGATGCAGGCTAAGGGTGTCTTTGGGACGGTCAGCCGGGAAAGTGCGCTGGTTTTGAACAATGTGCTTTTGGCGGTGGCGACCTTCGTTGTGTTCATTGGCACGATCTGGCCTTTGCTGGCCGAAATGGCGTTCGACCGGAAAGTCTCGGTTGGTCCGCCGTTCTTTGATGCGACCTTCACGCCCTTCATGATCTTGCTTGCGCTGGCGTTGCCACTTGGCACTGTGATGCCATGGAAACGTGCGAAGTTAGGGCGTGTGTTGCGGCCGCTTTGGGTGGTGTTTCTTTTGGCTTTTTCTGTCGCGGCGCTGATCTGGGTGGTTCAGACCGAACGCAGTCTATTGGCCCCGATGGGTGCATTTTTGGGCGCTTGGCTGATCTTGGGCGCTGGCCTTGATCTGTGGTTGAAGACTGGAACGGATGTCCGCGCCAAGCTGGGACGGGCGTGGCGTTTGCCGCGATCGGACTGGGGTCGGGTTGTGGCGCATTCGGGGTTAGGCGTGACGATCATCGGGATCTCGCTGATGCTGGCATGGGAGACCGAGGACATTCGCGTCGCCCAAGTTGGCGATACCTTCACGGTTGCGGACCACGAAATCACCTTGGCCGCCGTCGATGATGTTGAGGGGCCGAACTATTTCTCGACCATGGCCGAATTGCGGGTGTCCAAGAACGAGCGCGAGGTTGCTGTGCTGTATCCTGAAAAACGCGTTTATCCGGTTGCCGCGATGCCGACCACGGAAGCGGCCATCGACAACGGTGTGTTCCGCGACATCTATCTGGTCATTGGCGATGAACAGCCGGGCGGAGGCTGGGCGGTGCGGTCGTATTTCAAGCCATTTGCGAACTGGATTTGGGCGGGCGCGATTATCATGTCTTTGGGTGGTTTGCTGTCCCTGACAGATCGCCGGTTCCGAGTGGCAGCGGGCGCGCGCAAAACACCTGCGGGAGTGCCTGCGGAATGATCCTGCGCGCTTTGGCTTTCTTGGTGATGATGGCGGGTGCTGCTTGGGCCGTAGAACCCGGCGAGATGCTTGAGGATCCGGTCCTTGAAGACCGCGCACGTGCGCTTTCAAAGGAGCTGCGCTGTCTGGTCTGTCGCAATGAATCCATCGACGAAAGCAATGCCGAATTGGCCCGGGATCTCCGCGTTTTAGTGCGCGAGAGAATTGCGGGTGGCGATACGGACGACGAGGCAATGGCCTTTATCGTGGACCGCTATGGCGAATACGTACTTCTCAATCCGCCTGTGACGGGGTCGAACGTGATCCTTTGGGTCGCGGGACCGGTGCTGTTGTTGGCCGCACTTGGTATCTCGGGCGTCTATATCCGGCGACGGCGCGATGATGACGCACCAGAGGCTTTGACCTCGGGCGAAGAAGCGCGATTGGCCGAACTTTTGGATGACTAGGCGCAGAACGTCGCGTCGCGCGCGAAGATTGCCCCTTTTTTGAACCAATCCGTTCACTTATCATTTAAAGGTCGTTTCCAAAAGGATTGCCCAATGGACTATCAGACCATTCGCCTGAGCTACACCTCGGGCTATGCCGAGATCATGCTGAACCGGGCTGATCGCAAAAACGCTTTGAACACGCAGATGCGGGCCGAGCTGTTGCATGCGGTTAAGGCCGCCGCGAAAGAGGCACGCGCGATTGTCTTGACGGGGGCGGGGGATGCCTTTTGTTCAGGTCAGGATTTGGGCGACGCAAAAACATCCTTTGATAGCGTGAATATGGAGCGGACGTTGCGGGATGAATATGTTCCTTTGTTGCGCGCGATTTACGACTGCGAAGTTCCAACGATTTCTGCCGTGAACGGGGCGGCTGCAGGTGCTGGGGCCAATCTGGCCTTGGCGGCGGACGTCGTGATTGCAGCCGATCGTGCTGTATTTCTGCAGGCGTTCACACGCATCGGCCTGATCCCCGACGCGGGCGGAACCTATTGGTTGCCGCGCCAGGTTGGGTTCGCTCGCGCCATGGGGGCGGCGTTATTTGCCGAACCCGTCAGTGCGAAACAAGCGGTTGAATGGGGCATGATCTGGGAAGCCGTGCCGGACGACGAGTTTGCGGCCCATTGGCGCAAGCGGGCGGCCAAGCTCGCCTCGGGGCCGACGCTGGCCTACGGTCATACCAAAGCAGCAATCCGGGGTACCTACGGTAATTCTTTGGAAGAACAGTTGATGCTGGAAGCACAGTTGCAAGGCGAATGCGGCAAGTCGCGGGATTTCCGGGAAGGCGTTATGGCCTTCCTAGAAAAACGACCTGCCGAATACGAGGGGCGTTAAGCCCTAGTGCATGCCTGCAACCAATTGGTTCGCGAATTCATGGTTGGTGTCACGGTGCAGGGCCTCGTCGGCACGCACGGCTAGCACGACGTCGCGCAGGCGTGCATCCGTACGAAGCGACCAGTAGTCGATAGCGATCTGAGGGGCGGGTACGTTTTCGACCCGGCCTGCGTCGATCTCTTGCAAGTACTCGGTATAGCTGAACACGGCCTCTTCTTCGAGATACCCAACGATCCGGTGCGCGACGCGCGGTGCTAAAAGGTAGGTCCAGAAGTATGCATTATAGAAAACCGCTTGGCCCAGCACAATTAGCAGCCGTTCCGCCCTAGTCGGTTCTGCGATTTTGATGAACGTCATCAGGTGCATGCGTTCGTTGTCGGCTTCGTCCAAAAGTTCTTTGATCCAGCCCTGATCATCACGGATATGACGAATGGCCTTCAGGTGCTGCAAAAGCCCGCCAACCATGCCGGGTACGGCGGCGACGGTTTCTAGCACAACGGCGCGGTGTCCATAGCGTTTGGCAAAGAACTTGTCGGCAAAAATACGCATGAACTTTACAGTTTTCAGCGCGATGCGGTCACGAAAATCCTGTGGGACGTGGTGGATTTCTAAGTTCGTCTGCCGGGTCTGGTCTTGCGTGATTTTCATAACCCTCTCCTTTGTTCTTAAGTTAAGATAGGTCGTTTTTCCAGAATAACGCTGCGCTGCGGCAATATTGCTCAACTGTGTTCCACAACGCAAAATGCCCAGTCAATTCCACTGGGCATTCGCTTTTTATGGATTTCGTATCAGAGGTTTAGCGATTTTCCACATCCACGTAATCGCGCGCTTTCTCACCGACGTAAAGCTGGCGCGGACGACCGATCTTGTTCTGTGGATCCGCGATCATTTCCTTCCACTGGCTGATCCAGCCAACGGTGCGGGCCAGTGAGAAAATCGGCGTGAACATGGACGTCGGGAAACCCATGGCTTCAAGAATTATGCCCGAATAGAAATCCACGTTCGGGAACAACTTCTTGTCTGCGAAATATGGGTCTTCCAGCGCCTGGCGTTCCAGTTCTTTGGCGACCTGTAGTTTCGGGTTGTTCTCGACACCCAAAAGCTCAAGCACCTCATCCGCCGATTGCTTCATGACCGTCGCGCGAGGATCGAAATTCTTATACACGCGGTGGCCAAAGCCCATCAGGCGATAGTCGTCGTTCTTGTCCTTGGCGCGCGCAATGAATTCAGGAATGCGGTCGACGGTGCCAATTTCTTCTAACATCTCAAGGCAAGCTTGGTTCGCACCACCATGGGCAGGGCCCCAAAGGCAGGCGATGCCAGCGGCGATACAAGCGAACGGGTTCGCACCCGATGACGACGCCAGGCGCACAGTCGAGGTCGAGGCATTCTGTTCGTGATCCGCATGAAGCGTGAAAATCCGGTCCATGGCACGCGCCAGAATGGGGTTCACTTCGTAGTCTTCAGCAGGAACCGCAAAGCACATGCGCAGAAAGTTCGACGCATAGTCCATATCGTTGCGTGGATAGACAAAGGGCTGGCCAATCGAGAATTTATAGGCCCAAGCCGCAATCGTCGGCATTTTCGCGATAAGGCGGATTGACGCAACTTCGCGCTGGTGCGGATCAGAAATATCGGTGCTGTCGTGATAGAAAGCCGACATCGCGCCAACCACACCAACCATAATGGCCATAGGATGCGCATCGCGGCGGAAGCCTCTGAAAAAATACATCATTTGCTCGTGAAGCATGGTGTGATTGGTCACCAGATTTTCAAATTCCTCGAGCTTTGTCGCAGATGGCAGTTCGCCGTAAAGCAGCAAGTAGCAGACTTCGAGGAAATGCGATTTTTCCGCGAGCTGATCAATCGGATAACCGCGATGCAAAAGTTCGCCTTTGTCGCCATCGATGAAGGTGATTGTGCTGTCACAAGACGCAGTTGACGTGAAGCCGGGGTCATAAGTGAAAACATCACCCTGAGCATATAGCTTTCGAATATCAATGACGTCAGGGCCAAGGGTCGGTGAGAGTATTGGCAGCTCGATCTCTTTGCCGTCGATCGTCAGTGTGGCGGTTTTCGCGGTGTCTGCCATATTTTTCATACCCTTTTTTGGTTTCACCAAACGGTGTCGGTGGTCGACATTTAAGCCTTTGCTTAGGCCGCCGCGTCGTCAATTCGTAACACAGTTTCTTCGCGTCCAAGCAGAAGCATCATATCAAAGACGCTAGGGGACACTGGACGACCTGTGAGAGCCGCCCGAAGAGGCCCTGCCAGCTTGCCCAGCTTTGTGCCATTTGCTTCGGCCAGAGACTGAACAACACCCTCTAGCGCTTCGCGATTCCAAGTAGCAGTTCGCAATTGCGGCGTCAAATCACGTAGCATCTCTTTGTTGGGCGATTCCAACATCTGAGCCGACTTTTCGTCTTTATCGATGGGACGGTTCGTTAGTATAAAGTGTGCTTTATCAATAAGCTCCGTGTAATTCTTCGCGCGTTCCTTCAGGCAATACATCGCGCGTTCTATGTCCTTGGTTTGAGGCTCCGTTAGCGCCTTCTGACCGCTAAAGGTCAAATATTCCTGAATCCCTGCCACAAGCTCGGCATCACCCGTCGCTGCAATGTGCTGGCCCGACAGATTTGCTAGCTTTTTGGTATCAAACCGGGCCGGTGCCTTCTTGATCCCGGTCAGGTCAAACCATTGAGTGGCTTGCGCCGTGGTAAAGAACTCATCGTCGCCGTGACCCCAGCCAAGGCGCGCCAGATAGTTCTTCATGCCCGATGCGGGATAGCCTTCGCTGGCCCATTCTTCGACACCAAGGGCACCATGGCGTTTCGACAGTTTCTTGCCGTCTTCACCGTGGATCAAAGGCACGTGGGCCCAGACCGGCACGTCCCAACCCATGGCGTTGTAAACCAGCATTTGGCGTGCGGCGTTGTTCAGATGATCGTCACCCCGGATCACATGAGTGACGCCCATGTCATGGTCATCGACCACAACCGCTAGCATATAGACCGGTGTCCCGTCCGAGCGCAGCACGATCATATCGTCCAACTGATCGTTCTTGATCGTGACATCGCCCTGAACCCGGTCTTTGATCACTGTCACGCCTTCGCGGGGCGCTTTGACGCGGACAACGAAGGGCGCGTCGGGTTGGTCGGCTTCGGGCACATCACGCCATGGCGAGCGATAAAGCGTCGATTTCCCCTCGGCGCGGGCTTGTTCGCGGAAGGCTTCGATTTCGTCCTGCGTGGCAAAACATTTGAACGCCTTACCGTTCGCCAGCATTTCATTTGCGACTTCGGCGTGACGGCTCGCACCTTCGAATTGACTGGTCGCATCGCCGTCCCAATCCAGACCCAACCACTTAAGGCCCGCGAAAATCGCCTGCGTAGCTTCAGGAGTTGAGCGCGCGCGATCCGTGTCTTCGATCCGCAACAGGAATTTTCCACCCGAATGGCGGGCAAAAAGCCAGTTGAACAGTGCCGTGCGGGCACCGCCAATATGAAGAAACCCTGTAGGCGAGGGTGCAAAGCGGGTGACGACGGGGCGGTCGGTCATGGGTGCATTAACCTTCTGGAAACTATGAGCAGCATAAGTCGGTTGCGGTGTAGTCAAGGCGCTCGGAGGTGGCAAGAGTGCGCCCGTTAACAGCTCTATCTGACATCATCGACCGGCAGCGTGGATATCTGTTTCCTTGGGCCTCGGTGTTCTATGGCACGGGCATTGCGATCTACTTTTCCCTTAGGTTCGAACCATCGCATGGCGATTGGTTTATTTTGGCAATTATTTCGGCGGTTTGCGGTGGGATGTTCGTGTACGTTGGCGGCGGAATTCGCATTGTTCTGATTGCCCTTTTGCTAGCTATGGCCGGTTTGGCTGTCGCCGGGTATCGCGCACATACGGTCGCGGCAAATGTTCTGGAGTTTCGTTATTACGGCCCAATTGAAGGGCGGATCGTAACGATTGACCGATCCGCCTCGGATGCGGTGCGTTTGACGTTGGACCGGGTGATTTTGCGCGATGTCCCACCGGATCGCACACCCGTCCGGGTTCGTGTGTCGATGCATGGCACACAAGGGTTCATCACGCCCGAGCCCGGCATGACTGTTATCCTAACCGGGCACCTTTCTCCGCCGGGTGGGGCGGTTGAACCGGGGGGCTATGATTTTCGCCGTCACGCGTGGTTTCTGCAATTGGGCGCGGTCGGATATACGCGCACCCCGGTTTTGGCGTTAAGCGAACATGAAGCGGCGGGCTTGGGTCTTTGGATCGAAAGGCAACGGTTCGCCATGTCAGCGGCAGTTCGCGAGGGCATGCCGGGACGCGCGGGGGGCTTCGCGGCGGCGATTACGACGGGGGATCGCTCGTTCATGGATCAGGGAACGCTAGACGCCCTTCGAGCGTCGAACCTAGCGCACCTACTGGCGATTTCCGGGCTGCATATGGGCTTGCTGACGGGGTTCGTCTTTGCGGTGTTAAGATTGGCGTTGGCCGGTGTGTCGCTTTATGTGCCAAGCCGCAAGATCGCAGCACTTGGGGCCTTGGCGGCAGGCGCGGTCTATCTGGCGTTGTCGGGCGGGAATGTCGCGACCGAGCGTGCCTATATCATGGTCTCGGTCATGTTCGTGGCTGTTTTGGTGGATCGGCGTGCGGTCACTTTGCGGGCCGTGGCGGTGGCGGCTTTCATTGTGTTGACCCTGCGGCCCGAGGCGCTTTATGGGCCGGGATTTCAGATGTCTTTTGCCGCCACAACCGCTTTGGTCGCTGTTTTCGGAGCCATGCGATTAGCGCCCGGCACCAAGGGACGTTGGCCGAAGTGGGCGCGTTTTATGGGCGGCGTGGCGCTGTCGTCCTTTGTGGCGGGCATGGCAACGGCCCCTTTCGCGGCGGCGCATTTCAATCAGGTGCCGCACTACGGGCTGATCGCCAACGTGGTGTCGGTGCCGTTGATGGGAGCTATCATCATTCCGGGCGCCGTGTTGGCGGCCGTACTGTCCCCCTTTGGTTTGGCGTGGATTGGCTTGGGCGTAATGAAGCCTGCAATCCTCTGGATTTTGTTGGTGGCCGAGACCGTCGCGGCTTGGTCAGGATCGCTTTCGTTCGTCGTGGCACCTTCGGCGCTGGTCCTGCCGTTACTGGCAATCGGCGGTTTGATCATCGTGATCTGGCAAGGGTGGGGGCGGGTTTTGGGCGTTCCCGTATCGGCACTGGCGTTGGTTTTCTGGTCGGTGGCCGAGCGGCCTTCAGTTCTGGTCAGTCAAAGCGGTGGGTTGGTCGGGGTGATGACGGAGGATGGACGTGCGCTATCGAAACCGCAGGGCGACGGATTTGCGGCTGACGTCTGGTTGGAAAACGACGGTGATCCGGTTGCGCAGTCCGACGCCCATGCCCGTGGAGTTTTCAAGACCGAGGGGCGCATGCGGTGGTTTTCCGTGGGTGGGGCCGAGGTCCTGCATGCCACCGGCAAGGTCGCTGCCGCCAAAGCTGTGGCGGATTGCGAAGCCTACGCCTTGGTCGTGGTTAATGTCGACTTAACTGCGCCAAAGGGATGTGCAGTTTACGATTTGAAACGCCTGCGCCGCGAGGGGGCGTTGTCGCTGGAACCTGATTTGGATGGTCTGAAGATCATATCGTCGCGGGATGTGCGTGGGCAAAGGCTTTGGTCGCCTTGAAGGTTTGCGCCGTGTTGTGCACGTCGCGACGAAGTGCGCGCAAAGCTATCGCTCGGCGCGCCCTCCGCGCTTAACTCAATAGCTTCGGATCAGACCCACAAGACGGCCCTGCACTTTGACCTGATCGTCTTGGTAAAGCCGGGTTTCATAGGCCGGGTTCGCGGCTTCTAGGGCGATGGTGTTGCCCTGTTGGCGAAAGCGTTTCAGCGTGGCTTCTTCATCTTTCACTAAGGCCACGACGATGTCGCCATTGTCGGCGGTGGTGGTTTCGCGGATCACGACGATATCGCCATTGTTGATGCCCGCGTCGATCATTGAATCGCCTTGCACTTCAAGGGCATAGTGGTTGCCTTTGCCGACCATCTGACCGGGCACGGCGACCTTGTGGCTGACTTCGCTGATCGCGGCAATCGGGACACCAGCAGCGATTTGACCCATTACAGGCAATTCAATCGCATTGGCCTCGATCGGCATCGCATTCGCGGGCTGAGGCGGGTCGTCGGTCTTGTTGCCTTCGATCACGCGGGGCACGAAAGTTGCTCCTTTGTCGAGAGCATCAGGCAGTTTGACAATTTCGATTGCGCGGGCACGGTGCGCAAGGCGGCGGATGAAGCCGCGTTCTTCCAGCGCTGTGATTAACCTATGGATGCCGGATTTGGACCGCAGATCCAACGCTTCCTTCATTTCGTCGAACGAAGGCGGAACGCCGTCTTTTTGGACGCGTTTATGAATAAATTCAAGCAAATCCAGTTGTTTACGGGTCAGCATGGGGTGAATGCTCCTCTGATCTTTTCCGGCTTAAAATGCGGGTGTTCGAGGTATGTTCTATGCGCGTTCCCCGTTTGTGTCAATCTTCGTTAAAATTTTATCAACGACACGGTTTCGCCGATTTCGCCCGCTGGGGCATGTGGTGCGCGGATGACCAAAGCGTTCGCGCCCGACAGAACCGACAAAAGTGAGCTGTCTTGGCGGTCTGCAACAGTGACCTGATCACCGTCCAGATGGGCGCGCATGTAATGTTCGCGGTTGCCGTTCGCGGGTATCGGATTGGCGAGGTGGGCCGTCTGTTCGACAAGCCGGTCGGCAGCCAGCCCTTGCATTGCGCGCAGCATGGGCCGCAGGAAGATATGTCCGCAGACCATAGACGAGACGGGGTTGCCGGGCAGGCCGACCATGGGGGTGCCATCAATGCGTCCCGCCATCAGAGGTTTTCCGGGGCGCATAGCGATCTTGTAAAAGGCACGATCAAGGCCAAGGTTGCCCGCCACTTCGCCCACCAAATCGTGATCTCCAACGGATGCTCCACCGATGGTGACGACAAGGTCTGCGGTTGCGGCAAGGTGCAGCGCTGCCTCAAGCGAGGCATGGGTATCCCCCGCGATTGGTAACAGCCGGGCTGTTGCGCCTTCGGCTTCGAACATTGCGGCCAGCCCGAAAGTGTTCGATGCGATGATCTGATCGGCGCGCGGCACTTCGCCCGGCATAACCAATTCGTCGCCTGTCGCGACCAAAGCCACTTGGGGTTTGCGGGCGACGGTGACCTGCGCCACGTTCATCGCCGCGCATAGGGCAAGATCGGCAGGCGTCAGGCGGCGGGGCGCTTCGATCCGGTCACCGGCGGAAAAGTCGACGCCAATGTCCCGGATATAGGCTTGGGTATCAGCGTTTTCCGCAACGGTGATCTGGTCGCCGTCGCGGGCGATGTCTTCTTGGATGATGACGCGGGTTGCGCCTGTCGGTAGGGGCGCACCGGTGAAGATACGAGTGGCTTGGCCCGGCTCTAAACACCCTGAAAATTCGTGCCCAGCGGCGGCTTCGCCGATCACTGTATAGACGGAATGTTCGCCTGCCACCGCATAACCATCCATCACGCTGGCGCGGAAAGGGGGTTGGTTGCGTGCGGCGACGACAGGAGCCGTCAGGACGCGGTTCGCAGCATGGCGGATCGAAATCGTTTCCGAAGCCAGCGGCGTGACAAGATCAAAGATATGGCCAAGCGCGCGATCGACGGTGATCACTTGGTGGCCTCATAACGTCCTGATTTACCGCCCTCTTTTAGCACAAGGCGGATGCCTTCGATGACCATGCTTTTCTCGACCGCTTTCACCATGTCATAGACGGTAAGGCAGGCTGTTGCGACGGCCGTGAGCGCTTCCATTTCGACCCCGGTTTGCCCGCCGGTCTTAACGGTGGCCTCAACGCGGATGCCCGGACGAGTGGGATCGGCGGTCAGGTCGAGCGCGACTTTGGTGATCGGCAACGGGTGGCAAAGCGGGATCAGATCGGCGGTTTTCTTGGCGCCCATGATGCCTGCCAGACGGGCAACGGACAGAACATCGCCCTTCTTGGCACGGCCTTCGGTGATCAAGGCCAAAGTCTCGGGCGTCATGCGAATATAGCCTTCAGCAACCGCAAGGCGGTCGGTCACGGCTTTGCCCGAAACATCGACCATATGCGCTTCGCCCTTGGCGTCGAAATGTGTGAGGTCTGCCATTTAAGCGGCTCCGGTGACGGGGTTTGCAAGGATTGCGCGGGTGGCGGCGGTGACATCCGCCTGACGCATCAGGCTTTCGCCAATCAGAAAGCGCCGCGCACCTGTTTGAGCGAGGCGGGCCAGATCGGCGGGGGTAAACAGGCCGCTTTCGGCGACGAGGGTTTTGTCAGCGGGGACCCTTTTGGCGAGACGTTCGGTGGTGGCCAGATCGGTCTCGAACGTCTTGAGGTTGCGATTGTTGACGCCCAGAAGTGGTGATTTCAGGGGGAGCGCGCGGTCAAGTTCCGCGTCGTCGTGGACTTCGACCAGAACATCCATGCCCCATTGAAGGGCCGCATCTTCCAATTCCACGGCTTGGGTGTCGGATACACTGGCCATGATGATCAGGATGCAATCGGCCCCCCAAGCGCGGGCTTCGGCGACTTGGTAGGTGTCGTATAGGAAGTCTTTCCTGAGACAGGGTAGGCTTGTCGCAGCGCGGGCTTGGCGCAGGAATTCAGGCGCACCTTGGAACGACGGCGTGTCGGTCAGGACCGAAAGGCAGGTGGCACCGCCAGCTTCGTAAGCTTTCGCGAGGGTTTCCGGGTGGAAGTCTTCGCGGATCAAGCCTTTGGAAGGGCTGGCCTTTTTGATCTCGGCAATCAGGCCATAGCCCGTCTTGCTGGCTTCGGTGAGGGCTGCCGCAAAGCCGCGGGGGGCTGGTGCGGATTTTGCCTGCGCCTCAAGGGCGGCGAGTGGAAGGGATGCCTTTGCGGCCACCACTTCGTCCAGTTTATAGGCTTTGATCCGGTCGAGTACATTTGTCATGTCGTTTCATTAGACCTTTGCGGGGCTCGTGAAAAGTGGCTAGGGGCTCTGCCCCCTTGGCCCAAGGGCCAATTCCCCCGAAGTTTTCAGACAGAAGAAGCGGGGGTTACCTCATCGTCCATGGGATCGGTGTTTGGCCGTTAGAGGTGAGCCAGTGGTTGATTTGGCTGAAGGGTTTTGAGCCAAAGAAGCCTCGGTATGCGGAAAGTGGGGAAGGATGTGGAGTTTTTAGGATGAAGTGGCCGTCGCCTTTGATGTGGGGCGTGAAGGATTGTGCGTGTTTGCCCCAAAGAAGGAAGGCGCGCGGGCGATCCGAGAGGTGGTGAAGGACTTGTTCCGTCAGGGTTGACCAGCCGAGCTTTGCGTGGCCTCCAGCGCTGTGGGCGGGAACTGAAAGCGCAGTATTGAGGAGGAGGACGCCTGAGGTGGCCCAAGGTGTGAGGTCGCCAGTGTTGGGCTGATCGCCAAGGTCGTCTTCCATTTCCTTGTAGATATTGACCAGAGATTTCGGGATTTTGGTGCATTTGGTCACCGAGAAGGCGAGGCCCATGGCGTGGCCGGGGGTTGGGTAGGGGTCTTGGCCTAAGATGACCACGCGGGTGTGTTCCGCTTTTGTGAGTTCCAAGGCTTTGAAGCGGTCGGGTTCGGGCGGCAGGACGGGCCTTGTCTCGGCGGCAAGGGCGGTTTGGATGCGCGGCCAGTCTTGGGAAAAGAACGGCAGGTGCCCCCATGCACCGAGGTTCGGCTTAGCCACCGGAGGTGATGCGGGCGAGGCCGTCGAGCTTGGATTTGGCGGCACCCGATGCGATGCTTTCGGTGGCAATTTCCACGCCAGTTTTGAGGTCGCTTGCTTTTTCGGCAATCACGAGGGCGGCGGCGGAGTTCAAAAGCACGGCGTCGCGGTAGGCGCCTGGGGTGCCGTCCAGCAAGGCTTTGAAGGCGGTGGCGTTTTCTGCCGGTGTGCCGCCAAGGATGTCGCGAAAAGGGTGCACTGGCAGGCCTGCGTCTTCGGGATGGATTTCGGCTGCTGTGATCTTGCCGTCTTTTAAGACAGCCGCCGCGGTTTTGCCCGAGATCGAAATCTCGTCCGTGCCGTCTTCGCCGTGGACCAGCCAAGCGTCGGTGCTGCCAAGTTCTTTCAGGGTTTCGGCCATGGGAAAGATCAGGTCGATTGCGAATGCGCCGGTCAGTTGGCGTTTGACCGATGCTGGGTTGGTCAGGGGGCCAAGAATGTTGAAGATGGTTTTACAGCCCAGGTCTTGGCGAACGGGCATCACGTGTTTCATGGCTGGATGGTGCATTGGGGCCATCATGAAGCCAATGCCGATCTCGTCGATGGCTTTTTGTACGACGTCTGGGCCAACCATCACCTCGATCCCCATGGCGCTTTGCACGTCGGCGGCACCGGATTTTGAGGACAGATTGCGGTTGCCGTGTTTGGCGACGGTTACGCCTGCGCCTGCGACCACAAAGGCGGTGGCGGTCGAGATGTTAAGCGTGCCCATGCCGTCACCGCCCGTGCCGACGATGTCCATCGCGCCCTCGGGCGCTGTGACGGCGGCGCATTTGGCGCGCATGATGGCGGCCGCAGCGGTATATTCGGAAACAGCTTCGCCGCGTGCACGCAGCGCCATCAGCAGACCACCGATCTGGGCGGAAGTTGCTTGGCCTTCAAACAACAGCTCGAACGCGGCTTCGGCCTGAGCGCGGGACAATGGCCCTTCGCTGGCGGCGAAAATCAGGGGTTTCATGGCGTCGCTCATGCCGGCTCCGGGATTTTGTTGAGAAAGTTTTGCAGCATCCCATGGCCGTGTTCGGACCGGATGCTTTCGGGATGGAACTGCACACCTTCGATAGGCAGTTCGCGGTGGCGCAAACCCATGATCGTACCGTCTTCCAGTTCGGCTGTGATTTCAAGACAGTCGGGCAGGGTGTCGCGGTCGACCACAAGAGAATGATAGCGTGTGCCATCAAGGGGGCTAGGCAAGCCCTTGAAGAGGCCGATGTTCTTGTGGTGCATTGTGCCCAGTTTGCCGTGAACGATTTCGCCTGCACGCACGACTTTGCCGCCGAAGGCTTGCCCGATGGTTTGGTGTCCAAGGCAGACACCTAAAAGCGGCGTTTTGGTTTCGGCGGCGGCTGACGTAAGGGTCAGACAGATGCCTGCTTTGTCAGGGTCACAAGGGCCGGGCGACAGGATTATACCTGTGGGTTTAAGCGCCATCGCGTCTTGCACATTCAGTGCGTCGTTACGGTAAACGGTGCATTTCGCACCAAGCTCGCCCAGATAATGCACCAGATTAAAGGTAAAGCTGTCATAATTGTCGATTAAAAGCAGCATATTACGGTTCCCGAGCCTTACGGCAAAGATAGAGGGTGTCAGCGCCGAAAAGCGCCGGTATACTTGGTCAGAGGTGTCGCGAAACGTCAAGACACCCGTGGGCAATTGAGCAGAACGGAGGACCGGACCTTGGGACGCGGTTTTCTTGCAGGAATATTTTGGGGCGGCTTAGTCGGGCTGGGGATGCTTTTGGTGTCATCCCAAGCGCTTGAACGGCAATCTTTAAGCTTGCCACAGCCAGAAGCTGAGGCGGTTGAAGTGCCGGGCGGCAGTGAATTTGATCAGGCGCTGGAAGACATCGAACCGGTTTTGCCCGAGGTCGAATCCCGCCCCGAGGCTGAAGCCATCGCGTTGGTCGACGCGCCCGATGATGCTGTGGAAAGCCCGCCAACATTCGAATCAACCGCCCTTGAGGTGCCGACGCCATCGGTCGGAGATGCCGGTGGTTTGACCGATGCGCCGACGACGAGCGACGCGCCCGACGCGCCCGAATCCTCGGAAAATGCGCGCCCTTCCGACAGTACTGGCGATTTGGTGGTGCCCGAAGCGCCCGGCAATGCCCCCACGACCAATGACGATGCGCCCGCTTCTGTCGAAAGCCCCAGCGCAAGCGACGAAGACAGCGCGGCTCCGGTTGTCGCCGACAATTCGCCAAGCGGATCGGACGTGACCGCTTTGGCCGAAGCCAACGAAGATCAGGCCGCATTAAGCGAAACGGGTAACGCGCCAGCGATTGTAACTGATGATGCGGTTGTGTCTGGGTTGACCTCGCCCTTGATTGACAATGAACCCGGACTGTTGGCGACAGAAACAAACGATTCCGCTGCCTTGCGCCTATCCGAGATCGCAGTTCCGACAGAGCCGCTTGCGGGTGAAGCCGCACCTGAAATTGAAGCCGCACCGGAAATTGAAGCTGCGCCAGACGCCCCAACAACCCCGATTGTGACAGAAGGTGGTGGAACCGGCAGCGACACATCCGAAAGTCTTTTTGAAGCGGTTGATCCTTTGGACGACCAAGCAGACGACGTGGCCGTGATCCGCGGCGGCGAAGCCGAAGCTTCATCGAACGACACCCAAGAAAGTGGCACTTTGCCAACCGTACGTCGTTTGGGGTCGGAAAATTCGCAAGAGGCCGAGGCTGCATCCGATCCAACCGAAGAACCAAACGAAGAGGGTACCGAAGACGCGGCAGCGCAGGACGGAAGCGAAGTCGACGCGGATGGTCCTGCCATTCAGGTCTTTTCGAACCCATTTTCTAATCCTGATGGCAATCCTCTGATGGCGATTGTTCTGGTGCAAGACGGCACCGAAGGTCTGGACGACGCAAGGCTTCAAGGGCTTCCCGAAAGTATCGCTATTGCGATTGCGGCGGGTCAAGGCAATGCCGGTGAACTCGCGACAACGTATCGTTCGGCGGGTCGCGAGGTTGTGTTAATTCCGTCCTTGCCCGATGGCGCGACGCCGCAAGACGTTGAACAGGCGTTACGTGTGAATTTTGATACGGTGCCCGAAGCTGTCGCGATCTTAGACTTAAGCGGCAGCAACCTGCAGGCTGACCGTGCAGCGGTTGAACAAATTGTCGATGTGGTCGTCGAAAGTGGCCATGGCTTAATCACCTTTCCGCGCGGCCTAAACACGACGCACCAAAGTGCGACACGCGCCGGAGTGCCAACCGGGTTGGTCTTCCGACGCTTGGACGGAAACGGTGAAAACGGCGAACAAATCCGTCGCGCCTTGGACCGAGCTGCGTTCCGCGCACGTCAGAACGAAGCGGTGATCCTTGTGGGTTCAACGTCTGCCGTAACGCTGGCAGCCGTCGTGGAATGGGCAAGCGGCAACCGTTCCAGCTCTGTGACGCTTGCGCCTATTTCAGCGGCCTTGCTGAACGAATAGGGCGTTTTTTGCTTCGGTTGTTTCCGACGGTCTTGTGGTTCGAATTGCAAAGCCGCTTGGCACCCGTTGCGGTCGGGACCGGTCAAGACCGCTGGTCGCTTCACCCTAGAACTCCAAGTTCACCTTCACCGCTTGGCTTCGGTCCGAAGCTAATTCAAATGCCGTGACGGCTTCAGCGATGGGCAGGCGGTGGGTGATCAGGGGTTTCACGTCCAGCCGGGCTTTGCGCATCATTTCGACCGCCGTGAAGAATTCGCTGTGGAAGCGGAACGAGCCTTTCAGTTGAAGCTCTTTCGCAGTCATGGTCTGCATGGGAAGGGTCATGTCTCCGCCCAAACCCAGCTGGACGATTGTCGCACGCGGGCGCAGGGCAGGAACTGCCGAGGCAAGGGCAGAGGCCACGCCAGAGCATTCAAACAAAACGTCAAAGTGGCCTTTGTCTTTTGTGAACGGGGCCAGCGCATCTGGGTCCGCCGCGACATTCAAGGCGTGGTCTGCACCACATTCGTGCGCCTTTGACAGCGTGAAATCGGTGATGTCCGTGGCGACGATGTCGACCGCGCCTGCTTGGCGCGCAACCAGAACCGCCAAAAGCCCTATGGGGCCGCATCCGGTGATCAACACGCGCTTGCCGAAAAGATCGCCCGCGTGGCGCGCGGCGTGCAAGACAACGGCAAGGGGTTCGGCCATGGCGGCTTCACCAATCGTCAGATCTTTGGCGGGGGTGCATTGGGCGGGGTCGGCGACAATGTATTCGCTGAACGCGCCTTGTATGTGAGGAAATGGCATGGCCGAGCCGTAAAAGCGCATGTTCAGGCAGTGGTTTTGGTGGCCGTCCTGACAGTAGGCACAGACGCCGCAGGGCCGTGACGGTGACACCGCGACCAGATCACCTTCGCTAAGGCCTTCGACCTTAGTGCCAAACGCAGCGATGTGGCCAGCCACCTCGTGGCCAAGGATCATCGGTTCTTTCAGCCGGATCGCTCCGAAGCCGCCGTGATTATAGTAGTGCAAGTCCGAGCCGCAAATGCCGCCTGCGGCCATTTTGATCAGCACCTGACCGGGCTTTGGTTCAGGCATGGCGTGGTCTTCGATGCGAAGGTCTTTGGCGGCGTGGGCGACGATGGCTTTCATGGAGATCCTCATGGAGCTACAAACACGTTGTCTAGATCAAGGAACCGCTTGTCCAGCGCTGGGCGGCAGATGGGGTGCATGGCTTCACGCCCTTAGGGCAAGATGATTGGGACTGTCTGCTTTGGTGGGGCGAAGTTGAACCGGTTGTTTATGGCCGGGACGACATCGCTTTATTCGGTATGCCTAAGTGTGAACGGCATTTCGCCGCTGTGACTGATCCACAAGGGGAGCCGTCTGGGTACTACCCTAGCGTACGGGCCTAGTGTGCGGGCGCGTCTGCGCGGTCCACAAGCGTTCGCCCGCCATCGACCGTCAAGACTTGACCGGTCATAAAGCTCGAACCATTGGACGCCAGAAATTGCGCAACTTCGGCCAGCTCGGATGAACTTGCGATCCGTTCAAGGGGGGTCGCGGCAACGATTTCTTCGCGCATCTCCTCGTCGTCCTGCAGAGCGCCTTTTAGGGATGCACTCATCACAGAACCAAGCGCGATGGCGTTTACTCGGATGCGGTTCGGAGCCAAAGCAATGGCCATCGACCGGGTCATTTGGTCAAGCGCGGCCGAACTGACGGAATAGGCCAAAAGTTCGGGGCGCGAGCGGCGCGCGGCGATGGACGACAGGTTGATGATCGAACCGGCAGGGCCGTCGTCTTCGGTTTTTTCGGCTTGTTTGATCATGCGTTTGGCGAACAATTGCGTGACCCTGAGCGATGTCATCAGGTTCTGTTCGATCAACATCGACACCGCGTCTTCGTCGGCATTCAAAGGATCGCCGGTCGCCATCTGACGCGAGGCGTTGACCAGAATGTCGACGCCATCAAACCGGTCTATAGTGGCCGAAAGCAGGTTCGCAACAGTTAGTTTTTCGCGCAAATCCCCGGCAAAATAGGCCGCGTTTCCGTCATCTTCATCTGCGTCGCCCAGTTCTTCGGAAAGGCGGGTTTCGTCCATATCGGCGAACATCACGTTCGCGCCGGCGCTAAGAAAGTGACGCGCAATCGATTGCCCGACCCCATTGGCGGCCCCGGTGACGACGGCAGTTTTGCCAGCGATGGAAAACGACATATTGGCTATCCTTTGCGAGTCGAACGCGGCTGTTCGGCCAAAGTGATCTTGTAACTTGGGGTTTGCGCAAGGGTACGGACCTCGCGAAACGCGTCTTCAAGCGTGCGTTCGTAGGGTAAATGGCGGTTAGCGACAAGCCAGAGATGCCCGCGCGGTTTCAACAGGCGGGCTGCGGCTTGGATGAAAGCTTGTCCAAGCCCGGGATCAGCGCTGCGCCCGGTGTGGAAGGGCGGGTTGGTGATGACGTGATCGACCGGGGTATCAGTGGCAAAGTGCAAGGCGTCGGCCCAATGGAACCTTGCGCGCGGGTCGGTAATATTGGCGCGTGCAGCCGTTAGGGCCGCGTGATCCGCTTCGACCAGATGCAAGGCTTTGATCTTGGGGTGGGTCAATAACGCGTCCGAAAGATAGCCCCAGCCTGCGCCCAGATCGATCACATGACCGGATAGTGGGTGGGGTAAGGCTTTTATCAGTGCTTCCGAGCCCGGATCGATGCCGTCCGCCGAAAAGACCCCCGGAGCCGTCTGGAAAGGCGCGCCGTTTTCTCGCGCTATTTCACTTGATTTGGCGACCCAATCCGCACACTCTGCATGTGCAAGCGTAAATAACTTGCCATGAGCTTTCACGATGACATTGCCGACGGATCCGCGCTTTTTCAGCTCTTTCAGCATACTTTCGATGCCGTCCGTCTTTTGTCCGTCGATCACCACAAGGCCCGTCGTTCGTTCAAGCGCCTCGGCAATGATCGCGCGTGCCTCTGCTTTGGCGCGCGGCAGGCAGGCTATGACCATCGCATAAGGCCCGTCCGCCTTAACTTTGGTCGCGTAACCCAATGACTGAAAACTGGAATGGACCGGGAAATGGCGCGAGATAACTTCGACCCGGTCCTTGGGTAAAGCCGACAGGTCGGTGCCCGGCAGGGGCGCGAAAACGGCGATTGTGCCATCCTCTGGAAGCGCTAACTCGCCCTCATCAAGGGCAAGCGACAGGCGAAGCGAGAGCATGACAGGTGAGCAAGGCCGGCGCCTTACTCTTTCTCCATCGTGCATTGCAGCGGGTGCTGGTGGCGGCGCGCGAAATCCATCACCTGCGCCACTTTGGTTTCAGCCACCTCGTGGGAAAACACGCCGACCACAGCCAGCCCTTTCTTGTGCACGGTCAACATCAGTTCAAACGACTGCGCATGGTTCATTCCAAAGAACCGTTCCAATACCAGAACGACAAACTCCATCGGCGTAAAATCGTCGTTCAACAGCATGACCTTATACAAAGGCGGCTTGGCCGTCTTTGGTTTGGTCTCGGTCAAAACATCCGTGACGCCGTCAGGCGCATCATCGTCGTCGGCCATCATATGTGGAGTGAAAAGGGTCACGAACACCGTCAATTGGAAATGTGGAATGATGCTTGAATATAGTCGAAGTTCTGCGCGTGAAAAGGGGGGATCGGTGCTGATTGCCAGGTTCTGCGCCGTGCGAGGGGTACTTTTGCGGTCAACTGATGGATTTTGACGTGCCGCGCGCGGAGTTTGCGGATCATTTTATCGATTTTCGAAGCGTGCCGGCGAATCCGATTTGATCTGTGCCTTACGAGTTACCAACGCGGTAAGCTGTTGAAATTAGATTCGTTAAGACTGAAGTTTCAATTTTTTTTCGGGTCTATTTTTCAACATCTAGTTGCCAGCTCACTGGCTACCTCGTGATCTTGTGGCACTATTCCGCTCACCGTAAATTACCAAAAGTTCACTATTTTATGATGGATTCGAATATGTTAGATCCAAGGTAATAGGGAAGGTTCGGCGTTTAAATGACCGAACCCCCGGGCAGGTATAAGGGGCACTATCGTGACGGGCATTCGTTTCGTCCTACAGGTCGTATTCGTTCTAAATTTCTTGATCCAGCCGGCTTTGGCCGCAGGTGCGCCCTATGCGGCGATGGTTATCGATGCACGTACTGGCAAAGTGCTGCATTCGCGAAATGCAGATACACGGCTTCATCCGGCATCTTTGACTAAGATGATGACGTTATATGTTGTTTTCGATGCCGTCGAGAAAGGCGAAATTAGTCTTGATGACGTTATTACGATTTCGCGAAAAGCGGCGGCCGAACCGCCTTCGAAGCTTGGGCTAAAAGCCGGTCAGAAAATCCGGTTGCGGCATTTGATCCGCGCCGCTGCCGTCAAATCGGCAAATGATGCGGCGACCGCTTTGGGCGAGGCGATTTCAGGCAGTGAAGCCGCCTTTGCGCGTCGCATGACCAGAACGGCGCAAGCCATGGGCATGACACGCACAACGTTCAAGAACGCGCATGGTCTGACTGAGGCCGGGCATTTGTCGACCGCGCGCGACATGACGAAGATGGGGCGCCATCTGTTTTATGATTTTCCGCAGTATTACAATATCTTCTCGCGCAAATCGACAGACACCGGCGTAAAGATGGTGTCGAATACGAACCGGCGTCTTTTGGGCAGCTACAGGGGCGCTGACGGGATCAAAACGGGCTTTACGCGGGCGGCGGGCTATAATCTTGTGGCGTCAGCTGATCGGGGTGGCGAACGTGTCATCGCGACAGTTTTTGGCGGAAGATCAGTTGCTTGGCGGAACACACGCGTGGCCGAGCTGTTAGATATGGGCTTTTCGCGCGCACCCAGCCGGGTCGCGGTGGTAAAACCCAGACGACCGGTTTTAGGACAGGCCGTCAAGCCCGTCACAAGCCTTGCAAGGGTGACGCAATCTCCACGTCCGCAGGCACGGCCAGACCGGGTGCCGGGTGACGGAACTATGGTCGCAATTGCCGACGGCGTCACGGATGCCTTGGCCGAGGTGGCTGTCGCGGAAACGACGACCCGCGCCTTGGTTGACCCTGTGCCTCGCGCTGTGGCGGCCGCCAGTTTAGCTGGCGCTCAGTTGCGGCCTGCGCCACGTCCGTCCAATAGAAAAGACACGCAAACTGCTGAATTGGATGCAAAAAAACCAGTTGTGGTAACGCGCCTTTCCACCAGCGGCGGGCGTCATTGGGCGATCAACGTCGGAAGGTTCACGACGCGCGACGAGGCTGAGCGGGTTTTGCTGCAAACGGCCTTGGTTGAGATGTCGACTTTGGACGTGGCTTTGCGCAAAGTTGTGCGCGGTACAAAAGGGTGGGAGGCGAATTTCGTCGGCCTGACCGAAGATCGCGCGGCTATGGCATGCCGCCGTTTGAACGCGCGGAATGTATCGTGCAATCCCGTAGGGCCGGGTTAAATGAAAAACCTTTTCAAGGCCTTAGATGGTGGTCATCTTGACCAATCCCTATTTTCTTCCCATGTAGAAGTCGTTGAAAAAGGGGACAAAAATGGCGTTGAACAGACGCGGATTTCTAGCCGGTTGCGCTTCGGTCTTGGCGGCCCGGGGCGTTCCGGTGGTGATGAAACCAAGCGGCGGGCGCCGCGTTCTGACACTGGTGTATGACCAATCATTGGGCATGATGCGGGCCATTGACCGAATTGTACCTTGAAGCGTTAACGCGGCCTTGAACGTACGTTCGGGGAACTTGGTTTCGGTGGCGATTTGTACGTCATCTAACACCCCGGTTTTCCCATTTGTACGTGCCTGCGCGCGCCCGTAGGCGAGCGAACCCTATCGCGCCTCAGCTAAGTTCGGCGAGCCGA
This sequence comes from Paracoccaceae bacterium, assembly GCA_028097405.1. Lineage (GTDB taxonomy): Bacteria > Pseudomonadota > Alphaproteobacteria > Rhodobacterales > Rhodobacteraceae > CALKXV01. The sequence continues at coordinate 419 of JAOHEK010000017.1, read as the reverse complement.
TCCAGCGCTGATTGCAGGCGTTTCAGTTCTTCGGTCTTTTGACGCGCGGTGTCTTCGGTTTCTTCGATCACTTCGGCGCTGGCGTTTTCGCGGAACTTTGGATTTTTCAACCGGCCTTGAAGACCGCCCAGATCTTTTTGCAGTTTGCCGACGGTTTTCTCTAGGCGCGCCTTTTCTGTCGCAACATCGATCAGGCCTTCAAGCGGCAGCGCGAAAGTGCCCCCGTCGACGGCGATGGCGGCGGCGCCTTTTGGGGCTTCTTCGACATCTTGCAGGCCCGAAATACCGGCTTCGCGGTCGCGCAGGATGATGGTTTCGTTGGCGGCCCATGCGGCCTTACCGGCGGCATCAAGCGAGACTTTCAACAAGGGTGCCATGGTTTTCTTGGGCACGTTCATCAACCCGCGGATGGATCGGGT
>JAOHEK010000016.1 GCA_028097405.1 Paracoccaceae bacterium | reverse complement strand
CATGGCTTCGCGCGCGCGCGCCACCTGATTGACCGGCAGCGAAAAGGTCATGTCGGTGCGGCCATCTTCTGAGATGTTCTGCACGATCATATCCACGTTCACGCTGGCCTCGGCTAGGGGTCCAAAGATAGCGGCTGCGATACCCGGCCGGTCGGCCACGGACAACAGCGTCATTTTGGCTTCGTCGCGCACAAAGGCGACGCCTGCGACCACATTGCTTTCCATGATGTCCTCCTCGGCGCAGACAAGCGTGCCTGCATTTTCGTTGTTGTCTTCAAAGCTGGACAGAACCCGCAGGCGCACCTTATAGCGCATCGCCAATTCCACCGAGCGGGTTTGCAGCACTTTGGCGCCCAGCGACGCCAGTTCCAGCATTTCCTCAAAGGCGATTTTATCAAGCTTACGCGCCTTCGACGTGATCCGGGGATCGGTCGTGTAAACACCGTCAACGTCCGTATAAATATCGCAACGCTCGGCCCCAAAGGCTGCCGCAAAGGCAACCGCCGTGGTGTCTGATCCGCCGCGTCCAAGCGTTGTGGTCCGACCTTCCGGCGAAATGCCTTGGAACCCTGCGACCACCGCCACTTTCATGCCTTCGGCGAATTTGGCGTTGATGTTGTCTGTGCCGATTTCCTCAATCCGGGCCGAAGCATGGGCGCTGTCGGTCTTCAAAGGCACCTGCCAGCCGGACCAAGATCGCGCGGGCACGTCCATATCCTGCAACGTCAGCGCCATCAATCCTGCCGTAACCTGTTCGCCGGATGACACCACCGCATCGTATTCACGCGCGTCGTAAAGATGCGAGGTTTCTTCAACCCAACCGACCAGCTCGTTCGTCTTGCCCGACATGGCCGAAACGATAACAATCACGTCATAGCCATTCGCCACTTCGCGCCCCACGCGCTTGGCAGCCCGGCGGATGCGGTCCGGCGAAGCGACGGACGTCCCCCCGAATTTCATAACAAGTAAAGGCATTTCCCTCGGATTCCCTTGGCTCGGCTCGGTCTTAAGGCGCGTGATGTTTAGGTGCAAGTGTCACGGGTGCGCGCGTCAATTTGTTGCCTTTGATTTCCGACCGCTTCATCCATAGATAAGACAAGTTCGAAATCAAGGAAGCGTAACATGCGGAACCTCTTTGCTGCCCTTGCGATATTGATCGCAGGCCCGGTGTCAGCCGCCGAAATCATGGTGATGGATGCCTACGCCCGTGTCGGACGACCCGGCGCGCCAACTGGCGCTGTGTTCATGATGATCCATAACATGGGCGCCGAAGACGATCGCCTGATTGGTGCATCGTCATCCGTCGCGCGTGCCGCTCAGATACACGCGACCGAGGTCAAAGACGACATCGTCCGCATGCGCCACCTTGAAGACGGTGTTCCGCTTCCCGCAGGTAAGATGCACGAATTTGGCCGCGGCGGCGACCATGTGATGTTGATGGGGCTGACCGAAAAGCTGAGCGATGGCGACGCGGTTCCAGTAACCCTGATCTTTGAAAAAGCTGGCGAAGTGACGGTTGAGGTCAAGGTCGACAACCAACGCGGCCAACCCGGCAGCGATCATAAACACTCAGACCACTAACCTATCCAACAGACTTGAAACCCAAGCCGGAACGCTTTCGGTTGCGGGGCCCCCGATGTGTTCGTCGAAAAGGTTTGCCACGTCCGAGGGTTCAAGATTGATCTCGACAGTCCGGGCCCCACACCTTGACGCTTCCGCCACGAAACCCGCCGCTGGATAGACCTGTCCGCTGGTGCCAATGGCGGCAAATAGTTCTGCTGTCTCAAGATGCGCGGCAATGGCGTCCAAGGATTGCGGCACCTCTCCGAACCAGACGATGTCGGGCCGCGTCTGAGGCACACCGCACGACGGGCATGGGTCTGTGGCCGTCATCGCAAGCGGCGCATCCCAATCCTCGCCACAAGCCGCACAACAGGCCCGATCCAAACGACCATGCATGTGGATCGCGTTTGCACCTGCGGCTTCGTGCAATGCATCGACATTCTGCGTGATCAACACCACGTCGCCCGCATATTCCGCTTGCAGGCGCGCTAGGGCGAAATGCGCCGCGTTTGGTTCAGAGCCCAAAGCGTTCGCCCGCCGCGAGTTGTAGAAATCATGCACCTTGACCGGATCGCGGGCAAAACCTTCCGGTGTCGCCACGTCGTTCAGATCGTACTTGGTCCAGACGCCCCCCTTGTCGCGAAAGGTGCCCAATCCGCTTTCCGCCGACACACCAGCGCCCGTCAGAATGACAATCTTGTTCGGTGATGCGTTCATCATGGTCATTTCAGCTTGAACAATAGCACCTTAACTGCGGCAAGATCGCTCGGCGAAGACTCCGAACTGCTTGTAACGCTCCCAAAACGCCTCGTCCCCGCGACGGGTTGATTGGCGCACGCTTTGCGCTTCGTCTGGATCAGAAAAGAACTTTGCCGCCCGCCGTTGATCACGCGTTGACAGGGTTTGATCCGCGACACCTTGGATACAGCGGCAAACCGTCGGTCCAGAACCGCTGCGATCCGATTGCAGACAGGCGCGCCGAATGGCTTCGGACTGCACGCTGGCGCCGGTCAGCAAAAGACCTGCAAAACAAGTGATGAATAGTAAATTCAGGCCAATTCTCATGCAAAAACTTTGTCACATCTAAGCAATAGGTGCGAGCGTTTTTGCATCAAAAAACTGCCCTGCAGAACACATTCTAGACAGAACCGGCTGCTTCTTAACTCAGGTTGTGGAAATCTGGGCGAAGATCTGACAAATTGTCGCCAACGAGCACAAAAACAAGAAGATGAGACCATCATGCACCGAAGAACTGTCCTTCTCAGCGGGGGCGCCGCTTTCCTTTGCGGATGTTCCAACAATTGGACCGTTGACTATGGACCTCCGATTAGCCCGGCTGTGTCCCGCACGTGGAGAGTGACCGACGTTCAAGCGATCGTCCCCAGCACCCTAACCGTATCAGAAGACAATAGTGTCGCGCCCAATGCCAACATTGTCTGGCGCGGCGAACCCCTTGGCGACAGACGCGCACAGGTGGCTAAAATCATGAAAGAGGGTATCGAAAAGGGCGCAGCAGGCCTTAACGGAAACCGACGTGTGATCATCATTGCCAGTCTTCGCGAGTTTCACGCGGTCACCCCTAAGGCCATTGTCATCGCGCCCGGTGCTGTTCACAATATTCAATACAACATCCAAGTGGTCGACGCCGGCACGGGTGCAAAATTGACAGAACCGACACCGGTCACCGCTGATCTTGAGGCCTTTGTTAAGGAAGCCGCGGTTACCGCCGCTGTCCAAGGCAACACCCAGCGGGTCCGCATCGTGAACCATTTGGCGCGTGTGACCGAAGCTTGGCTTGGCATCGGGCCGGATGCCAGTCGCAGGTTTTCAGGCTTTGGACGCTAGGCTGCAAGAAACCCCCAGAACAAGGACCACGGGTTTATGAAGTTGTTTGTTGGCCTTGGAAACCCCGGGTCCAAATACGCTGGCAATCGCCACAACGTCGGGTTTATGGCGCTGGACCGGATTGCCGACGCTCATGGTTTTGGACCGTGGCGCGGTAAGTATCAGGGGCAGATCAGTGACGGACTTCTTGGGTCGGAAAAAGTGGTGCTTTTAAAGCCCGGAACCTTCATGAACAATTCTGGGCAATCCGTCGGCGAAGCCATGCGGTTTTACAAGCTGACACCCGCCGACGTGACCGTCTTTCACGACGAAATCGATCTGGCCCCCGGCAAGTTGCGCGTCAAACAAGGTGGCGGCCATGCCGGGCACAACGGTTTGCGGTCGCTTCATGCGCATATCAACGATGGCTACGAACGCGTCCGCATCGGCGTCGGCCATCCCGGCCACAAGGACGCGGTTCCCCATTTCGTCCTGAAAGACTTTGCCAAGGCGGATCACGATTGGCTTTGGCCCATGTTGGACGGCATCGCCGACGGAGCGCCGGACCTTGCAAAAGGCGATGCTGGCCGATTTCAGAACGCCGTTGCACTGCGCCTAAAACCGCCACGCAAAAAGGACGATACGGCGGAAAAATCCGCGAAATCACACCCCAAACCAGCCCCTGACCCGGAACCGGAACCCGACGGTCGCTCGGCGCTGCAAAGGCTTATGGACAAGTTCAAGTGACGGTTCGCGACGCGTTCCACGGCCAGTCGCGATCCTGCGCCGGGATGGGATCGCCCTTTATGGGTCGTCTAATGACGCTATGCGCAAACCGGCTTGCCCCCGGCAGTGCAGTCGCTGACCGAGTTTTGAACTGGCCCGGTGATCCCAGCACGAACGCGGACAGTGTGCCTTTGCGATTGGCAGGCGGACTGCACGCATTGAAGCTGGACGGATTGGCCTTGGGCGATGTCTATCCCCCCGAAACGGCCAGTGACGACGCCCTTTGGCAGTCGATTCTGGACACTTTTGAGACTCACCGCGACCGACTGCTTGATTGGCTCACGCGCCCGCCTCAAACCAACGAAGTGCGCCGCTCTGGCCCTTTGCTGGTTAGTTTGGCGCAGGTGGCAAAGAACCACCCAGACTGCGACATCGAACTGCTGGAACTTGGCGCAAGCGGCGGGTTGAACCTGTTTATGGATCGCTATCGCCTTGATCTGCCGGGATTGAGCCTTGGACCGCCCAACGCCCCTTTGATTCTGACGCCAGATTGGACCGGGCCCTTACCGCATCATACCTTGCCAAGGATAACAGCGCGAAGCGGCGTCGATCTGGCACCGCTTGATCCCACACACAGCGCAGATCGGTTACGTTTTCTGGCCTACCTTTGGCCCGATCAGCCCGAACGGTTGCGCCTGACCGAACTTGCGTTGACCGAAGCGCGTGTAACACCGGTCGTCCTTTCCGCAGGCGATGCCGGCGCTTGGCTAGAGCACGCGTTGGCGGAACCAACCCAGAATCTACGCGTCGTGTTTCATTCGGTTGCATGGCAGTATTTTCCCGAAGCCACCAAAGCCCGCGCACGAAACGCGCTTCAAAACACCGCCGATCTGACCCTTCAGATCGCGATGGAAGCTGACGACAACACACCCGGCGCTGCTTTGACCCTGACGGAATGGCCGAATGGGACGACAACCCGTCTGGGTCGCGCCGATTTCCATGGACGTTGGATAGACTGGTATTGATCCGCTGGCGCTTGGGCCTAACATTCGACTAGGAGGAGAGATGGAAAAAGAATCGCCAGTCAATGTCTTAGGTGACCCGATGCAATCCTGTTCGACCGATCCGGTTACGGGCTTTTTTCGTGATGGCGCTTGCAATACCTGCGCCGAAGATCAAGGCAGCCACACCGTGTGCGCTATCATGACTGCCGAGTTCCTCGCCTTCTCAAAATACCTTGGAAACGATCTGTCGACGCCGCGCCCTGAATTTCAGTTTCGCGGCCTCAATCCCGGAGATGCCTGGTGCCTTTGTGCCGGACGATTTCTGCAAGCCGCCGAAGAAGGGGCAGCGCCAAAAGTCCGCCTGTCGTCCACTCACAGACGCGCGTTGGATATCGTTCCGCTGGACGTTCTGATGGCCAACGCCTGCGACAGCTAAACACCTAAAACAAAACAAAACCCGACCAAATGGCCGGGTTTCATCATCTTTTGCGTGTTTCGCTTAGTGAAGCTTGGCTTCGACCACTTTGATCGCATCGTCGATCAGCGAGCCAGATTTTGCTGCCGACATTTCTTTGGCGACCACCTGACCTGCAGCAGCGACGGCAATGCGTGCGGCTTCATCACGAACCTGATTGACCGCGCCCTGTTCGGCCGAAGCAATCTGGTCTTTAGCGGCCTGCACCCGGCGTTCGATGGAAAGGGCCAAGTCTGTCTTGGCCTGTTCGGCGGCTTCCGTCGCGCTTTCCTTGGCCTGCGCCACGATGCGGTCTGCCTGTTCTTGCACTTCAAGCTGCTTACGCTCGAAGCTGGCAAGGATCGACTGAGCCTCTTCACGCAAGGCTCGTGCCTCGTCCAGTTCCGATTGAATGCCCACGGCCCGTTTGTCCAAGAGACCGCCCAGCAAAGACGGCACCCTGAAATAGAACAAAACGCCGATGAACAAGAAGAACGAAAGTGCGACGATGAAGTCCGTATTCGACAGCTTGTAGAACTCGGCCGAGAACGGGTTCTTCGATGCGGCAAGTGTCGGCGTCGCCGCAACCAAGGCAAGTAGGGTAAGCGTATGTCTCATGTCTTACCCTTTCACCTGAGAGGCGACAGCGGCCTCTACAGCCTTGTCGTCGATGTCGATGCCCAACGCAGCGACCACTTCTTTTGCAGTGTCGCGTGCCACAACTTTTACGGCGTCGGCAGCACCGGCGCGGATTTCATCGATCCGGCTTGCGCTTTCGGCAGTCTGTGCGGCGATCTCGGCATCAGCCTTGATCATGGCGCTATCCACCTCGGCCTGCATTTCTGCCTTGGCCTCGTCAGCAATCCGGCCAGCTTCGACACGTGCATCTGCAAGTGCCTTTTCATAAGCCGCTTCGGCATCCGCTGCCTGTTGCTTCAGTTCTTCGGCTGCCGCTATATCATTCGTAATCGTGCCTTGCCGCTCGGCCAAAACCGAAGCGATCCGCGGCAGCGCAATTTTCGACAGCACCAGATAGATGACCACCAAAGTGACCACGAGCCAGAAAATCTGGTTCGCGAAGGTGCTGAAATCCAGCTGCGGCATTCCCGGCGCATCGGCCGAGTTGTCCGGCAAACCACGGCCGGCCGCTGCCGTGCTATGAGCCTGTTCTGTTTCTGTCGCCATAGCGACCTCCCTCCAGACCTTCTTGGATCATTCTCGATGCCCATTTCGGGCATCGAGAAACGTAAGGATCGTCAAAAGGTCTTAGACTGCGAACATCAAAAGAAGCGCAACAAGGAACGAGAAGATCCCCAGTGCTTCTGCGAATGCGATACCGATAAACATGGTAGCAGTCTGGCCACCAGCAGCCGATGGGTTGCGCAAGGCACCCGATAGGAAATTGCCAACAACTTGGCCCACACCGAGAGCAGCACCGCCCATGCCTGTACAGGCCAGACCAGCACCGATGTAAGCTCCCATTTGTACGACGTCACCTTCCATTAGAATTCTCCTTACGTTGAAAGTGTCAGATTTGGGCAGATATCTGCCCTAGTTCGAATTAGTGATGCGGATGCAGCGCGTCCTTCAGGTAAACGCATGTCAGGATGGTAAAGACATAGGCCTGAATGAAGCAAACAAGCACCTCAAGCGCATAGATTGCCGTGATCGCCGCGATAGACAGAGGCGAAATAACTGCGATTGCCGAAAACGCTGCGAAAACTTTGATCACCGCGTGGCCAGCCATCATGTTGCCTGCCAAACGAATAGAGTGGCTGACGGGGCGCACGAAATAGCTGATAACCTCGATCAGTGCGAGGATCGGGCGCAGCGCCAAAGGCGCGCTGCTGATCCAAAACAAGCTTAGGAACCCGGCACCGTTCAACACAAAGCCAAGGATCGTAACCGCAAGGAACACGGCAACGGCCATAACGGCCGTCACCGCAATGTGGCTGGTTGTGGTGAACGACAGTGGCAAAAGCCCAAGAAAGTTCGAAAAGACGATAAACATGAACAGCGTCATGATGTATGGGAAGTACCGCAGGCCATCTTTACCCGTGACGTCTTCAACCATTTTGTAGATGAACCCATAGGCCATCTCTGCAACCGACTGCATACGCGTCGGCACCAAAGCGCGGCCCCGTGTCCCCATGACCAACAACAACGCAATCCCCGCGACAGTCAGCGCCATCCAAAGAGTTACATTGGTGATCGTGAAGGTTCCAACAGGGCCTTTGCCCAAGATCGGTTTTACATTGAACTGATCCAGCGGATAGAACGACAGCCCTGAACTCTTGCTATTTATAAAAGCAAAGATGAAAACAACTGCGACCAACCCAAAAATGATGAATGCCGGAGTGCGGCTTGCTGTCTGTTCGCTAGGCTCGGCCACGTGTCAGTCCCTTTCCGTCTCGTCCAAGTCGCCGGAGTTCTCCTGCGCCTGCATCTCTTGTGCCGTTCGCATCATCGTTCTGACGCCCGCGACAAATCCCAAAAGGGTGAAGATGATCAAAAACCAAGGCAATGTGCCAAAGACCAAATCCAACCCGTATCCCATGCCAAAGCCGATCCCCAGCCCTGCAACCAGTTCGGTCACCATCCGCCAGCCCTGCTGGACTTGACTGTGATGCTCGTCCTGATGACGTTTCGGCTCGTCCAGAACGCGCTTTTCCGCAAGTTTTGCGTCCAACGCTTCCAACCGGGCCTTCCGATCTTGATCGGCTGTGGCCATGCCTAAACACCCCATGAGAGTTCGATTGCTGTCTATGTATGGGGCGGCTCCGAGTCAAGCGACGGTCGGTCGCAGGGAAGCCAGCCTTAAGATATTGTTTTAAGGTGTATTTTTTGCTATGTATGCGGGATGAACTCCAAACGCGACCGCTGACCGTCATTAAACCGTTTGGTTAAGGGTTTAATCCAGCCGGCGGTCGTTTGGACACCTACCGCGGATGCGCAGTGGCGTCGTCTCAGCGCATGGCGTGGCGTAGGGCGACGTTGGTGATAAAGCCACGTAAAAATTCATCATTGGTCAGCGCATCGTCGGAATCGATATCGGCATAGTTGAAAGCACGATCAATGGACGTCAGGAAATCCTCTTCGTTCAAACGTCCGTCCTCGTCGCGATCAAACAGATCAAACACCAGTCCAAAAGCCGCATCATAGGCCTGTTCCCGGCCCCGAAAACTTGCCATATCGGAAAATCCGAACGGCGCAGTTTTGAACTCGACTACGTCGATATCGCCAGACGCGTCCGCATCATAGATTGGAAACGCGGCTGTCGCGGCGGCAGTTAGCTCTGGGCGGTTAATCACCCCATCTTTGTTGGTATCAAGCTCTAGCGCCCGCAACTCGACAGTCGCCCGCGCCGCATCAAAATTTGACGGGCTTTGAACCTCACCATCCGATTGAGCCAACAGCGGCGTTGCGGCAAGCGTAAGGGCGGTAACTAAGACATATCGCATCATCGGTGGTTCTTCCTTCTGCATATGACAGGGATATAGGTCAGCTAAATCCCGATAAAATAACTTCGCACAGATTTTATACGGATCGCTCACAGGTTTCCGTCGCACAAATGACGTTACTGTTACCACCCGTTTATCTTACTTAACGCACGCTGGTATTTCGAGGGCCCACCCCTTCGACATCGCCCCACCCCCCGACGCAATACCGACGTGATACCGATCACTGGCATATCGGCCAAATGTTAGACGCTACCGACGATAATGTTAGACGCCACCGACGATATCGTAGGTGCTCAAGACTTTATGCGGCAATACCGTAGCGTCTCTCGCGTAGGTGTGTCGGGCGAATAAGCCCGTTATCTGCCCGTTTCAACGAACAAGATTTGGGCACGTCTTCAACGTTGGCCAAACACTCAATCGGTTCAACGTGTTCGGGGGCGACACTTGTCTCCAAGCCTATCGAAGACTGTTTGGGCGCAAGACGCGCGACGGCGGGATCAGGTTCGCCTTCCTTAATCGACGCCCTGTATGACACGCGGCGAAAGCCCGTTGTCACATCATATGCATAACGCAATGAAATCGGTAATTTCGTCAGATCTTCTCTTTTAATACTAAACATCTCATCACTCACTACTAGATCGAGTAGCACGCGTTTCCCCCCCTCTCCGCCGTTTTGCCAAGCCGGGAATATCGGCGATGGCGAAACAGCGGCCTCGTCAACTAGACTTCGCCACCTGCGAAGTTTGACGGGGGGTTACTTAAAAACTCGTCACACACGTACGCACACACTCACTCGCACTCGTTACTCACGTACACACACACTCATACAACTCAACTCGTTACGTAGTCATAATAAGCCAGTCTAATGTGTCATTAGAAAGACTAACAAATGGAAATGCTGAGAAAAATCTTCCTAAATCGTCTGTTTTGCGCACCAAAGTGGAAACAGTTTTTTTTTGGCAACCTTTATTCAGACAATGGCGTGGTTCGAATTTGTGAGGCTTGAGCGAAAAAATACTCAAGATTAACGGGTTGTATAACGATTGACTGTAATCCGAGGAAAAGCCCTTGGATTGTGGAATGACCGGCAAAATGCCAACCGGATACATGCTCTTGAAACTCGGCCGCATCATCAAGCGACCCTACGTCTTGGCATGCCTGCCGGTTTCGTCATTGCTGGCATACTGGGCGTTTGGCGAAATCGCACTGATTATCATCGCAATATTACTACCCCTCGCCTTGATCGCGTTGGGCCAAATGGGATCAAGCGCGGTTTGGCTTAACAGCGAAACCGATGAGTTAACTGGCAGCCTGTTAAGGGACGGTTTGATCGCTTGGGTAGATAATGCCGCACCGCAAGCAGCCAAAGCAGATCGCGAAATTGCGGTGATCTCACTTGTTATCGACGATCTTGATAATCTGGAAAACCGTTTCGGTCGAGCCATGCGTGACACCGTTGTCGAAGAAACTGCAAACCGCATTCGTGGCTTTCTGCGTGAGGAAGACGTCATCGCACGAATAAATCCCGGCTTTGCTATCGGCTTGAAGAACGTTCGGGCACCCGAAACGGAAATTCTGTTGCAACTGGCGCGCCGCCTTCAATCGATTTTTGACGAACCGTTTTGCGAAGGGCCGACGCGCACGTATTGCTCAATGTCCCTTGGCCTTGCTTCGGAATGCCATGTCAAAGGCAAAGGTGGCGCGAACTTGGTGGCTGGCGCGCAGCGAGCCTGCGAGTTGGCAGCTGTTTCCGGGCCCGGCTCGGTCAGAGTTTACAGCGAAGGTCTGTCCGGCATTCGGGCCAGTGATGTGGACACGGCACGCGAATTGTCCGGTGCATTGGAAACTGGCGAGATATTTGCATGGTTCCAACCGCAACTTAAGACCGGCACGAATGTCGTGACCGGATTCGAGGCCCTCGCGCGGTGGCACCACCCAGAGCGCGGTGTCATCGCGCCGGGTGCCTTTCTTGAAGACATCGAAAAAGCCGGACTATCCCAGCGTTTGGCGGAAGTTATCTTGAAGCAGTCTTTGACCGCGCTCACCGCTTGGGACGCAGCGGGCTTCGATGTCCCATCCATTTCGGTCAATTTCTCCAGCGAAGAGCTGCGCAATCCAAGACTGCCAGACTATGTTCGTTGGGAATTGGACCGGCACAACATCGATCCGCAGCGTCTGGTGGTCGAAGTCCTAGAAAGTGTTGTTGCAGCAACCAGCGAAGACATCATTTCGCGGACGTTGAACGCATTGTCGCAAATTGGCTGTCGCATTGATTTGGACGATTTTGGGACTGGTTACACAAGTTTCATCAATATCCGACGTTTTAACGTGGGGCGCATTAAGATTGATCGAAGCCTTGTCAGCCATTTGGATCGCGATGACGCCCAGAACAGAATGGTTTCAGCCTTACTTGCGTTCAGCCGGGAACTTAAGATCGACGCGCTCGCCGAGGGTGTCGAGACGAAAGAAGAAGTCGAGGCCTTGAAACTGTTGAATTGTCAAGAAATTCAAGGCTACGTCGCGGCCCGTCCGATGCCGCTTGGCGAAACCCTCTTGTGGCTCGAAGAGGTGGCACCTCCGACGTCGACAAGACCGAAGCTAAGATCAGTGAAATAGGCCGAATTGGCCAGTGATTTGAAACGGCGCTTTCGCTGACTTTCACCTTCCCGGCTTTCCACACGACGCCTGTGTTTCGACAAACCGATGTAAATCGATACCCGAAGACCTATGTTTACCCGATCAAAAGGGGAAAACGCCTTGACCTTTCCGCCGCTGGAGGATTGAACCACGGGCGCAATCGACAAAATCCGGGTACTGTCCAATGGACGATCAGAACAAGAACTTAATCCTTGCGATGGTGCTCAGCTCGCTGGTGCTGGTGGTATGGATGGTACTATTCGCACCCGAGCCGACCGACCCGTCATTGACCCCCGATGGAACACTGACAGAGCAGGTTGCAAGTGGGCAAGCGCTGCCCTCTTCGGCGGGTGGTGTTGAAACAACAACCACCGCACCATCCGAAACAGTCGCAGCCACACCGGCAGCGCCCCGCCTTCCAATCGAAACCCCAAGTCTGCAAGGCTCGATCTCGTTAGCGGGTGGCCGCATCGATGAACTGTCCCTTGCCGAGTATGACGTTTCATTGGACGACGCCTCTACTGACGTTCAGCTTTTTTCACCAGTCGGCAGCCCAGAACCCTATTATGCTGCCTTCGGTTGGCTGCCCGGCGGCGATCTTACACCTGATGACGTCCCTGCCACAGATACGCTTTGGTCGGTGGAAAGTGGTGAAAAGTTAACCCCCGACACGACGCTTGTCCTACGCTGGGACAGCCCCGCCGGCCTGATCTTTCGCCGCACTGTCGATGTCGATGACCGCTTTATGTTCACCGTTACGCAAACTGTTGAAAATACAACTGAAAGTTCCGTAAGCGTCGCTCCGTTCAGCCTTGTGGCGCGACAAGGCGAACCGCAAAACCTCTCTGGTTTTTTCATCATCCACGAAGGCGCGATCCGTCGAAACGATGGTGAATTGGACGATCTGGATTATGCTGACATGCCGGATATGACCGGCGATGGCTGGGCCCCTCAGGGCCGCGCTGAGAAAGTTCAGGTCGAACAAAACGGCTGGGTCGGTTTCACCGATCATTATTGGATGGCCACACTGATCCCGGAACAGGGGAATCCCTTCACCAGCGTTGTGGAATACTTGCCAAATCAAGATATTTACCGCACGGCAGCACAAATGCCGACCGTTGAGGTCGCCGCGGGCGCAAGTTCCAGCACCACGACGCAGCTTTTCGCCGGCGCCAAAGAGTGGGAGACCATTCGTGACTACGAAGCCGGTCGCCGCATCGAAGGGTTCGGAGCATCGGTGTCATATTTCTTTGGGTTCGCCGGCGATGCGAAAATCGAAGGCTTTGTCGATTCCATCGATTGGGGCTGGTTCTATTTTCTGACCAAGCCGATTTTCTTCGCACTGCACGAATTCAACGCAGCAATCGGCAACATGGGTTGGGCCATCATCGCTTTGACCTTGCTGATAAAAGCGTTGCTGTTTCCGTTGGCGCGCAAATCCTACATCTCGATGGCGAAGATGAAAGAACTGCAGCCCGAGATGGAAAAGCTGAAGGAACGCACGGGCGACGACCGCGCAAAAATGCAGCAAGAAATGATGGCGCTTTATAAGAAGGAAAAAGTCAATCCGGCCGCAGGGTGTCTGCCGATTTTGATGCAGATCCCGATCTTTTTCTCGCTGTACAAAGTGATCTTTGTCACCATCGAACTGCGCCACGCGCCGTTCTTTGGCCCGTTCCAAGATCTAAGCTCGCCCGATCCGACATCGATCATGAACCTGTTTGGGTTGTTGCCCTTTGCGGCACCTGCCCCGGAATCCATCCTGTCGTTAATCTTTATCGGTATCCTGCCGATCCTGCTTGGGATCTCGATGTGGCTGCAACAAAAGCTGAACCCGGCCCCGACAGACCCTACTCAGCAGATGATCTTCGCATGGATGCCTTGGGTGTTCATGTTCATGCTTGGCGGTTTTGCAAGCGGCTTGGTGGTCTATTGGATCGCGAACAACGTGATCACCTTCACGCAGCAGTACCTCATCATGCGAAACCACGGGTTCAAACCCGACCTTTGGGGCAATATCCGCGGTAAGAACAAAGCGCCCGTGGCTGTTTCGGCCAACAAGGACAAGAAGCCCGACGTTGCTGACGAACCCGTCGCCAAGGTTGAAGATGTGGCCGAGGAAACCACCGATGCGTCGCCAAAACCGAAAGCTCCGATAAACAAAAAGCCGCGTAAAAACCGAAAGAAAAAGTGATGGCCGATCTGGTTCAGATCTGGCGCCACCCCATCAAGGCACATGGCTTCGAGGCGCTTCAAGCGAGTGCAATCAAAGCCAATGAAACCTTGCCGTGGGATCGGGTCTGGGCCGCGACGCACGAAGCCTCTAGGGCAAAAACCGGAGCCTGGGTGTCTTGCGCCAACTTTTCCCGTGGTGCCAAAGCGCCCCACTTGATGGCGATCAGCGCCACTCTCGACACTGACACCGCACAGCTTACATTGCAGCACCCAGACCACGGCGCGCTTACCTTCCGCCCGGATGAACCGCAAGACGTTGCACGTTTCGTCGACTGGATCGCACCGCTTATGCCAAGCGACCGTGCGGCCACAACCGGGCTTATCCGTGCCACCGAACAGGGGATGACAGACACACCCTTCCCATCAATCAGCATCGGCAATCTGGCAACGTTACGAGTGTTGGAACAACGCGCTGGACAAACCTTGGATGTCCGCCGGTTCCGCATCAATATTTGGGTCGAAGATCTGGCCCCTTTCGAAGAATTCGAATGGGTCGGGAAAGACCTGAAAATCGCAGACACCGCCTTCCACGCAGAAGACCGCATCACGCGTTGCTCGTCCACCATGGCAAATCCTGACACCGGGAAACGCGACGCCGACCCCGTGGCCGTCATGGATACACATTGGGGCCATCACGACTTTGGCATTGCCCTGATCGCTCAAACCGACGGTCATATCGCCATCGGCGACAAACTGGCCCTAACATCATGACACTTGCCTTTCCCCTAGCCGAAATGGACCCCGCCGAAATCGAGACGGGCCGCATGTTGTTCGCCAAAGGTGCGGATTTCCTGAAAGGCGTTGTCGCCATGGACGGAATGCCGCCTGCGGATCGGCTTGAGGTCTGCTTTGCAGGCCGCTCGAACGTCGGAAAATCCACCCTGATCAATGCGCTGACCGGACGACGCGCCTTGGCGCGGGCCTCGAACACACCGGGACGCACGCAAGAGATCAACTTTTTTACCCTGCCAGACACCCACTATCTGGTCGATCTGCCGGGCTATGGCTTTGCCAAAGCGCCACTGCAAACCGTCGAAAAATGGCAACGGTTGCTCAAGGCTTATCTGGCGGGCCGCGCCACGTTACGCCGGGCCTTTGTGCTGATCGACGCCCGCCACGGGGTCAAAGCGGTGGACGCCGATATTCTTAAGTTGCTCGATACATCAGCCGTGGGCTTCCAAGTGGTGCTGACCAAAGCCGACAAGGTCAAAGCCGCTGACCGCGAGGCCGTGCTGACCCAAGTCCGCGCAGCCCTTGCCAAGCACCCCGCCGCCTACCCCGAGATCGTCATGACCTCGTCCGAGACCGGCGACGGGATAGACACGCTTCGGGCAATCATTGCCACGCTGGCTTGAGCCAAAGCGCTGGAACGACTAGTGAAAGCCCAAGAGAGGGTATTTCCATGAGGTCACAAGACATGAACCGCGACTGGATCAATTCCGCCCGTACGCTGACCGAAGCTTTGCCTTTCATGCAGCGCTATGATGGCGCGACCGTTGTCATCAAGTTTGGCGGCAATGCCATGGGCGACGCCGATGCCATGGCAAGCTTTGCCCGCGACATCGTTTTGATGCGGCAGGTTGGCGTGAATCCTGTCGTCGTTCACGGTGGCGGGCCGATGATCAACGAAATGCTCGACAGGCTGAACATCAAAAGCGAATTTATCCGTGGCAAGCGCGTCACCGATGCCGCCACGGTCGAAGTCGTCGAAATGGTTCTGTCCGGCCTTGTGAACAAGCGGATCGTGCAGGCGATCAATGCCGAAGGTGGGCGCGCTGCCGGGCTTTCGGGCAAGGATGCCAACCTGATGATCTGCGATCAGGCAGCGCCAGAGCTGGGATTTGTCGGCCAACCCGCCGAGATGGACCCAAGCCTGTTGAAAACCCTGCTGGAAGGCGAGGTGATCCCCGTTATTGCCCCCTTGGGTGCGGGCAGGAACGGCGAAACCCTGAACGTAAACGGTGACACCGCCGCCGGAGCCATTGCCGCTAGCCTCGACGCCGACCGGTTGCTGCTTTTGACCGACGTCTCAGGCGTGAAAGACAGCGACGGCAATGTCCTGACGGAACTGACGCCCGATCAAATCCGCAGCCTGACCAAGGATGGCGTGATCGCCGGTGGTATGATCCCCAAAACGGAAACAGCACTTGCCGCGATCGAAGGTGGCGTGCGCGCCGTCGTAATCTTGGACGGACGCGCACCAAATGCCTGCCTTTTGGAACTGTTCACCGAACATGGCGCAGGCAGCCTGATCCGAATGGCGCGCTGACACCCCCCATGCCCCTTGATCGCATCGAAGCTCTCGCCAAACCGCATCACCTGACCTGTTTTGGCGCGCTCCATGCAACGGCAGACGACAACGTCGGGCGCGGCACAATCGTGCTTTTGGGCCCTGCCGAGCCGGGCTTTTGGCCCCATTTCACCGCATCGTCCGAATATAACGATGGCGCGCCCGATCCCGTCGACCGATGGTCGACCCGTGTGATCACCGAAATGGCGGACGAACTTGGCGCCACGGCCCTCTTTCCCTTCGGCCAGCCAGCGCGTCCGTTTATCGGCTGGGCGCTTCGCACCGGGCAGGCCTTCGTTTCCCCTGCTGCCATGCTGGTGCACGCAAAGGCCGGCTTACTGGTGTCTTATCGGGGCGCTTTGCTATTGCCCGAGGAAATCCCCCTGCCCGGCCCAATGGCCAATCCGTGTGACACCTGCGCAGATAAACCCTGCCTGACCGCGTGCCCGGTACAGGCGATCACCGATCAAGGCTACAACCTTCCCGCGTGCCACAGCTTTCTGGACAGCGCACAGGGCACCACCTGCATGTCACAAGGATGTACCGTCCGCCGCTATTGCCCTTTGGGGCAGAACTATCCAAGACTACCCCAGCATTCCGCTTATCATATGAAGGTTTTCCATTCATGAGCCTAACGCTTGTTCTGATGCGACACGCCAAATCGACTTGGGACGATCCAACCATGGACGATTCCCAGCGTGGCTTGAACGCGCGCGGACGCATCGCGGCTCCGGCAATTGCAAACTGGTTGGTCGCGAAAGGATATCTTCCCGATACAGTGCTGGTCTCTAGCGCGCGCCGCACCGTTGAGACATGGGAACGGATGGCCGCGATCATGCCCGAAACCGCAACGATGGAAAGCAACCCCGCGCTTTATCTGGCCAGCCCTGACATCATCCTGAATGTTGTGAAAAACCAGACATCGCCCGTGATCATGCTGATCGCACACAACCCAGGTATTGCCGAATTTGCCGAGCGTATTTTACAAGCCAAACCCGATCATCCCAAGTTCGCCCGGCATCCGACCGCAGCCACCACGATCATCGAATTTGACGCACCCAATTGGGACACCATCAACTGGCAGCAAGGGCGCGCAATCGACTTCGTCGTGCCCAGTGATTTGGACGATAGCCCTTTCGAAAAAACTTGACCCACCTAACGCTGCCTGAAACTAAAGGTTTCAACGTGTTAAATGATACTTAATGTATCGGGTTTTCCGAGAAGTGCTTTAGTGACCCAAAATCTGGCTTAGGAATAGCTTGGTGCGATCCGATTTCGGGTTGTTGAAGAACTCTTCCGGCTCGTTCTGCTCTACGATCTGACCCGCATCCATAAAGATCACACGGTTGGCAACCTGACGCGCAAATCCCATTTCGTGGGTCACGCACAACATTGTCATACCCTCTTCGGCCAGTTCGATCATCGTATCCAGCACTTCTTTAATCATCTCAGGGTCAAGCGCGGACGTCGGTTCATCAAACAACATGATCCGTGGCTTCATGCACAGCGACCGGGCGATGGCCACGCGCTGCTGCTGACCACCTGACAACTGACCGGGAAACTTATCGGCCTGTTCTGGGATCTTCACCTTTTCGAGGTAATGCATCGCCGTTTCTTCGGCTTCCCGCTTGGGCACCTTTCGCACCCAAATCGGGGCAAGGGTGCAATTGTCCAGAATGGAAAGATGCGGGAACAGGTTGAAGTGCTGAAAGCACATACCAACTTCCGAGCGGATCTTGTCGATGTTCTTCAAATCGCTGGAAAGCTCGGTTCCATCCACAATGATGTCGCCCGCCTGATGTTCTTCCAGCCGGTTGATGCAGCGGATCAGCGTCGACTTACCTGACCCCGACGGGCCACAAATCACGATCCGTTCGCCTCGGTTCACCGTCAAGTTGATGTCGCGCAGCACATGGAAGGTGCCGTACCACTTGTTCATATCGTTGATCTGGATCGCCACTTCGTCTGAGACTTGCAATCGCGAGCGGTCAACCGCGTGTTCTGTAACTTCGGCCATAATCTAGGCTCCTTTAGCGGTGTCCGGTCTGAAGCTTACGCTCCAGATACATGGAATAACGCGACATGCTGAAACAGACGACCCAGAAGATCAGGGCAATAAAGCCATAAAGCTCCCAGACGATACCGTTCCAGTCGGAATTCGCGCGAATGTTGTTGGCGATGCCAAGCGGATCGTTCAGGGCCACAATGGACACCAGCGTGGTGTCCTTGAAGACCGAGATAAAGTTCGAAACGATACCCGGGATCGAGATTTTAAGCGCCTGCGGCAAGATGATCTGACGTTGCGCCTGCCAATAGGTCAGCCCCAAGGCATCAGCCGCCTCGTATTGGCCCTTGGGCAAGGCCGCAAGGCCACCCCGGATTACTTCGGCGATGTAGGCCGCCGTAAACAGCGTCACCAGAATGTTCACCCGCAAGATCACGTCAAACTCGACGCCACGCGGCAGGAAGTAGTTCAGCAAAACCGTGGCCACGAACAACAGCGTGATCAGCGGCACGCCACGGATGGTCTCGATAAAGCCGGTGCATAGTTTGTTAACGATCCACATGTCCGACTGACGGCCAAGCGCCAGAACGATGGCAATGGGCAGCGACGCAACGATGGCAACGATCCCAATGGTGATCGACAGAACAAAGCCCGCAAGGTTCAACGAACTGACCTGTGCAATCGTCGCCGGAATCGCGCTTTGCAAAGCAGACGCGGCAAACCCCGAGATAAAACTCCACCAGATCAAGGCCGCCGCACAGCCAGCCAAAACGCCAAACAGAAAGCCGAACCGTTCCGTCACATACCGGTAAGCGAAAAAGCCAATGACTGCTCCCAAAGCTGCAGTGATTGGCGTCCAGAAGCTTCCGCCCCAGATCAACCAAGGATAGAGGAACAGCGATGCGAATGAGACGAAGAATAGCTTTTTCGGCAACTTCGGGAACAAAATCGGTGCAATCGACACAGCGATCAGGATGAAACCAAGGATCGGTCGCCAGTATTGATCGGGCGAATAGTACCCAAAGACAATCTGATGCCAGCGCGCTTTGACCACAGCCCAGCAGGCGTATTCCGTCCCGTCTCCATAGCGCTCTGCGAAGATTTCGCGGCATTCAGCCAATGATTCAGCGTTCCAGATGCCAAGGAAGATCCACGGCAGGATACCCGACAGAATAACGAAGACCAAATAAAGGGCGACGACCGTCAGGATCGAATTGCTGACCGACGAAAACAGGTTGTCTTTGATCCAGCCCTGAACACCGACGATCGAGGCCGGTGGAGGCTTTTCGCCCAGCATTTCCGAGCGAACGAATGCGATTTCTCTTGCCATCCTACCGCTCCACCAATTTCACGCGATTTTCGAACCTAGTCATACTGAACGAGATCAAAAGCGATATTGTCAGGTAAATCCCCATCGTCATTAGGATCGTCTCCATCTCGCGACCAGTCTGGTTCAGCGTGATGCCACCAAGCGTCGCCACAAGGTCCATATAGCCAATGGCAATCGCCAGCGACGAGTTCTTGGTCAGGTTCAGGTATTGCGAGGTGAGCTGCGGAAGAATGACCCGAAGCGCCTGCGGTAGCACCACAAGCTTCATCGTACGGCCGGGCCGGATACCAAGCGCCGATGCGGCCTCGGCTTGGCCCTTGTTAACGCTCTCAATACCCGAGCGCACGGCCTCAACGATATAGGTGCCTGTATACAGCGAAAGGCCCAGCCAAAGCGCAATCAATGGGGCGCTCATGTTGATGCCGCCCTGAAAGTTGAAACCGGTTAGCTCGGGTTTGCCAACGTGGAAGCCAAGGGCGATCAACACAACAATTGGCGGGATCACAATCGCCGCGACAGCCATCCAGATCGTGGTCGGGCGCTCCCCCGTTTCGGCCTGAATTTTATTGGCCCGTGCTGCGTTCCAACGCGCGAATAATATGCCTCCAGCCAGCAGCCCAAGCAAAACCAACAGCTCGATACTGATCTTGAAGACCCCAATGTCGATGTCGCCCAAAGGCCGGGAAAACAATGGTTCCGGCAGATAGATACCCCGGTTCGTCACGGCCACCGAGTCCCACATCTTCATCGTGGCTTCGGGGTTTTCCCCTCGAAACTCTCGTGGCTGAGGCGCAAGTGCTGTGAAGGTGAACATGCACACAAGGATCCACAAAAGCACAGGAACGTTGCGGAAAATTTCGACGTAAAGCGTCATCAGACGCGATACCAGCCAGTTGTTCGACAGGCGAAGAACACCGCCAACAACGCCAATGATCGTGGCGGTGACGCAGCCCATGAAGGCAACCAAAAGTGTGTTCATAAGACCGACCAGCGTGGCGCGGCCATGGCTGTCGGTAGAGTTATACTCGATAAGATGTTGGCTGATGTCGTAACCGGCGGTGTCATCCATAAAGTCAAAACGGATTGGCTTACCGATAGCCGCCAGATTGGTGGCCGCATTATTCGCCAGCCAGAAAAACCCTGACAGAACTAGGATCAGGACAACAACCTGAATGGTCAAACCACGGTAACGCTGATCGTAAAGCAACATCGAAAGATTGAAGCTTTCGCGCGGTGGCTGGATGGTCTGGTCGGCCATAATGGTTCACCCCTGTTGAACGCGGCACGCAAGCTTATTTTGTTATGCTATAAAAGCGAAAGAGACGCCCGAAGGCGTCTCTTTCTGATTTTTTATCTTACCGGAACGGTGGCGAATACTGAAGACCACCTTGGGTCCACTGAGCATTCAGGCCACGGGCCAGACCGATTGGTGTGTTCTCACCAATGTTGCGCTCAAAGATTTCGCCATAGTTACCAGTTGCCGCGATCGCGCGGGCAGCCCAGTCAGCGTCCAAGTTAAGCATCGCACCCAAAGCACCTTCCGAACCAAGCATCCGGTTGATTTCAGGGTTGTCAGTGCCGTTGGCAAGTTCGGCAACATTAGCCGAAGTCACGCCCAGCTCTTCTGCTGCGACAAGCGCGTTCTGTGTCCAACGCACGACGTCACCCCACTGGTCGTCTCCGTGACGCACAGTTGGTCCAAGCGGCTCTTTCGAGACAATCTCGGGCAAAATTTGGAATGCAGCTGGGTCTTTCAGCGAAGCACGAACACCGGCCAGCGCCGAAGCGTCTGTCGTGTAAACGTCGCATGCACCTTCTTCAAACAAGGCTTTCGCTTCAGTCGTGCCACCAACTGGCAGCGGCGTGTAAGACATGCCGTTGACGCGGAAGAAGTCAGCCAAGTTCAATTCGGTCGTTGTGCCTGTTTCGATGCAAACTGTTGCGCCGTCCAGCTCTTTTGCCGATGACACACCCAGACCCGTTGGGACCAAGAAGCCCTGCCCGTCGTAGTAGTTCACGCCGACAAAAGACGTCTTCAGATCGACATCGCGCGAGAACGTCCAAGTCGTTGTCCGATACAGCAGGTCAACCTGACCAGCCGACAATGCGGTGAAACGGTTCTTTGACGACAGTTCGATGTATTCAACCGCTTCAGAGTCGCCAAAAATAGCAGCACCCAAAGCACGGCAGAAATCAACATCGAAACCCTGATGCTTGCCTTCGCCGTCCCGAGCAGAGAAGCCCAAAGTGCCTTCGGTGACGCCGCAGTTAATCTTTCCGCGCGCCTTCACGTCGTCCAACGTCTGGGCGCTTGCAAGGCCACCAAGGGCCACAGCAGCTGCCAACGCGCTGATAAATATAGATGTTTTCATTTTTACCTCTTCCTGAGTTCCCGTCCTACCGGACGGTCGCATTTGGACCCCACGTAACTTCAAGCCCTGTTTTTTTGCAGTATCGATGATTTCTACACCGAACTAACAAATTTTGGCGGGATTCCCCCCTTAAGGTCAAGGGTGATCGGCAAATTAATCGCCGGTCAAGAAAAGGTGATTATTGTTCGGTTACAAATTGTTGGTCAAATATTCAGCCTGCACGATAAACTTCCGTGGCGTGAAGGAATGCCTGTTTCTTAAGCGCAATGTTAGCGCGCGCTTCCACATCCTCACCCCATTGCTTTATCTGCCAAGTCTCATCTAGGCAGGACGCGGCCCACAACTCTTCGATAGTAAAAGCGTTCTTGGCAGCGGCCAAACCGATCACAAAGGATCCTGAAAGGCCGACCAGATCGTGGAAACCGGTCAGCTGAAAATCGGTCATCGGGTCCATCGCTTTGGCAAGACGTGCAATGTCTGACGGGGCCTGATCAACAGGCATCACACCGACCGTGCTGCGCAAGCTTACGTTCAGATGCACCGCCAGCCACTCAAGAATGGGGTCCCAAGTCTGTTGCTGAAGCTGCACAAGGCGATCGGGGCCCGCGGCCCGGTAGCACAAAAGGTCCGTCCCCGCATAACCGCTAAGGTGTTCGATCACGCCTGCGCGCTGCACAGCAACCTTATCAATGGCCGCATTCGCCGTGCGCGTCCACGGCATCGTCAAGGGATCGACCGTTTCCACCTGAGCCTCCCATTCCGAGGCGATATGCGCCGCGATAACTTCGTTCGGCACGATCAACAGGGTCTTTGCTGGGGTTTTCACCGGGCGGTTGTCCAGCTTAATCAGGTAGCCATCGTCCGTCGCTTCAAAAGACACCGCCTCCCAAAACCGCTTCATGGCCCAATCGCTCACTCTTCGTCCTCGTCGAATGGATCGGCAGGCACATCGCGTGCATGCCAGTCCAGCATCTCCCATGTTCGGACCATATGGTCGGGCATGGGGGCCGTCAGTTCCAGCCGATTTCCGGTAATCGGATGGGTCAAAGACAGGCTACGGGCATGAAGGTGCAGCTTGCGGCTCAACTCACCCCCCAACTGCGCGCCCCACCCATCACCAAGGTTCTCTTGCCCAGATCCGCCGTACTTCCCGTCACCTATGATCGGATGTCCCAGCTCGGCCATATGAACCCTCAACTGATGCGTCCGTCCGGTGATCGGCACCAGCGCAACCCAAGACGCACGGGTCGCCAAGGATGACAGCACCGCATAATCCGTGGTCGCGTGTTTCGCATCCGTTGTGCTTTCCACCTCTCGGGGATGTATCGCGTGCATCTTTTCGCCTTCACCGCGCGGCCCATGCCCCCCCGCTTTCACCAGCCCATATTTGATCGTACCCATACGTGGGCTTGGCGCGCCAGCCACAGCGGCCCAGTAAATCTTGCGGGTATCGCGAGACCGGAAGGCCTCGGTCAGGGCACTTGCCACCATACGGGTCCGCGCCATGATCAGCACGCCAGAGGTGTCTTTGTCTAACCGATGCACAAGACGCGGCTTTTCATCGGCATCAAAGGTCAACACCACCGACAACCCATCCACATGGCGCTTTTGCTTGGAACCGCCCTGCGTCGGCAACCCAGCGGGCTTGTTCAACACGATGATATGATCGTCCCGGTAAATGACCGCATTCCGCATCATCTCGATATCTTCATTAGAAATTATAGGCCCCCGCGTCGGAGTCGGCGCGGCCCCATCAGGCAGCGGCGGAACCCGCACGGTTTGTCCCGCGTTCACACGGGTCGAGGATTTGACCCGCCCGCCATCAACGCGAATTTCACCCTTGCGGCACAACTTTTCAATGCGTCCCTGCGGCACATGGGGGAAGTGGCGCCGAAACCAACGGTCAAGCCGTTGATCGCCTTCGTCTGATCCGACGTCGATCAACTGTACAGCGCTCATGCCAGCACAGCACGCGTGACAACCATGCCGATCATCAAGCCCAAAATCGACACCACAACCGACAGCCCCACGTATAATCCTGCCTGCATCACATCGCCCCTTTCGTAAAGGGTCACGGCTTCAAGCGAAAAGGATGAAAACGTGGTAAAACCGCCCAAAAAACCCGTCATCAGAAACGGAGACAGATGGTTCAGCCCCAGTCGGGCGGCCAAAACAACGAAAACACCCATCAGAAACGACCCCAAAATATTCACCGCAATGATGCTAACGGGAAAACTGGTGACACCGATCAAACGGACGATCCAAACCCCGGTCAAATACCGAAGCGAAGCTCCTATCGCGCCACCAACAGCCACTGAAATCAACGTTCCAAACATGCGCCCGGGTCTGTCGCTTGCGCCCGTGCTTGTCAACTCTCGCGCTTGGCGCGCAGTTTTACAAAATAGTCTAGACGGCGCTTCAATTCGCGCTCAAAACCACGCTCGACCGGCGTATAATACACGGGCCGTTTCATCGTCTCGGGAAAGTAGTTCTGCCCCGAAAACCCATCCTCGGCATCGTGGTCATAGGTATAACCATCGCCGTAACCCTGATCTTTCATCAAGCCCGTCGGCGCATTCAAGATATGCTTCGGAGGAGGCTCTGACCCAGTGGTCTTGGCGTCACGCCGCGCAGCTTTATAGGCCACATAGCCCGCGTTTGATTTCGGAGCGAGCGCAAGATAGGTCACCGCCTGCGCCAAGGCCAACTCACCCTCGGGACTGCCAAGGCGTTCATAGGTGTTCCACGCCTCAAGACACACGCCTTGCGCCTGCGGATCAGCCAGACCAATGTCTTCAACCGACATCCGTGAAATGCGCCGCGCCAAAAAACGTGGGTCCTCCCCACCCTCAAGCATCCGGGCAAACCAGTACAAAGCCGCATCCGGGTCCGATCCCCGTACCGATTTATGCAAAGCCGATATAAGGTTGTAGTGACCATCGCCCGACTTGTCGTAAACCGCCGCCCGTCGCATCAAACGTTTGGTCAGGGCTTCGGTGGTCAACTTTGTCTCGGTCGGAATGCTGGCGACTTGCTCGATTAGGTTCAAAAGTGCGCGCCCGTCGCCATCTGCCATTTCCAGTAAAGCATCACGGGCCCGGCCATCCAAAGGCAAAGCACGGCCAAAATCGGCTTCAGCCCGTTGCGCAAGCCGTTCCAGTTCAGCTAGCGACAACCGGTTCAACACCATCACCTGCGCCCGCGACAAAAGCGCTGCGTTCAACTCGAACGACGGGTTCTCAGTCGTGGCCCCAACCAAAAGGATCGTGCCGTTTTCCATCAACGGCAAAAACCCGTCTTGCTGAGCCTTGTTGAACCGGTGAATTTCATCGACGAACAAAAGCGTGCCTTGCCCGTTCTCCCGCCTGATCCGCGCTGCCTCGAACACCTTCTTCAGGTCCGGTACACCGGTAAAGATCGCGCTGATTTGCACGAAGCTGAGGTCCGTCGCATCCGCCAGAAGGCGCGCGATTGTCGTCTTGCCGACGCCGGGTGGCCCCCAAAGGATAAGCGACCCAAGGCTTTTGGCCGCGATCATCGCCCCAAGCGGCCCTTCGGCACCCAACAAATCGTCTTGCCCGATCACATCGTTCAGCGACGCCGGGCGCAACCGGTCGGCAAGCGGGCGCTGCGCCGATAGAGACGCCGCCCCCGTGGTATCAAATAAATCTGCCATCTGCGGCAGAAGCTACGCCTCTGCCGCGCTGACGAAAAGGGCAGAACGTCCTTAGTGCAGCTTGGTCGCCAGACCAATGTTGATGCACACGCTGCGATCCCCGCCATCTGTTTCAATGACCCGACCCGCAGGCACACAATCGATGCCAGTACGCCGGGCAAGCCGTGGGCTATGCTCGGGCACGATACCGATCAGCGATGTGGCCCCCAACTCGCGGGCAGACCGCACCATTTCACTAATCAACGCGCATTGGACACGCAGCCGCAGCTTTGCCGGCACATCATCCGCTACAAACACGCGGCTCGATTCCCAGATGTGCGGTGCAACCGGTGCCTTTTCGAACAGCAGATCCTGAGCGATGCTGTCCAAAAGCCCCAATTGAGCATCGCGGATCATATAGGAATAGATGCCGCAGCGCGCAGTGGTTGGCGTTAAACGCACGCCCGCAAGAACGCGACCAAATTCATGAACAGCGACCCATCGGCTCGCTGGCGTATCATATTGGTCGAATTCCATTCCATTTGCTTCGGGAAGATTCCAATTGTTTCGTTCGATGAAAGTTTGTCGTCTAGCACGAAACATATTGGCAAAAAGCTCGCCATGGTTGTGTAAATTGGCGAACGAAAGAGTAGTTACTTGCATTGGTACAGTCTCCAGTCTGGGTTAAAAAAACCTGATCAGGGAGACGGTACTGCCTATAAAAGCTGGTATTCTCGGGCCTTCTTTAGCGCTTGAGCCGTTGTGCGCGCACCCAGCCGAACCCTTGCCGACTGCAGACGCGCTTTAAAGGCGCTTTCTGAAATGCCAAGTTTTGCAGCTGCGGCAGCGTGCCGGTCCCCATCAGCTAGCAGACGCAACGCTTCTATCTGCGCGCGCGTCAACTCGGTTGGGGGCTCTGCTGCCATGTGAAGATTTTGTACGATCTTTACTGCTTCCGAGATTTCTTCATCCGTGAACTCACGTTCATGATGTGCCATGCCCACGATACTGCGCGAGGTAATTGGCCCACAAGATATCACAGCCCCATAAACAAGCCCGTAGTCTTGAGCTTGGCCGAGAATGTTGAACGGATCCGGAAGCTTAATCGCACTCCACCGTGTATGTCCTTTTACACCCACCCCCCAAAACACAAGAGGATCACGTAAGGCATACGCATTCTCATCGTAGAGTTTTGTCCACGCCTCATCATACGTACGCACGTAAATCATCGGCGAAGCAAAACGGATGTGAAGTCCGGCTGAGAAACCACATGGAGAAAGGCGACCCAAAGCGTCAAAATTCGCCGACAACGACGTTTTGTCGGCATTGGCGGTCTTAGTTATCTGGTTCCGATCCAGACGCTCGTACGGTTCATTGTCACGCCACATGGTTCTTCTTTCGACAGGCTTCTTGGAATTATTGAGTTTTTCGCAGGCGCGCCACTCGACTTGTTGGACTTACCTGTCCTTTTAGACAAGTTGCGCAACACTCAGTCAACCTTAAATTGTACGTGATATTAACCTTTCTCCTAATTGAGTGCTCCATGTTCGATACTAACTCCAAGAAGATCAAAAATTCGGCAAATCCGGAACCGTCACAGCTTGAACAACTGCTCAGCTTTCTGGATGCCAGTTCGCGTTCCGACCTAAGCGGCGCTGAAACTCAGGATCACTTGCTGACGTCGCTTACACTTGCGCTGAAGCCTGGAACAATCAGAAACTAAAAAGCCGCCCCGGACGAACATCCAGAGCGGCTTCATCGGTAAATCTAAAACTCACCTTATTCTTCAGCAGCGTCCTCGGCTGCAAGACGCGCGCGGTCAGCAGAACCTTTCGCGTCAGCGTCCCGGTCGACCAGTTCGATGATCGCCATTGGCGCCATATCACCATAGCGGAACCCGGCTTTCATGACGCGGGTGTACCCACCCGAACGCTCTTTGTAGCGGGGTCCAAGAACCTCGAACAACTTAGCGACGTGCATGTCCTGCTTCAAACGCGCAGCAGCCTGACGGCGTGCGTGCAAATCTCCGCGCTTACCAAGCGTGATGATCTTGTCCATGATGCGCTTAAGCTCTTTGGCTTTCGGCAGCGTGGTTTTGATTTGTTCATGTTCAATCAGCGACCCGGCCATGTTGGCAAAAAGCGCCTTTCGGTGCTCATGGGTGCGATTGAGGCGGCGATAGCCTCGTGCGTGACGCATGTGTCTTCTCCAAATAGATGCCCTCTACGGGCGTTTTTACTTTGTCCGGCGGGGGATGCGTGTCCCCCGCTCACCTTGGGGCGGATGCCCTGACTGTCCCCGGCTATCCCGGGCATTTTTCTCTATCCGTTTAGAACTGGTCTTCGAACTTCTTGGCCAGATCTTCGATATTCTCAGGCGGCCATTCCTCGACGTCCATGCCAAGGTGCAGACCCATGCCGGAAAGCACTTCTTTGATCTCGTTCAACGATTTCCGACCAAAGTTCGGGGTCCGAAGCATCTCGGCTTCGGTCTTTTGGATCAGGTCCCCAATGTAGACGATGTTGTCGTTCTTCAAGCAGTTCGCCGAACGGACAGACAGTTCCAATTCGTCCACTTTCTTCAGAAGAAGCGGATTGAACTCAAGTCCATCATCTTCGTCCTGACGAGTCGCCGATTCTGGCTCGTCAAAGTTCACGAAGATCGACAGTTGATCCTGCAAAATGCGCGCAGCCAAAGCCACCGCATCATCCGGCGTGACCGAACCATCTGTTTCCAGCTTAAGCGTCAGCTTGTCATAATCCAGAACCTGACCTTCACGGGTCGGCTGAACGTCATAGCTAACCTTACGCACAGGCGAATAGATCGCATCAACCGGCACAAGGCCAATGGGCGCATCCTCGGGCCGGTTCTTGTCGGCCGCGACGTAACCTTTGCCATTCTCAACAGTCAGTTCCATGAACAGATCAGCGCCATCATCCAAGTGACAGATCACGTGGTCCTTGTTCAGAACCTCGATCCCAGCCGTTTCCGAGATGTCACCAGCAGTCACAACCTGCGGGCCTTTGGCCGAGACAGACAACCGCTTAGGGCCTTCCACGTCCATACGGATCGCGACACCCTTCAGGTTCAAAACGATGTCGGTAACGTCCTCGCGGACACCCGCAACAGACGAAAACTCGTGTAGCACATTGTCGATCTGAACACTTGTGATCGCGGCACCTTGCAGCGACGACATCAGAACGCGACGAATGGCGTTCCCCAGTGTCAGACCAAAGCCACGCTCTAGTGGTTCCGCCATTACTGTGGCTTCCCGTGCGGGATCGTTGCCGGGCTTTACATCAAGCTGTGTCGGCTTGATCAATTCCTGCCAATTCTTATGGATCATGTTGGTCTCCTCAATTCCTGCTTCCGGCCCATGTCCCAGACCGGTCGCTCCCGAGGTGTGGACGGCGAAATAACCGCCCCTGACATCTTAAACGCGGCGACGCTTCGGTGGGCGGCAACCGTTGTGTGCAATCGGTGTCACGTCACGAATCGACGTGATGTTGAACCCAACAGCGGCCAGTGCCCGCAAGGCGCTTTCGCGACCCGAACCCGGTCCCTGCACTTCAACTTCCAAAGTACGGACACCATGCTCCTGAGCCTTCTTGCCCGCGTCTTCTGCTGCCATCTGAGCTGCATAAGGCGTGGATTTCCGCGAGCCCTTAAAGCCCATGGTTCCAGCTGATGACCAAGCAATCGCATTGCCTTGGACGTCGGAAATCAGGATCCGAGTGTTGTTAAACGTTGAATTCACATGCGCCACACCGGACGCGATGTTTTTTGACGGCTTCTTCTTTATGCGACGTTCACGTGCCATGTCGAAAGCCCTCCCTTATTTCTTCTTGCCGGCAATGGCCTTTGCGGGGCCTTTGCGGGTGCGTGCGTTGGTATGGGTCCGCTGACCGCGCACGGGCAGGTTCCGACGATGACGCAGGCCGCGATAGCAACCCAAGTCCATCAGACGTTTGACGTTCATCTGCACTTCGCGGCGCAGATCGCCTTCAACAGAGAAGTTCGCATCGATGTGCTCGCGAATGGCCAGCACTTCGGCGTCGCTAAGTTCATTAACCCGGCGGGACGCTTCGATGTTGACAGCTTCGCAGATGGCTTTGGCCGAGGTATGGCCGATACCAGTGATATAAGTGAGGGCGATTGGAACACGCTTCCCTGTGGGAATGTTCACGCCAGCAATACGTGCCACGTATATTTTCCTTTTCGTTGCGAGCCCGTGATCCCAGGCCCTTTTTTCACAACGTAAGCCCGGAGCATTGCGGCCACCGGGCTTTACATATGATTCTCATTCGAGATGTGGTGATTATGTTGTTAACACAGGGGCGTCAAGAGCCTGTGGAAGGGTGTCAAGAGAGATTTGTTCAGGGCTACCCAACTCGAGGCTAAGGACAGGCACAATCCGATAAAGAAATGCGCCCAGACGTTCCTATGTGCCCAACACCCCGGCAATCTCAGCCTTCACCGCGTCGATCTCACCCAAGCCATCCACAGTCCGCAAATCACCCTTGGCGTAGTAGTACCCAAGCAACGGCGAGGTCTTCTTGTAGTACTCCATCAACCGCGTCTTCAGGCTGTCTTCGTTGTCATCCGCCCGGCGTTTGAAATCCGACGCACCACAGTTCGAACACTTGCCGTCCGCTGGCTGGGGTCTGGTCTGGTCGTTGTAAACTTCGCCACATGCGCCACAGGTCGAGCGCGCCGTGATACGTGCCACAAGGGCTTCGTCGTCCACCTGCATCGCAACCACTGCGTTCAGGCCCTGACCATTGGCTTTCAGCAAGTCGCCCAAAGCATCGGCCTGAGGCAGCGTCCGGGGAAATCCGTCAAAGATAAATCCGTTGCCATCGGCGCTTTGAAGCTTCTCTTCGATCAGCCCAATTACGATCTCATCTGTCACCAACTGGCCCGCATCCATGATACTGGCAACCTTTTGGCCCATTTCGGTGCCCGACGTCCGGGCCTCGCGTAACATGTCACCGGTGGAAAGCTGAACCATCCCACGCTCATCCTCAAGAAAGCGCGCCTGTGTCCCCTTCCCAGCTCCCGGTGGGCCGAGCAGAATGATATTCATCGTCTCGCTGTCCCTTTACCCTTCCCACGCTTTTTGCCGCGCAGTTGAGATTTCTCGATCAGCCCCTCGTATTGATGAGCCAACAAATGAGACTGAACTTGTTGAATAAAGTCCATCCCCACTGACACAATAATCAGAATTGAGGTGCCTCCGAAATAGGCAGTAATCGCCAAATTGCCTCGGATGACTTCCGGAATCAGACAGACAAGCGCCAGATAGGCAGAACCCAGAACCAGAAGGCGCGTAACCACGTATTCCAGATATTCCTCGGTTTTCTTACCCGGACGGATGCCCGGAACAAAGCCGTTCTGGTTCTTAAGGTTATCGGCCACTTCATCCGGCTTGAACGACACGTTCAGCGTGTAGAAGTAGGTGAAGAAGATAATCATGGCTGCAAAGAACAACAGGTACAGAGGTTGTCCGGGGCCAAAGTACGCCAGAATCCAGCTCATTACCGGCCCTGCATTCGATCCTGAAAAGGTCGACAGTGTTGTCGGCAGCAGCAAAAGCGACGACGCGAAAATCGCTGGGATAACACCTGCGGGGTTCACTTTAATCGGAAGATGCGACGATCCACCGTCATAAACCTTCATGCCCACCTGACGGCGCGGATACTGGATATGCACCTTGCGCAGAGATCGCTCCATAAAGACCACGAAGGCCAGCGTCGCAAGCAGCATCGCGACAATTCCAAGGATCACACCTGTCGACAGCGCACCGACACGGCCCTGCTCGAAGAACTGAGCGAACGCGCCCGGAAGCTCGGCCACAATACCCACATAGATGATCAGCGAAATACCGTTGCCGACACCGCGCGCAGTGATTTGCTCGCCCAGCCACAACAGGAACATGGTGCCGCCAACCAGCGTGATGACCGTTGAAATGCGGAAGAACCAGCCAGGGTCGGTGACCAGATCGCCAGCTTCCATCGACACCGCAAGCCCGTAAGCTTGGAACGTGGCAAGAAATACCGTGCCGTACCGCGTGTACTGCGTGATTTTGCGGCGCCCGTTCTCACCCTCTTTCTTCAACTGTTGCAGCGGGCCCCAAGTGGCACCCAAAAGCTGAACGATGATCGAGGCCGAGATATAAGGCATAATGCCGAGCGCAAAGATGCCCATCCGCGACAGCGCACCGCCCGTGAACATCCCCAAGACACCCGCAATACCACCGGCGGCTTGGTCCATGAAATCCCGAAGGGCGATCCCGTCGATCCCCGGCACCGGAATATATGTTCCGATCCGGTAAACGATCAAAAGCCCAATCGTGAATAACAGACGCTGGCGAAGCTCAGTCGCTTTGCCCAACATGCCCCAACTGACGTTGGAGGCCATTTGCTCTGCTGCGGATGCCATTTGAGGCCTCTCTTTATATGCAAACGCCGCCAGACCGGTTTCCGGTCAGCGGCGTTGGAAACTTTAGGTTATGTAGGCAGCCAAGCCGCTGCCCACAAGACGTTACTCGGCCGCCGAGGATGTTGTGACGTTCAGCGCACCACCGGCTTTTTCAACCGCGGCAATCGCCGACTTCGAAGCACCCGTTACGGAAATGGTCGCTTTGGTCGAAAATTCGCCTTTGGCCAGCACCCTGATGCCGTCTTTCTTGCGACGTACCAGACCCGATTCCACCAAGGCGTCTTCGGTGATCTCGGCTTTCGCATCGATCTTCTTTTCGTCGATGAATTTCTGGATCAAACCAAGGTTCACCACTGCGAATGCCTTGCGGTTCGGCTTATTAAAGCCACGCTTTGGCAGACGTTGGTACAGGGGCATCTGGCCGCCTTCGTAGCCATTTAACGCCACACCCGAACGGGATTTCTGACCTTTGATACCACGGCCACCCATTTTACCGGTGCCCGAACCCGGACCACGGCCAACGCGCTTGCGCCGTTTTGTTGCGCCGGGATTGTCCCGGAGTTCATTCAATTTCATGTCGCTTCTCCTTGGCCGGACGCGCCCTCGAAGCGAAATAGGACGGACACGGCATAACGTAATTGATAAGCGATCCCCAAAGGAGACCACCGGGGGCGTATAAGGGAAGGTGACGGGTTCTGGCAAGGCCTCAGAACGTGAAATAAAGCCAGACGATCCAAATTGCGGCGGCAAGACCAAAGACCACCGCCTCACCGGGCATCACAGGCCGGCGCAAATGCTCAGGATACAAAAACGGTTTCAGCACTTGATAGGCCAAAGCACCCGGTATTGCGACGAAACAGGTGATCGCCAGACCGTCAAAGCCCAAAAATGCACCCGCGACCGGCAACAGGAACAACGCATCCGGCGCAACGGCACGCTGCAACCTTGCCATCATCCAAAGCGCCAGACCCAAAAGCGTGGCGCCAGCATGATTCAGCAGTTGATCTTGCAAAAGCAGCCAAGCGACAAGCAGCCCCAAAACCGTCAAGGCCCCAGCGAAACCGCGTGCAATCTTTGGTTTAGGGCCAGTCAACAGAACAATCCCTTGCAAGCCCGGGATCAAAAGCAAAGTTGGCAAGACAACCGGCCAAGGCAGCAAAAGAACCGCCCAAATCGCGCAAAACAGCACCAAAGCTTCGCCATACAGGAATTTCGGATGCAAATCCGCGCCACAACACCGCGCCTTGCCCCGGTTCAAAAGCCAGCCAAAGACCGGCACCAAATCAATCGGACCCAGTGTTGTTCCGCAGCCGTCGCAGGCGGATCTTCCAGCGGGCAGCCCAACTCCAGCATCAAGACGTGCCCGATCAGCCCAGCATTGCAAAAAGCTGGCCGTCATAGGGGCCATTGCCACCAAAACGGCAGCGGTCACAATGAAAAGATCGGTCCATGGAGGCATTCTACACTCTACGGTCTATAAAAGGGTTTCGACATCAGCTTCGAACATGACGTCAGAATGTGGCTGTTTAGCGGCCTATATTTGCAGGAAATGCAATCAAAATCGATGAAAGATCTGAGAACGGCCGTCCAAATACCATGTTTTATCGCGCAGCGGCGGCACATTTCGTTCGCAATCGTGTGAAACAGGCCCACCCCGGATGGCGTCAAGAAGACCAAGAGTGTACCAAGTGGCAACTTGAAAAGGAAAACGCCATGGACTTCGCGATGAACACTATTAACTTCCTGGCTGTGGCTTTTGTCGTTGTCGTCGGGTTGATCTTTGCTTTGGTATTGGTCTTGTTTGTTATTGACCGCCTTCAGACCCATGATGCCATTCGCAGAAACTATCCCGTACTCGGTCGATTCCGTCATATATTCTCAGCCCTTGGCGAGTTTTTCCGCCAATACTTTTTCGCCATGGACCGCGAGGAAATGCCGTTCAACCGCGCTCAACGCGAATGGATTCACCGCGCCGTGTCCGGCAAAGGAAACACCGTCGCCTTCGGCTCGACCCGTAACATCAACGTCGTCGGCACCCCCCTATTCATGAACGCCGCCTTCCCACCCATGGACGACGAATTCGCCTGTTCTGAGCCCTTGGTCATCGGCCCGGATTGCCCAAACCCGTTTCTCGCAAAATCCTTCTTCAACATCTCAGGCATGAGCTACGGCGCGATTTCAAAACCTGCCGTTCTGGCGCTTAGCAAAGGCGCAAAAGACGCTGGTATCTGGATGAACACAGGTGAAGGCGGCCTTAGCGAATACCACCTAAAAGGCGGCGCTGACATCGTGTTTCAGATCGGCACGGCAAAGTTTGGCGTCCGAGACAAGGAAGGCAACCTGAGCGACGAAAAACTAACAGAAGTCGCCGCACACGACACCGTTCGGATGTTCGAAATCAAGCTGGCTCAAGGCGCAAAGCCCGGAAAAGGCGGCATTCTTCCCGGCGCGAAAGTGACAGAAGAAATCGCGAAAATACGGGGATTGGAAGTGGGCCAAGACGGGATTTCCCCCAACCGCCACCGCGACGTCAATACCTGGGACGAGCTTCTTGACCTGATCAGTCACATCCGCAAGGTCACGAGCAAACCTGTCGGAATCAAAACTGTCATGGGCGCGGAGGAGGCCCTTGGCAACCTGTTCGACACCATCGTTCAGCGCGGCGCAGACAGCGCACCTGACTTCATCACTCTGGACGGCGGCGAAGGCGGCACAGGGGCTGCGCCGATGCCCCTTATCGATCTCGTGGGTATGTCGATCCGCGAAGCCCTGCCCCTGATCGTCGATATGCGCAACCAAGCGGGCCTGAAAAACCGCATCCGAATCGTTGCCAGCGGCAAGTTGGTCGGTCCCGGCGACGTGGCTTGGGCCTTGGCGGCAGGTGCCGATTTCATAACCTCGGCCCGTGGCTTTATGTTTTCGCTTGGCTGTATTCAGGCCCTGAAATGCAACAAGAACACCTGCCCCACTGGCATCACGACCCACGATCCGCATTTACAAAAAGGCCTTGTCGTCAGCGATAAATATAAACGTGTGTCGGCCTTTGCTCAGAACATGGTGAAAGAGGTCGAGATCATCTCTCATTCCGTCGGCGTCGCCGAACCCCGTCTTTTGAAACGCTCTCACGTTCGGATCATGCAAGACTCTGGGCTGTCGGTTCCGATGGACAGATTGTGCCCACCAAAGGGCGCGGAAACTTAAAAAGTTTAATCATCAAGCTATCAAACGAAAACGCCCCGGTGTTTCCACCGGGGCGCTAAAACTCTCGTGAATTGAAAGGCGCTTATCCGCGCTCTTCGATAATCTCGACCAGATGCGGAATGGCATCGACCATGCCACGCACGCTAGGAGTATCTTCCAGCTCGCGGGTTTTGTGCATCTTGTTCAGGCCCAGACCAACAAGCGTTGCGCGCTGTTTGGCGGGGCGGCGGATCGGCGAACCGATCTGTTTAACGACGATGGTTTTTGCCATAGATCAGGCCTCCTCGGTCGCGGCTTCTTCGGCCTTGGGCGCGTTGTCGCGCTTGGGCAGAATGTCAGCCACTTTCTTACCACGACGCTGCGCAACCGAACGAGGCGACGATTCTTTCGTTAAGCCGTCCATGGTTGCACGGATCATGTTGTATGGGTTCTGGGTGCCGATTGATTTCGCAACCACGTCCTGAACGCCCAGCATTTCGAACACAGCACGCATCGGACCACCGGCGATGATGCCCGTACCCGTAGGAGCCGTGCGCATCACAACCTTACCAGCGCCGTGACGGCCCTCGATGTCGTGGTGCAATGTCCGACCCTCACGCAAAGGTACGCGGATCATCTGACGCTTGGCTTGCTCAGTGGCCTTGCGGATCGCCTCGGGTACTTCTTTCGCCTTACCCTTGCCGAAGCCAACACGGCCCTTCTGATCGCCGACGACGACCAAAGCGGCAAAGCCAAAACGCTTACCACCTTTCACGGTCTTCGACACACGGTTGATCGCGACCAGACGGTCAGCGAATTCGGGCGTTTCTTGCTCCCGACGTCCGCGGCCACCACCGCGTTGGTTTTGGTCTCTGGCCATCAAGGCCTCCTGTTCATTTCGTGCGCCGTAGCGCGTTCTTGCAACCGCAGTGAG
Source organism: Paracoccaceae bacterium (assembly GCA_028097405.1). GTDB lineage: Bacteria > Pseudomonadota > Alphaproteobacteria > Rhodobacterales > Rhodobacteraceae > CALKXV01. The sequence goes on along the minus strand of JAOHEK010000016.1, from coordinate 27,970 downwards.
CAGACTGCCCCCCGGTCATCGGTAGGCCGGGCTTAAGCCCGGCTTACGCCTTAAAGTTTCAATCCAGCTTCGCGTGCAGCTTCGGCCAATGCTTTGACCTTGCCGTGAAACAGGAAACCGCCGCGGTCGAAGTACGCTTCTTCAACGCCCGCCTTCTTGGCGCGCTCGGCAATTGTCTTGCCAATCTTGGTCGCCGCTTCGACGTTGTTTTTGTTCACAATGCCCAAGTCTTTTTCCAAAGACGAGGCAGACGCCAACGTCTTGCCCGCCACATCGTCGATCAATTGAACAAAGATGTTCTTGTTCGAACGATGCACCGAAAGACGCACACGGCCTGTGTTGACTTTGCGAAGCTTGTTCCGGACGCGCATGCGGCGCTTCTGGAACAATTCTCTTTTGGAAAGTGCCATTTATCCAGTCCTTACTTCTTCTTGCCTTCCTTACGGAAGATATACTCGTCTTTGTACTTGATGCCTTTGCCCTTATAGGGCTCGGGCTTGCGCCATTCGCGGATGTTAGCCGCGACCTGACCGACAAGTTGCTGATCAATGCCTTCAACGACGATTTCGGTGTTCTTAGGCGTGGTAACAGTCACCCCATCAGGCACATCGAAAATCACGTCATGCGACAGGCCAAGGTTCAGGGTCACTTTATTGCCCTGCGCCTGTGCCCGGTAACCAACGCCGTTGATCTCAAGCTCTTTCTTGAAACCATCAGTGACGCCCGTGATCAGATTCTGGACCTGCGTGCGGCTCATGCCCCACTGTTGACGGGCGCGCTTTGATTTGCCGCGCGGCTCAACGGTAACCGAGCCATCTGCGACGCTTAGCGTTACATCATCGCTGGCCGTAAACTGACGCTGGCCTTTGGGGCCTTTGACCGAAACGGTTTGACCCGAAACGTTGGCCTCGACACCCGAAGGAAGCGCCACTGGTTTTTTACCAATACGAGACATGGGCCACTCCTAGAATACGGTGCAAAGCACTTCGCCGCCAACATTGGCATTGCGCGCTTTTGCATCCGACATAACGCCTTGCGACGTCGAGACGATTGAGACACCCAGGCCCTGACGGACCGAAGGAATGTCGGTGGCACCAAGGTACACCCGGCGGCCCGGCTTCGATACGCGCTTAAGCTCGCGGATCACCGGTTCACCTTCGTAGTACTTAAGGCTGATTTCGATGGCCGGATGGCCAGCCGTGTCAGCAGTCTCTTCGTACCCGCGGATGTAGCCTTCGTCGGCCAAGACATCGAGAACCCAACGACGCAGCTTTGACGCTGGTGTAAGGGTTGTGGACTTTCCACGCATCTGGGCATTCCGGATGCGGGTCAGCATATCACCAAGAGGATCATTCATCTGTTTTCCCCCTTACCAGCTTGACTTGACCATGCCCGGAATCTGGCCTTGCGAGCCAAGTTCCCGAAGCGCGATCCGCGACATTCTCAGCTTGCGATAATAGGCGTGTGGACGCCCCGTCAGCTGGCATCGGTTATGAAGACGTGTAGCAGACGAATTGCGCGGCAGTTTCGCCAGTTTAAGGCGGGCCTTGAAACGCTCTTCCATCGACTTGCTGTCATCTTTTGCAATTTCTTTCAGCGCAGCACGCTTAGTGGCATACTTGTCCACCAGCTTCTGACGCTTTTTCTCGCGTTCGATCATTGCTTTTTTAGCCATGATTATGTCTCCTCGCCTGCGCTGATGAACGGCATGTTGAAACCCGTCAACAGCGCCTTGGCTTCTGCATCCGTCGGCGCGGTTGTGCAGATGATGATGTCCATGCCCCAAACTTCGTCGACTTTATCGAAGTCGATTTCGGGGAACACGATGTGCTCTTTCAGACCCATGGCATAGTTGCCACGTCCATCGAACGACGAACCCTTCACGCCGCGAAAGTCGCGAACGCGAGGCAATGCGACAGTGATCAGACGGTCCAGAAAGTCATACATCCGGTCGCCGCGCAGGGTCACTTTCGAACCCAACGGCATCCCTTCCCGCACCCGGAAACCCGCGATGGATTTCTTGGCGGTGGTGACCAAGGCTTTCTGACCCGAGATCTTCGTCAGGTCTTCCTGAGCGCTTTTCGCTTTCTTCGAGTCACGAACGGACTCAGCGCCAGCACCGATGTTCAGAACGACTTTGTCCAACCGAGGGATCATCATGTCATTCTTATAGGAAAACTCTTCCTTCATCGCCGCGCGAATGGTGTCTTTGTAAACCACCTTCAGACGCGGGGTATAGTTTGCAGCATCCAACATCAGATCGCATCCCCCGTGGTCTTAGCAAAACGCACCTTCTTGTCGCCGTCCATACGGAAGCCGACGCGTGTGGGTTTGCCCTTACTATCTACTAAAGCAAGGTTCGACAGATTGATCGGCATCGCCTTTGGCTGGCGGCCACCCTGATCTGCTTGGCTTTGCTTCACGTGGCGGATGGCAATGTTCAAGCCTTCCACAACTGCTTTGCCTTTGGCTGGCATGACCAAAGAGATTTCGCCCTCTTTGCCCTTGTCCTTGCCGGTCAGCACGACGACCTTGTCGCCCTTTTTAAGTTTGGCTGCCATCTTACAACACCTCCGGAGCCAGCGAGATGATCTTCATGAAGTTCTTGCCACGAAGCTCACGCACAACCGGCCCAAAGATACGGGTGCCGATCGGCTCATTGTTGTTGGAAAGGATGACGGCGGCGTTCCGGTCAAAGCGGATCGCGGTGCCATCTTCGCGGCGGACTTCTTTGGCAGTGCGGACAACAACCGCACGGCGGACGTCGCCTTTTTTCACGCGGCCACGCGGAATAGCTTCCTTAACCGACACTACGATGATGTCGCCCACGGAAGCGTATCTGCGTTTGGAACCGCCCAGAACCTTGATGCACTGAACACGGCGAGCGCCGCTGTTGTCAGCAACATCCAGGTTGGTCTGCATCTGGATCATTTGGTTTCTCCCGACCTTTGAGGATCGTCCTCAGGGTTTCGATAAAACTGAAAAAGTGGCCGCGTTATTCCGCGATCACTTCCCAGCGTTTCGTTTTTGATTTCGGAGCACATTCTTGGATGCGGACAAGATCGCCCACTTTAAATGACTCTTTCTCGTCATGCGCACGATATTTCTTCGACTTACGCACAATCTTATGAAGCTGAGGGTGCTTAAAACGACGCTCGACCGAAACGGTTACGGTCTGAGTGTTCGCGTCCGACGTTACAACGCCGTTCAGGATACGCTTGGGCATCTTACGCCTCCGTCGCGCCAGCGGCGCGCTTATCTGTTCCTGCGGCAGCTGCCGCTTTTTCGTTTAGGATAGTCTTCACACGTGCAGCATTGCGGCGAACAATCCGCATACGCGATGTGTTTTCCATCTGATTAGTGGCCTGCTGAAAACGGAGGTTGAATGCCTCTTTCTTCAGGTTTGCCAGCTCATCACGAAGCTGATCGGGAGTTTTCTCCCGGAGTTCTTTGGCATCCATGCCAGTCTTCCTTTCAACATCACCGGTAGGCCGCTTGCGCGTCACCCAATCTCCGGTGGAGTTTCGTTAGGCGAAGCCCGCGTTTAGGCGGGATTCGGGTGGTTGGCAAGGGGTTTGTTGGCATAGGCGACGAGGCCGGCAACCACTCTGAACTATGGTCGGCCACGGTCCAATTCATCCGCAGTAACGAAACAATCATACCCAAACATCAATGTTGTGTCGGTCGAACCGTCTCTTCGGCCCTAAAAACCTACAATAAGGTCAAACTGACGCCCAGATTTACCATTACCTATATTTAAGCTTAATTAGTAAAATTGGTGCGTCTCATGGATCGGCTTTATACAAGTGTCGAAATCCTTTCTCGGGAAAACAACGAACTGGCGATTAAACACGCGATCGAGCGGGTGAAATCACGCCTTAACGCGGCGCCGGACGGTGTATTGGACGACGTTCTCGATCGCTGCAATCCCGAAACCCATGGCGATCTAATCGGCTGGATTTATAGCCGCACCCGTCAAACCAAGAAGAAACGCCCGCCACGCGACTGGTCGCCCAAACGCAATCGGAAGCTTTGGCTGCTTTATACAGCCGCAGATCTGGATTGCCCCGCCGACCCCCCGGCGCGGGCTGCCTAAACCTCAGCTCCACTTATAGTTAAAGCTGACCGAAATCCGGTCGTCCTCGGTCATGTTCATCGGCACCTCGTGACGCAGATAGCTTTCCCACATCACAACGTCACCGACTTCAGGCCTAATATAAACGAAAGGCTGCAGTTCTTCGGGCGCATCCTTGCGGCGTGGCGGCGCGGCCATCATCATCGCATGACGCGGATCTTCTAACTTCAACGCGCTGGTCCCCTCGGGCATCGCCACATAGGTCGTGCCCGAAATCACCGAATGCGGGTGAATATGAGCCGTGTGAATACCACCCTCGGGCAAGATGTTGATCCAGATGTCCTCCAGCTCCAACGGTCGACCATCTAGATCAAGCTGCAACTTTTCCGCAAAGGCGGCGACAAGCTTGTCCAACTCACCCTTCACCGCTTCGAAAATCGGAAACCGCCACGGCAAATCCGTCAGGCTGGCATAGCTGGTATAGCCCGGAAATCCCTCGGCCTCGCACCAGTTCTGGCCCGCCTCATCATCCTCGGCAATCGACAAACAGGCGGCTTCCAGATCGCCCGGTTTAATCTGATCCGACAAGCGGGACTGAAAAATCGGCGTTACAAAGAGGGTTTTCATCAGGTGCCATCACTCAAATCAGGGTGCCAGCGGGATCGCTAACGCACCGGAATCTTTCCCTAATATACAGATGTTTCACCCCGCTCACCAGCTAGTGTTGCGGCGTTACGACATGTTTTCTAGGCGAATCCCCACCCGCTGCTTAACTGTAAATCAGACGACAGACAAAGTGAGTTATGAAATGTTAACCAGATACCTAGCCCAAGCCGCGAATTTCGCCCAGCTTATCGCCTTTGTCATTCTCGGCATTGCAAGCCTCGGATTGCTCGCCCTCACTGGCCTGTCCGCAAGCGGCGTGCTGCCATGGCTCGACATCACGGCCACCTTCGGGGCCACCGCCCTGCCATGGGCCGGACCCGCCGTTCAGATCGGCTTTACCGTCCTTCTGTTGATCCTAACCTCGTTCATGCCCGCCTCCTATCGCGTACTGCGTCTGGAACATTCACACCGCCGGTTCGAAATCGACATGGATGATGTCACACGTGCCTATCGCGCCGCCCATTACGCCGACCGCGCCGAAACTTTTGAGGTTCGCCGCGAATTCGACGCCATCCGCGAGCGCTTTAAGTACCTGAAAGCCGAACCCGGCATTGCCGATATCGACGACAACTTGCTGACAATCGGCGCCCAGATGAGCGAGCAATCCCGCGAACTGGCCGAAACCTTCTCGGATCGTCGCGTCGCCCGGGTTCGCGAAAACCTTGTGCAACGTCAGGAAGACGCCAACTCGCTGGAACAGCAGCTTGAACGCATCAAATCAGAAACCGCCGAACTTGAGCTTATGCGCAACGACATCGGCATCACCGACGAAGAACTGGCCGCCCGCATCGGCTCGCTGCAAGGCGATCTGATCGAGCTGAACATGCCCCAAGCGGCCAACGACGATCCAAACGATGTGTATCTGAAGTCCATGAGAAACTGAGAATACCCACCCAGCAATCGAAAAGCCTCGGGCGAAAGCTCCGGGCTTTTTGCTGTGCTAAGCTTCGGTAAGACCGGGCAGCGCCCGAGCCAAGGATGGCACATGTTGATCCTCCCGAACGCAAGCACTTAATCGCGCAGCCCACCTATATCAGTTGTGATCTTTGTAATGTCGAAAAGCGCCCGTCCGGGGGTGAGGCCCGTCTTGGAAGCCGTCCAGTGGACGGTTTCAGGGCCGAACGCGCGAAGCGCTGGCGGGTCGAATACTGCCCGATCTGGTCGCCCGTGCAAATCACTTATTGCGACGGTTCAGCTGATCACTTGAGGGGTCTTGTTCAAGAAACGAAAAAGGCGGGGCAATGCCCCGCCTGATGCTTTTCTTCAGGAGGCTTTAGGCCTTTACCTGACGTCCATGCTCGGCCGCGAAGGCAGCAAGCTGGTCGATGCTGATTTGGCTGTAGGCTTTTGCCGATTTTGGCTTCCATGCAACCGCGTTCGGCTTCAGGCGAACCGAACCGACAACACCTGCGTTGTCGCGGATTGTGAATTCCTGATACTTTGGCGCAGCGAACGACTTGGCGCCCGTAGCGACTGTTTTTGCCTTAGCCGTTGCCTTCGACTTGGCTGCCGCCTTTGGCTTCGCTTTTGCTTTTGCCGCAACCTTCGTTGTATTGGCAGCAGTTTTCGCCTTAGCGACCGTCTTAGTGGTCTTGGCTGCTGCCTTTGGCTTTGCTTTTGCTTTCGCTGCAACTTTTGTTGTCTTAGCTGCAGTTTTCGCCTTTGCCGCAACCTTCGTGGTTTTAGCTGCTGTCTTTGCCTTGGCCGTCGTTTTGGCCTTCTTGGCTGTCTTAGCTGTCTTAGCTGCCATTGTATCTGCTCCGCTCTCAATTCAATTCAGACAATTGGATTGTTTCCAATTCATCGGGTTAGCTTGTTGGGGCCAATTGTGGCGAAGATATTGCAAAGATGGATTAAGATTGTGGCAAATAGTTAAGATTGTTGATTTTTTGGAGATTAGGGCAGCGCCCGAGCCTGGGATGGCGTTCGCGGCGATTGAGCGCGACTGCTTTATGGTGCGGCCTACGTTCAACGGTTGTGGTCTTTGAGGCGTTGAAAAGCGCCCTCCCATGGGGAGGATCGGGCGCTGCCCGGGCTGGTCGCCCGGGTCGAGCTAGCGACAAAGGCCTCAACCTTATTCGCAGTTGAGCATTTCATTGATCTTTTGCAAACGAGCATGCGCAGAGTCATCACCGACGAAAATCAGATCCGTTTGAATAAAAAATATCCTAGAAAACCAAATGAAAAGTCTTGCCAGCGGCCCCAAGAACACGAGACCCAACAGGATTAACACTAGACAAACAACAATTGAGGAACTGCCAAACCCCGCAAAATCAAACGCGATGAAAATTGTTGAGGATATAGCTAGCAAAGGCATCCCGAACCAAGCCAACCAGACTGTAAAGAAGACCGGAACCACCAGAATTATACTCCTAAGGCCCAATTCAATCGCGAATTTTTCATGCCAAATGGGCCAGAGTTTTAGACTTTTCCAAATTTTCTTGAGCAATTCTATATCCAAAAAAAGGCGGAGCAAATTGCCCCGCCTTTCTTAAACTTCACCGGGTGACGGCCCGCAAGTTTCTTTCAGAAACTCGCTACACCGCACTCAACGGGTTTGCGTGCAAACGCGACGTTACCAGTCTTCTCTTACAACGGTCCGGGTCTTCACCGGCAGCTTCATCGCTGCCAAACGCAAAGCTTCGCGGGCCGTGGCGTCGTTGACACCGTCGATCTCGAACATGATGCGTCCCGGCTTAACTTTGGCCGCCCAACGGTCGACCGAACCCTTACCTTTACCCATCCGAACTTCAATCGGCTTGGCCGAAATCGGTGTGTCAGGAAAGATGCGAATCCAAACGCGACCTTGACGTTTCATGTGACGCGTCATGGCACGACGTGCAGCTTCGATCTGGCGCGACGTAATACGCTCAGGCTCGACGGCTTTCAGACCATAGGTTCCGAATGTCAGGTCCGAGCCACCTTTGGCTTCGCCCCGGATCCGGCCTTTGTGCATCTTGCGGAATTTAGTACGCTTTGGCTGAAGCATCGTTACTTCCTCTCATTCCGGCGACCACCGCCACCGGCGCCGCGCGGTGCAGGACCATCTTGCAATTCCTGCTGGCGGCGATCGCGCGCTGCAGGGTCATGCTCCATGATCTCGCCTTTGAAAATCCAGACCTTGATGCCAATGATACCGTAAGCCGTCTTGGCTTCGGCCAATGCATAATCAATGTCCGCACGCAAAGTGTGAAGCGGCACGCGACCTTCGCGGTACCATTCCGTCCGCGCGATTTCCGCGCCACCCAAACGACCGGCAACGTTCACCCGGATACCAAGTGAACCCATGCGCATTGCATTCTGAACAGAGCGCTTCATAGCACGGCGAAAAGACACACGACGCTCAAGCTGCTGCGCGATGCTTTCGGCAACCAACATGGCGTCCAGCTCGGGCTTACGAACTTCGACGATGTTCAGGTGCAGTTCACTGTCCGTCATCGCGGCAAGCTTCTTGCGAAGACCTTCGATGTCAGCACCCTTTTTACCGATGATAACACCCGGACGGGCGGTATGGACGGTAACACGGCACTTTTTGTGTGGACGTTCGATGATCACGCGGGACACACCCGCCTGCTTGCACTCTTCCTTGATGAACTCGCGCATAGCGAGATCTTCCAGAAGCAGATCACCGTATTCTTTGGTGTTTGCGAACCAACGGCTGTCCCAGGTACGGTTGACCTGAAGACGCATGCCGATCGGGTTTACCTTGTGACCCATTACGCTTGCTCCTCGACTTGGCGGACCTTGATCGTCAATTCCGAAAACGGCTTGCGCAAAGCGCCAAACCGGCCACGGGCACGCGGGCGACCGCGCTTCAAGACGAGGTTTTTGCCAACATAGGCTTCCGCCACGATCAACTCGTCCACATCAAGGTTGTGATTGTTTTCAGCGTTGGCGATGGCAGACTGAAGGCACTTCTTCACATCCGCAGAAATCCGGCGCTTCGAGAAGGTAAGATCGGACAGAGCCTTGCCAACCTTCTTGCCACGGATCATCGTTGCGACCAGGTTCAATTTCTGAGGCGAGGTGCGCAGCATGCGCGTCTTGGCCATCGCTTCGTTATCCGCCACGCGGCGAGGATTCTTTTCCTTGCTCATGACTTAGTTCCTTTTCGCTTTTTTATCAGCCGCGTGACCGTAATAGGTCCGCGTCGGTGAATACTCACCGAACTTCTGGCCAATCATGTCCTCGGACACGTTCACCGGAATGTGCTTGCGGCCATTATAGACGCCGAACGTCAGGCCAACGAATTGCGGTAGGATTGTCGAACGCCGTGACCAAATCTTGATCACTTCCTTGCGCCCACTTTCGCGCGATGCTTCGGCCTTCTTCAGGACATAGCTGTCGACGAAGGGGCCCTTCCATACTGAACGGCTCATGTTTAGCGGCCCTTCTTCTTAGCGTGACGCGAGCGGATAATCAGCTTCTGCGACGCCTTGTTCTTGTTGCGAGTGCGCGCACCCTTTGTTGGCTTACCCCAAGGCGAAACCGGGTGACGACCACCTGATGTCCGACCTTCGCCACCACCATGTGGGTGATCGACGGGGTTCATAACCACACCACGAACACTTGGGCGGATGCCCTTGTGCCGGTTGCGGCCCGCTTTACCAAGGTTTTGGTTTGAATTGTCAGGGTTTGAAACTGCACCAACCGTTGCCCTGCATTCTTGGCGCACCAGACGCAGTTCGCCCGAAGACAAACGGATCTGAGCATAACCACCATCACGACCCACGAACTGAGCGTAGGTGCCCGCCGCACGTGCGATCTGACCACCCTTACCGGGCTTCATCTCGATGTTATGAATGATTGTGCCGATTGGCATGCCCGAAAACGGCATCACGTTGCCCGGCTTCACGTCAACCTTGTCACCGGAAACAACCTTGTCTCCGACAGCCAAACGTTGAGGCGCGATGATATAGGCTTGCTCGCCATCCGAGTACTGAACCAGAGCGATAAACGCGGTTCTGTTGGGATCATATTCTATCCGGGATACGACCGCTTCTTCGCGCTTGGTGCGCTTGAAATCTACGATCCGGTAAAGGCGTTTCGCCCCACCACCACGACGACGCATCGTGATCCGTCCGGTATTGTTCCGGCCCGCCTTTTTGGTCAAGCCCTCAGTAAGGGTCTTGACCGGACGGCCTTTCCAAAGCTCCGAACGGTCGATCAGCACCAGCCCGCGCTGGCCCGGCGTCGTCGGCTTATACGACTTGAGTGCCATGCTTTCTGTCTTCCGTTTGCTCTGCGGGGCTTAAGCCCCTGCTATCTGTGTGGGTTTCCCCAAAAACACGCAGCCCCGGACGAATCCGAGGCAGCGATGGCGGTGTTTAGCAGGGGGGTGTGGGGGTGGCAAGGGGGTGCGCACGGATGTAGATGATTGGACGAAAGACTGTTCGCCATCGAGATAGGCCACTAACCAAATTACATTTCAAAGGGTACTTTTATGCAGCTACTTACCACTACCGGAGTATATGACGTTGAAGGGGATCGTTCCAATCCAGACTTTCTAAGGCTGGTACAAACCCCACCAGACGGTATCGTTGTCTTGGACGGGAATGCCGGCCTTGGGGCAGATTGGCCAGCAGGCGTCTGGAAAAGCTTGAATGCCGCAGCAATTGCAATCGCGATACTGTCTGCCCCAGCGACCTTCGAAGAGAATTGGCCGCGATGGAAAGAAATTTACGATAAGGTTGTCGGGCAAATCTTGGAGTTCCACGGCGAATTTCGGATCGACCGCGACACAGCGCAAATCTTGGCAATTAATCACGCCATTAAGGAGGTTGGCCTCAATCCAGGAACCATTTCGTTTCACATGGCTATCCGGCACTACTTCACAACATTTGCTGGATACGAAGACTTGTTGGAGACGAATCGTATAGAAATGGATTGGCCCGAAAAGGCTGAGTTTGGCTCTAACGAGTTTTCACATGCAATAAAGAGCACCGAAGAAGCCGCGAGGCAGGCGGCATGTCGTTACATCCTCGGTCTAGATGATGGGATCAAATGCATCACATTGGTCGTTGAAGAAAATGGAACAGTTTCGCTTTCGAGTGAACTAAATTTAGGTCGCGATTGGGGCTAGAAGTCCAACTAACCACACTGATGCAGGCATAACCAAAGCAAGCGTAGGGTGGCTGCAAACCCAAGCCGTGCCAGCGCCGGATCGGGGGCTGGCGCTCCAACCCATCCGCTACACACTTAATGCCAGCCAAAACACATTGTTTGCCCGAGCTAGGCACCAACACAAACAAAGCGCCAGACGCCACGCCAAAGGCGTGCCATCAAATAATCCGGCGCACCTTTGGTGCGACGGGCCGGTCCGGCGCTGGCACGGCGGCCTCCGGCCTTGATTCCGTGCTGGGACCTTCACAACACCCCGTAGGCCGGGCTTCAGCCCGGCACTCCAACGCCAATTCACCAAACCTTAACCAACCTTAACGCCCGCACCACATCTGGTGTCCGAACCTGATGTCACCGCAGTGCGCACCGACGTCATACCGACGCATTACCCACGTGATACCTACACAGCCCTGACGCCCAAATCCCAACAAACAAAGGCGTTAACGCCACCACACCCAATTTCGCAACACCCCCCACCGAACGTTGCGCAAAAGAAAAGGCCCCGCCTTGCCAGCGGGGCCTCTCAATTCTTAAACGTGGGGGCTTAAAGACCAGTCGTCACGTCAATCGTGTTGCCTTCTTCAAGCGTCACATAGGCTTTCTTAACGTCTTTGCGTTTGCCCAACTGACCCTTAAAGCGCTTCACCTTACCCTTTGTAATCGAGGTGTTGACCGCTTTGACCTTCACCCCAAACAGCGCCTCAATGGCCTTTTTGATCTGGGGTTTGGTGCTGTCGATCGCAACTTCAAAAACCACGGCGCCATTTTCGGACACCATCGTGGCTTTTTCGGTAATGATCGGTTTACGGATCACATCATACTGTTCTGCTGTCGCACTCATTTCAGTCGTGCCTCCAGAGCTTCAAGACCTGCCTTCGTGATAACCAGCGTATCACTTTTCAGGATGTCATAAACATTCGCGCCCATCGACGGTAACACGTTGATATCGCTTAGGTTTGACGTGGCAGCGGCGAAATTTGCATTCACCTCGGCACCGTCAATCACAAGCGCGCGCTTCCAGCCAAGATTCTTCAACTGCTTCGCCAATCCACCCGTTTTCGGGTCTTTCGCCGAAGCTTCGTCAAGGATAACCAGATTGCCGGTTGCTGCCTTCGAAGACAAAGCGTGCTTCAGGCCTAACTTACGGAATTTCTTGGTCAATTCGTGACCATGACTCCGAGGCGTCGGGCCTTTGTAAACACCACCACCGCGGAAGATCGGAGCCGAACGCGCACCGTGGCGAGCGCCGCCGGTCCCCTTCTGGCGATAGATTTTCTTGGTCGAGTAGTTAACTTCAGACCGCGTCTTGACCTTATGCGTACCAGCTTGCGCCTTGTTACGCTGCCAACGGACAACACGGTGAAGAATATCGACACGAGGCTCAAGACCATAGATCTCGTCGCCCAGATCGACAGACCCAGCCTTCTTGCCGTCCAGTTTGATCACGTCGAGTTTCATTCGTCGCCATCCTTCTTCTCGGCGTCAGCGGCATCCGCGTCAGCAGCCTGATCGGGCGTTTCTGTTTCAGCAGCTTCCATTGCAGCTTGTTCCGCCTCAGCAGCAGCCTTTGCCGCCGCTTCTTCTTCAGCGGCAGCCGCAGCAGCGGCCTCTTCGGCAGCTTTTTCAGCAGCAGCAGCATCAGACTTAAGCGCAGCTGGCAAGATCACATTTTCAGGGATCGGCTTTTTGACCGCATCCTTAATCGTGACCCAACCACCTTTGGAACCCGGAACCGCGCCTTTGACCATGATCAAACCACGGTCGGCGTCTGTGCGCACCACCTGCAGGTTCTGCGTCGTGACAGCAGCATCCCCCATGTGGCCGGCCATCTTCTTGCCTTTGAACACCTTACCTGGGTCCTGACATTGGCCGGTCGAGCCGTGCGAACGGTGCGAAATCGAAACACCGTGTGTGGCGCGAAGACCGCCAAAGTTCCAACGCTTCATCGCACCTTGAAAACCCTTACCAATCGACGTGCCAGACACATCGACGAATTGGCCTTCAAAGTAATGGTTCGCGGTGATTTCTTCGCCAACCTCGATTAGGTTAGCCGCATCAACGCGGAACTCAGCGATCTTACGCTTGGGTTCAACCTTCGCCGCAGCAAAGTGACCACGCATCGCCTGAGATGTGCGCTTGGCCTTCGCCGTGCCGGCACCGAGTTGAACAGCCGAATAGCCGTCTTTCTCGGCCGTACGCTTGGCGACGACCTGAAGCTTATCGAGTTGAAGAACGGTAACAGGAATCTGTTTGCCGTCGTCCATGAATAGGCGGGTCATGCCCACCTTTTTTGCAATAACGCCGGAGCGCAACATGAGTAGCCCTCCTTAAACTGAGATTTGGACGTCAACACCGGCAGCCAGGTCGAGCTTCATCAGCGCGTCCACGGTCTGGGGTGTTGGGTCAATGATGTCGAGAAGACGCTTATGCGTGCGGATCTCGAACTGGTCGCGCGACTTTTTGTCGACGTGCGGACCACGGAGAACCGTAAACTTCTCAATTTTATTCGGCATCGGGATCGGACCGCGCACTTGGGCGCCGGTACGCTTGGCGGTGTTCACGATTTCCTGCGTCGATGCATCAAGCACGCGGTAATCGAACGCCTTTAGGCGGATCCGGATATTCTGACTGGCAGCTGCCATTGTCGTATTCCTTCTGTTGAGAGGTGGAGGCGATATCGCCTCCACGTCGAACTTGTTTTTGTTTAGTGCAACGCGAGGTTTCCCCCGCGCTACTCACTTAAGCGATGATCTTCGACACGACGCCTGAACCGACGGTGCGGCCGCCTTCGCGGATGGCGAAGCGCAGGCCTTCTTCCATGGCGATTGGATAGATCAGTTCAACGACGAACTTCAGGTTGTCGCCCGGCATCACCATTTCGGTGCCCGATGGCAGTTCAACCGTGCCCGTCACGTCTGTCGTCCGGAAGTAAAACTGTGGACGATAGTTCGCGAAGAACGGCGTGTGACGGCCACCTTCGTCCTTGGTCAGGATGTAGACCTCGCATTCGAACTTCGTGTGCGGGTTGACCGAACCTGGCTTACACAGAATCTGCCCGCGCTCGATGCCTTCACGATCCACACCACGCAAAAGCGCGCCGATGTTGTCGCCAGCTTCACCGCGATCCAACAACTTGCGGAACATTTCAACGCCCGTACAGGTCGTCTTCGATGTGTCCTTAACGCCTACGATTTCGATCTCGTCGCCCACGTTGATCACGCCGCGCTCAACACGCCCCGTCGCAACCGTACCACGACCGGAAATCGAGAACACATCCTCGACCGGCATCAGGAACGGCTGGTCAACAGCGCGCTCGGGCTGTGGGATATAAGCGTCGACAGCGGCCATCAGCTCGGCGATTTTCTCGGAACCGATGTTGTCGTCGCGACCTTCCAGAGCGGCCAAAGCCGAACCGGCAACGATCGGGATGTCGTCGCCCGGGTAGCCGTATTCGTTCAGCAGCTCGCGGATTTCCATCTCGACCAGCTCAAGCAGTTCGTCGTCGTCCACCTGATCGACTTTGTTCATGAACACGACCATTGACGGGATGCCAACCTGGCGCCCCAAAAGGATGTGTTCGCGCGTCTGAGGCATCGGGCCGTCAGCCGCATTCACCACCAAAATCGCGCCGTCCATCTGAGCCGCACCGGTGATCATGTTCTTCACATAGTCAGCGTGGCCCGGGCAATCGACGTGCGCATAGTGGCGTGCATCGGTTTCATATTCGACGTGCGCCGTAGAGATCGTGATCCCGCGCGCCTTCTCTTCTGGTGCGCTATCAATCGCATCATAGCTTTGAAAATCACCGAATTGCTTCGTGATCGCCGCCGTCAGCGTCGTCTTGCCATGGTCAACGTGACCAATCGTGCCGATGTTGCAATGCGGCTTCGTACGCTCAAACTTTTCCTTAGCCATCGTTCCGTCCTTATTCCTCGTGTTCTAGTTTTGGTCCGGCCGTAGAAAAACGGCATCGGCAATAGCAGTCGCGAAACCATTTGCGGTTTCGTTATAGTCGGTTGCGCGGTCTGGTGCGGTGACGATCCCAAGCACGCCTGGGACACGAACACGTCCGCTTCTTCCATCCACCGCCTGAGCACCCACGCTTGTCGTTGTTACGGTGCCGTCGATGCGGCTTTTCAACCCCGGAACAGCGCCCGCAATCAACGAGATCAACTTGACCTCAGTCACCTGAACGTTGACCATTATCTCATCGCCACCCTCGGTCGATCGTGCGGCCAATTTGGGAGCAATACGCCCCCGAAGATCAGCTTCAAGATCGCTAAGCGATAGTGCATCACCCAACATTTCTTGGGTGACGGCACTGGTATCGATTGTCACCTCGGTGACATCGAACGGCAGTTGCTGCGCGCGATCCACAACCCCATCATCGGCTGGCGGAGCACAAGCAGCAAGCAGGGCAACAAGCCCCACTGCAAAGAATTTACGACGCACAAACATCACGCATACTTCGCTTGTATTTCGTCCGAGATATTGTTCGGAACGGCTTCATAGTGAGCGAACTGCATCGTAAAGTTCGCGCGGCCCGAGGACATGGAACGCAGGTTGTTGATGTATCCGAACATATTCGCCAGCGGCACAAATGCATCGATCGCAATGGCATTGCCGCGGTTTTCTTGGCCCGAAACTTGGCCACGACGCGATGTCAGATCGCCAATGATGTTGCCTGTGTAATCCTCAGGCGTGATCACTTCGACTTTCATGATCGGTTCCAGAAGTTTCGCACCAGCAATCTTCATTGCTTCGCGCATCCACGACCGTGCCGCGATTTCAAAAGCCAGAACCGAAGAGTCCACATCGTGGAACTTGCCGTCAAGCAAAACAACTTTGAAGTCGATCACCGGGAAGCCAGCAAGTGGGCCTGAGTCCATCACCGACCGCACGCCCTTTTCGACGCCGGGGATATAATCTTTCGGTATCGCACCACCAACGATCTTGCTCTCGAACGAGAAACCTTCGCCCGGTTCGGTCGGGGTGATGGTCATCTTCACCTCGGCGAACTGACCAGAACCACCCGACTGCTTCTTGTGGGTGTAGGAATGCTCGGCTTCGCGGCTGATGGTCTCACGATATGCCACCTGTGGCGCACCGATGTTGGCTTCAACCTTAAATTCGCGCTTCAGACGATCCACCAGAATATCAAGGTGAAGTTCGCCCATGCCCTTCATGATGGTCTGACCGCTTTCGATATCGGTTTCCACACGGAAGGATGGGTCTTCGGCTGCAAGACGTGCAAGACCGGCGCCCATTTTTTCCTGATCGGCTTTGGTTTTGGGTTCGACGGCAATCTCGATCACGGGATCGGGGAAGTTCATCGTTTCCAGAATAACCGGATCAGCTTTGGAACAAAGCGTGTCACCTGTCGTGGTGCCCTTCAAACCGCCAAGCGCGATGATGTCGCCCGCAAAGGCTTCCTCGATCTCGTCCCGGTCGTTCGAGTGCATCATCATCATGCGGCCAACGCGTTCGTTGTTCTCTTTCGTCGAGTTCAACATCGAGTCGCCCTTTTTGAGCGTGCCCGAGTAAATGCGAACGAAGGTCAACGTGCCCACAAAAGGGTCGTTCATGATTTTGAAGGCAAGGCCAGCAAAGGGCATGTTGTCATCCGCACGACGTGCGATGTCACGAACTTCGTCTTCGTCGCCCGGCTTAAAGCCCATGTAATCGACAACATCCAGCGGGCTGGGCAGATAATCGATCACAGCGTTCAGCAAGGGCTGAACGCCTTTGTTCTTAAAGGCAGACCCGCCAAGAACGGGCACGAATGCCATCGCTAGCGTACCTTTGCGGAGCAATGCGCGCAGTGTTGGAACGTCAGGCTCGTTGCCTTCCAGATATTCCATCATCGCGTCGTCATCCATGTCGACGGCGGCTTCGATCATCTTGCCGCGCCATTCGTCAGCCATAGCCTTCAGATCGTCACGGATTTCACGTTTTTCCCAAGTCGCGCCAAGGTCTTCCCCGATGTAGACCCATTCCTCCATGGTCACGAGATCGATCAAACCTTCCAGTTCGGTCTCAGCACCGATTGGAATGCCCACAGGCACGGCGCGCGCGCCGGTGCGGTCTTCGATCATGTGAACGCAGTTGAAGAAGTCAGCGCCGATCTTGTCCATCTTGTTGACGAAGACGATGCGCGGAACCTTATAGCGGTCAGCCTGACGCCAAACCGTTTCAGTCTGCGGCTCGACACCAGCGTTAGCGTCAAGCACGCAAACAGCGCCATCAAGAACGGCCAAAGAACGCTCAACCTCAATGGTGAAATCAACGTGGCCCGGCGTGTCGATGATGTTCATCCGGTGCTTATGACCGTCAGGCGTTACGCCGTCTTCAGTCCGCTCCCAGAATGTGGTGGTCGCAGCCGAGGTGATCGTGATGCCACGCTCTTGCTCTTGCTCCATCCAGTCCATAGTGGCGGCACCATCGTGCACTTCGCCGATGTTGTGCGACTTGCCCGTATAATAAAGGATACGTTCGGAACAGGTCGTTTTGCCTGCATCAATGTGAGCCATGATCCCGAAGTTACGGTAGCGCTCAAGGGGATATTCGCGGGCCATCTGCCTGCTCCTGTATCTAAATTACCAGCGGTAGTGGCTGAAAGCTTTGTTTGCGTCGGCCATCTTGTGCGTATCTTCGCGCTTTTTCACAGCCGAACCACGACCATTCACAGCATCGGAAAGTTCGCCTGCAAGACGCTCTTCCATTGTGTTTTCGTTGCGCGCGCGGGCGGCGTTGATCAACCAACGGATGGCCAATGCTTCGCGACGCTCGGGGCGAACTTCGACAGGCACCTGATACGTCGCGCCACCAACACGGCGCGAACGAACCTCGACCGATGGTTTGATGTTGTCGAGGCTTTCATGGAAAACTTCGAGCGGCGATTTCTTCAGGCGGTCTTCAACCCGTTCGAACGCATTATAGACAATGCGTTCGGCGACGGCTTTCTTACCGTCGACCATCAGGTTGTTCATAAACTTAGTCAAAACCAGATCGCCATATTTGGCGTCCGGCAGAACTTCGCGTTTTTCGGCGGCGTGGCGGCGGGACATATCGTCTTCCTCTTACTTAGGACGCTTGGCGCCGTATTTCGAACGGCGCTGCTTACGGTCTTTAACGCCCTGGGTATCCAGAACACCGCGCAGGATGTGGTAGCGCACACCGGGAAGGTCTTTTACACGACCGCCACGGATCAGAACCACCGAATGCTCCTGAAGGTTGTGGCTTTCACCGGGAATGTAGCTGATCACCTCGAAACCATTTGTCAGGCGCACCTTGGCAACCTTCCGCATGGCCGAGTTCGGCTTCTTCGGTGTCGTTGTATATACACGTGTACAAACGCCGCGCTTTTGCGGACAGCCCTGCATATGCAGTGACTTGGAGCGTTTGACTTTTGGCTGCCGGGGTTTCCGGATCAGCTGTTGGATCGTGGGCATTAATTCAAATCCCGTTTCTTCGTCTCATCATGGGGGGCGCCCCCCGGCTCATCTTCCACAGCGCATCGTGCGTCCACGAAAACGCGACTGACCGCGAAGCTCCCGTTTCTTTTCGGGAGCCTGCGGTGGGTTTCCAGAGGATCGGGGCGATTACACCCGGATCGTGACCACTTTCGTTTTGTAGGGGACGGAACTCCGTCCAATAGCGCGTTATTTAGGACGAGTCGGAAGGGGTGTCAACAGGCCCTCAACTCATGTTCGAAGCGCATGCGAAACTCTTGCCCTAAAACAAAGAAAGCGGCCCGCAGGGGCCGCCTTCAAATTCGTTATGATCGGTTGATCAGGCTTTCTTGCGACGACGCATTGCGCCCAAGCCAGCCAAGCCACCCATCAGAAGCAGTGCTGATGCTGGAAGCGGAACTTCCGAAACCGGTGCAAAGTCGGACAACGTCAAAGAAGCCTTACCTGCTGCAGAGTTCGTGAAGAACCCGGACGCTACGTCACCATTCTCAAGAGTGACCTGAGCGAAAAGTTCTGCCGCGTCGTCGTCGATACCGCCAGTTCCGTCGGCCAATTTTTGAACCCAAGCTTCGAATGCCAGCGAATTGCCGGGATCGAAGGTTTCGGTTTTAAATGTGAACTGAAGCGCATTTTCGGTGCTGATATCGTATTCGCCATTCGCATCTGGCGTGTCCAAAACTTCAAAACCCGTACCGCCGATCGTGCGTTCATCAAGGATCAGGACAGGTCCGTCTGCGCCACTCGCAAAAACAGCGTTCTGTTCGCCCACTGTAGCCGTCAGATCAAACAAGATTGAAGCGATACAGTCAGCACCCGAAGCACATTGTCCGCTGCCCACGTTTTCAACCGTAAACATAACACCGTCACCGTTGGTATCCATTGCGGTGATCGAAACAGTTGCCGCCATTGCTGATGATGCCACAAAGAAGGCACCTACAGCCAATGCACCGGCTTTACTCAGAATATTCATGAAATTCCCCTCACAATCTAAAACCCACGCCAACCATTGAACGTGGTCCACTTACGCGACCCGTAACTCTGATCGCACAACATGAATCGTAATAACAGCAGAAATCCGCCTAGTAACTAAAAGATGTACTAATGACGGCAAATTTACGTCCACTTGGTACGTTTCGGACACAGTGCAGATCTTTTTTGACCATTGTTGAATTACCCGGCGCGCTAGAACGCCGCCACATTTTAGGGTGAACAAAACGCATCGCGAAATCGCGGGCAGAGGCAGCAAACGAGCAAATAATGAATAACCCCTCCAGCTTACTGGTGGCCTCCGTTAAGAACGAAGGCCCCAACATTCTTGAATGGATCGCCCACCATCGCCTGTGCGGTTTCGACCGCATTCAAGTTTATCACCATGATTCCACCGATACGACAAGCGCAACGCTGCGAACGCTTGATCGGCTTGGTGTTATTGAGTGCGTTGAAAACCAATATGACGGGGACGAACATCAACTGCGGGCCTGCAAGCAAAGCGCACAAAGCGAGGCGTATGCTCAAGCCGATTGGTGCATGGTTCTGGGTGTCGAAGATTTTCTGGCTATCAAAACAGGCGCTGGTAAAATCCACGATCTGATCAAAGCTTGCCCCGATGAGTCTGACGCCATCTTACTAAATGCGCGCGTCTTTGGTTCGAATGGCCAACGCACCCTTGGCCAAGACTTGATCACCCAACGCTTCCAGAAAGCGGAACCTGTCGACGACATCATCACAGGCCAGCTTTCCACGTTCAAAACGCTTTTCCGCACCACGGCATATGAACGCCCGGGGCCCTACTTGCCACAAGGCTCGTTGAAAGGGTCACCCGCGGTTTGCAACGGTTCAGGACTGCAAGAAGATGCGTTCCTCCGGAAAAACTGGCGCGGAAACGATCCATTGGGTCGAAAATTCGCACAGGTGAACCACTATGGATTGCGCGATCTTGAAAGCTTCCTTCTTAAGTATGACCGAGACCATGCTGCCGGCACCGCTCAAACTATGGGTCAAGGATTTTGGGCGCGCTATGATCGGAACGAACAAGAGGACCTTTTACTCGTCGACCGCGCACCCGAACTTTGGGCCGAAATGACGCGATTGAACGAGATGTCGAACGGTCGGCTCTTAAGGTTACGCAAACGCGCAATCCATCGTTGGCGGACCGCGCTCAATGGCCTATTGGAACGCCGCGAGATGGCCGCTTTACGCAATGCGCTTTTGAACAGGGACGAACACCAGCCCAAAGGCGATAGCATGGTAACGCCATTTCGCATGCCCGGTCGGCAACCTGTTTTCACCAGTGTTCGCACGCCGAAACCGGAACCGATGCCAATCCGGAAAACTTTGGCGGGATAGCAAGCCGCGCGCACTCGGGCTTTTTTAACGCTGCCTTGCGAACGACAGCGTGACGTCTATCGTGCCCGGTCTTCGTCAAAGCTGCGACCGGCAGTATCTTGCGCTGGCCCCAAAGCACGAGGGCCGCCAGTCAACACGTCCAATCCCAACGCCAACCCTGTAATCGCATATATCAAAAACCAGTACCGCATGACGATCACTTTGACGGCCCTATCCTCAGAATCTAGCGTCTGTTTGCGCAGGCTCTGACAAGCAACCGTGCATTACTCGGCAGAAATATCAATGTTTTATATCGATAATTATCAATTGCTTGAATCGGATGGCTCTGGTTCTTCGAATTCAATTGTGAACCAATCCCGAAGCGGCCCCGTATCCCTTCACACAAACAATCAAAACTTCAACGGGGTTCATAAATGACTAAAATCAAATCATTCGTCGCCGCCGCCGCCATCGCAGTAGCTGACTAATGTTTTGCTGTACCATGTAGACGACCGTAACCTGTCGGCCGCTGCTATTCCAAATGGGTCGAACTTCTTTAAGCCGATCCTCGACAGCGAACGCCTTTGCATCAGCAAATCCTCCGCAGGTGTCCAGATCGCTGACGGCACAGGCCAGATCGCCAACGTCATCATCGCAGACATCGTAGCCGACAACGGCGTGATCCACGTGGTCGACAAAGTCCTGCTGCCAGGCACACGTCCTGACTGCCACTAGAAACCAATTAGAACTGGGGCTCCGTATTTCGGAGCCCTAATCTTTGGCAGGTATCAAACCTCAAGAATTAATCAGAAACTTGGTGCTCCAGTGGTCGGGGTCTTCTTTTAACCATCCACACATGCCGCCGGGGGTCCGACGGCAGCAGTCCCGAGGCTGGTATCTTTCGAAGGGGTCAACACTCATTCGTTTTCTCAATGAATGACACTATTCGGAGGCCACATGAATTGCTTAAGCAAGATCAATCCCGGCATCGCCCGAGTTACATTAGCCATCCCCACCCCAATCTAAACAATCACCCCATAAAAAAAGGCCCCGCAAAAGCGAGGCCTTTCTTCTTAGCGATCAATTCGATCAGTCGCGGCTTTCGGGTGTTTCCACCAAATCGGCGTCGAATGTGCCGCCATCATCCATCGCAATCGGCGCGGCCAGGGCAGCCGCTGCTTCGGCTTCGGCTTGCGCCTCCTGGATCACCTTCTGGTCTCGTTCGGCAGCAATGCGACGAATAAGCTGTGTCGCCCCACCTGTACCGGCCGGAATCAGACGGCCAACGATGACGTTCTCTTTCAGACCAACCAGTTTGTCGCGCTTGCCCTGCACCGAAGCTTCGGTAAGAACCCGCGTGGTTTCCTGGAACGATGCTGCCGAGATGAACGAACGGGTCTGCAACGAGGCTTTGGTGATGCCCAGCAGGATCGGCTCGCCCTGCGCTGGACGACGGCCATCGGCCTCGGCCTTTGCATTGGCGGCTTCAAACTCGGCCTTATCAACATGCTCGCCCTTCAACAGCGTAGTTTCACCCGAGTCTTGGATTTCCCACTTCTGCAGCATCTGGCGCACGATAACCTCGATGTGCTTATCGTTGATCTTCACGCCTTGCAGACGATAGACGTCCTGAACTTCGTCGATCATGTAATCCGCCAGCGCCTCGACACCCATAATCGACAGGATGTCATGGGGTGCTGGATTACCGTCCATGATGTAATCACCCTTTTGGATGAAATCACCTTCGGCAACCGGAATGTGCTTACCCTTAGGCAGCATGTATTCCACTGGTTCCAAGCTGTCGTCGGCAGGTTCAATCGACATACGACGTTTGTTTTTATAGTCGCGTCCGAATCTCACGTAACCGTCAATTTCAGCGATGATCGCGTGGTCCTTAGGACGCCGCGCTTCGAAAAGCTCGGCTACCCGTGGCAGACCACCGGTGATGTCTTTCGTCTTCGCACCTTCACGTGGAATACGCGCAACAACCTCACCCGCCTTGATCTCGGAACCCTCTTCAATCGAAAGAATCGCGTCCACAGACATTGGATAGGTGATCGGAGTACCCGCATCATTGCGAACAGGTTCGCCCGACTTATCGGCCAAGATCACTTCCGGCTTAAGATCGCTGCCTTTCGGCGCAGAACGCCAATCGGTTACGATCTTCTGGGTCATGCCAGTCGCATCATCGGTCTCGTCTTTGACAGAAATGCCCGAGATCAGATCGACGAACTTCGCCGTACCCGCTTTTTCAGCGACGATCGGAAGGGTGTAAGGATCCCATTCAAACAGTTTGTCGCCACGCGCAACCTTTTCACCCTCTTTCGGGAAAAGCTTGGTGCCATAGCTCAGCTTGTGGCTAGACCGTTCGATTCCGTTGTCATCGACAATCGCGATCTGCATATTCCGTGCGATGACAATTTGATCGCCGTCGGAGTTTTTGATCAGGTTCGCGTTCTTGAACTCGATCTTACCGTCGGCCGAGCTTTCCATGAACGATTGCTGACCACCCTGAGCGATACCGCCGATGTGGAACGTCCGCATCGTCAACTGGGTGCCCGGCTCACCGATGGACTGCGCGGCAATGATGCCAACAGCTTCACCGATGTTCACTTGGGTACCACGGGCAAGGTCACGACCGTAACACTGAGCGCAAACACCTTCTTCCGCTTCACAGGTCAACGGTGACCGAATGCGCATCGAAGGCACTTCGGCTTTCTCGATCAGATCGGCTTTGCGTTCGTCGATCAACTCGCCTTTGATGACAAGCACCTCATCCGTCCCCGGGCGAAGTACATCATCAGCAGACACCCGGCCCAAAATTCGTTCGCCCAAAGAGGCCACAACTTCACCGTCATTGATCGCTGGCTCTGCCGTAATCGCCGTTTCGGTGCCGCAGTCGATCATACGAACGATGCAATCCTGTGCCACGTCAACAAGACGACGGGTCAGGTAACCCGAGTTCGCCGTCTTCAGGGCGGTATCGGCCAGACCCTTACGGGCACCGTGGGTTGAGTTGAAGTACTCAAGCACCGTCAAGCCTTCTTTAAAGTTCGAGATGATTGGCGTTTCGATGATCTCGCCCGAAGGCTTGGCCATCAGACCACGCATACCACCCAACTGCTTCATCTGCGCTGGCGAGCCACGGGCACCAGAGTGCGACATCATATAGATGCTGTTTGGTTCCATTTCAGAACCGTCCTCGTCACGCTTCATAGACGAGATATCGTCCATCATCGCGCCCGCCACATCGTCGGAACACTTCGACCAAGCATCAACAACTTTGTTGTACTTCTCGCCCTGAGTGATCAGGCCGTCCATGTACTGTTGTTCGAATTCTTTCACTTGATCGCGAACGTCACCCACGATTTTCCACTTAGCTTCGGGGATAACCATGTCGTCTTTGCCAAAGCTGATGCCAGCTTTGAAGGCTTCCTTGAAACCCGCAGTCATGATGTGGTCACAGAAGATGACACTCTCTTTCTGACCACAGTAACGGTAAACGCTATCGATAACCTGCTGCACCTCTTTCTTCCGAAGAAGACGGTTCACCAGTTCAAACGGCGCTTTGGCATTCAAAGGCAATAGTGCGCCCAGTTTCATGCGGCCCGGCGTGGTTTCAAAGCGTTCGTATACCTCAAGACCTTCGTCGCTGATCTGCTTGATCCGCGCGGTGATCTTGGCGTGAAGATGCACTTCGCCCGCATCAAGTGCATGCTGCACTTCGTCCGGGTCGGCAAAGATCATGCCTTCGCCCTTCATGCCTTCGCGCTCCATGGTGATGTAGTACAGACCAAGGATCATGTCCTGAGACGGCACAATGATCGGCGCACCGTTTGCAGGCGACAACACGTTGTTCGTCGACATCATCAACACGCGGGCTTCCAGCTGAGCTTCCAGCGACAGCGGCACGTGAACCGCCATTTGGTCACCGTCGAAGTCAGCGTTAAACGCCGAACAGACCAACGGGTGAAGCTGGATAGCCTTACCTTCGATCAGAACAGGTTCAAACGCCTGAATGCCAAGACGGTGCAGCGTAGGCGCACGGTTCAAAAGAACCGGGTGTTCGCGGATCACCTCATCCAGAATATCCCAAACCTCGGGACGTTCCTTTTCAACCAGCTTTTTCGCCTGTTTCACAGTCGAAGACAGACCTTTAGCCTCAAGTCGCGAATAGATGAACGGCTTGAAAAGTTCCAACGCCATCTTCTTCGGCAGACCACACTGGTGCAGCTTCAACTCAGGACCAGTCACGATCACCGAACGACCCGAAAAGTCGACGCGTTTGCCCAAAAGGTTCTGACGGAAACGACCCTGCTTACCCTTCAGCATGTCCGAAAGCGATTTCAGCGGACGCTTGTTGGCACCCGTGATCACGCGGCCACGACGGCCGTTGTCGAACAATGCATCGACGGATTCCTGCAACATCCGCTTTTCGTTCCGAACAATGATGTCCGGCGCGCGAAGCTCGATCAGACGCTTCAAACGGTTGTTCCGGTTGATAACCCGACGATACAGATCGTTCAGATCCGACGTGGCGAACCGACCACCATCCAAGGGCACCAGCGGGCGCAACTCGGGCGGGATCACAGGCACGACGGTCAGAACCATCCATTCCGGACGGTTGCCGGATTCGATAAAGCTTTCGATGATCTTCAAACGCTTGATGATCTTCTTCGGCTTCAACTCACCCGTGGCTTCCGACAGATCAACACGCAGTTGCTCGGCTTCGGCTTCCAGATCGATAGAGGCCAACATTTCGCGGATCGCTTCGGCACCAATGTTCGCCTGAAACGCGTCGGTGCCATAAGCATCCTGTGCGTCCATGAACTCTTCTTCCGACATCAATTGACCGTATTGCAGGTCCGTCAAGCCGGGTTCGATGACCACATAATTCTCGAAATAAAGGATCCGCTCAAGATCACGCAGCGTCATGTCCAGCATCAGACCGATGCGCGATGGCAGCGACTTCAGGAACCAGATGTGCGCAACGGGCGCGGCCAATTCGATATGGCCCATCCGCTCGCGACGGACCTTTTGCAGCGTAACTTCGACACCGCATTTCTCGCAGACAACGCCGCGATACTTCATCCGCTTATACTTACCGCAGAGACACTCATAGTCCTTGATCGGCCCAAAGATACGGGCACAGAACAGACCATCACGCTCGGGCTTGAACGTCCGATAGTTGATGGTCTCGGGCTTTTTGATCTCGCCGTAAGACCACGAAAGGATCCGCTCGGGCGACGCCAGCGAGATTTTGATTTCGTCAAACGTCTGTGGAGGTGCCACAGGGTTGAACGGGTTAGCTGTCAGTTCCTGGTTCATTTCAGTTCCTGTCTTGTCGGGTTGTGGTGTGCCGGGCTGAAGCCCGGCCTACCGACATTCATTGGGTGTAGGCCGGGGTTCAGCCCGGCGACCCGTTCATTATTCAGCTGCGATATCCGAAGGATCGTCGTCCTCAACTGCATCCAGAAGTTCCATATTGAGACCAAGGCCTCGAACTTCTTTCACAAGCACGTTGAAGCTTTCCGGCACGCCCGCTTCAAAGTTGTCCTCGCCTTTGACGATCGACTCGTAGACCTTGGTGCGGCCTGCAACGTCGTCCGACTTGACGGTGAGCATCTCTTGCAGTGTGTAAGCAGCGCCATATGCTTCCAGTGCCCAGACTTCCATTTCCCCGAAACGCTGACCGCCGAACTGGGCTTTACCACCCAAAGGCTGCTGCGTGACAAGGCTGTAAGGCCCGGTGGAACGCGCGTGGATTTTGTCGTCCACAAGGTGGTGCAGTTTCAGCAGGTACTTGATGCCCACTGTCACTTTACGTGCAAACTGCTCGCCCGTGCGTCCATCAAACAAGTCTGACTGACCACTTTCGCTAAAGCCCGCGCGAACAAGCGCATCGTTAACGTCGGCTTCTTTCGCACCGTCAAAGACAGGCGTTGCGATTGGAACCCCGCGTGTGGCGTTGCCAGCCAATGCGATCAGCGCATCATCATCAAGGTCTTTGATGCCTTCTTCATAGACGTCATCGCCGTAGGCAAACTTCATCGCATCCTTGACCGGGGTCAGATCGCCTTTGCGGCGATATTCACCAAGTGCATCGTCGATCTGAATACCCAGACCGCGCGACGCCCAACCCATGTGGGTTTCAAGGATCTGACCGACGTTCATACGCGATGGCACACCCAGCGGGTTCAGCACGAAGTCGACCGGCGTTCCATCTGCAAGGAACGGCATGTCTTCCATCGGCACAACCTTCGAGATCACACCTTTGTTGCCGTGACGTCCGGCCATTTTGTCGCCCGGCTGAAGCTTGCGCTTCACGGCAACAAAGACTTTGACCATCTTCATCACACCCGGTGGCAAATCGTCTCCGCGACGAACCTTTTCGACCTTGTCTTCAAAACGATGCTCAAGCGCGCGTTTCTGCGCTTCGTATTGCTCGTTCAAAGCTTCGATCTGTTTGGCGTCATCTTCTTCGGCGATGGCCAGCTGCCACCACTGTCCGCGTGACAACTCATCCAGCAAAGCGTCGTCAATCTTGGCCTTCGGAGCGACGCCCTTCGGACCTTTGACGGCCGTTTTTCCTTTCAGCATACCGCTTAGACGCGCGTAGATGTTGCGATCAAGGATCGCCATCTCGTCGTCACGGTCACGAGCCAAACGTTCAACTTCTTCACGCTCGATCTGAAGCGCACGTTCGTCTTTTTCCACACCGTGGCGGTTAAAGACGCGCACTTCCACAATCGTTCCGAAATCACCCGGCGGCAGACGCAAGGACGTGTCACGCACGTCGCTGGCTTTCTCACCAAAGATGGCGCGCAAAAGTTTTTCTTCCGGCGTCATCGGGCTTTCACCCTTTGGTGTGATCTTGCCCACAAGAATGTCACCCGGGCCAACTTCGGCACCAATGTAAACGATCCCGGCTTCGTCGAGGTTGCGCAATGCTTCCTCGCCGACGTTCGGGATGTCACGTGTGATTTCTTCCGGACCCAGCTTCGTGTCACGGGCGGCGACTTCAAATTCGTCAATGTGGATCGAAGTAAAGACGTCGTCGCGCACGATACGCTCAGAGATCAGGATCGAGTCTTCGTAGTTGTATCCATTCCACGGCATGAAGGCGACGATGACGTTCTTACCAAGCGCCAGTTCCCCGATTTCAGTCGAAGGACCGTCGGCAATCACCTCGGCCTTAGTCACCGTATCGCCCACTTTCACCAGCGGGCGCTGGTTGATGCAGGTGTTCTGGTTCGAACGCTGGAATTTACGCAGACGATAGATGTCGACGCCCGGATCGCCCGGTTCCAGA
>JAOHEK010000015.1 GCA_028097405.1 Paracoccaceae bacterium | reverse complement strand
TATTCTGCGTGAACTACTAGTCTAAACTTCGCCTGCACCCATTGTGACGCTTAGACGGCGGCAAACCTCGTCAAGCTGCGTTAAGTCCTTATAACTTATTGTTATAACACCACTTTCTTTTCCCTGATGGTGATCAATGGCGACCTTCATGTTCAGGGCCGCCGCCAAATCGCGTTCCAGATGGCGCGTATCGGCGTCCTTCATCGGCGTTACGTTGCCCGGTAGATCGCGTGGTTTGGTTGGGCCCTTAGCCAACTTTTCGGTCTGACGCACCGACAAGCCTTTCTTCACAATCTCTTTCGCCAACGCCAACGGATTTTCTGCGGTAATTAGTGCGCGCGCATGTCCAGCAGACAGATCACCAACACGCACCATATCCAAAACCGCATCGGGTAAATTCAATAGCCGCAGAAGATTGGCGATGTGGCTTCGACTTTTGCCCAAAGCTTCGGCCAGCTTTTCTTGCGTATGTCCAAACCGATCCATCAACTGCCGATAACCGGCGGCCTCTTCGACAGCATTCAGATCGGCTCGCTGAATGTTTTCGATAATCGCTAGTTCTAACACTTCAGTGTCGTCCAGCTCGCGAACAATCGCTGGAACCTCGTGCAGCTGCGCCCGCTGCGCCGCGCGCCAACGGCGTTCCCCCGCCACAATTTCGAAGCCACTACGATCACGCGGATTTACACGAAGGATCAGCGGCTGAATGATCCCCTTTTCACGGATCGATGACGTAAGCTCACTCAGCGCCTCTTCCGTAAAGGTTCGCCGCGGCTGATCCGGGTTCGGCGAAATGCGCGCGATATCAATCGTGGTGTCCGGCTTTCTTGGCGCCTGTGGTTCGTTGGTTGGAGTTGTATCAACGTCGGCCATCAAGGCCGACAATCCACGCCCAAGTCCGCGCCGCTCTGACTTACCCTGTGCCATGATCCTACCCTATGTTGTAGCTGTTTGGATTTTTTCTACCATCTCTTGCGCCAAAGCGCGATAGGCCAAAGCCCCTTTCGACCCCGGATCATAAGACAATACTGGCATCGAATAAGATGGCGCCTCTGAAATCCGAACGTTTCTTGGCACGATGGTTTCGTAAACCAATGCGCCTAAAGTCTCGCGCGCGTCCGTTTCGACCTGTTGACTGAGATTGTTGCGCCCGTCGTACATGGTAAGCAACACCCCCTCGATCCGCAGATTGGGGTTCGCCGCCTCGCGTACCTCCCGGATCGTTAGCATCAGTTGAGAAAGCCCTTCCAATGCGAAAAACTCGCTTTGCAATGGGATCAGAACCGAATCCGACGCCACCATCGCGTTAACTGTCAAAAGACTAAGCGATGGCGGACAGTCGATCAAAACAAAGTCTAACTCGTAGGCGTCAATCGCCGGCTGACGAAGCGCGTCGTGCAGCTGATAGCTGCGCTTCTCAATCGACATCATTTCAATATCAGCCGAGCTTAGATCAGTCGTGCTAGGTGCAATGAGCAAACCCTCAACCTGCGTCGGCTTGATGACTTTATTCAACTCGACCTCATCAAGGATCAGGTCATAAGTTGTGAAGTCACGCGCTTCTGGATCAATGCCCAAACCTGTGGATGCGTTGCCCTGCGGGTCCAAATCAACCAACAGCACGTTGTGACCTTCTTCCGCCAGCGACGCACCAAGGTTAATGGCGGTCGTCGTTTTACCGACCCCCCCTTTTTGGTTCACGATCGAGATTATACGAGGCAGTGGTGGTCGCGTCGGGTCAGGCACGCTTGATATCTCCGATGATCAAAATGACAGAGTTGCTATCCGTCTCGCTTGGGTAGGTTTCGCAGTCGAAGCGCCAGTGTTCAAGCGCCTTACTAATCTCTGACTGTGCTTTTTGGCCTTTTGGCAAGATCGCCACGCCGTCCCGGCCCAAATGGCGGTCCACATACTCCAAAAGCTGCGGCAACGGCGCCAAAGCACGGGCAGAAACAACATCCGCGTTTTGCGGGACAGCATCTTCGATCCTAGAAGAAATAACCTTGAAGCCCGTCGTTTCGCGCGCAACCGCCCTCAGAAACGTTGCTTTCCGCTGATCTGCTTCGATCAGTACGGTTTCAACAGACGCGCCTGCCATGATAGCAACAACCGCGCCGGGGAATCCACCGCCGCTTCCCAGATCAACCCAACGGCCGGCCCCTTTAGAAAGCTGAAAAAGTTGAGCGGAATCTAGAAAATGGCGAACCCAAAGCTGATCCAGCGTTTTTGACGACACCAAATTGATCCGCCTGTTCCAGACCGCCAACAGGTCGGCATAGATTTCCAACTGCTCGAATGTTTCACGTGAAACATTGGCCCGATCTCGAAACGCGCCCTTACCCGTCATGAAGCGCGCCGAACACCTTTCCGCAGCCTAGCAAGAAGCAACGTCAGCGCTGCTGGCGTCATGCCCTCAACACGGCCAGCCTGACCAAGCGTCTCTGGTCGTGCCGCAATAAGTTTTTGCGTCAACTCATGAGACAAGCCGTTCAAGGCTGCGTAGTCGAAATCAACAGGAATTTCATGCGCCTCGTCCCGACGCAAATTCTCGACATCACGCGCCTGTCGCTTAAGATAATGGGCGTATAAAGCGTCGCGCTTAAGCTGTTCTTGGATGCCGCCTTCAATATCCGACAGGCCCGGACGCAATTGCGAAACCTTGTCGAAGGTCACATCTGCAAAGGACAGCAGCTCAAGCGCTGATCTTTTTGCTCCATCGCGCGATATCTTAATACCCGCATCCGCAGCCTCTGAGGCTGTTACTTCGGTGCCAGCAAGCCTTGCTTTACCCGCACTCAATGCCTCAAGCTTATCAGCAAAGTCCCGCGCCCGATTGTCCCCGACACAACCATACTCAAGACCAACTGGCGTTAGGCGTTGATCTGCATTGTCGGCACGCAACGATAAACGAAATTCGGCACGCGACGTGAACATACGGTATGGCTCGCTTACCCCTTGGGTGATCAAATCGTCGATCATCACACCGATATAAGAGGTTTCGCGGGCAAACTTAGCTGGCTGAAGCCCCAAAGCATCGCCCGCTGCATTCAATCCCGCCACGAGGCCCTGAGCAGCTGCTTCTTCATAACCTGTCGTTCCGTTAATCTGGCCAGCCAAATAAAGGCCTTCGACATCACGCAAGCGAAGCGTAGACGTCAAATTCCTTGGATCAACATAATCGTATTCAATCGCATATCCCGGCTGAGCAATCTCGGCACGCTCCAGCCCTGCAATAGAACGAACATAATCATTCTGAACATCTTCTGGTAAAGACGTTGAAATCCCGTTCGGGTAAACCAGATCGCTGGTCAGCCCCTCAGGCTCCAAGAAAATCTGGTGCGAGGCCTTATCAGCAAACCTAACCACCTTATCCTCAATCGAAGGACAGTATCGCGGTCCAACCCCATCAATACGCCCGCCGTACATCGCTGAGCGTGCAAGGTTCTGGCGAATGATGTCATGTGTGGCTTCGTTGGTATGGGTTATGCCGCAGGCGACCTGCTCAACCGAAATACCCTTCGAAAAGAAGGAAAAGAACACCGGATCACGATCACCGGGCTGTGCTTCCAGCTGATCCCACGCGATTGTATTTGATCGCAATCGCGGCGGCGTTCCGGTCTTCAATCGCCCCAACGATAATCCGAAATCATCAATCCGCTCCGCCAACCGGACAGACGGCGCGTCCCCCATGCGCCCACCCGGACGTGAGACATCACCGATATGAATAACGCCGCGCAGAAAGGTTCCAGTAGTCAAAACAACAGATACAGCCTTGATCTTGGTCCCCTCGGACAGAATAACACCGGCAACACGCGGCCCGTCCATGAAAAAGTCTGTCGCTTCGCCTTCGACGATTTCGATATTAGGGTGTGCTTCGATCTCAGCCAACATTGTAGATCGATAGATCGCACGATCCGCCTGTGCGCGCGGCCCCTGAACGGCAGGCCCCTTTCGGCGATTCAACAGCCTAAACTGAATACCTGCCTTATCCGCAACCCGACCCATAAGACCATCCAGCGCGTCGATCTCGCGAACCAAATGGCCTTTGCCCAAACCACCAATAGCTGGATTACAAGACATTACGCCAATGCCGTCCCGGTTCAGCGTCACCAACACAACACGTGCGCCACGGCGCGCAGCAGCATGGGCCGCATCAGCGCCCGCATGGCCACCCCCGACCACCACTACATCTGTCTGAGAATGTTTCACGTGAAACATCGCCCCCTACTTGCCGATACAAAAGCTCGCGAATATCTCGCCAAGAACATGCTCGACGTCTACCCGTCCCACCAAGGAATCCAAAGCGCGGATCGCAGTTCGAAGATCTTCCGCGACAAATTCAGCTAACTCTGGTGAGCTATCTAACCGATCCATCGCGATTCCCAAAGCATCAATCGCACGCAGCATCGCCACCCGATGCCGTTCGCGAATTGCGATACCAGCAGAAGCAGCTCGATTTTCAAGCCGATCCGCGATATCAACCACCAAAGCATCAAGACCAACACCCGTCTTCGCCGACACGTCGCCAATACCAAGATCCGCCTTCGATATAACCACGATGTCATCGTCCCGTACATCCACGACCGGCGCTTCATCAACAGTCGCTTTCAAAACCACGCGCAGGTCAGATGCGTCAGCGCGGGCTCTTGCCAGATCAATCCCCAAGGCTTCGATCTGATCCGTGGCCTCACGCATCCCCGCAGTATCCAAAATCGTCACCGGCAACCCTCGCAGATCCATCCGAACTTCGATCACATCACGCGTCGTCCCGGCAATGTTCGAAGTGATGGCTGCCTCACGCCCCGCAAGCGCATTCAGCAAAGTGGACTTCCCAACATTGGGAGCACCGACAATCGCAACCTCAAAGCCATCCCGTATCCGCTCGGCCGCCTGCACGCCCCGGGCCTCAATCGCTAACTCGCTTGAGACGCCCTGCATCAGAACACGGACTTCTGGCATGACATCCATCGGAACCTCTTCATCAGCGAAATCAATCGTTGCTTCCAGCAAGGCCGCAGCCCGAATTAGGCGAACGCGCCAACCGCCAGCTCGATCACCAAGCGCACCGGACAAGACACGCAACGCCTGTTTACGCTGCGCTTCCGTTTCGGCCTCTACCAAATCCGATAGGCCTTCGACCTGCGCTAAATCAAGGCGTTCATTTTCCAGTGCGCGGCGCGTAAATTCGCCCGGCTCGGCCAACCGTAATCCCGCTTGGTCACCCAAAACCCGAAGAACCACATTTACCGTCGCGATTGCCCCATGGACATGAAACTCGACCACATCTTCACCAGTAAAACTTTCAGGGCCAGGAAGCCAAAGCACCAACGCCTGATCCAGCACTTCGTCATTGTCGGACAGAATTCGAAGCGCGGCCTTACGCGGCACCGGCAAATCACCACTTAGACGAACAAGCGTTGCGCCAGCCTCTGGCCCAGACAGCCGGATCACAGCAACACCAGATTTCCCCCGAGCCGAACTGAGGGCAAAAATCGTATCCATATTGCTTAACCTTCTGTTTTAAAACAGAAAATCAGGTATTCATTGAATCAAAGAAATCCGAGTTCGATTTTGTCTTCTTCAACTTACCCAACAAGAATTCAATCGCATCTGTGGTTCCCATCGGGTTCAGAATGCGGCGCAGCACAAAGGTTTTCTGCAAGTCATCCTTATCAACCAGCAACTCTTCTTTCCGCGTGCCGGATTTAAGGATGTCCATCGCAGGATAAACCCGCTTGTCAGCCACCTTCCGGTCCAGAACGATTTCGCTGTTACCCGTGCCTTTAAATTCTTCGAAGATGACTTCGTCCATGCGGCTGCCTGTTTCAATCAACGCCGTCGCGATGATTGTCAGCGACCCACCCTCTTCAATGTTCCGTGCAGCACCAAAGAACCGCTTTGGCCGCTGTAGGGCGTTCGCATCGACACCACCCGTCAGAACCTTACCCGAAGAAGGCACTACCGTGTTGAACGCACGCCCAAGGCGCGTAATCGAATCCAAAAGGATGACCACGTCTCGCTTATGTTCGACCAGCCGCTTTGCCTTTTCGATTACCATTTCTGAAACCGCCACGTGACGGGTCGCAGGTTCGTCAAAGGTCGAAGACACAACCTCGCCTTTCACAGACCGCTGCATGTCCGTCACTTCTTCCGGACGTTCATCGATCAGCAAAACGATCAGATAACATTCAGGATGATTGGTCTCGATAGAATTAGCGATATTCTGCAATATCACTGTTTTACCGGTACGCGGCGGAGCGACGATCAATGACCGCTGACCCTTACCGATGGGCGCCACCAGATCGATAACGCGCGAGGATTTATCCTTGATGGTAGGGTCTTCGATTTCCATCGTCATACGTTCGTCAGGGTAAAGCGGTGTCAGGTTATCAAAGCTCACCTTGTGCTTCGCCTTTTCGGGGTCCTCAAAGTTAATCTTCTCAACTTCGGTCATCGCGAAATAGCGTTCGGTTTCGCTTGGCTCACGAATAACGCCTTCAACGGAATCGCCAGTACGCAGTGACAGCTGGCGGATCATTTCCGGCGACAAATAAATATCATCAGGGCCCGGCAGATAGTTTGCTTCTGGCGATCTCAAAAACCCAAACCCGTCCTGAAGAACCTCAAGAACACCATCGCCGCCGATGACCCATTCATCTTCAGCACGTTCTTTCAGGATCGAGAACATCATCTCGCCCTTCCGCATCGTCGAAGCGTTTTCGATCTCAAGCTCTTCTGCAAGTCCCAGAAGTTCTTTCGGAGATTTCACCTTCAAATCAGCAAGATTAAGACGGTCGGTCATCGATATACCTTTCAAGCGCCCAACGTGGACGACAGAAGTTTAAATTTTTGAAACATCAAAGACCACCAGGACGGTGATCCGAGCGCACAACTAAGGATCGACATCAGCGCTGTCAACAAAAGCTTAGAATTTCAGAACCACCGAAAAAACTATCACAATCATCAAAACCGTCGGAACTTCGTTCATCAACCGAAAGGTCCGGCCCGATCTGGTATTCGTCCCACCTGCAAACTCTTTTCGTCGCAAGCCAAGCCAATGATGAAACCAAGTCATCCCAATCACCCCACTTGCTTTCAGCCAAGGCCAAAACGACGTCCAATCAACGACACCCGGCGTTAGAACCAAAGCCAGTCCAAACACCCAAGTGGCGATCATCGCCGGTGTCATAATCACGCGCAGCAGCTTTTCTTCCATCATCGCAAAAATATCATGGGTTTCCCCGGATGAACCCCCGCGTTCCACGTGATGAACAAACAGTCTCGGCAAATAGAACAACCCGGCCATCCAAGAAATCACCGAAATTATATGAAGCGCTTTCGTCCAAGGATATAAAACCGACAGTATCTCAGCCATTCGACCTCGCCATACATGTCACCCTCTTAATTAAATATAAGATAGAAAGAAAAGATGTGGTTGTAGTAAGGGCAGTGGATAAGTGGAATTCATGTGTTTCAGGGTGACTTACGCACAAGCAAAAATCCGCACTCACAGTCGTTCCGCCAAACTTGGAAACAGTCTATTTCTTAACGGGAAATTAAGCACTTAACACCTTCTTTACGTCAGTTAACTCTGTGGATGAAAGCGGTATGAAGCTTGGAAAACAGGGTTTTCCCACACCCCACGACTGTCACTTATCAACCGTGGACAAATCCCCCGGAACACGAGAGTAGAAAAACGAAATCTGAACATTGTCCGAAAAACACGACTTACCCCCATTTCATTCCAACAACTTCCGCCCTGAAACACACAGAGTTATCCACATGACCCAGCGCCTCATCCTCGCCTCTGCATCGACGACTCGCGCTGATATGTTAACGCGTGCTGGCGTCAACTTCGAGGCTATCGCGGCCAAAGTTGATGAAGAGGCTATCAAGCAGGCTCTTTTAGCCGAAGGAAACAAACCACGCGACATTGCTGACGCTTTGGCTGAAGCCAAGGCTCGCAAGATCGCCGGAAAACACCCAGACGCGCTGGTTTTAGGATCGGATCAAGTACTGGATTTCAACGGAACGCTACTATCGAAACCCGAAACGCCCGAAGATGCCTTCGCTCAGCTACAAGCGATGCGCAGTAATCGACATCATTTGCTGTCCGCCGCGGTCATTTACGAAAACGGCAAGCCGGCTTGGCGACACGTGGGGCAGGTCCGGCTTTATATGCGCGATGCGTCCGATCCATGGCTGCAAAGCTATGTCACACGCAACTGGGACAGCATTCGTTATTCTGTTGGTGCCTACAAACTTGAAGAAGAAGGCGTACGGCTGTTTACTCGCATCGAAGGCGATCATTTCAACGTACTTGGGATGCCATTGTTGGAAGTCTTGTCCTATCTCTCTTTGCGAGGCAGTTTACCGTCATGAGTGAATTAAAACGTATCCCCCTTGCTGGTGTCATCGGGTCGCCGATCGCGCACAGCAAATCACCACGCATTTTCAGGCACTGGCTGACAGAATTGGGCGTTATTGGGCACTACGTACCGATGGACATTGCTTCTGTCGATTTGAATGACGCCCTGCGCTATCTACCAAAGCTTGGCTTCGTCGGTGTAAACATCACGATCCCGTACAAAGAACACGTCTTGAATGTTGCCGATCAAGTGTCGGACCGGGCTGCCGTAGTTGGCTCTGCCAATACTCTTACATTTCTGGCTGACGGTAAGATCTATGCCGACAATACCGACGGTTATGGCTTTACCGAGAACTTGCGCCACGGTGCTCCCAACTGGAAAGCCTCGGATGGACCCGCCGCTGTTCTTGGTGCGGGCGGCGCGGCTCGGGCGGTGATTGCATCGTTTATCGAAGGCGGCGCACCGGAAATTCGGCTGGCGAACCGAACGCGCTCAAGGGCCAATGCGCTTCAGCGTGAATTCGGAACCAAGGTGAAAGTATTTGACTGGGTTCAGGCCGGCAACATGTTGGAGGGGGCCGCGACAGTGGTAAACGCGACGTCCTTGGGAATGGTCGGAAATGCCGAAATGCGCATTCCTTTGGACGGGCTATCGCGCGATGCTGTGGTCACAGATCTGGTCTATGCGCCGCTTGAAACGGCTTTGCTTGAACATGCAAAGTCGATTGGCTGCCAAACCGTCGATGGCTTGGGAATGTTGCTTCATCAGGCGGTCCCTGGATTCGAGCGCTGGTTTGGGATGCGCCCGGTCGTCACCGAACCGCTTCGCTCTGCAATGCTTATATGACACGACCTTTTATCATTGGTCTGACGGGCTCAATTGGAATGGGCAAATCCACGACGGCCTCGATGTTTCGCGATGCCGGCATTCCAGTTTGGGATGCCGATAAAGCCGTGCGCGACCAGTATGCGCGACACGGCCTTGCGGTCGAACCAATCCGCGCGATCCACCCCAAGGCAATAAAAGACGGTGCGGTTAGCCGAGACGCATTGTCAAATTGGATCAGCCAAGATCAGACGGCCTTAAAGCAAATCGAAGCAATCGTTCATCCACTGGTTGCCCAAGATCGCCAGAACTTTCTGGAAAGTGCAGGCGCTCAAATCATCGTTTTGGACATCCCGCTTTTGTTCGAAGCAGGAAGCGCCGAAGGCGTCGACTTCATCGTTGTTGTGTCAGTTTCAGAAGACGAACAGCGCCGCCGCGTTCTAGCCCGCCCCGGCATGACGGTCGAAAAATTTGAAACGTTGAAATCCAAACAAATGCCGGACGTGGAAAAAAGACGTCGTGCGGATGCAGTAATCGAAACAACCACGCTTGAAGCCGCCCGGCTTGGCGTCCAAGCTGTGCTTGAACAGATCAAAAGGCAGATTAGTTGATGCGGGAAATTGTTCTGGACACCGAAACGACAGGGTTTGATCCCGAAACCGGTGATCGGCTCGTTGAAATCGGTGCGGTCGAGCTGATGGGCCACATGCCGACCGGCGAACAATACCACCAATATATTAACCCCGAGCGATCGGTCCCAGAATCCGCAATCGAAGTCCACGGGCTGAAAGACGACTTCTTGCGTGACAAGCCATTGTTCAAACACGTTGCGCAGGATTTTCTGGATTTCATCGGCGATTCCAAGCTGGTCATTCACAACGCCGTGTTTGATATGAAATTCCTGAACGCCGAGCTCCGCTGGATTGATATGCCGCAGATCGATTATTCCCGCGCCATCGACACGCTGGTCATCGCACGCAAGAAATTCCCCGGCTCGCCTGCTTCGCTTGATGCGCTGTGTCGCCGATATGGAATCGATAATTCCGCGCGAACGCTTCACGGCGCGTTGCTGGATAGCGAAATTTTGGCCGAGGTCTACTTAGAGCTTATCGGTGGTCGCCAACCAGACCTAGTTCTAGCAACAGGCGGTGACCAAAATGTCGGGGACGCCGAAAGTGGGCAAGCTTGGCGGCCAACAGCACGTCCAAACCCATTGCCATCCCGCGTGACCCCAGAAGAAACCGAGGCGCACGCGGAATTTGTCTCTAAACTGGGCGAAAACGCCCTTTGGTCACGGTTTAGTTGACAGGAGTTTCGCTGGACTCGGCCTGTTTGGCCTGATGTTGAGCCAGCTGCTGACGGTAAAGCGCCACAAAATCTATGTTGTCCAGATTTAAGGGTGGGAAGCCTCCGTCGCGGGTGATGTCACTGACGATCCGTCGGACAAACGGGAAGATCATTCGTGGGCATTCAATCATCAAGAAGGGGTGGATTTGTTCGTCTGCAATATTCTCGATCTGGAACAGCCCGGCGTACTCAAGCTCAAGGACAAACAAAGTGTTGTCACTATCCTTGTTCGTCGAGGTGATATTGTACTTGGAAATCACCTCGTACTGATTGTCAGACGCGCCTTTGCGACCATCCAAAGCGACCTGTACCTGTATGTCCGGATTCACCTGACCTTGGACCGGCTTCTGTGCCAGAATATTCTCAAACGAGAAATCGCGGATAAACTGTCCAAGAACCTTCATTTGCGGAATTTGTGGCGCTGCGCCGTTTTCTTTTTCGTTTTCGGCCATCTGAGGGCTCTCCGATCTGGAATGGTAAAATTTGCGCCTGTCTAACAGAGCACCTTCATACGCTCAATGGCGCGTCCAACCTGAAGGACCAGTCGGCGGATCAACCTCTTCAAACTCAACGTCTATGACGGTCGAATTATCGTTTGGCGGCGTGCCATACTCGAAAGACTGACCTTTGACGCGCTTCGATGCAAACTGGAAAACCGCCCGTCGAACCGCAGGAACCATCAGCGCAAAACCAATGGCGTCCGTGAAAAACCCCGGCGTCAGCAACAATGCTCCCGAGAACAGGATCATCGCACCATGCACCAAGGGTTCGGTTGGGTCTCTCAGTTCGGACATACTGTTTTGAAGCTGCGACAAAACCGCGATTCCCTGCGAGCGAACCAAAACCGAACCTAAAATTGCGGTTCCGATCACAATCGCAAGGGTCGCGAACAGGCCAATTGCACCGCCGATTTGCACAAAAAGCGCTATTTCGATCAGCGGTACCGCAATAAAGAGCAAAAACAAGCGCATTTGGACCTCTCGGTGATGTGACATCAGGTGGACTTAATCCCCAACCATCCCTACATATGCACCCTGATAACAAAACCCAACTCCGTCTTTGAGAGGTCGAATGAGCTCTTCTATTATTCAGCTGCTGGTTCTTGCAGGCATCGCCGTTTTTCTGATCCTTCGTTTGCGCAGCGTT
Source organism: Paracoccaceae bacterium (assembly GCA_028097405.1). Classification (GTDB taxonomy): domain Bacteria; phylum Pseudomonadota; class Alphaproteobacteria; order Rhodobacterales; family Rhodobacteraceae; genus CALKXV01. The sequence continues at coordinate 53,473 of JAOHEK010000015.1, read as the reverse complement.
CTAGGAACGAGAGAGGGATTTGAAAAACCCCCCGAATCGCCCACCGCAGGTCCGTCGCGGCGTCCTGAATTCGATGTTATTGAGGGTGGTCCTGATTTGGACATCGCCGATCACGTCGATGACGGGTCCGTCAGCGCCAAGGCGCTTGCCGCCATGAAGATGGCCGAACCCGGCTTTAATGTCGGCACCTTTCTTGAGGGATCAAAGGGCGCATATGAAATGATCCTGATGGCCTTCGAAAACGGCGATTTGTCCGAGGTTGAAGGCTTTCTAAGCGATGATTTGCGCGAAGCCTTTCAAAGCGTGATCGACGAGCGGAACGAAAAAGGGCTGACGATCAGCGCCGAATTTGTAGGCGTGCGGGAAGTCATCCTGAAAGAAGCTGAATTTGACCGTGGCACAAGCGAAGGCGAAGTCACCGTTCGATTCTTGGCCGAACTGACTTCGGTGGTCAAAAATGCCGAAGGTGAAATCATCGAAGGTGACCCAACCGAGATCAAACGCCAGAAAGACATCTGGACATTCGCGCGCACAATGGGCGCCGATGATCCGAACTGGCAACTGGTCGCCACTGGCGAATGAGACGTGTTCTTGGCGCCCTCGCGGTCACGTTTATGACCACGGGATCGGCTTTTTCTGACGCACAGCTTCTGGATTGGTCCGACCTGCAAGGTTGGGCCCGGGACGATCACGATCTGGCCGTGCAGGTGTTTCAGAATACTTGCATGGACATGAAAGACGGCGACTGGCCGGCAATTTGTGAATACGCAAAAACCCAGACCGACGCCCGTGCGTTTTTTGAGACGTTTTTTCGTCCCGTCATGATCGTTGATGACGAACCGCCCCTATTCACCGGTTACTACGAACCGGAACTTCCGGGCTCTCGCAACAGAACCAGCCGTTTTAACGTGCCCCTCCACCAACTGCCTGATGATGTGCCAGAAGGCCCTTGGCTGACCCGCGCAGAATTGGAAGAGACCGGCGTTTTGCAAGACCGGGGCTTAGAAATCGCATGGCTGGAAGATCCAGTCGACAAGTTTTTTCTACAAGTCCAAGGCTCGGGCCGCATAGCGCTGCAAGACGGTGATCGCCTGCGCGTCGGCTATGGTGGCAAGAACGGACACGAGTACCGCTCGGTTGGTAAAGAACTAATCCGGCGCGGCATTTTCGAACCCCATCAGGTTTCCGCCGCTGTCATTCGGAACTGGGTACAAGAAAATCCCGAAGAAGGCCGCAAGCTGCTGCACCATAACCCATCCTATGTGTTTTTCCGCGAAGTGACGCGTCTTTCACCAGACGAAGGGCCGCTGGGTGCCATGAACCGTGCCTTAACCGCAGGACGCTCGTTGGCGGTTGATCCGGATGTTGTACCCTTGGGCGCGCCGGTTTGGCTGGAAAAGGACGGCGCCGAACCGATCCGGCGGCTGATGATTGCGCAAGACACCGGATCTGCGGTCAAAGGCGCGCAGCGTGCTGATGTTTTCTATGGTTCAGGCGACAAGGCCGGTGACATCGCTGGGCGCATTCGCGACAACGGGCGCATGGTGGTTCTGCTGCCGATTGCTGACGCATTGGCGCTGGTCGATCGGGGATGAGCCGGAAGCCTCGGGGTCTTAGGCCAGAGGAAGAACGCCTCTGGCAGCGGGTAGCTGACACCGCCAAGCCGCTGGGCAAAAATCCTTCAAAACCGCGCCTTACCGCCCCGATAAAAAAGCCGGGGGTCGCGCCGACACCGAAACCCGAACGATATAGCCCCCCGCGGTTTCGCGTCGGCGAGACAGCCTCAACGGCCATGCCGCCCATGGTGCACAGCCGTGAAGAACCTCTGCGGATGGACAAAAAATCTTTCACCAAAATGAAACGGGGCAAGTCCGCACCCGAAGCCCGCATTGATCTTCATGGAATGACGGCCGCTTCAGCACACACCGCGCTAACGTCGTTCCTGCTCAGGTCGCATGGTCAGGGCTTTCGGTTGGTTCTTGTCATCACGGGTAAGGGCCGCAGATCAAAAGACGATGGGCCCGTCCCGCAACGCGTTGGCGTTTTGCGCCAGCAACTTCCGCATTGGATTTCTATACCGCCACTGAACCAAGTCGTACTTCAAGTCACCGAAGCACATCAACGCCATGGTGGCTCAGGGGCCTTCTACATCTATCTGTCGCGTCACAGGTAACGCTAGGTTTGCTCGTTCGATCGCAAACCAGACCAAGACAAGAGCCACCAAAAAATACCCCGAGATCGCCAGCATCTGTTCTGGAAAGTCATAGCCGAAGTCAATCAATGCGCCGGTGATCCCGGGCCCAATGGCCGAGCCTAAAACCATCACACTTGTCGAGGCCGCTTTGATTGCGCCGATGTGCCGCGTGCCGAAATACTCGGCCCAAAACGCTGTGATGATTGTTGATTGCAGGCCAATGCTGATCCCGAACACAACAAAGGCAAGGGTGGCCCAAGCTAAACTTGGTGCCGCAGACAGAACCACAAAACCGAAGATCCACGGTACTAGATAGATTTGCAATAATCGACCGGTCCCAAATCGATCAACCAACAAGCCGGACCCAAGTGTCACGAAAACCGAAACCACCGTTAGAACCGGGATCAGGGACAGATAAGATACCAAAGGCCAGCCTTTGACCTCGGCAATATGCACCTGCTGAAAGAACAGCGATGTTCCCCAAGCGGGCGGCCCTAAAAGTGCCGGGATCAGCATCCAGAACAAGGGCGACTTTAAGACCTCTGTACGTGTCCAGTGCCGATCATCCATGCCCACGGCCTCAGACTCGTCTGCATGGGACTGCGGTGTGCGCTCTCGGCTTAGCAAAAACAATATAACCGGGAAAATGAACAACATCAGTACACCAGCGCCAATCCAAATCGTCTGCCACCGCACCCAATCTAAAAGCAGCGCACAGACCACCGGTAGCACGGCTGTTCCAAACGCAATCCCCATGCTGGACAGCGACAACGCAAGCCCACGTCGGGCAACAAACCACCGCGCCATGGCGACTGCCGCCAATTGATACGTCATTCCCTGTCCGAAAAACCGAAGCATAAAAATACAAAGCACCAATCCCGGCACCCACAGATTGAAAGCCATATAAAAGCAGCTGATCGCCAGCCCCGGCAAAACGACCCAAGCCAAAAGCCGCACCCGAAACCGATCAGTTAACGCACCGGCCCAGAACATTGCCACTGCCGAGCCGGTCGTCGCTATCGTATAGGTCAACCCCCACTGCCCGTCCGTCAGTTTGAAAACGCTCATGATCTCGGCAGCAAAGGTTGAGATAAAGAACGTCTGCCCAAAGGATGACGCAAACATCAAGATCGCGCCTGCTGCTAGAAATCGTAGATTGTCGCGGATGAAACCAATGGCGCTCATGCATCCTCTTTGGTTGGATGCAAACGAAATGAAAACCCAATCGTCCCTAAATCTGTCCGCCCCGCCCCAGTTTCTCCGTCATTTCGACAAAAAGACAAAATACTTAAAATTAGCGATGGAGAGTGCTTATGAGTAGAAAACATTCCTTTGGTCATCTCAGCGACCTAATCAACGATGAAACTGAATGGGGCGTTAGCGTCAAGGAAGCCAAGGCTCAACAAAACCTTTTGGGTCGCATCATGAAGTATGCAGCCTACTCAGTCTACATTCTTGCGTCATTCGTCGCCATTCCAGTTCTGATCGGTGTTGCTTTCTTTCCTGCAGCGGAAGGCTTGGCAATCGATGCGCTGATCGTTCTGATTATCATCGGCCTGGCAGTTTTCTTTCAGGCACAGTCCAAAAAAGGCCCCCGGAATTCCCTTCAGATCGATTACGCGGCGTCCGAAGTTCGTCTTGGCAGCGCGATGCCTGACGGAACGTTTGTGCGGCACCGTGTTTGTAGTTTCCGCCACATCGAAAAGGTAAGCGTTAACTCGCAAGACAAAACCTGTCCGGCCCTTTCCCTGCATTTAAGCGGCGAAGAGGTTACCGTTCGCTTCAAAGACGCTGATCCGCGCAGTCTTGATATGGTGGCGGCAAAAATTTCGGCGGCCCGTGAAACCGCACAAAAAGCACCTCTGCGGTCCCGCGTACAAAGCGTATTTTTGGGCATCGACGCCAGCTACCGCGAAGTTGGCCAGCGCGTGAAATCCCGCATTGTGTCCCGAACCGTCTAAATCGCGTACCGTCTAAGGCCCGCACCTCTTAAAGCCCGCATCACTTAAAGAACGTAGCGGTTCATGTCCGAATCTCTGGCCAATTCGCCAAGGTTAGTTTCAACAAAATCGGCGTTTACAACTACAACGTCGCCAGACCGATCAGGCGCGTTGAAGGAAAGTTCTTCAAAAACCCGCTCCATAACCGTGTAAAGCCGTCGCGCTCCGATGTTTTCAATCGCTTGATTTACGTCAGCCGCAATCCGAGCCAGCGCCGCAATGCCATCTTCGGTAAAAGATACCTCGACCTCTTCGGTCCCCATCAATGCTGTGTATTGTAACGTCAGCGCATTGTCGGTCTCAGTCAGAATGCGCACAAAATCTTCTTCCGTCAAAGCACGCAGGTTCACACGAATGGGCAAACGGCCCTGAAGTTCGGGCAGCAAATCCGAAGGTTTGGCGATGTGAAACGCACCACTGGCGATGAACAGGATATGGTCGGTTTTCACGGCCCCATGTTTGGTCGACACAGTCGTGCCTTCGATAAGAGGCAGCAGATCGCGCTGAACCCCCTCACGGGATACATCGGCCCCACGCGCATCTGATCGGGCGGTCACTTTGTCGATCTCATCCAGAAAGACGATACCGTTCTGTTCGACCGCGAAAAGCGCTGCTTTAGTGACTGTTTCGTCGTCCAAAAGCTTGTCGGCTTCTTCACTGATTAGCACGTCATAGGATTGCGCGACGGTCATACGCTTTTTCACAGTCCGACCGGGCATGCCTTTGCCAAAGATCGAACCCAGATCAATCGCCATACCGCCCTGCCCCGGATTCATGCCGGGAATATCCAAGCCAGACAGCGGATTGCTTTGATCCGCCAGTTCTAACTCGATCACGGTGTCGTCCAGTTCGCCGTTTTGCAGCTTTTTGCGAAACATGTCCCGCGTCTGGTCACGGGCATTCTCGCCCGCAATTGCCGCCAATACCCGTTCTTCAGCGGCTAGCCGCGCGTTTATCTTCACATCCTCGCGCATGTTTTCCCGGGTCATGGTGATGGCGGCTTCCACCAGATCGCGCACGATCTGTTCAACGTCGCGGCCGACATACCCCACTTCTGTAAACTTAGTCGCCTCGACCTTCAGGAACGGAGCCTTTGCCAGCTTTGCCAAACGCCGCGAAATCTCGGTTTTGCCCACACCAGTTGGCCCGATCATCAAGATGTTTTTGGGATAAACCTCGTCGCGAAGATCATCGTCCAGCTTCTTACGCCGCCACCGGTTGCGCAGCGCAACTGCAACCGCGCGTTTGGCATCATCCTGACCGATGATGAACCGGTCAAGTTCTGAAACTATTTCTTTAGGCGTAAGGTCCGTCATGTCGGCTCCTGGCTACAACTCTGCCTTAGTTAAGTTTGTTACAGCGAAACACAACCCGATCACGCGCAGAACACGTTGGCGTCGGACGGGATGACACAGGCCAAAAAATCGGCAAACTGAATATACGGACCAAAACAGGCCAACGAAAGACATGATGACTACGTTGCAAACTTTGTGGATTGTCATCAACGTAAGCCCTGAACAGATCGACGACGAAAACGCGCTTTCCGGTCGCACGGCCAACGCCTCACAGGCGCTGGATTTCTAAAGACTGAATCCGCTGTAACAAGGCGCCCGGCGATCCCCCTCGCTCCGGGCGTCTTTCGTTTGGGGCAGGCCAATCGCCCTTAAAGCACCTCAACGGTCAGGTTGCCGTTGGTATAAACGCAAATTTCTGACGCGATTGCCATCGCCTTTCGCGCAATATTCTCAGCGTCCAGATCGCTGTCCATCAAGGCCCGCGCGGCGGCCAAAGCATAGTTGCCCCCCGACCCAATTGCTGCGACGTCATGTTCGGGTTCCAGCACGTCCCCTGCCCCGGTAACCACGTAAAGCGCAGCACCGTCTGTCACGATCAACATCGCTTCCAGCTTTTGAAGGTATTTGTCTGTTCGCCAGTCCTTCGCAAGCTCGACACAGGCTCGCTGCAACTGACCCGGCGTGGCTTCCAGCTTAACCTCAAGCCTCTCAAGCAGTGTGAAAGCATCTGCCGTCGATCCGGCAAATCCAGCCACAACATCCAGCCCGCCCGGGCGAAGTCGCCGCACCTTGGTTGCCGTGCCCTTGATGACAGTCTGTCCAAGGCTCACCTGCCCGTCACCTGCGACAACAACTTTTCCGCCCTTGCGAACGCCGATGATCGTTGTGCCGTGCCAGCCCGGAAACTTGTCCGCCATCCTATCTCTCCTGATGCAAGGCCTCGTATATGCAAAGCGCCCGCGCTGATTACAAGCGCGAGCGATTAAGCTTTTCATCAAGAGGGCGTGCGCCGGTCCGTACAAACGGAAAATCGGGCCTGTCAGACCTGTACGAATTGTAACGCATCGGCTTCGGCGCGACCGCTTGCATCACGAACCGTTCACCTTAGATCGACGCGTCGATCCAGTCTTTCAGGGCTGCTTTTGGCGCAGCACCGGTCTTGTTCGAAACAACTTCGCCATCTTTGAACAGGAACAACGCCGGAATTCCACGTACACCAAGCTGAGCAGGCGAATTTGGGTTGTCGTCCACGTTTACTTTGACGATTTTCACCGTGCCTTCGTATTCAGCCGACAGCTCTTCCAAAGCTGGTCCAATCATCTTGCAAGGGCCGCACCATTCGGCCCAAAAATCCACAACAACGGGAACACCCGAAGACCGGACTTCGCTGTCAAAAGTGTCGTCTGTAACCGCAACGGTTGCCATCTGCCTAATCCTTATCTGGTTCGGAGATTGAACCTAGGAACCCACTGGCCGAAGGTCAAGATATAGTGGCGCCAACCAGCGCTTCCCTCACGATACCGTGTGGCAAAACCATAAGATTTCCGGTTTCGGTCCAGAGAATTGACACCTCAATCGGGCGACCTAGATAAACCTGCTCCAAGGCTTCAAGATAGGCTCCCATTTGTCGCAACAGCCCAAGCGGCGTTTCCTCGGGATGATCTGGAACCACAGCGTTCGTTTTAATATCAACGGCTTGCACACCATCTGGCGTCACGATCAAAAGATCAATCGTTCCCAGGATCTGTGCATCAAGCGACGGCGATGCCGCGAAGATATCCACTTCGGCAAGTGCCGTGGACGTAAAGAGATCCGGATGCTGGGTCAGATTTCGCATAGCCTGATTTAACAATTCAGGCAGTTCACCCGGTTCGGCGCGATCCTGCCCATGAGATAACAAGCGCCGCGCCATACTTTCCGGATCAGGTTCGCCCGGCAAATGCTCCAAAAGTAAATGGATCTGCCGACCCCGCCTTTTCGCTGCCTCTTCGTCCAATGCGCCTCCACCTAACACCTTGGCACCTTTCAGTTTTGACGGCGCCATCGGCGTCTGCAGCTGTTCCGGTACGGCAGTGGGCTTGGACAAAAACTCGACGATCTCGCTTGTTTTGGCCCCTAAATCTAACGAACGCTTCGCTGTCTGGGCAGGCCAATCGCCATGCTGGAAACGGATCGCTCCGGCTTCAAGATCGCTCTCGACGGTGCTGACGCGTGCCATGCCTTCGCTGACAGATTGATGCCAATTCATAACGGACCCAGACCCAGTTCCCGGTTCGATACCGCCAACGATCAGCCAGTTTTCAGCACGTGTCATCGCAACGTACAAAAGACGATTGCGTTCATCTAGATCCGCCTGCCTGATCTTCTCCTTCGCTTCCTGAACAAAATCAGGGCTTTCGGTTTTTGATAAGGAAAACATCGGCATACCGTGGTCATCAACAACCAGCCCGCCAGACCGGACGCGCCCTGTCCCGGTGGTGTCGGGTAAGATGACAATCGGGCGTTCCAGACCTTTTGCGCCATGTACGGTCATCACTCGAATAAGATCGCCGCTGGCATCCGCATCACGCTTGATCTCGATATTTTCGGCCCGCGCTTTCAACAGAAAGCCAGTCAAGCTGGGCACATTTTCCCGCTCGAATGCGATCGCTTGATTCAAAAGTTCATCGATGCCGTCTTCCGCCTCGGGCCCCAGCCGAGCCAGCAGTCTCTCTCGGGCTCCCAGTGCACCTAGGATGTGTTCCAAAAGTTCGAAGGGGCGCTTAAAATCGACCAGCTTCCGAAGACCGTCTAATGTGGCGACAATGTCCGGAAAGGCGTCTCTTCGACGGCGCAGTTCGGGCCAAAGAGGTGATTTCACAGGCCGGTTCGACGCAATGTCATAAAGCTGCTCTTCGGTGAGCCCAAAAATCGGGGATCGAAGTACGGCTGCAAGCGAAAGATCATCTTCAGGCAGGTCTAAAAACGACAGCAATGCCAACAGATCACGTACCGCCAGCTCTGCTCCGATCTTTAGTCGATCTGAACCAGCAATCGGAAGACCATCCGTCTTACAGGCCTGAATGACCTGATCAAAGATAGCGCTGCGCCGTTGCACCAACACCATAATATCACCCGGCAATATGGGTCGAGCATCGCCATTTTTGCCCGGTATAGTCTCTGTTTCCAATAGGTTTCGGATAATCTGCGCAATGGATTGCCCTAACTTGACCGAAGGCGCATTATCGACCGGACGATCAACCGGATCGTTCCACGCTGGGTGCTCGTCTTCCTTCGGAGACGGGATCAACGGCAGAACATCCACACGCCCCGGCTTGTCATCATGAAACGCATGATGAACCACCGTTTCACCCAATCCGGTCAGCGCCTCGGACACGGCATCTACAAGCTTCAAAATCGCTGGGGAGGATCGGAAAGAATGAAGCAATTCACGCTGATGCAATTGCCCGGCCAGTAAATCATCAAAGGCACGCGCCTTCAGATCAAAACCTTCGGCATCTGCGCCTTGAAAGCTGTAAATCGACTGTTTCTTATCGCCCACGACAAACAGCGTCCGCGCGCGATCCGCATCGTCCGCCATCGCTTGGGTCAATGCTTGGACAATCTGCCATTGTGCCGGGCTGGTGTCCTGAGCTTCGTCGACCAGAATATGCTCGATCTGGCCATCCAAACGATAAAGCACCCATGACAATGCGGGTCCTGTAAGCAAGTCGCGCGTCAAGCGGATCAGGTCATCGAAATCCAGAACCCCTTGGTTAATCTTGGCGGCGCGGTAGGCCGGTAAGAACACCTTGGCAAAACGATGCAATGCCAGCGTCTTCTGCGCGGCCATCAGGTTTATGCGCGTCACCCGTCCAGTTTCCACACGCTCCATCAGCGCCTCAAGCCGCGGCATTGAAGGCGCAAGATCAGCTGAGCCGCGTGCATCCTTGGTCGGTATTTTGCCGATTTTTGCTGAGAACGGAGACTTTGCGGTCTCACCGGTTAAGAAAAGCCCCTCAAGCTTGATCAGAACCGAAATTGACGGTGTCTTTGGCAGTTTGGCGAGAGCCTCGGCTAGTTTGTGATCACTAACCTTTTCACTCTGGCGAAGGGGTTCACAAAGCTCATGAAGAAAGGCGAGATCACTGTCTTCAAATACCGACGTCAGCACATCGTCATAGGTTAGATCGGGTAAGATCGCGAAGGCTTTGAAAATTGCGTCTTTACTAAACCCAACAGCAAATTCATCGCCTTTGCCCGAAACAGCGCGGCCCAAGGACACAAGGCTTTCTTCGGCATAAAACGACGACACCTTGGCCATTACTTTGCCGTCGGTTTCGGACAGGTCGTCCAACACGTTTTCGATGATCGCCACCTGCCCCAACTCATCCAGCTCGCGGAACTGTGGCGAAACACCACCTTCCAGCGGGAACTGTCGCAGGATCGAAGCGCAAAGGGCATGGATCGTCTGAATGCGTAGCCCGCCGGGCGCTTCGATTGCGCTGGCGAACAACGTACGCGCTTTGGAAAGGTCATCGGGCGGTGTTTCACCCAATTTTTGCAGGGCGGTGCGCAAGGCTGTGTCTTCCAGCATGGCCCAACTGCCAAGAGTGGCAAAAAGCCTGTTCTGCATCTCGCTTGCGGCCGCTTTTGTGTAGGTCAGGCAAAGAATGTTACGCGGATCAGTGCCTCGCAACAGCAATCGCGCCACGCGGTTTGTTAGAACGCGAGTTTTCCCAGAGCCAGCGTTGGCCGACAGCCATGTCGACAGGTTCGGGTTTGCGGCGTCGATCTGCGCGCGGCTTGCCTTGTCCGTCATTTGACCGGCCATGGCTTTGTCGCAAACGATGCATCCCATTCCCCGAAGCGCGCAAGATGATCATAGTCGCCATCATAGCGCATTTTTTCCATAGCGCGGCGCGAGATATAGCCGGTTTCATCGCGGCTGTACTTTGTAAGAAGATCCGCCAATTCCTCTGAAACAGTCACGGTTTCATAGTCTTCTACAAGTGTCACAACGCTGTCTTTCGGCGTTCTTCCCAAGTGAAGATGTTCGACCCGTTCGACTGTGGCGGGCGGCAACTTTTCGAACCCACCTTCTTCGGCGATCACCGCTTCAATCAGAAGTTGGCGGTCAAAGTAACGGACTTGAGGGCGGCTTGGAACCGCGCCTGTCTTATAGTCGTAAACGATCAGGTCGCCCGTATTCAGCCGGTCAATGCGATCTGCGATGCCGGTTATGGAAACGCCCGCTTCGGTGATTTTCAGCACACCACGAACTTCAGAGCCGATCAATTGCCCTGTTTCCCGTCGGCTCTGCTCACAGCCAATCAGATGATCTGCGATTTGTTCCAGCTGACCCTTCCAATGACTGCGGATCGCTGGCCAAGGTACGGTTTTGGTAAGCTCAGTCTCGGCGATCTTGAACAGCGTTTCTTTCGCATGTCCGTCATTTGAAAAATCATTCAAGGGGGCGAAAAAGCCCTCCATAATGTCGTGAAACACGATGCCTTTTAAGCGTGCGTCTGGCGTGGGCTGCAACGGAAGAAGCGGGCGAAGATGCAAGACATGCTTGGCATAAATCGCATAAGGATCACGGATCAGCGTTTTTATCTCGGTCACTGAAAGGTTCTTTGGCCGCTTTCCATTGGGCGGAGCAGGGGCGGGGCGTGGTTCGGGGGCTACGGTTGCGGATGGCCGATCTAGGCTATCAACGAGCGTCAAAAACCGATCCCCGCGATGTTTCATCTCTTCAAGCGCAGCGGGGCCGTCTTGCTCGGGAAGCCCCTCAAGCAGATTGGTCAGGCGGTTCAGCCAACGTGACGGCACCGCCTCGCCATCCTCGCCACGTTTGGATCGTGTTAGGATGGCGTGATCGGCTGCAATTGCCTGTTGGTAATCGTGTGCAGCTAGGCCCACCTGTCCTTCGGGTAACAACAGTCCAAGGTCTTTTCGCATGCGTCGGTTCAGCCAAGGATCAGCCTTTGTTGGTTCAGGCCAAGTTCCTTCGTTCAACCCGCCAAGGACAACCAAGTCGGCGCCTTGCACTCTTGCTTCCAAAGTTCCCCAGATCATGACTGAGGGATGCACACCATCTGGTTCGCGGTCATTTTCCGCTGAAAGTGCTGCTTCCAAAAACCGAACATAGTCAGAGAAGGAGATTGCGCCCTTATAGTCTGCCTCGTCTATAAAGCTTTGGATAAGTGCTTCACAGGATCGTCCTGCCGCCGTTAACCACAGCTCTCCCGAACCAGAACTGTCACCATGGGCAAGCAATTCGCACAAAGTTATATGATGCGTCAGGCAGGCATTTAATCTGCTTTCCGGCGATGCTTCGAATTCTTTCAGGACGTCTTTCAGCCAAGCAACCCAACCAACACTGTCGTCCGATAGCTTGTCAGCAAAATCGGCCAAAACCGTTCCTGTGATCACAAAAATGCTTCTGCGACGACAATAGAGCTCAAGCCGTCTGGTGTTTAGCAAGTGAGGTCCGCGATCATCGGAACCCGTGCTGACCAAAGGATGTTTCAAAACAGAAATCAAATCGCCCGGCGCACATCCCGAACCTATCATTCTGGCAACCTGGCGTAACAGACGGCCGGGGGGCGTTAGGGAAAGTGGCACACCGGCACTATCGTCCGGCGTAATGTCCCATCGCTGCAACGTAGCCGCGACACGGCGTGCCAAAGTACGATCAGGGGTAATCAATGCCGATGTGCGTCCATTCTCGACAGCTTCCCTCAGCGCTATTGCGATGGCCAATGCTTCGCTCTTTGGTTGGTTCGCCTCGATCAGCGTCAAACCTTTGGCCGCTGTGGTAAGAGAGTCGAGCTGTGGTCCTTCGGACAGCCATTGATCTGTGACCTGTGCGGGGCGCAAAGAAAGTGAAACCAGTCTATTTCGCGCAGGGTCGGGGGCGTTGCCCCACTGCTCCACGTCTTGTGAAGATGCGCCTAAAGCCGAAAACAGTGCTCCAAACCGATATTGAGGATGATCCTCGGATGTGCGCGAGGCATCAAAAGTTTCCCAAACCGGTTGTGGAAGATCGAAATCGAAGCCCGGCAGAAGAATTGCGCCTTGGGGAAGCGCCGCGACAGCACGCATGAACATTCGCGTCGTATGTCGTGATCCGGTGGAACCCGCCATGATTATGGGGTCTTGCGGTGGATTGTTGGCCCAAGCGTCTTGAATGCTTTCAACCAAGCGCAAGCGTCGCGCTTCTTGGTCAGCACCTTCAGGAGACAGACTGTCTAAGTAGGCGCTGACAATGCCAAGAAACTTTAAGCTACGCGTCCAATGCGCCGACACATCGCCAACGTCCAACTCGTGCAACTGCAACGGATCGACGCTTTCGCCCTGCAATTCATCCATTAGCGCAGCCAAGCTATCGGCTAAATCAACGGCCGAGGATCGGGCTGCAATATCAGGCTCAGCCTCGATCAACCGTACCGTCAGCTGCGTCAAATCAAGCTTTCGGCGTAGCCGAGAGATGGGCTCTGGCAGGTTTGCGCCGGGTAACAGCGCCGCAAGGTCAGTCACCACGCTGATTTTCGGCAAAAGCGTAGGCCCACCGTCGCAAAACAGTTGTAGCAACCTCCGTTCCATCCGGCGGGTGTTCACAATGATGCGGACACGGGCGATGCCCTCGGGTGGGCGGCCCTTGAAGGCATTCCGGATCTTGTCGACCAGAACGGCAGGAAAGTCAGCGCCCGACGGAACACCAAAAAGACGCGGCTTGTCGCTTGGTTCAAACATCGGCGATCAGCGCCTCCGCTTGCGTGAGACCGCGGGGGGTTCCAATATCGCACCACGTATCGGGGTAGGCGACGCCTTGCAGATGATTGTCCCGGGCAAGCAGATCCCAGTAGGCATTCAGAGAAAAAACGTCATCAGAGATGCGGTCGATATCATCAGTTCGAAGGATTTGTGCGCCACTAAACAGAAACGGGCCTTCCCGACGAATAATCGTCGAATCCAACATAAAATCGCCAACATGATCCGTTCCCAACGCGCGTTCTTTGGGGATCAGCAATAGAAGTGATGTCATCGAACTTTTCCATTCAGACATCAGGAACGAGATCGGGTTTGTGCCATGCCAAAATACATCAGGATTGATTGTGATCACAGGACCATCACCGAGCAAAGGCAAAGCCGCGCGTAACCCTCCACCGGTGTCTAGAATGCAATCTGCTTCATGGGCAACTGTCACACCGCGCGTTTCGACGTGCGCAGCCATCTGCTCGGCCAAATAATGCACATTGGCAACGATCTGGGTAATTCCTGCGGCATATAGCAGATCAATTGTATAATCGATCATGGGTCGTCCGGCTAAAGGCACCAGTGGTTTTGGCGTGTTTGCGGTTAATTCACCCATCCTCGTGCCAAATCCAGCGGCAAAAATCATCGCTGATCGAACCGTCGTCATGCCGCAACCCTTGGTGGGGGCAGCGCGACTTGGAGTGCGCCACGAATGTCGTCAAAAACCGGGTGCTCAAGCGCTTCCATAAGGTATCCATAGACACGCGGCACTTTTGGCAGGTGATGGCGTTTTCCATGTTCGATTGCTGCCTTGTGAAAGATGCCCAGAATACGCAGATTGCGCTGGACGGATAGGGCGGCGAAGGCCCTATGCAAATCTGTAGGGTTATCCCCCGTTAATGTGGCGTAGGCGTGGATGTAGGTTTCCCGAACATTGCGCGAAACGTCCATCCTTGCGTCGGTTAGTAGGGACACAAGATCATATACCGGATGGGTCAAAAATGCGTCCTGATAATCCAGCAAGCCTAGCCTTTGAATGCCAGTCCGATCGGGTAACCACATAAGGTTGTCTGCATGAAAATCGCGCAGCGAAACGCTTGGGGGTTCAGAAGAAATACTGATCAAGACAGTTTCTAACACGGCACGAAAGTCGTTCATCTGGCTGGCTTTGGCGTTGGGGTAGTATGTGTCTGCAAGCTTCGTCCAATCAGTCAGCTCGCGTGGTCCTGGGCATGAAAGTTTAGGATTCGGTTGCTGCCGAATGTGCCAGAGAAGATCAAGGCAGGTGCTGAAAACCGTGTCCGTTTCTTGGCCCGCCAACAGCATCTGGCCGACAGACATAGTACCCAAATCTTCAAGCAGTAGCAGACCCTGATCGGGTGCCGCTGACAGAATGGTCGGCGCGGAAATTCCGGTAATCTGAAGCCAATTCGTCATCCAAACAAACGCGGTGGTCGAGCTTGTATCCTTGCCGGCATCCATCAAAACCGCAGTGTTATTCTGTTTGGTCAACCGAACGTAGCGCCGAGCGGATAGATCTCCTGCGATTGGGGTGGTCGTGGCGTCGCCCCAACCCGCGTTTTTAACGAATGGCAGCGCGCGATCAGGCATCTGCGCACGCAAGACGATTAGACAGGACCTGCCAGCGATCAGAGGCAGACGTCACTTGCATGGTTCGACCGGTACCAGCTGTTTCCAACGCGATCTTTAAGGCGCCTTCAACCGTCTGATCCAGTCGGTCAGGCCATTCGATCAGAACAATGTCCACACCAAAGGCATCATCCAGCCCAAGTTCCAGCGTTTCGGACCCATCAGCTAATCGATAAAGATCCGCGTGCCAAATAACCGTGTCAGTAAGATCATATGTCTGAACAAGCGTGTAGGTTGGCGACGGCACTTCGACCGAAGGAAGACCGGATGTTTGTAAAAGGGATTGAATGACAGCCCTTGCAAGATGTGATTTCCCGGCCCCAATCTCGCCTTCCAACAAGATTGTATCGCCCGCCTGGATCAAAGCAGCAAGCTCCGCGCCAAATCGGTCGGTTTCATTGGAGTCGGCAAGGAACGTGGTGGCGGAAAAACCCATAACGGGGCCAATGTGACGGCCAAGTGTCCGGGCCGCAAGGCTGGATCAAGCTGTTTGTCGGAGGTCTTGTTCGATGACGGGTTGCGCAGATTGAATTTGGAACAAGGCCAAACTGACCCCTGCCTTTTGCGGGATAAAGCGGCAATGCACCGGCCGACCGTCCTGAAGAATGATCGAGGCAGTCCATTCTTCACGATCTTGAGCCATCTGGGCGAACTCGCGGAAATCACCCCAAACGGGTGTTGGTGTTGAAAGCATATGCCAATGCCGGGTCGCTTCGGTCAGATCGATGGGCTCAAGCGATGCGTTGGGATCTGTCTGCCAGAGATTGTGGTAAGCGGCGTTTGTCATGACCAACTGACCGGTTGGTGAAAAGACGGCGACGGCTTCAGAAACCGCGTCAATGACGGTTTGTGATTGTTCCAAGCTATCGCGGAAACGGCGGGTCAAAGACATCTCGGCACTGATATCTTCAAACAAGAGCGCAACAGCGCCATCTGGATGGGGGCGACCCGTGACGTGGTAGGTCTGACCATCTGGCAGTGACCAAGTTTCGCTATAAGTTCCGTCTGTCGATGCGGCCTCAAGATCGGCAATCGCGGCACGCCATGTACGGTAATCGCGCGGTTCGGGCATGACGCGATTTTCCCGCAAGCGATCCAGAAAGCTGACCATGCTAGGCCGGGATGTCAGAAAGTCGGTTGGTAGGTTTGTCAGGTCCAAAAGTGCAGGGTTGAAAAGGACAAGGCGTCGTGACCGGTCGAAAATCGCCAATCCAATTGCCAGCTCGGCGAAAGTTTTGGTTAAGGTCTGAGTGAACTCACGGCGTCGGTTTTCGGATCGAACGGCTTCGTCAGCCGGTATGGCGGTACACAGGATATCTTGTCCGATCCGGGTGATATGACAGTCGTACCATGCGTCTTCGGAATCGCCGCGGCCATGCACTGCGATGCGCTGGGCCTCGCCATCTACATTGCCCGCTGTGGCCTGAAGCGACGGAAACAGTATCGGCAGCGGCCAGACTAAGTCAGCCCCAGACCCGCTAAAGCTTCGAACAGTGTCCAGATAGGCGCGGTTGACCCAAGTAATTTCGCCCGAAGGGTTCTGACGCCACAGCAGGAACGGAGCCGCTGAAGTATTGGCGCGAAGTGTCTCTAGTTCATTTTCCATGGCGCGGATCGAATGCAAATCATCGGCATTGGATTTGACGCCATTTACAAAGCTAAGCTTCAGTCGAACGGTATCCGCCGCTGTCTTCCTGTGGATCTGGGATTGCCCGTCCCGGGACACTTGCGCCAGATCGCCAAATTCGGTGGCAGGTAGAACGAGCTTTTCGGCATCATCAAAATGTCGGGACAGATAAAGGCGAAGTTTTTCGATTCCGGTGGTTGGTCCCGAGACGGCGTCCAAAATCCGGCGACCATCAAAGCTAGCATCGACAACATCCTTGTCGCGGACAAGAAAAATCAATGTCTCGTCTGCGTCACGAGCTGGCCGGGCATTGACGCGTATCCTGGCAAGAGCCGCAACGGCCAGAAGCGAAGACACCCCGATTCCAATCAAGAACATCAGCAACGAATTTGGTTCATTAAGCACAGTGTGTGTCCCCCAGACATAACTTTGCCGATTTTTCGTCATTGGGGTTAACAGTGCGTTAATTTGCTAGGCTTCGATCGGCCGGTTTTTCCCGAGCGCCGAGCGGGCCGCATCGTCTGCCGCCGCAAATATTTCGCGTCGCCAGCGGGCTTCAACGATTGCGCCGGTACGCTCACCAGCCCCCGGGGCAGGGTCTCCTGGCTCGTGACCGTTGGCAAAGCTTAGTTCAGCGCCTGAACGCTCTAAAAGTGTCTTAGCGATAAACAGTCCCAACCCCATACCCTCATATCCGGGGCGTGTTTCGCGCTTCCGTCGCCCCATGAAAGGGTCGCCAATCCGATTTATGACATTCGCGGGATACCCGCGACCATCATCAATAATCCTAACGACGATGACATCGTCATCCCAGAAAACATCCACCCAAACATTCGCACGAGCAAAATCAACAGCGTTCTGCACAAGATTTCGTAGACCGTGAATGATCTCGGGACGCCGATCAATGAAAGGCTGGCGTTCGTCAGGTGAGCTTGCAATTTCGAAGCCATAATGCAGAAGCTTGCCTCGGTTCGCATGTGGCTCGGCAGCTTCTTGAACCACGGCTTCGATCGGTGCCCGACGGATGTGCAGATCATCATTTCCTGCCTGACCCATGGAATTGAGGATATCTCGACAGCGCACTGCTTGATCTCGGATCAGTATGGCGTCGTCGCGTAGCTCGGGCCTGGTTTCAAGTTCTTCGATCAACTCGGCGCTGGCCAGCTTGATGGTGGCCAGTGGTGTTCCAAGTTCATGTGCGGCTGCCGCGACAACACCGCCCAAATCTGTGAGCTTTTGTTCACGAGCAAGCGCCATTTGTGTCGCCGTCAAAGCTTCGGACATTGCGTTCATTTCATTGGTGACACGGCCCGCGTAGACGGACAGAAAGATCACTCCGATACTGATCGCGGCTAGAAATCCGAACTCGAATACAACTGGGATTTGCATGACCACGTCATCGACGGTACGCAAAGGCAAGTGAAAGAATAGCAGCATCACAACCAAGGCGACCGAAAGCGCTGCAACGCCAATCGTTGTCCATGTATTTAAAGCCATCGCTGAAATGGCAACCGGAGCAAGGATCAAAAGAGCGAAAGGGTTGCTAAGACCGCCGGTCAGGAACACCAGAGCGGAAAGCTGCAGAATGTCAAATATCAGCATTGCGGATACTTCTCTTTCGCTCAGCCGTTTGTTTTCTGGATAGATGAACACGGCGATCAGGTTCGCGAGTATAGAAATTCCGATCACCACGAAGCACAGCCCGACGTTCAGGTCGAGGTCAAAGAGTCGCACTGCAACTGTGATGGCAGCCAGCTGACCGAAAATGGCGATCCACCTCAAAACGATAAGCGTTCTTAGGCGCACCCAGTTCGAACGCGTGCCATGAGGGTCGTATGCCGCTAGGGTCATTCTTTCGCTTTCACAATCATGTAATTTGTATTCATGTTCCGCATGAGGGATCAATGCGGTCGCAAAACAAATTGGGATGAAGAGAATGACAAAAATTGCAGCTCTTCTTGGCGGTGTCGGTTTAGCAGCGCTGATCGGTGGTACGGCGGCTTATACTCTGATGTCGGGGAATGTGGAATGCGATGTGGCATCTGCGGTGGGATCCCCGATTGGTGGGCCGTTCGAACTGGTGAATGCCCAAGGCGAATTAGTGACCGATGCTGATGTGATCGATCGACCAGCACTGGTCTATTTTGGATATACCTTCTGCCCCGATGTTTGCCCTTTCGACGTTGCGCGCAACGCGTTGGCAACCGACTTATTGGAAGAGCAGGGCGAAGATGTTGCGCTTGTCTTTGTGACGATTGATCCCGAGCGAGATACGCCGGAAGTACTTGCTGACTATGCTGAGGATATGCATCCGGACATGGTCGCTTTGACAGGCTCGCCGGAACAGGTGAAACAGGCTGCCGATGCTTATCGTGCCTATTATGCGCGCGGCTCGGGTGACGAAGAGTTCTATCTTATGGCGCACTCGAATTTCACGTATCTTATGCTTCCTGGAAACGAATTGGCGACTTTCTTTCGGGCGGAAGAGACACCAGAGGGTATGGCAGAAAAGTCGGCTTGCATGATAAACGCGTCTTGATCGTTTGACCCGGCCCCCACTGCGCCCTAGTTTTCTTATTAGTTTATAAATGGATTACCAATGTGGCTGATGTCGGTCCGGATGCATCACTTTTAATCGTAGATGACGATGAGCCGTTTCTGAAACGTCTTGCTCGCGCGATGGAAAAGCGTGGATTTGAGGTTGAAACGGCGGATTCTGTTGCGGGTGGTACGGCTATCGCGACGGCTCGACCGCCGGCTTACGCTGTGATTGATCTGCGATTAGAGGACGGCAATGGGTTGGATGTTGTCGAACGGATTCGCGAAAAACGTGAAGACAGTCGGATTGTTGTTCTGACAGGGTATGGGGCCATTGCGACGGCTGTTGCGGCTGTGAAAATCGGCGCGACTGACTATCTTTCGAAGCCAGCGGACGCAAACGATGTGACCGCCGCGCTTTTGGCGACGGATGATGAACTACCCCCTCCGCCAGAGAACCCAATGAGCGCGGATCGCGTGCGATGGGAGCATATTCAAAGGGTCTACGAACTTTGTGATCGTAATGTTAGCGAAACTGCCCGTCGGTTGAACATGCATCGTCGTACTTTGCAGCGTATTCTGGCGAAACGGTCACCGCGTTAGCCTTCAAATATCAGACAAAAGTGAATTGTGACGTGCAACAAAGGCGTGACGTGCCTCTATTGGTGGGCGCAGAACAATGGAAAGACCTTTAATTAGGGACTGATCCGGTCGTCCGAAGAACTTGTTCGCCTCATCTGCATTGAAGCCCGCGATTTGTGTGGCTTCCAGCCAAGCGGAAACCTTGTCCGCACGTTTGATCTTGGCTTTGACAGTTTTTGGGATGGTTGCAGGCAGCCCAAAGCGCAGATGAATTGCCGCCGTCAAACGGTCGTCCAAGGCTGAATACCCAGGGCCAACTGCAGATTTAACCGGTGAGATCATATCGCCAATGACGTACTCGGGCGCATCGTGCAACAAAGCGGCCAATTGCCATTTGGCAGGCGCGTTCGGCATGATTCTGGTAAAGAGTTGTTCAACCAACAGCGAGTGTTCGGCCACCGAATAGGGGAATTCGCCCAAAGTTTGGCCATTCCAACGCGCCACAAAGGCCAATCCATGCGCTATATCGTCGATCTCGATGTCCACGGGTGTTGGATCAAGTAAATCCAAGCGCCGCCCGGACAACATGCGTTGCCACGCGCGCGTTTCTGTCTTTTTTCCCGCCATTCCGCTTTTTTTACATCAATGCGAAGAGGGTCAAGTGTCGATGTCGCGACAGGTGACGTCAAAGTGGGTTTCCCTCCATTCAAAATGTGCCAATTGGCTTAAAAGTCTTTCAAGTTGGCACGAAATGTCCGAAATCCGAACGCTTTTCCGGCAAAGTTCGCCACTAACGTTGGCACAGAAGGCAAAAGGCCGGATCAGAAAAGGTCAAGTAAGCCTATCGTAAAAGAGTTACGCGTAACGATTGAGCATTAGGGAGGTCCCATCAGGACACAGCTGGATTGCTGTCGAAAGGAGAGACCAATGCCTTGGAAAAAAACACTTGTTGCGACGGCTGTAACAGCAGCCGTTCTGGTACCCGAAGCGGTTCAAGCTCAGGCGAATTGCGGAAATCGCGATTCTGTTGTGGACAAACTCTCCGGAAAATACGGAGAATCCTTTTCAGGCGGCGGTCTACAAAACGCTGATCACCTTTTCGAAGTCTGGCTTTCCGAAGAAAAAGGCACCTGGACGATCCTGATGACACGGGCAGACGGAACGTCCTGCATTATGGCCGCTGGGACAAATTGGCGCGACGGACTTAAGATTCCAGCAGGTATTCCTGGCTAACCCTTGTTGCCGGGTCCTATGCTCGGTGCTAAGTGACCTAAAAACCCATATAGTGGAGCAGGTCATGTCACAGGATTATGTCGTCAAGGATATCGCGCTGGCCGAGTTCGGCCGCAAGGAACTTGATATTGCCGAAACCGAGATGCCCGGCCTTATGGCGCTGCGCGAGGAATTCGGCAGCGAACAGCCCTTGAAGGGTGCACGGATCGTTGGTTCGCTTCATATGACGATCCAAACCGCGGTTCTGATTGAAACGCTGAATGCACTTGGCGCTGATGTTCGCTGGGCTTCGTGCAACATTTTCTCAACCCAAGACCATGCTGCGGCTGCGATTGCAGCTGGTGGAACCCCGGTTTTTGCGATCAAGGGTCAAAGCCTAACCGAACATTGGGACTATCTTGACCGTTCGTTTATGTTCCCTGAAGGCGCAAACCTGATTTTGGACGACGGTGGTGACGCGACACTGTACGTCTTGTTGGGCGCACGGGTTGAAGCGGGCGAAACCGATCTGATCGAAGTGCCTACTTCTGAAGAAGAAGAAGCGATCTTTGCCCAAATCAAGAAACGGATGGCGGAAACCCCCGGTTGGTTCACAAAAACGCGCGGCGACATTCTGGGTGTATCCGAAGAAACTACGACGGGCGTGCACCGGCTTTATGATCTGCACAAAAAGGGTCAGTTGCCCTTCCCGGCGATCAACGTCAACGACAGTGTCACCAAGTCGAAGTTCGACAACAAGTATGGGTGCAAAGAAAGCCTGGTTGACGGCATCCGCCGCGCCACTGACACGATGATGGCCGGTAAGGTGGCCGTTGTCTGTGGGTACGGTGATGTCGGCAAAGGTTCGGCTGCGTCTTTGAGCGGGGCAGGGGCCCGTGTGAAAGTGACCGAGGTTGATCCGATCTGCGCCCTGCAAGCGGCGATGGACGGATATGAGGTTGTTCTGCTGGAGGAAAACCTTGATGCAGATATTTTCATTACGACGACCGGCAACAAAGACGTCATTCGCATCGAGCATATGCGCGACATGCGCGACATGGCGATTGTTGGTAACATCGGCCACTTCGACAACGAGATTCAGGTCGCCAATCTGAAGAACCACAAGTGGACCAGCATCAAAGATCAAGTTGATATGATCGAGATGCCGTCTGGTAACCGCATCATCTTGCTGTCCGAAGGCCGTTTGTTGAACCTTGGCAATGCCACCGGCCATCCAAGCTTTGTTATGTCGGCAAGCTTTACCAATCAGGTATTGGCTCAGATCGAACTGTTTAACAAAGGCGACAACTACGGGAACGAGGTCTATATTTTGCCGAAGCATCTGGATGAAAAGGTCGCCATGCTGCACCTTGATCGGGTTGGCGCGAAACTTTCCAAGCTGGATAAAGATCAAGCCGATTACATCGGTGTCGCACAAGACGGGCCATTCAAGCCCGAACATTATCGTTACTGATCTAGCGGATCAGAACAGCCCGAAAATCATTAACGTTCGTGCCGGTCGGCCCCGGCACGAACAAATCTCCAAGTGTATCGAAAGCTGTCCAGGCATCATGCTGGGCCAGCATTTCTCGCGGATCAGCGCCCGCCGCACGTAGCCGGGTCCAGCTTTCTCCGTTCGCGAATGCGCCCGCATTATTTTCCGAACCATCTATGCCGTCTGTATCAGCAGCCAGTGCCGTAATGTTCAGCCCTGCGATCCCGCCGGCAAACGACAAAAGAAATTCCGAATTGCGCCCCCCGCGTCCGGCGTCACCATGCACGGTGACGGTCGTTTCGCCGCCGGACAAAATCACAACGGGTGCAGCAAACGGCCGGTTCTTTTCGCGTGTTTCGCGCGCGATCGCAGCAATGACTTGACCGACGTCACGCGCTTCGCCTTCGATGGCATCTGACAAGATGACGGGCATCACGCCTGCGCGCTGCGCGACTTCCGCGGCGGCGTCCAACGATCTTGCGGCGGAGGCGATGACTGCCACAGTGTTTCCCGCAAAAACTGGGTCATCCGGTGATGGTGCATCTGATGCATTCTCAAGGTACTTCGCGACGCGGTCTGGTAATTCAATGTTGTAGGCTTTGGTTAACTGACGCGTATCAGCCAGGCCTGCGGCGTCTGGCACGGTAGGGCCTGAAGCGACCTGTGCTGGGTCGTCGCCGGGCACGTCCGACGCTATCAAGCTGACCACCCGAGCGGGGGCGGCAGCACGCGCCAACCGACCGCCTTTGACGTTGCTGACGTGCTTTCGAATGGCGTTCATTGCTGAAATGGGTGCGCCAGATCTCAACAACGCCTTATTCAACGATTGTTCATCTTCCAGCGTCAACCCATCCGGAGGTGCAGGAAGCAGTGCAGATCCGCCGCCACAAATCAGCGCGACGACCAAATCATCTGAGGTCAGACCCGAGACTGCTGCTAGCAACGCCGCACTGGCCTTAAGTCCTGCGGCGTCCGGTACCGGGTGCGCGGCTTCAAGAACGGGCAGATATTTCGTTTCGCACGCATACCCATAACGCGTAACGATAACGCCTTCGACTGGCTCGCCCCAGAGGTCTTCAAAGGCGGCGGCCATTTGCGCAGCACCCTTGCCGGCACCAATCACGATGGTCCGACCGTTAGGTTTCGCAGGTAGGTGATCGCAAAGCGCGAACTTTGGATCAGCTGCCGCAATTGCAGCGTCAAACAGCCTAGTCAGGAAGGCCTTGTCGTCAGGATCAATCATGAAACTTGTGATAGCGCTGAACGAGGCCGCCCGACAGAACCAAATTTGTCGTTCTGAACTGTCAAAAGAGCCCAAGAACAGCACCAATTATCGCGCAACCAAATGTCGCGTAACCACCATCGATCAAGGTCAGCTTGAAAGGGCGATTGCCGTAAGCGTTGTTGATCATGATCCAAGGCGAGATAAAGAACAGACCCACACCAAGCCCGGCCACCAACCCCTTTGCGAAAGTATCAACGCCTGCCATGGCAAATGTATGCCGCATCATGCCAGCGACCAAGATCATCGCGAAAAACGACAGGATGTACGGAAGCGGGCCATCGTTAACCGGCTTGCCGCTTTCATCCACGTCGATACCCGCCACCACCACCCACGGTTTCGCAAGGGTCATGTACCAAGCTGCGCCGAAGGCAAAGCCCGCAATCGCGGCCAAGATTACACTTAGAAGTCCCATGGTTTTCCCCTCCCGTGAGTTTCAACCCAACTTTGCGGCATGACGTGAGGTAAATCAAATGTTTAAGTGCCCGACATTTCCAGAACGATGTCCCATTCTGCTTTCGTCACCGGCTGCACGGAAAGGCGTGTATTATTGGCTAGGACCATATCTTGAAGACGTGGATCGTCCTTAACCTGAGTAAGGGTCACAGGCGATTTCAGGGATGAAACCGCCTTTATATCCACGCATTCCCAGCGTTCGTCATCGGTGCTGCTGTCAGGGTGAACTTCAGCGCAGACCTCAACGATGCCGACGATCTCTTTGTCTTTTTGCGAGTGGTAGAAGAACCCTAGGTCTCCAATTTTCATGGTTCGCATGTGGTTGCGCGCCTGATAATTTCGGACACCGTCCCATTCTTCGCCAGCTTCGCCCTTGGCAAGCTGATCATCCCAGCTCCATGTCGAGGGTTCTGATTTGAACAACCAATAGGCCATGGTTCACTCCTTTCCGACTGGGCGTAACAAAAGGGTTTCGATGGCACTTGCGATGCTTAGGTGACCACCGACAACATCTGCTACCGCTTGGATCAGTGGCAGATCCAAGCCAAGTGTCTTGGCTTCGGTCGCTACCGTTGGCGCGGTGGCAAGGCCTTCGATGGTGGTTTCGTGATTAAGCGAGATGCCTTTTCCCAGATCAACGCCTGCGCGAAAGTTGCGTGATTTGTCGGACGTGCATGTTAGGATAAGATCACCAAGCCCGGAAAGACCTTGAATAGTCTCTGTTTCTGCACCCTTCGCCTTGGCGAAGCGAGTCAGCTCGGCAAAGCCACGCGCGATAACCGAGGCGCGCGCACTGTCCCCAAGGTCCGCGCCAATGGTGATCCCGGCGGCTAGGGCCATGACGTTCTTCAAAGCGCCACCCAATTCGGCACCGATGACATCCGTGGTGCGATAGAGACGCAGGTTGGGTCGTGTCAGTTTTGCCTGCAGCGTTTCGACATCGCGGGCACTTTCACACGCTAGAACCAAAGCGGTCGGCATGCCCTTGGCGATGTCGACCGCAAAACTGGGGCCGGTCAGAATGGCGGCTGTGTTGGAAGGCCTTGCCCTGCGCAATGTTGCGACTGGCCCAAGGCCCGTGGTTTGATCGATCCCCTTGCAACAGGCAAGCAATGTCGCGTCGGTCCCAAGGGGTGTCTGTTCAGCAAAACCGGAAAGTTTTTGGGCGGGGATTGCCAAAAGGCAAATATCGGCCGCAAACGCAGCATCGTCGGTAGTGACTGATAAACTTTCAGGCAAGACACAGCCCGGCAACCGTTTGCCGGACTTGCGGCTGTCCTGCATTCTGTCACTGTCGTTTCGGTTTCGCGACCAAAGCGTGACGTCGGTGCCATCCCGAGACAGGGCGATCGCTAAAGCGGTTCCAAAAGCGCCAGCGCCAAGAACTGAAATACTCATGCTTTAGCTCCTTTCTTACCTGACCCTAACATCGTCGGCTGTTGAACGTCTAAGGGCCAGCGCGGTCGCGCGATAAGTGGGTCGAGACCCTTGTGGCCAATTTGGTCTAGTTCGATTCCGGCCCACGCGATCATGGCGGCGTTGTCGGTGCAAAGCGCAAGCGGAGGAGCCACAAACCCAAGGCCCGCAGCGTTCGAAATGGTTTCCAATCCACCTCGAATTGCCATGTTTGCAGCGACACCACCCGAAACGGCTATAACGGGCTGTCTGGGTCCATCTTTCAAATATTGCTCAATAGCCCGCGCCGTCTTTTTGCTAAGGACATCGGCAACGGCGGCCTGAAATCCGGCACAAAGATCGGCCCGGTCTTGTTCCGTCAACCCGTTCTGAGCGGCGATGAGACTGTCGCGCTCGCGGATTAGGGCTGTCTTCAATCCTGAAAAGCTTAGGTCACAACCCGGACGATCAAGGAGCGGACGCGGGAAGCGAAACCGTTCAGGATCGCCAGAGTGCGCGGCTTTCTCGACCGCTGGCCCGCCGGGTTGACCAAGTCCTAACGCACGCGCGGTTTTGTCGAATGCCTCGCCGGGGGCATCATCAATCGTACCACCAAGGCGATGGTATTCGTCTGGGCCCCTTACGATCAAAAGCTGGCAATGACCGCCGGAAACCAAAAGTAGAAGGTAAGGAAAGGCAATGTCGTCCGTCAGCCGGGGCGTCAGTGCGTGGCCCGCAAGATGGTTCACGCCGATAAGTGGCTTGCCCGTCCCTGTGGAAATTCCGCGTGCGCACATGACCCCTGCAAGAACGCCGCCAATAAGCCCCGGCCCTGCAGTTACGGCAATCGCGTCAATCTGCGACAACGATATATCGGCGTCTTCAAGTGCTGTCTCGATTGCAATGTCCAGCTTTTCAGTGTGCGCGCGGGCAGCAATTTCCGGTACGACACCGCCGAAAGCTTCGTGCAATGCGCTTTGATCCATGACGACCGATGATAGAATTTCGCGCTTCGAAGACACCACCGCGGCGGCTGTGTCATCGCAGCTGGATTCGATGCCAAGGAATAGCTGAGCCATAAGAAGCCGGGTTGTCTGGTTGCTTTCCCGCAGGTAACATCGCCCAATGCAGCATACAAGCAAGGCATGCGAGTGACTGTGGAACCAGCCCAGCTTTTATTAATCCGACCAAAGGCGCAATCCTTAGCCTTTCTTGATGAGTGCGAAGCACGCTTGGGGCGGCGAATCGAGGCCGTTGTGTCGCCAATTTTCCAGATTGAACCGATCGGTGAGCTTCCGGATTTGCGTGATTTTGGAACGACCGTCGTCACCTCCAGCAATGCAGTGCGGCGGCTGACTGACAATTTGGCAGGCCGCGACGTTGCGACGGTTGGGCAAGCAACGGCAGACTTGGCTCGGTCATACGGCGCACAAATTGTAAACTCGGCGGAAACGGCGCAGGCATTGTTGGATCAGGTCGAAGGGCTAACGTCGCCCGTTTTAATCTGCCGGGGGGTTCATGCTCGAATAGATTTGGTCACAGCCTTACAACAACGCGGTATCGTGGCAAAAGATGCTATTATCTATGATCAAATTGCGCGGCCTCTTTCGACAGAAGCGATTGCGATGTTGAGTGATGTCCGCCATGTCGTCGTTCCGCTTTTTTCTCCGCGCAGCGCAGTGTTGTTTTCCGAGCAATCATATTCGGCCCCGTTGAAGCTGATCGCGATCAGTGATGCGGTTCGGTTGGCATGGGCGGGGCAGGGTGATGTACAGGTCGCTCGTTCGCCAACGTCAGGCGCGATGTGCGACCTTGTGACCGAGGCACTTTGACCCGTCGGGTTGTTGCTTCAGAGAACAGACAGTAGAATTCAAACATTGCTAGAATGCGTGAGAGTAAGCAGAGGTAGCCCTGTGGCGTCAAAGTCCAAAAATCCGAAAGCATCTGAAAAAAAAGATAAATTTTCGGATGAAGCGGCAAAAATTCAATCTGAATTGAACGACGAATCGTCCAGCGAGGCGTCGGTTTTGATTGAAGGCGAAGCCGTGGAAGTCGTCGATGATGAAAAATTAGGCGAGCATTCCGAGTCTTCTGCAGACGAGACCGAATCTTTCCCCCCAATGGCTGCGACAGTAACCGAGCAAAAGCGCGGGTCGGTCTTTCCGATGATTTTGGGCGGACTGTTGGCTGGTGGCATCGGATTTGGGGCTGCCTTCTATTGGTTTCAGGACAGGCTTCAGGCCTTGAACGAAGTAGATGTGAACGCATCGGTACTTGCTGACCTATCGGGGAAGGTCGAAGAGTTGAGCGCCTCGATTCCGACTTTGCCAGAGCCTGTTGACACATCGGGCCTAGAGACTGGCATTGCATCGCTTGAAGCGACGGCCGCAACGATGTTGAGCGATATCAGCACTCTTAAAGATGCCCCGCCCGTCGACCTCTCTGATTTGTCTTCAGGCATTGCAAGTCTTTCGTCAGACATCGCTGGGCTGACTGATCGGGTCGGAACACTTGAGCTTGACGATGGGAATGCGAACGCTGCGCAGGCGGATCAGGCCGCACAGCAATTGGCAGCCTTTAAGGCCGAGCTTGCTCAGCTGGTCTCTGATGCTGAAACCAAGATAGCTGCGGCCGAGGCCTCGGTTGAAGCCAGGGTTGCGGCTGCACAAGCTGAAGTCACCGCTGCTGAGGCCAAAGCAGCCGAAGTTGAAGCCGCTGCCGTGGCAGCAGCTGCAAATGCCGAGCAACAAGCACGCATTGCCGAAATTAAGGCCGCGGTCGAAGGAGGTGCTTCCTTTAGTGGGCTGATCGATGGTGTCGCTGATGTGCCTGCTGCACTTGTCGAACATGCCGAAAGTGGCGTGCCGACACTGGTGACATTGCAAAACGACTTTCCAAGCGCAGCCCGCGCAGCGCTTTCTACCGCACAGACAATTCCTCAGGATGCGTCTACCGGCGATAAGCTTGCCGCCTTTCTGAAACGGCAGACAAACGCTCGTTCATTGGCTCCGAAAGAGGGTGATGGAACGGATGCCGTATTGTCGCGCGCCGAAGCTTTGCTGGCCACAGGTGATTTGGACGGTGTTCTGTCACAAGTTGCCGTCTTGCCTGAGGACGCACAAAACGCCATGTCTGGCTGGTTGGCCGACGCTCGAACGCGGCAGTCTGCACTTCAGTCTGTCGATGCCCTTTCCGCACAAATGAATTGAGACGCATATGCTCTGGTCGCTTTTAAAGTTTGTCATTTTTATTGGTCTTGTTGCGGCTGCCGCATGGGGCGCTCTGTTTCTGACCGAGACTGACGGGGGTGTTCGCATCGCGGTTGGCGGTACGGAATTCACGTTGAATGCGCTGCAATCCGTCATTGCGCTGCTCGTGTTGATCGTCGCCGCATGGGTGCTTTTCAAGATCATCAGTTTGGTCGTGGCATTCCTGCGATTTGCCGCCGGAGACAAAACCTCGATTGATCGCTTTTTTGATCGTCGTCGTGAACGCAAGGGATTTGATGCCATGGCGGATGGCATGCTGGCGTTGGCGTCTGGAGAAGGAAAGCTTGCGATCGCCAAGGCAAACAAGGCCGAGAAATTGTTGAAGCGCCCAGAACTGACGACATTGCTTACTGCACAAGCCGCTGAGCAGGTTGGAGACACCAAGCAAGCCGAGATTGCCTACAAGCGATTGTTGAAAGACGAACGGACACGATTTGTCGGTGTGCGTGGTTTAATGAAACAACAATTGGCAGCCGGAAATACGGACACCGCTTTGAAATTGGCAGATAAGGCATTTTCTCTACGCCCCGGCCATACCGAAACCCAAGACGTTCTTCTTAAACTACAAGCCAGCGCCCATGATTGGTCCGGCGCAAGAAAGACCTTGGGTGCAAAGCTGAAGCACGGTTCGCTGCCAAGAGATGTTCACAACCGGCGTGACGCGGTTCTTGCCTTGGGTGAAGCGCATGACATTCTGGACGATAACAGCCCAATCGAAGCACGCGAGAAAGCAATCGAAGCCAATCGGCGCTCGCCGGATTTGATTCCTGCGGCCGTCATGGCGGCGGACGGCTACACGGCACAGAACAAGGCTCGCAATGCCACGCGAATCCTGAAAAAGGCCTGGAGCGTTCAGCCGCATCCTGATTTGGCAGCGGCTTTTGCGCGTATCAAGCCCGATGAAACATCGGTGGCGCGTATCAAGCGGTTTGGCGTCCTAACGAGCCAGCATTCTGATCACCCCGAGACGCAAATGTTACGTGCCGAATTATTCATTGCTGGCGAAGATTATCCCGCGGCACGAAAGGCCATCGGCGATTTGGCTGAAACTGATCCGACTGCGCGTGTTTTGACGATTATGGCCGCTGTCGAACGTGGCACGGGTTCAGATGATGCGGTTGTGAGGGGCTGGCTGGCACGCGCTTTAAGTGCCCCGCGTGGTCCACAATGGGTTTGTAACCATTGCGATCGCCCTCATGGCGCTTGGACGCCGGTTTGTGAATCTTGTGGAAGTTTCGACACGCTCAGCTGGACGCGACCCAAAGATGGCGCCGCCGCGCTGCCTGCAGGAGCAGAGATGCTGCCTTTGATTGTCGGTCAAATTGAAGGGCCCCTTGATCCAGAGCCAACAGATGGCAGTGATATTAAGGAGAACCCTAAGGTCGAAGAACCTGACGTCGATATTGAAGAAACATCTGATCTTGAAAACGAAGTCACCGATACGGATGCAGACGACGAAAAAGCCAACATGAAAATAGCGAACGAAGATGAACCACCACTCGATTTTGTTCTTGAGAAAGACGCGAAATAGAACTGTTGCCGCTAATACTTCCCTGCTATCAGGCCTGCCAATAAGCCTATGCACCGCGGTTCACTCAAGTCAGCTGTCGAGCATCGGGGGTGGGCACCGTAAGCAGTTCTTATCAACTTTGACCTTTCTCATGGTCTGACAAGTAACGATGCCGCTGTAGCTCATCAGGTAGAGCACATCATTCGTAATGATGGGGTAGTAGGTTCGAGTCCTATCAGCGGCACCAATTTACGAAACCACATCCACCTTATTATC
Source organism: Paracoccaceae bacterium (assembly GCA_028097405.1). Taxonomy (GTDB): domain Bacteria; phylum Pseudomonadota; class Alphaproteobacteria; order Rhodobacterales; family Rhodobacteraceae; genus CALKXV01. The sequence goes on along the minus strand of JAOHEK010000015.1, from coordinate 22,952 downwards.
CTCCCGAAAGCTCGGCACATATGTAACCGGGAGACATTGGATTAAGCGATGTCGCGCGACATCTTGCGTTCGATAAACAATATCCATGCAAGGAACGGTGCGAGCCAGATCAGGCGTGTTTGATATCCGTCGGAGGGTGCGGACATGCCCCAACGTTTGCCGCATTCTTGGTCAATGACCTGATCTGATCAACGGGATAGGCTTTGAAAGAGGGCTAAAGGACTGAGATGTCGTCATCCCGGATCTGATCGAACGGGTCACTGGGAGCAAGTTCCATCCCACGCGGCCCTCATAAGGCGTCACCGAGGTTGCTTGGAATGGGAAATATCCCATGAACGATTATGGGAATACGTCACCACAGCAAAGAAAGTACGCATTCGAAATTCGCGCCTAAGCCGATGAACCTATTACACTGAACGAATGTCGCCTTGGATCAAACGATCGGTCCAAATCGCCAAACGCGTTAGGATCGTTCAGCAATACCTTTCGGGGCCCTCCCATTGGGCAGCGGTGTAACGATCACCGTGTGCCCAACCGACCGGCAAAATCTGCTCGAGGCGAGCAAGATGCTCCTTTGTAAGCTTAAGTTCGGTTCCGCGAACAAGCTCTGCAAGATGTGCGGGATTTTTGGTGCCAGGGATTGGCAGTACGTGGTCGCCCTGCGCAATGAGCCAAGCGATAGCGACGGCTGCCGCTGGCTCGCCAAGATCAGCCGCGAAGGTCCGCAGTTTGTCCGTCGTCGTGATATTGGCATCATAGTTTGGCTGTACAAATCGCGGGTTCGTCTTCGTGAAGGCCATGGATTGACCATGCTCGTATGAAAACGGCGCATCAGTAAGAAATGCGCGACCTACCGGCGAGAAGGCAACAAGTGTCACATCCAATTCGGCGCAAGCTTGGAGCAAACCCAACTCTGGTGCGCGCGTGGATAGCGAATACTCTGATTGGACTGCTGCGATAGGGCAGATTGCGTGCACGCGCCGCAAAGTGCTTGGCGCAATTTCGGAAAGGCCCACCGCGTTAGTTTTGCCGCTGTCGATAAGAGCTTTCAATGTTCCTGCAAGGTCTTCTGGGCTATGCGCCCGATCAAAGCGATGGATATAAAACAGGTCCACATGATCCACGCCAAGTCGCCTGAGGCTGGCATCCAGCGACGTCTGAAGATAATCGGGATCGTTGTTAAACCGACGCTCGGCGTTTCCAGTGATGCCTGCTTTTGTGGCAAGAACCATTTCGGATCTGGCGGATGGGTTGTTCGCAAACCAACTGCCGATAATCTCTTCCGAACGCCCGCCTCCATAGACGTTAGCCGTGTCGATATGATTGACACCCGCCGACCGACATTCATCCAGTATCAAATGGCTTTGCTCGACCGTCGCATCGCCATAAATGCCTGCGAAGGACATGGCACCAATTCCGAATTGCGAAACCTCAGGGCCATTTCCGCCCAAGCGTGTCATTTTCATCGTGGTCTTTCCAGTCTTTGATTGGTTTTATTTTATCCGAAAAATGTGCGGAAATCGGTTTCCAAAAGTTTGAGCATAGCGTCGTCAACATTCTTATGAAGAACAATCCGAATGGTACCGGCCGAGCCGCCTCCTAAGACCACACCGTTGCTATCAAAATGCGCGCGGAGTTGGTCGTTCAGGTTATCTCGCGGGGTTAGAAAAATCATGTTTGTCGCTTGGCTGACGTCACCCGCACCAAGTTCCTTCAGAGTATTGGCAAGGTGGTTCGCCCGTTGGTGATCTTCAGCCAGACGTTCGACGTTGTGCTTAAGCGCATAAAGTCCGGCGGCGGCCAGCACACCCGCTTGCCGCATGCCCCCGCCCAGCATTTTCCGGTACCGGCGTGCGCGTGCTATGATATCTGAGGGACCTGCCAAAACTGAGCCAGCCGGTGTCCCAAGGCCCTTCGAAAGGCAGATCGAGACGCTGTCCACCATGTCGGCGAGTTCGGTTGCCGAACACCCAAGTTCAGTGGTCGCATTGAAGAACCGCGCGCCATCAAGATGAACCGATAACTCGGCGTTGCGCGCAGCAATAGCCGTTTCTTTTATCCTAGGCAGAGCGATGGCCATGCCGTTGTGCGTGTTCTCAAGCGCTACTAATCGACTGATCGGATGATGGCTGTCGTCTGGTTTCACTTCGGCTAGGATAACATCAGGGTTCAGGCCACCATCGCCATCCACCGGCAAAGTGCTGATCGCAATGCCACCCAAAACCGAAGCGCCGCCAGCCTCGTAAGCCGCGATATGATAGTCGCGTCCGACGATTACTTCTTCGCCGCGTCCGCAGTGGGCCAGTAGGGCAGTCAGATTGCTCATCGTGCCAGAGGGAACGAACAATGCCGTATCTTTGCCTAAGCGTTCTGACATCATCGCTTCAAGTCGATTGACAGACGGGTCGTCGCCATAAACATCGTCGCCCACTTCGGCATCTGCCATGGCGCTGCGCATGCCCGCGTCGGGTTGCGTGACAGTGTCACTGCGCAAATCGCAGATCGGCTGGTTCCTGCGCTGGACTTGCGCCATATTGGCATAGGTCTTCATTCGGCAACCTGTTCATAAGCAAGGGCCGCCACGATGTGGACGCGTTGGCTTTCACCACCATTCAGCGCCGTATGATAGGCGCGTGTGTCGGTGAAATATACAGATCCGTCGGCGGGTAGGTGAGTCACATGGTGGTTCAAAACAAAAAGCGATCCGGGGTTTGTGATGATCGGGATGTGTAACCGGGGTTCGGGGTCTCGGTGCCACGAATTGCAGTTATAAAGACCCTTGGACAGAACTCGCGTTCGGCCAATCGGAAAGCGTTTAACAAGTTCGTTGTGGACATGCTCAAAATAAGTACCGGCAAATTTAGGGCTGAATTCGGAAAACGCGATCTCGGGGACAAGGTCTTCGCGCGGTTCTTCGACATAGGTATCAGTCGTCCGCAACCAGTATCGGCCGGACAGGTCATTCTCTGTCCACTCGGTTTGCCCCGGTCTTTGCGTCAGCGGTAAAGCGGCAAAACCATCGTCCTGCATTTCGCCCATGAAATCCGCGCGGGTCAGGCATTCATCCAATGCCTCCCTTAGTTTCGCGACCTCAAAGGTAAGATCCAGTTTGACGATCCCCGGTCCGGGCGTGAAATTAGCAACCGACATCGTGTCAGGCCGTTTGACCAGCGCCGAGGTCACAGTGGTAACATCTCGATCTTGGATTTGAGGCTGATATGTCATTCACTGGCTCCGGTAAGCGTTGAGCATTGCGAAAACATTGTGTTCGCTGGTTCAGAAAGTCCATACCGAAAGAAACCATCAGCGATGGGCACAAGCGTCTGAATCGGAAAAGCTGATCCCTGTTCGGAACCATGGAAATCAGCGCTCAATAGGTAAGGACAGCAAGGCTAGTTCGCACTAGCTTGACTTGGGTTCTGCTTTTTCGACCGGCCCGCCGTTTTCTGCCCAGGTCGAAAACCCTTCTTTCAGATGCGCTGCGGCAAAACCCATGTCTTGAAGGGTTGCCACGGTCAACGCGGATCGCCAACCGCTGGCACAATGAAAGACGTACTTTTTGTCCTGACCAAAAACATCTTTGAAATAGGGGCTGTCGGGGTCGATCCAGAACTCAATCATCCCGCGGGGCGCATGAATGCTGCCGGGTATAAACCCCGTCCGTTGCCGTTCGCGAATATCCCGGATGTCGACAATCACCACCTCTGGATCATCGATCATGCCGATCAGATCTGTGGTCTCAACCTCTTCAATCCGTTGGCGTGCCTCATCGACCATTTGAGCCGCAGATTTCTTTAGCGTTGCCAATATAGATGCTCCGTCAGTTGGTTTGAGGTTTGCGATTATTGGCATAGCCACCACGGTCCGGCAACCAGCGGCGACATTATTCAGGTTGAAAAAAAGGCCCGGCAAGATGCCGGGCCTTTCGCCGAATGGTATGGTGATTACATCATCATAACCATTTCTTCCTCGTCCTCGGTGACTGTTCCCAAATCCGAGTTTTCACTTGGATCGGTAAAGAGATCATTCAGCAGGCTTTCCACTTCTTCCAGACTGCTTTCGATCTCTTCCGAGGTCGGAGGCGACGTTGTGTCTTCTTCATCTTCGTCAATACCGAAGAGCGATAGGAAGATGCTCATGATTTTGGAGAAGATCGCGCCAGCCCCATCTTCTTCTTCCTCGGTGTCGGCAACCACTTCTGGCGTCTCGTCTTGATCGCCGTCGTCGTTGGTGGTTTCTTCGGTACCTTCGTCTCCGCCGTCGTCGTTAGTGTCGTCTTCGGCACTGTCGTTTCCGCCGTCGTCGTTGGTGGTTTCTTCGGTACCTTCGTCTCCGCCGTCGTCGTTAGTATCGTCTTCGGCACTGTCATTTCCGCCATCGTCGTTGGAGGTATCGTCTCCGGCACTGTCGTTGGTGGTTTCTTCGTTTTGATCTTCTTCGGCGGGTGCTTCTACGTCACCATAAAGCGCATCCAACGAACCAACATCGCCGTTGTTCTCGGCAAGGAATAGAATTTCAATCTCCTCAAGTGGCCTATCAAGCAGCGCCAGATTTTCGATCGTACCGTCGAAATGCCATTGGATGTTATCGTCATCTTCAACCCGAGTTTGGGTGGAACCACCGATCACTAGGTCTTCCTCGTTCCCTGTCATGCCGTCGGCAAATCCGGTGTCGGCATCGATCAGTTCACCGTTGAGGTACAGGCCAAGCTCGTCTTCGTCGAATGTGAAAGCCAGATGATAGTCTTCGTTGGCCTCGATTTTGGTTTGTGAGTCAAAAAGGAACTTTTCCTCGGCTTCGCTTTGGAAACGCACCTTCAAGACACCATTCGTGGCGATGTAAGCGGTCAGGTGTCCACCATCTTCAAAGCCCGAATGATCTTTTGAAATCAGCGCCTGATTTTGACCATTGCCGGGATTATCAGCGCTGAAGCTAAATGCCCAAGTGCCTTCGTTGGTCGCTTGCCCGGCGTCATGTGCGACTTCGATTGGTTGGGCTGCACCACCAAATGTTCCACCGTCATGGCTCAGCAGAACCGTCGGGGCTTCAAGCCCGTCGGGAAGCGTACTGGACAGATCGATCTCGCCATTGTTGTACCAAGCGTTATCCGAGTAATCCCAAGGGCTGGTGCCAACAGGATCGCCTTCGACATCACGCGTGTCGTAGCCAAGGTGCATCGTGCCGTCTTCCAGTTCGATCCACTTGGTTTCGCCGGTTGGGGCGACTGCCTCTTGGATCTCGTGGATCGTATCGACGATGCCATAATGCGCACCCGCGTCGGTTTCGATGTCGTCTTCTTCGACCCGGTCACCGTGCACCACGATATAGCCCAGATAGTCTTCGTCGTGGGCGCCGCCACCGTTACCCTGTTGGGAATAAAGCGTGATCAGCGAAACAGCGTCATCGTCGATGCCGTCGCCATTCGTATCAATCGTGTGGTAATCGACTTCGATTTCGGTGGTATGACCGATGACCGAGATTGTATCGCCCTCGGCCTTGTTGAAATCGGCCACAACGTCGACGCCGATGCCATCGACCCAGTGATCGTGGATATAGGTGTTTTCGCCCGCGACGCCGTGCCAACGAATGGTCCCATCATCGTTTGTGTGTTCAGCAATGATGTCCTTCTTGGCGTTGATCAGCGTTTCGAACTGGAACTTGTCGGCTCCTGCACCGCCGACAAGAACATCATCACCGATGAGGTCCTGATCGATCCAGTCCGCAAGCTTCAGATAATCCTGATCGATCGATCCGTCGTCTGGACGTGAAGGATCATCAAGCACCAGTTGCCCGGCGCGCTGTTCGCCCGTGTCTGATCGGCTGAGCAGAACATCGTCACCGTCGCCACCTTCCAAAAGGTCACTGCCGCGACCACCGTCCAAGGTGTCGTTGCCAGTATTGCCCATCAGATGATCATCGCCATAGCCGCCTTGGACGTTGTCGTTGCCAGCTCCACCGTTCAGCGTATCATCACCTGCTTCGCCATCGATGACGTCATTGCCGCCCATTCCGTCGATGACGTCATCAGCCGCGATTATCGCTTCAGCACCAGATGGATTGGTCAGTGCTGCGCCGGGTCCGTTTGCGATCAGGTCGGTCAGTTCGGTTTGGCTCAGCGCATCTTCAGCAGTATAGCCGCCCCAAACACCGAACTCTGCAATGCCACCTTCGAATTCGTGCTTCAGATCTTCGTCGTCGATTGCGAACTCGGCTGCGGTATCATTCAGTTCGGTCTGGTGTTGGTCGGCACCAAACACCCACGGCTCTTCATTTTGCAAAAGCGTTGCCGAATCGTGTTCAGCGGGCGTCGCGATATTTCCTTCAACAGCGGTCCAATCGCCGTTTGGTACGGGGTCACCGTTGACGTAAACAGTGATGCCTTCGTCAGTGAAGTTGACCGCGAGGTGCTGCCATTCACCTTCCGTCAGGAGTGCGTCCGTCTCCCACGTATGGTTGGTTTTATAAGGATCAGCCATGCGAAGGATAAGACCGCCATCGTCTGTGTGGCCAAGTCGGAAGTGGCTGCCATCGCCAGAACCGGACTGGTCCTTCGTAACGAACATGGATTTTTCGCCAAGATCATCCGGCCGCACCCACATGGCAATTGTGCCTTGGGTGATGGCGGTTTCACTATCATGCTCAAGGAAAGCAAAACTGTCTTCGCCGTTAAAATACATCGCGCCATCGGCTTCGCCATTAGGCCCGTCGGTTGTCGCCTCTGTGTTAACTAATGCTTGATTCTCGAAGAGCGTGTAGGCTTTGACAACGGCACCGCCATCGTCACGAGCGTCAGCGAAAACGCCATCAGCGTTGTTACCCATGCTCCAGAAACCAAGTGCGCCGGGAAGGCCATCTGGTGCAGCCTCGTCGGCCTGAGATAGGGTATCACCCCCGTTTGTTCCGTTGATTGTGCTGCCGTCAGCCTCTTCAAAACCAAGCTGATCAAAAGGAGCTCTTGTCTCGACATAGCCCTCTGCATCGCCACCGCCGGCGGCCAGCATGTCCTCGGTAAAGTTTACATTGTCGAACGCACCGGCCGGATTTCCTGTGATTGCTCCGACGTTCTCAGTACCCATACCGTTGTTGGTCTGGTTGTCGGCACCATCCGATGGTGTACGGCTGTCATAGCCCTTGTATTCAACTCCATCGACAACAGTGATTTTCTCTTCGCCGTTCGGGAATAAGCCCTCGGCTACATCAGCATAATTGTCTACAATGCCGTAAGTGACGTTTGCGTCTGTTTTGATGTCTTCCGCCTCGACAAGGTCGCCGTGAACGATGACCTGACCGATCAGGTCCATCGTATGCGCACCACCTCCACCGTGCTGGTTGGAAATCACTGTGACGATGGATTCCAAAGCCTCGTCGCCCATGACATCCGCATGTTCTACATAGACATTCGCTGTATGGCCAATGACAGCAATCGTGTCCTCAAGTGCGTTGTAATCCGCGATGACGTCGATCCCAAAGCTATCGACCCAGTGATCGTGCAGCTCGTCATTCTCGCCAGCAACGCCAGCCCAATTGATCGTGCCGTCGTCGCCCACGTGCTTTTGAATGATATCTAGCTTGGCGTTGATTTGCGGAGCGATCAGAAATGTGTCTGCCCCTTCCCCACCAATAAGGACGTCATCGCCCTTAATTGGCTGGTCGGCATAGATCGCAAGCTTTTGAAGTGCTTCGTCGACTTCGCCATCGGGATCATCCCGCGTCGGCTGGCCAACTGCCAACTGTCCAATTTTCTGAACGCCTGCATCTGAACGCGAGATGAGCGTATCGTCACCTGCGCCGCCATCAATCACGTCAGAGCCACGTCCACCATCAATGACGTCGTTGCCGTCACCTCCCATAAGAACATCGTCGCCGTAGCCACCCATGATCTCGTCGTCACCGCCTTGACCGTCAATCGTGTCGTCGGCGCCCATGCCGGTCACAACGTCCCGGGTATCGCTTGTGGTCGTATCGACTGCGACATCCAAGCTTTCTTCGCCAAGGAAGAAAGATGGATGATATTCATCAAGCGGTACCAGCGGTACGTCGGCCGGTGGGTTCGAGAAATCGTCTTCCGACAGGTAAAACGCGCTTTGATCGACGGGCAATCCGTCCATTTCAAGCGACAACGACATTTTTCCACCGCCGTCAAAGTAAAGCAAATCAAGTTCGTAGAGACCGCCTTCAAAATCAGCAACCCGCGCCGTTTCATCGGCAGCGCGGCTACTGTCGAACTCGGAAAACGGAGTACCCCCGATACTAAGTTCGAAGCCGTCGTCCGAGATAATTTTTATTTCGTGAACTCCGGGCGGGATGTAAATGAAACCGGACAGTGTCAGTGCCGAGGGGCCCATTTCCAGGGCTCCGTTGCCTTCTAGGCTTGCGGCATCACTGCCAATGAAATCGGCGACCGTGCTGGCGCTGTTATTCGAAGAGTACCCAATCTTGGACGCAATGAATGTCGCGTCGGGCGTTCCTGCGGCGGCGGCTGCCGCTTGGCTTGTGTTTCCAATGGATGTTCCCGGAACGAAGGCAGCGCCGAGTAGGCCGGTGCCTTGGCTTGGAATTCCGTCAATAGCGTCAACTTCAATGGAAGCTATCAGATTTTCTGGGGTATCTACATTCGTAGGATCAAAATAGGCGGTCGTATTCATGGCAATTCTCTCCCGTTAACGCTCCTGACCTATTCAGGGCGCATTTTCTTTTTCGTCATTTAAAAACCAACACATGAAGCGGGGTACGCTTCGGGAAACACAATTACTTTGTGACGAGGGTAGAAAACATTGTGGCGAGAAAAGGGCTGATTTGGGCGCTTTGTTCCGTCAGGTAACTAAGCATGGATCGAATGAGCAAAGAATTGCCGCGCGCTTAAGGTGCAGCTTCAAGCTATTGAAAATAAATAATTTATGCTATTGTTTCTTCGTTGCCGGATTAAGATCAAACGGTGGCGACTGTTTCACTTTTTCGCAGGACGTCACAATGCGACAAATGACTGGGTCAGTATCTGCCATAATGGAAACAGCGTTTGATGTGAATGTGGCAGCTAATGTCGGAAGACTGTACGAATCGATGAGGACGTCGCCGAAAGTTTGATGCCCGAGGGTATATAAAGAGGGGCTTCAAGGGTGAGGTTAATTAATTCCTGCAACAAGGTACGCCGGGAAATATCTGAATTGGGGGCATTTGCGTGAAACACCCAATTTTTGCTGAATATAGTGTATCTGTATTACGTCGGTATTACGTCGGTGCGACATTGGCTCTTTAGGTGGGTAGAATCAGATGTTGTGTTTGGACGGGTTTTGGTTGTTTGAGCGTTGAGGGAAGTTGGGATGGAATCCAGTGCGCCGAACTTCTGCTTCGCGGCGAACACCGGCTTTCAGCCTTTGTTGACCGATGCTGCGGCAAGCAAGTACAACCACTTAAACGAACCACAGCTTTGTCCTGTGTAGATGTCGCACGTTAGCGTTAAACCTCAGGCTGAATTTGGCCTCTATGTTATCGTAACGTGGTATCCGGCACGGGGGAAATGCACACACACCGTTCCCACATCGTCGGTTGTGCGCTCGATTCCGATTGTATCGGCATCCGCGTAGCGCACTTTACCTTCCACGGGTTGTTCACCACCGTCAAGATCAGGGCTGATCGTGACCAACGTTCCAACTTGCAGGTCTTGTGGATCATGAGGTGCCACACCAATATCCGAGGCGGGTTCCAAAGATTTCGCCCGCGCTGAGGCGTCTTCCGGGCTCATTTCGTTTGATGTTCCGTGGCCAATCGCGCGGACATTATCTTCCCAACGTACAAGGTCTGGAAACTCGGACAGCATTGACGGCCCTCCGCTCCATCGTCCGCGCACAAACCAAATGTTGTGATACATCTGTGCATCTATCGCTGCAGGATCAGCGCCTAGCAGGAATGCACGCCCATCACTTAATTGAGCGTTCATCCAAGAGAGTGGCGCGCGAATTTGTGACACAAGGTGAGGAAGCTGGGCATTGGCGCGTTTTAGTCCCGCTGCCCAATCTTCACCAAGATACAACCGTCCACGATCCTCAGCGAAATCGCTTGGCAGATCGTCACCAGCAGACCCAAGAACAAGTTTTACGGCCAGTGTGAACATCTCACCATCCGTGTAACGGCTCAGGCACCACATCAGACCGGCGTCAGATGTTGGCATGAAAGACGGGGTTGGCTGACGCCGCTCAAGTTCGCGAATGATACACTGACTGTCGCAATAGATGTCTGCGCCGATCTGCATGACCGGGGTGCGTCGGTATCCACCGGTGAGTTTCGTGAGCATCGGTTTTGGCGGCAGACGTGGTATTTCAACATCGCGCCATGACAGGTTCTTGATACCAAAGGCCACGCGTACTTTTTCCGCGACAGGTGATTGCGGATAGTTGTGAAAGATTATTTCTGTAGTTGGATCAGTCATGCTGTTTCTCACTCTATTCGCTCTTTGACCTGAAGACGCTTACCGACCCCCTAATGGTTGTCGCGGGGGACCCCCTTGGTGCGGGCGATGTCTTGGAAGTCGGGGGCGCCTTTGAGGACCATGCCTTCTGAGAACTGCGTGGTTTTTTCGCGGAACAGTTCTTGCCAAGGCGATTGGCTTTCAGGCGAGAACGGGCGTTCGGGCAGGGCCGCTTTGCGGGTTTCCAGCTCGCCTGCGTCGACAAGCATGTTTGCGGTGCAGGCCTTAAGGTCGATGCGGATACGGTCGCCGGTTTGAACAAGTGCAAGGCCTCCACCCGCCGCGGCCTCGGGCGAGGCGTTCAGGATCGAGGGCGAGCCTGATGTACCCGATTGCCGTCCGTCGCCAACACAAGGCAGGGAGTGGATGCCTTTTTTCAACAGGTAGGCGGGGGGGCGCATATTCACGACCTCGGCGCCGCCCGGATAGCCGATGGGGCCGGCACCGCGCATGATCAGAATGCAATGTTCGTCGATGTTCAGAGCGGGGTCGTCGATCTGGACGTGATAGTCTTCGATTGAGTCAAAGACGATAGCGCGACCTTCGAAGGCTTCCGGATCATCGGGGTTGGACAGGTAGCGGGTGCGGAACTCTTCAGAGATCACGCTGGTTTTCATGATCGCGCTGTCAAAGAGGTTGCCCTTTAGATTGATGAAACCCGCATCCTGCATCATCGGGCTTGCGACGGTTTTGATAACGTCGGTGTTTTCGCTCCGGCGTTGGGCGCAGTTTTCGGCGATGGTTTTGCCATTGGCCGTCAGCGCGTTTGGATGGGGTAAAAGACCTGCTTCAAGCAGTTCGCCGATGACGGCGGGCACGCCGCCTGCACGGTGGTAGTCTTCGCCCAAATATTCGCCTGCGGGCTGGAGGTTGACCAGAAGCGGGATTTTGTGGCCCAACGTCTGCCAGTCGTCATTTTCCAAGGCCACGCCGATATGACGGGCGATGGCAGCCAAGTGGATGGGGGCGTTGGTGGACCCGCCAATAGCCGAGTTCACGACGATTGCGTTTTCGAAAGATTCCCGTGTCATGATGTCTGAGGGTCGCCGGTCGGCGTTTACCATCTCGACGATCTGGCGTCCGGTTTCATAGGCGATCTGCCCGCGTTCGCGGTAGGGGGCCGGGATCGAAGCGGAGCCCGGAAGCTGCATCCCCAGCGCTTCGGCAAGGCTGTTCATCGTGGTGGCGGTGCCCATGGTGTTGCAATAACCGGTTGACGGGGCGGACGATGCGACAAGCTCCATGAAGCCGTCATCGTCGATGTCGCCAGCGGCAAGCAGTTCGCGGGCTTTCCAGACGATGGTGCCGGACCCGGTGCGTTCACCGCGAAACCAGCCGTTCAGCATCGGGCCAACCGACATGGCAATTGCGGGGATGTTTACGGTAGAGGCCGCCATGAGCAGAGCGGGCGTGGTCTTGTCGCAGCCGATCGTTAGGACAACAGCGTCAATCGGATAGCCGTAGAGAGACTCGGTCAGGGATAGATAGGCAAGGTTACGATCAAGCGATGCTGTTGGCCGCTTGCCTGTTTCCTGGATCGGATGCACCGGGAATTCCATCACCGTTCCGCCTGCTGCAATGATCCCATCGCGCACACGCTTGGCAAGTTCGATGTGCTGTCGGTTGCAGGGAGACAGATCGCTTCCGGTTTGCGCGATACCAATGATGGGCTTGCCGGACTGCAGTTCCTCTCGGGTCAAACCGTAGTTCAAGTAGCGTTCAAGATAGAGCGCCGTCATTTCCTGATTGTCAGGATTGTTGAACCACTTTTGGCTGCGAAGCATCGTTTTGGACATTTCAGACCCTCCCTTTGGATAAGGGCGTAGTTCAATGAGGGCTGATTTTCTAGCGAAATTCGCAGGCCTTCACCGGGTAGGGACGCCAATCTGTTTGACCTTAAACGAATGTTCACGCCTCCGGCCCTAAAACATGTCTTGGTCGAGAGCAGGAGAGGGCGATGTCAGATCAACCAGCGCCAATTATTATCAAGCGAAAGAAGGTCATTGCTGCGGGCCATCACGGTGGTGCCTGGAAGGTGGCTATCTGGCGTTCTCCAATCATGTAGGGCGGTTATCCGCCTGGGTTTCGGAAACGTCTTTCAGACGAGCGAGCCATTCTGACATGCAAACGGTCCTTTTCCGGACCCTGCGCCACCACTTCTCGGTGTCTGAGAAATGTCGCACTTTAGGGCTTAAGAAACACTAAACGGCGGCTCTTTCTGGCCGCCGTTCTCAGTATAGTTTGCCTTAAATTTTCAGAGTCTTTGCGTCACTGACACAGAAGGTGCCAGTGGCCGACGGTCTCCATCTTTAGAGTAGGTTGATTGATGTTCGCCGTTCGAAAACTCTTTTAACTGTGAAATTGCGGCTTGGATGCCACGGCGGGCAGACGCCAACAGGGCTTCATTATGTTGTGCCTTTTGAACAAGCTTTTCGTAAGAATCGATAGGCAATTGCAATTCTTCGGCCGCCAGCATTTCGGCAAGCTTGGTCTTGCGGTCTGCCAACGCCTCAAGCTTCGCGTAATTTCCGGTCAGCAGAATGTTCTGTTCTTCTGCTAGAACGTCTTGCAGTTCAGCCATTATGTTCATTCACTTACCGCCCTTGTTTGCACCAATGACCGATATAGCGATTCGGCCAATCCAATTCCGCCAGCCTGAACCATGGCATCCGCATACTCACGCACAAGAAAACTCGAAAACTGGTCTTCGCCTGCGCCACCACCAAAAGTTTTCCGCGTTTCTCCAACACCTGCAGACTTTAGCATTTCTGTTAGAAAGCTCGCCTCAAGCTCTCGTGCGACTTGCATAAGGGCTGGGTCGATTTCCTGCTGGTTTTGCAACGAGTTTGATATCGCCGCGTGATTTGGGCCAGAGACATTCATTTCCTGATCCTTCTGATCATGACAATTTTCGGCACTATGAAGGGTACAGGTAAAGGACTGGTAAGTTTCGACCGCTAGACATTCGAGAAATGGACAGGATGTCCGGAGGTCAAAGAATGCAGTTGTTATTGCAAGTCCTGAATAAGGAATTAACCGGCGATGCGGCGAAGCCCGTCATTGCAACAGATACTTTGGTGCCGCCCGAACAGGATAAGGCATTTTCGTCGCTATTGGAAAATGGCGATGGGGAAGACAATGCCGAAGTACTTGGTTTTTCATTAATACCCGAAGGCGAAGCCGAAGCAGATAATCTACCGGTGCGTAAGCCGGTTGCTGAAGGCACAGAATTCAAGGCGATCGGCACTGTTCTGCCGGCCATCATCGGGGAACTGCGGCACGGCACCCCAAGCGATGCTGACGACACTGCAATAGTCACGGCACAACGTGATTTTCCGACAAGCGCTCAGCACGCCTTTGCAAGCACGGTTCCAATCAAAGTTGACGATCCGTCCAAAATCGCACTACCAATTCCAGCCAAACAAGCGTCGGTAGAAAACGAGGTGGTTGCCGGCAGCTCGGAAGATCGGTTGGCAAAGACGCGAACGTCTGCCGAACAGCAAAGCTCAAAAATCCTAGACGTGGATGTTAAGCTTTCCGCAGAGATTCCAACTGCAGAGATCGTCAAAAAAACGACACCGCTTATGCCGCGCCCGGTACCCATCATCGGTGTGATTGATAAAATCGACCCCAGCTTAGAGAAGCCGCATCGGATTATTTCGCGGGAATTTACGCCTGATCAACTGGATCGTGAAACCACCGTTGAACTGCCGGTTCGAATTCAGACTCCGGCAGTCCAAATCGAAACGCGCATCGACGCCACAGTGCAACGTTCGACACCGGAGATTTCAACTCCTGTTAACCTGTTGAAGAAAACGGTTCCCGCACCTTTGAATAGCGTTCCGGCGTCACCAGTGCCTATTGAAGCGGGCTTGGATGTTGCGGCAAAAATCGCGCCTCTGGCCATTCAGGTTCCAGCCGAACGGACCGCATTTGTTAAAGATGGCCGCACCACGCGGTTTAACACCGACTCGAGAATAACTGTGGCGATATCCAAGGCTGCGGATGCGCCCCAGCCGACCCTGACAATTCAAACAACATCCCCCTTCAAGAACGAGGCGGCTGCGAAAGACGCGTTCCGCGGGGGCGACGTGTTTCAATTCACCGACGATGGTCCGGGGCAAGAGCTGCTGACAGATGTTGCCCAGTCAAATCGCAAACCCGACGCTGTCTTACAAAAAATTGAAATGATGGCACGACCGGTGATCACTCAAATTGTGCAAGCGGCAAAGACGTCAATCGATGGGGTGATCGAGGTGAAACTGTCACCCGAGGAACTTGGCCGGGTGCGATTGTCGATGACATCAGGCGAAACGGGAATGACGGTTCTGGTAACTGCGGAACGGCCCGAAACTTTAGAACTTCTGCGTCGTAATATCGATCTTTTCGCAGCGGATTTGGCTGAGCAGGGCTTTACAGATTTGAGCTTTTCGTTCGGCCGCGATGATGCGGAAGAAGATCAGAAAAAATCGGGCGAAAGTAATTTGGAAGAGACTGAATTAGATTTTCAGGCGTTGGGTACAGACCATCGCGATGCCACTCATTTACCGTCCAACGGACGACTTGATCTAAGATTGTAAGGACCTCTGACATGGAAATCTCAACGCAAACCGCCTTGAACACGGCGCAATCAAATACCGCTGCAACTGCTTCTGAAGACACGACGACATCCGCGCTTAGTTCTGATTTTGAAACGTTCTTGCTGATGTTAACCACGCAATTGCAAAATCAGGATCCTTTGAATCCCGTTGAATCTGAAGATTTTGCAGTTCAACTTGCCACTTTTTCAGGGGTCGAGCAGCAGGTCAGAACGAACCAACTGCTGGAGAACTTTGCCGGTGGATTTGGAGAGACCAGTCTGGCTCAACTGGCAGGCTGGGTCGGAATGGAAGCACGTGTAACAGAACCGGTGTCTTTCAGCGGCACCCCTGTAGATTTGGCTTTGTCCCCCGCTTCTGGTTCTGATGCTGCTGAATTGATTGTCCGGAATGCCTTCGGCACCGAAGTGGCTCGCGAAGCTGTTCCGCTTGGGCAGGAAACCATCGCTTGGGCCGGCATCGGGCAGAACGGCAACCCGCTTGAGGCGGGCAGTTATTCGCTTGAGCTGGCTAGCATCCGTAGCGGCGAAGTCACGGATGTATCCGCAGTGTCGCATTATGCGCGCATCACAGAAGCGCGCCAAGGCGCTAGCGGAATCGAACTGGTGTTAGCGGGGGGCTCAGTTCTGCCGTCGGATGCGGTGACCGCTTTGCGCGAGACCGCGGGTACGGCGGACTAAAGCAGCATACCAATGACCAAACCAAGGGCACCAACCGCCAACAGGGCAACCACGCGTCCAAACCACGGTTTTTGCGCATTGCCATGTTCGGTTTTCTGAGATTGCTGGATCAGGAAATCTTCGGCCATTTGAGGCAAGCGTGGCCCAAACCTGCTTAAAACCTGCAAGGTTCGAGCAACGTCGCGGATCACCGCTTTCGGACCGACGCTGTCCACAAGGTAGCGCTCCACTGTCGGGCGCGCCACGCTCCAGATGTTGATGTGCGGATCAAGCGACCGTGCGACGCCTTCGACCACGACCATCGTGCGCTGCAATAGGATCAACTCGGTGCGCGTTTCCATCCCAAACCGGTCGGTCACCTCAAAGAGATAACTCAGCAACCGGCCCATCGAAATGCGGCTGGCATCCATCCCGAAGATGGGTTCACCCACAGCCCGCAACGCGCGGGCGAATTCATCAACGTCGCGGTCGGCTGGGACATATCCAGCCTCAAAGTGAACCTCGGCGACACGTTGATAATCCTTCCGAATAAATCCAATAAGGATCTCGGCATAAACGCGCCGCGTGTATTCATCGATCCGCCCCATAATGCCGAAATCCAAGGCAACAAGATCACCATTCGCGGCGATTTGCAGATTTCCCTGATGCATGTCCGCGTGAAAATACCCGTCCCGAAGGGCGTGGCTTAAAAACGTGGCCAGCACTTTCTCGGCCATTTGAGCGCGGTCGTGTCCGGCTTTGTCGATGGCATCAATGTCACCCATGGGGATGCCGTCTGCCCACTCCAACGTCATGACGCGCCGCGATGACAAATCCCAGCGGGCCCGTGGAACATGAAAACCGACGTCGTCCTTTGTGTTGTGCGCAAACTCGTCAGCGCTTGCCGTCTCAAGACGCAGGTCCAATTCGCCCATCACGACGCTTTCGAAATGCGTCACAACATCCAGCGGACGAAGTCGTCGCGATCCCGGCGACAAAACCTCGATCATGCGCGCCGCGAAATAAAAGGCATCAATGTCGCGCCGAAAAGCTTGTTCAATCCGCGGCCGTAGAACCTTGACCGCGACAGCCTCACCAGTTTCGAGCAAATGCGCCTTGTGCACCTGCGCGATCGAGGCCGCAGCAACAGGTTCCGAAAAATCCGAGAAGACTTCGCCCAAGGGCCTACCGAATTCAGCTTCGACGGTTTGCTTTGCGATGGCAGTCGAAAAAGGCGGCAATTTGTCCTGAAGAACCCGTAATTCGTCGGCCAAGCCACCCCCGACCAAATCGGCGCGGGTTGACAGGATTTGCCCAAACTTGATGTAGGCCGGGCCCAACGCAGTTAACGCACGTGGCGCTGGTGACAGCGATGGGTCCCCTTTGTAGCCCAACCATTTGAACGGCCAGCCCAATACCCGTGCGGCAATTCGCAAGGATGGTGGCGCGTCTAATGCTTCCAAGACAACGCGCATGGCACCGGTGCGTTCGAAAGTGGCACCCGTGCGGATCAGACGCAGAATATTGTGCGGTCCGCGCACGTTAAAGCTTCCAACCCGAGTGAAGGGCCGCAATTCCCATCGACAGATTGCGGTATTTCACTTGCTCGAAACCCGCTTCAGTAATCATCGCAGCGAAGGTGTCTTGATCTGGAAATTTCCGAATGGACTCGACCAGATACTGATAACTATCGCGATCATTCGCGATCGCTTGGCCCATTCGTGGAATGATATTGTACGAATAAAGGTCATAGGCCTTCTGCATAGCTGCATTTGGCAGTTGCGAAAACTCTAACACCATCAGACGGCCACCGGGGCGCAACACACGAAACGCTTCGTTCAACGCATCGGGGATGCGCGTAACATTTCGAATGCCAAAAGAAATCGTGTAAACGTCAAAGCTGTTGTCGGGCAGCGGTAGAGCCATCGCGTCGCCCGTGACCCAATCCAACCGATCAGACAAAGCGGCAGCTTCGGCACGCTTGCGGCCTTCGACCAGCATAGGCTCGGTCAGATCAAGAACGACAGCCGAGGCCTCCGGCGCACGTTTCAAAAACCGAAACGAAATATCACCCGTCCCACCGGCAACATCCAAAAGCCGCTGACCAGCCCGAGGCGCCAGCCAATCCATCATCGCCTCTTTCCATATGCGATGCACGCCCATCGACATCACGTCGTTCATCACATCGTAACGCGATGCAACGTTTGAAAACACGCCATGCACCAGTCCGGCTTTCTCATCTTCGCGCACTTCGCGGTCGCCGAAATGGGTTGTTCTACTGGTCTCGTTCGTCATGGGCTTTTCTTCTCTGGTATGACCGTGCCTTATACCGCAGATGTGGCAAAGAACACAGGCAAGTGGCGATCATGATCCAGTATGAAATATGGGCCTGTCTTCCCCGGAAAGGGAGCGGTGGAATCGTCGCAGCTCCATTAAGGAGCCGATATGCCTGAATTACCCGAAGTTGAAACGGTGCGTCGCGGCCTTCTGCCGGTTATGGAAGGTAGCGAAATCCTGCGCGCGGACGTAAATCGGCCAGATCTGCGCTGGCCATTCCCGGACCGAATGGCAGACCGGCTGACAGGAAAAACGGTGACCGCTTTGCGCCGTCGCTCAAAATACATCCTTGCGGACCTGTCCAGCGGTGAAACCCTGATCATTCACCTTGGCATGTCAGGCCGTATCTTGATATCGGGCGATCCGTTGGGGCAATTTCATCACGATCACCCGGCCCCCGAAAAGCACGACCACGTGGTGTTTCATCTAACCAACGGCGGACGTGTGACATTCAACGACCCACGTCGATTTGGTGCGATGGACCTGATCGCGACCAAACACATCGAAACCCACAAACTTCTCGCGTTCTTGGGCCCCGAGCCTTTGGGAAATAACTTTGATGAACCCTATTTGGTCCAAGCGCTCAAAACCCGTCGTACACCGATCAAATCGGCGCTTCTTGACCAACGCGTCGTGGCTGGTTTGGGCAATATCTATGTCTGCGAAGTCCTGTTTCGCGCCAGTGTTTCGCCCTTGCGTAAAGCGGCTCAGATATCCGACAAGCGGATCGCGTCGCTGGTCCCAATCATTCGCGATGTCTTGTCCGAAGCCATTGCTGCTGGCGGTTCCAGCCTGAAAGACTATCGGCAGACCGATGGCGAATTGGGATACTTTCAGCATAACTTCCGCGTGTACGGTCGCGAAGCAGAACCTTGCCAGACCTTTGATTGCAAAGGCGTAATATCCCGCGTGGTTCAGTCTGGTCGGTCCAGCTTCTACTGCCCGGTCTGTCAAAGATAGCTTGATCCTTTGCGATGGGCTGATATCCCTACAAGCTGACCCAAACCAAGGGAATGCTTCCATGGCCTTTGAATCGATCATCGTCGAAACCGTCGAACACATCACGACGATCCGCCTCAATCGTCTCGATGCTATGAACGCGCTTAACCTCAGCTTGCTTGGCGAACTGTCGGACGCGATCACAACAGCATCTGACGACGACAATGTGCGATGCATCATCCTAACGGGTTCCGAAAAAGCCTTTGCCGCAGGGGCCGACATCAAGGAAATGGCGGACAAGACCTTCCATCAGGTTCTGTCTGAAGACCTGTTCACCAAGGAAACCGAAGCGCTGCTGAAGTGTCGCAAGCCGATCATTGCGGCTGTATCAGGTTATGCGCTGGGCGGTGGCTGTGAATTGGCCATGATGTGCGACTTCATCATCGCCGCTGACACCGCCAAGTTCGGCCAACCAGAAATCAATCTAGGCGTTGTCGCAGGCATCGGCGGAACCCAACGGCTGACGCGCTTTGTCGGCAAGTCCAAGGCCATGGACATGAACCTGACCGGGCGGTTCATGGAGGCCGAAGAAGCCGAACGCTCAGGCCTTGTCAGTCGCGTTGTGCCCGCCAAAGATTTGATGGACGAAGTCACTGCAATCGCTCATAAAATAGCGGACAAATCCATGTTGACCACCATGGTCGTCAAGGAATCGGTCAATCGCAGCTATGAGATGACACTGCGCGAGGGTATCTTGTTTGAACGTCGCATGTTCCACGCGTTGTTCGCGACAGATGACCAGAAAGAAGGCATGGCGGCCTTCTTGGAAAAACGCGAACCTCAGTTCCGCGACAAATAGGGCTTTTCAAACCTGCTCCAATGGGCTATCCGGCCCGCTGAACATGCGCGTGGAGCCCGCTTAGGCTATGTGTCCGCCGGTCGATCAGACCGGTTTGGGTTTCTGCGTTTACAGATAACAGACCCAAACAAAGGGACCCCGACCATGGCAAATTCGCCCCAAGCCAAGAAACGCGCGCGCCAGAACGCTCGCCGTCTTGAAGTCAACAAAGCCCGTCGCTCGCGCATTCGGACGTTTCTCCGCAATGTTGAAGAAGCAATTGAATCGGGTGACAAGGTCGTCGCTGCCGCCGCTTTGAAGGCGGTTCAGCCCGAACTGATGCGCGGTGTGTCGAAAGGCATCTATCACAAGAACACCGCTGCCCGGAAAATGTCGCGCCTGTCTGCGCGCGCAAAAGCGATGGCCTAACCGCTTAGCGGTTAGCCCCCGGCTTCCAAAGTACATCTGCCCGGCCCTCGTCATTCGCGATGCGGGCCGCGCAGAAGAACCAGTCTGACAGACGGTTCAAATACGTCACTGACGCCGTGTTCACCTCTTCCATCGTTGCAAGCTCAACCGTCAGGCGCTCGGCCCGACGTGCCACTGTGCGCGACAGATGCAGGTACGACGACAAGGCCGATCCCGCAGGCAGGATGAACGACTTCAACGGCTCAAGCCGCGCAATCATCGCGTCAATCTCGGTTTCCAAACGCGCGGTCTGATCCTCGGACATTCGCAAAACCGGATATCCGGCCTCGCTGTCTTTCGCCATGTCAGGACGGCAAAGATCAGCACCCAGATCGAACAAGTCGTTCTGTATCCGTGACAGGGCGGCATCCGTCTCACCCTCGGCGTGCAACCGTGCCAGTCCAAGCGTCGCGTTCAGCTCATCAACCGTGCCGTAAGCCGTCACGCGCAAAGCATGTTTCGCGACCCGCGCACCATTGCCCAAGGCGGTTTCGCCCGCGTCACCGGTTTTGGTGTAAATCTTGTTCAGAACAACCATGGCTTAGCTTCCTCCGCGGATCAGGACGAAAATTAGAATCAACGCAACAGCGACCGCCTGCGCATAAATACGGTACCGCATAATGCGGTTGGCGTGCTTGCGGTTAAAGTCTCCGCCTTTCGCAAAACCTCCGATCCCGGTCAACAAAATAACTAGGACGATAAGCACAGCGATAGCAGCGACAATGAAAAGCGGATCATTTAACACGGATCGTTCTCCTTACTCATCGCAGACCTAGGGCAGTTCGGGGAAAAAGCGAAGGGTCAGACGCGGACCAACAGACGATCAAGCATCCGTGTCGACAAAATCCGCCGCAGAAACCAGAAAAGCTTGGTGGGCGTGGTGATGCGATAGCGCGCACGTGGCCGCGGATGTTCCAGCGCCTTGATCACGGCATCGGTCACCGCTTCTGCGGGCAGCTCAAAGGTATCGGGCTTGCCAACATCGGCGTAAAGCCGTGGAATTACCGATTTTTCATAGTCCTCCGCGCGCGCAGAAGCCCTGTGATCGATCCACTTTTCGAAGTGCGGCTGGGATTTAATCCGAATGTCGCTGGTGATCGGCCCCGGTTCGATCAGAACGACGTGAATGTTGGTGTCCGCCAATTCAAGCCGCAGCGTATCCGCCCAGCCCTCCATTGCGAACTTGGTTGCGTTATAAGGCCCGCGTCGCCGCAAAGCTGCAAATCCAAGGATAGACGAGTTCATCAAGATGCGCCCATGCCTCTGCGCACGAAAAGTCGGGAACAAAAGACGCGTCAATTCGTGCTGGGCAAAGAAGTTCGTCTCGAATATCGCGCGCATCGCGGCGACAGGAACATCCTCAAGAAACGCCGGGAATCCGAAGGCACCGTTGTTGAACAATGCATCCAAAGTGCCGCCAGTCCGCGTCAATGTCTCGGCGACGGCGGCTTCCATGCTGGCCTGATCGTCATAATCCAGAACAAAGCTTTCCAGCCCTTCGCCCTCCAACCGCTGACAATCCTCGGGCTTGCGGCAGGTCGCAAAAACGCGCCACCCGCGTTTCGCCAACCCATGGGCCGCGTCATAGCCAATGCCGGAAGAACATCCCGTGATCAGAATGGTTTTCTGCGCGTCGCTCATGTGTCAACCTCCTCAAAGGATCAGGAGACACTCATGACAACCCACAACGCAACCTGTCAATGCGGCACCTTACAAGCGACTTTCGAAGGCGATCCAGATTTCGTCATCGCCTGTAATTGTAAGGCCTGCCAAAAACGTACCGGCGCGGCCTTCGGAACCGGCGCTTATTTTCGCAAAACACAGATGACGGTGACGGGGGCCACATCCCACTGGGCCCGAACGGCTGAGACCGGGCGCGCACTTGAAAACGCCTTCTGCCCGGTTTGCGGCACAACATTGTATTGGACGTTAGAGATGCGACCCGATCATATCGGCGTGGCGTTCGGCTGTTTCGACACCCGCCTGCCCGAACCCGCAAGGGCCATCTGGACAGACGAAAAGCACGATTGGGTCAGCTTTCCAAACAACTGGCCACAATTCCCAAAGGGAACGCCCGAGCCAGTTTAGCTTGGCGTCTTTTCTTCCAAAAACTTGCCAGAGATCCACCCAGACGTTCCACCATCCTGTGTCTGGATTTGTGCCCAACCGTTCTTCCGGTCCAAAATCTGCGCCTCGGTCCCAAGTGTGACTTGCGCGATGACCGCGTTAGATGTGCCCGGTCCCTGTCGCACATTAACGCGCGACGCAGACACAACCCATTTGGTCGGTGTGTCGGTTTGAACAGACGTTTTCAATTCAATCGTTCTGGCCAGTTCCTGTGCGCGGTAGGTTTTCGGCGCAGCCTCGCGTTCAGAGCGCGCGCTATTTCCAGCCGCAACGGCAATGGCAATGGCTTCAGCCTCCGACAACAACGGTTCCCGATCCAATGATGTTTCATCAATCGGTTCGGCTGTGCCCATAAACGTCGCAAGCGTTAGTCCGGGCGCAGCTTCACGTGCAACCTCAGGTCGGCGCTCAGAGCCTCCGAAGATCTGTAAAACGGCAGCGAATACGGCCAATGTGACCACGATCAATTTAAACATAACGATTCCCCCCAAAGGAATGGTCCCGACTTACGACTCGGTAGG